>CAVPPD010000039.1:0-38492 GCA_963707155.1 uncultured delta proteobacterium | reverse complement strand
GTTCATTTTGCCGTGAGCAGATGTTATAATGCTCAGGGGAAAGGACTTCAGCGTCTCGCCCCTCCCTCATGAGTAGAACCGCAACGGTAACCTCTCCAGACATGCAGGTGCTTATGCGCTCAGTCGGCAGTGACGATCTCCTTATCTTTTTCATGGCTTCGATTCGCCTTCCCTCGGTGCGTGCTTCCGTTGCTCGCCGTTGTTTTCGCCGTGGTGCCGCTCCAGGCGGCAGACGCGGATCGAATCTCCTCCCTTCGCATGACTCTTTCCGCCCTCAACAGCGCTCGCCAGACAGCGCTGCACGAACTCGAGCATTTATCCCTGCCAGTCGGCGAAGCGGCGGATTACAGGGATTTTGTCGTCTACCTCAATACGCGAATTTTTAACGACTGCAGAGAGCTGGCACAGCTGGGTGGCGAGGCAGCACTGGAAGGGATGCAATGTCCTGCGGATGTGGAGCTGGTCGGAGCCCCTGCCGTACAAGTGCAGCCGACAGGCAATGTTTTTTATACGACGGGTTCAGTTTCGACTGAAGCCATGACTCGCGGCGAGAAGACAGCGGAGCTTGAGGGCGATTTTCTCAGCTCGTTGGGTGATTTTGACGAGATGCTGCTCAAAGAAGAGGATAAGATCGCCAGCCGGGTTCCCAGCCAGAGAGAGTCCTCCTCCGGCCAGGGGGACTCTCTGGCAGGGGGAGCGCCTCGGCCGGAGAGCCTGGGGAAGCTGGAGAGTCTGGAGAAGTTGGGAGAAGGAATCGGAGAGTCAGGAGAGTCCGCTGATGCTTCTGCGAGTGGTGAGCCGGGCAGAGGCAGCCGCAGCCTCCGCTGGCTCACCGGGCAGCGTCGGGTCGGGCTCCGCTGATGTGGATCATTCCGTCTACGGCGCACCCGGAGGGAAACTGCCGCCGCCGGAAGATGACGACATCGTTGCCCGCCAGCTGCGTGAAGCGGCCGAGAAGGAACCTGATCCGGAGCTGAAGAAGAAGCTCTGGGAAGAATACTGGAAGTACAAGGGCGTGCAACAAACAGGGAGAGAGACTGAAGTGAACGGTCGGTTTGTCTGTGTTGCTGGCCGCTCTCTGGCTGATCTCGGGCTGCGCCGCGATGCGGAGCGAGGTCGCCGATGGAGTGAGGACTGTCAACGCAACCCATGAACTCGAAAGTTCCGAGTTGCTTGACGTCGCGATCGTCGTTTTCGACTCCGTGGAATTGACCGACAGCGAGATTAACGATCTGGGCCTGTCAAAGGAAATCCGCCAGGCCGAAGAGCGTTATATCCCCATCCATCTCAAGTACACCATGCAGAGAACCGGGCAATGGGGGGCGGTGCGGGTGGTGCCTGCCGAGAGTAGCGCTCAAGTCCAGGTCAAAGGCACGATCATTCATTCCGACGGTGAACAACTGGTTGTCGAGATCAAGGCCTTTGACGCGCGCGGCGTCAAGTGGTTCGAAAAAACCTATGCCGAGAGCTCCAAGATGGTGGATTATCACGACCTCTCCTCAGCGAGAAAGACCCCTTCCAGGACCTTTACAACACCATTGCCAATGACCTGCTGGAGCACCGCAGCCAGTTGTCAGCCGATGAAGTCCTGAAGATCCAGCGGGTCGCCGAACTCCGGGTCGCTCAGGATATGGCTCCGGATGCTTTTGCCGAATACCTGGCTCACGACGATGAGGGCTTTTACTCGGTGGTCCGGTTGCCGGTTGACCATGATCCCATGCTCAAGCGGGTGCGTGCCGTGCAGATCCGCGATGACATGCTGATCGACACCATCAACGGCTACTACGAGAGTTATTATAACGATCTCTGGCAGCCTTACGCCGACTGGCGGAAACTCTACAGCGAAGAGCTGGCGGCGCTGAACGAGGTCAAGAAACAGGCCCTGACCCGTCAACTGTTCGGTGTTGCGGCGATCGTCGGCGGCGTTCTGCTCAGCACCCGCAACAATGAGTTCTCCTCGTCCAATTTGCCCGAGGTGATGGTCCTTGGCGGGGCTGCCGCGATCCATAGTGGTTTCCAGAAGTGGGAGGAGACCAAAATTCACAAGGATGTGATCGAAGAGCTGAATATCTCCTTTACCTCTGAAGCGGAACCACTGGTCGTTGAAGTGGTCGGAGAAACGGTCAGGCTCACCGGTTCGGCCGAGGAGCAGTATCAGCGCTGGCGCGAAATGCTGCGCGATATTTATGCCGCGGAGACGGGTTTGCCCCTCGAACCAGAGCCGGAAGCAGCCGCAGAAGATGCCGCAGAAGAGCCAAGGCTGAGCGCTGACGCTGTGCAACCCGTTGAGCGCGACCCATGACAAAGGATCCGCGCCAGAAAAAAGAGCCTATGAGCGGCCTGCGCCGTCGCTGATTCCCCCCGATGCCAGGCTGGGCGAGGAAAAGCGTCCTCCGCGCACAGCCCTGCTGCTGATACTGGTGTGCGGACTGTTCCTGGTGGCGGCGGCCCTGCTGGTCGTGTTTCTGCCTTTGCAGCAGGAAAGTCCAACCAGCGTCCAACCCGTTGAACCGCAACAGGCACCAAGGCCGCCGACACAATCAGCGCCGACTTTCGCAGAAACATCACGGGAGCAGGTCACTCCGGGCGCTGACTGGTCACGGGAGCTGGACCGGTTGATGACACTGTGGTTGCAAAAACAGGCGGAGGCCGAGGCCGTGAATATCGGGGCCTGGGGTGGTGACACCTATGACCGTGCGGTCGCCCTGGCCAGAGAGTGTGACCGCCTGTTCGAGTCGCAGGATTACCCTTCGGCCAAGCAGGCCTGTGAAGGAGCCATCGAAACCCTGGATGAGCTGATGGCTTCGCAAGAGCTGCTGCTCGAAGAAGCCGTTGCTGCCGGTTTGCTGGCGCTGCAGCAGGGCGACCCCGAGGCTTCGGCCAGCTATTTCGAGAAGGCTCTTGCCCTGGACCCCGCAGACCGAAGAGCCCAGGCCGGCGCCCATCGGGCCGGGCAGCTGCCTGCTGTTCTGGACGCTCTCCAGGCCGGACAGGCTCTTGAGGACGCCGATCAGCTTGATGATGCACTGCGCGCCTATACCGAGGCCCTGACCCTCGACCCGGATTTTGCCCGGGCGCAAGAGGCCCAGGCCCGGGTCCGCACGATCATAGCCGGGCAGGCCTTCCAGCAGGCGATGGGCCGTGCCCTGCAGGCGATGGCTGATGGCAAACTCGCGCAGGCCCAGTCGGCCTTGCAGCAGGCGGAAAAGATTCGGCCGGGAGACCGTGCCGTTTTGGATCTGAAACTGCAACTCGCGGACGCCCAACGGACGGCCAGGTTAAACGCCCTGCGTCGGGACGCGGAGAAACTCGAACAGGCAGAGCGCTGGCCGGAGGCGTTGTCTGTTTGTCAGGAGGCCCTCAAGCTTGATCCGCAAGCGGCCTTTGCCTCCAGCTGTCAAACAAGGGCCAGTCTGCGCGTCGATCTGGACAAGCAACTCAAAGCTGTCTTCGCCAGGCCGGAGCGCTTGTTTGAGAATGGTCCCCTGCAGGAGGCGCGTCAGGTGCGCGCTTATGCTGCCGGGATGACGCCGCGCGGACCGCTCCTTGCCGCCCAGCTTGACCAGCTGGATGCGTTGATCGCACAGGCTGAAGCCGAGGTTGACGTGGTGCTCCTCTCTGACGGCCTGACCCAGGTGGTGATTTACCATGTTGGCCGTCTGGGAGTTTTCCAGGAAAAAACCTTGCTCCTGCGCACCGGTGACTATACCGCGACCGGGAGTCGTGACGGTTTCAGGGATGTCAGGCAAACCCTCAGGGTAAGGCCCGGGGCAGGTAAAATGGTGTTCACCATCCGCTGCGAGGAACCGATTTGAACCGTTTGATCGAGATCTATGCTCATGGTGAAGTGCGCACGCTTGATGACTCCGGTTTGCCACTGCACATTGTCATGGATGACAGCTCGAACGTCTGTCTGTGCAATCATCTTGATGGCAAGCCCGGTGTCGTCGCTTACCTGGCCGAATCCCGCGACCACCTCTTTCTGCAGCCGGCGGAGAACGCCCCGGTCAAGCTTCTCTACCATAACGATGAGGCGTTGACCGCTTCGGTCTGGCTGAAGTCGGGAGATCAGACCCGCATTGGCGATTCCGTGCTGCGCTGGCATCTCTCCGGGCAGCGCCTCGAAGTTCATATCTCCCATGCCACAGCAGACCTGTTACAGCCTCCCACTGAACCACCCGGGCCCGTGGCAGCCACACCTGCCGGGGAGAGTGACTCTGACCAGGTCCTGCTGGCCGCGCCTGTCTCCCGTCCTGCTGGCAGCGGCTATCGAAACGCCGCGATCATCCTGTTTGTGCTGCTCCTGCTGGGCGCCGCCTTCGTGCTGTTGGCCAACCCCCTCGCGGTCACAGTGACGCCTCTCCCTGACAAGCTCTCCGTCTCCGGCTTTCCACCTCCGGTCAAGTTCGGCGCCAGCTACCTGGGACTCTCCGGCGACTATACCCTGCGTGCCGAAAAGACAGGCTATCAGCCTCTCGAAGAGCAGGTCCGGATCTCAGGCAAGAACAGTCAATACAGCTTTACCATGCAGAAGTTGCCGGGCTTGATCGATTTTTCCAGTTCACCCGCCGGTGTGACCGTTGTCGTTGACGGTGCATCCGTCGGCGTGACCCCCCTGCGTGAGGTCAAAGTCCCTGCCGGTGAGCGCTCGGTCCGTTTCGAACACGCGCGCTATCTGCCCCTTGAGATGACGTTCGAGGTTGAGGGCTTCGGTCAAAAGCAGAATTTGCAGGCAGAGCTTGAACCGGCCTGGGCGGTGGTCACACTGCAGACGGAGCCGGCAGGGGCGTCGCTCTTTGTCGATGGCGAGGAGCAGGGGCAGACGCCCCTGGTCCTGGAACTGATTGCCGGTGAGCGCAAACTGCTCTTCGGCAAGGATAATTTCGCCCCTCTTGAAATCGAGCTTCTTGTCGAAGCGGGGCAAGACCTGTCGCCAAGTGCGTTTCATCTCGAACCATCACCGGCAACCCTGGCTCTCTCCTCTGAGCCGTCTGGAGCCTCTGTCACACTCGATGGCCGCTATCAGGGGTTGACGCCCCTGGCGATCAGCCTGTCGTCCGGGAAACAACACGAGCTCCGGTTGACCCTGGCTGGTCATCGTCCCGAGAGCCGTCAACTGACGCTCGGCCCTGCCGAGAGTCGCGACCTCGACGTCAGGCTCGAGCCACAGTTCGGCACGCTCTTTATCGCTGTGACTCCGGCGTCAGCGACGCTCTCTATCGATGGCAAACAACAAAACCAGGCCAGCGGACGGTTCCAGCTGCCCACCAGGGCACATCGGATCGAAGCGCGGGCCAGTGGTTATCAGAGTGTCTCGAGAGAAGTCACCCCGAGGTCCGGTTACAGTCAACGGATCGAGATCGACCTGCCGCGCGAAAAAGCAGTGTCTCAAGCCGTGACGCCGACCGGACCTGAAGCTGTTTTGACGACCGCCCAGGGTCAGAAGCTGGTTCTGATTGCGCCAAAGTCTTTTCGCATGGGCGCATCCAGAACGGAGGCCGGCCGACGTGCCAACGAAAGCGAACATGAGGTGCTCATGAAGCGCAGCTACTATCTTGCCACTCGGGAGGTCACCAACGCGGCCTATAAGCTCTTTCAGGCTCAACACTCTTCCGGGATGGCAGGCAACCGCTCTCTCGATGTCGATTCTCACCCGGTCGCCAATGTCACCTGGGATGACGCCGCTCGTTTCCTCAACTGGCTCAGCAAGCAGGACGGCCTGCCGCCGTTCTATCGAGAAGAGAACGGTCGCATGACTGTCGTTGACACGAATGGCACCGGCTATCGCCTGCCCACCGAAGCAGAGTGGGAGTTTGCCGCCCGCATGGCTGGCCAGAAGGAACGGCTCCGCTACCCCTGGCCGGGGAAATACCCGCCGAAAGGAGTGGTGGGCAACTTCGCCGACGAATCGGCCCGTCACCTCGTCTCCGTTGTGGTTGAGGGCTACAATGACGGCTTCGCGGCCACAGCTCCGGTGGGTTCTTTCCCGGCCAATCCTGTCGGCATCCAGGACCTTGGCGGCAATGTTGCCGAGTGGTGTCACGATTATTATGCGGCCAATCCCGCCAGTTCTGGCAAGGGAGAGGTCGATCCGACCGGGGCTTCTCAGGGAACACATCACGTCGTGCGTGGCTCCAGCTGGCGCGACGCGAGCATAACCGAGTTGCGCTTCAGTTACCGCCGTTACAGCAAGGAGCCAGCCAACGACATCGGCTTCCGGATTGCGAGGTATGCACCATGAAAAGGCTCACCATCATCGTGCTGCTGCTGTTCAGCGCGACCTTCGGTTTCTCTGCCGACAAGGAGACTGCAAAGCAGCCGCAGGGCACTGAAAAGCAGAAAAGCTCGGAGCAGAAGAGTGATAAAGAGAAAAAAACGCCGACCTGGCCACGGCCCTACAACTCGACCGAAGAGATCAGCGTGGACAGCACCGTCCCGTTTCCAACCGATATCTGAATGAGGTCATACGACTTATGCGTGGAAAAAACTTTCCCATCGAGATGGTCTACCAGGTGTTCAGCCTGCTGCTGGTCTTCATCATCGTGCACGGCACCTATGTCTCACTGATCCGGCCCAAGGCTGAAGCCTTCCTGACGGCAGCAGCAAGCCCGCCTGGCTGAGCAGCCGGATGCGGTCCAGGAACAGAATTTCTACGTCGTGATCCGTGATTTCGAGCAGGAAGCCTGCCTGGTCCTGTTCTTCTGGGCGCTGGCGATCCTTGTCTACAAGGGCGTCGTGCTCTGGCGTCAGCAGGGCCAGCTGGACGTCGACCTGCTGCAGTTGCCGGAGAACATGCCGATCGGCCCGGAAGACACACGCGAGCTGATTGTCCGCCTGCAGGAGCTGCCGAACGACAGTCGCGAGTTCCTGCTGCCGTCCGCCCTGCTGGACGCGGTGCAGAGGTTCGCGGCGACCCGCAACATTCAGGACGCCGCCACGGCCGTTCGCGAGACCTGCGAGAGCTATGGTGACCGCCTCGACTCGGAGCTCTCCACCATCCGCTATATCGCCTGGGCGATCCCCTCGGTCGGCTTCATCGGCACCGTGCGCGGCATCGGTGCAGCGCTCTCCCAGGCCCATCGTGCCGTCGAAGGCGATATCACCGGCGTGACCCAGAACCTCGGTGTCGCGTTCAACTCCACCTTTATCGCCCTGGTCTTGAGCATCGTGATGATGTTCTTTATTCATCAACTCCAGCACCGGCAGGAGCGGTCTGATCCACGATGCCGTCGCCTACTGCCAGCGCAACCTGATCAACAAGCTGCGGATCAAAGCTCGCCGCCTTAAGCCGACAGGCTCCTGAACAGAGGTCATCCCGTGTCCAGAAACCGGCGTAGTACATCACAATTCAACCTGTCGTTCCTCGACGTCATGTGCTGCGGCTTCGGCGCCGTCGTGCTGCTGGTGATGCTGCTGAACGGCGACATGATCGCCACCCGGCAAGAGATCGTCGCTGATCTGCGCAGCGAGGTGACGCGTCTTGAGCGTGAGGTCAAGGTCGGCACGGAGCACCTGGTCAGCCTGCAGAACAGCATGGTCCAGACCGAGGCGGAGATCGTTCGCACCGAGGGCCTTTCGGAACAGGTCATCGCCAGCCTCGAGCAGACCAGGGTCGAGCTGGCCACGATGAGCGGCAAGAGCCAGGCCGCCAGAAAGCACATCAACGCGCTGCAATCGGATCTGCTCAATCTGGACAAGGAAAGTCAGCGGATCGGCGCGGAGCAGCAGACGGAACTGGCACGGGGAGCCCAGGTGCGCGAATTTATCGGCCAGGGCGACCGGCAGTATCTCACCGGTCTGCGCCTTGGCGGCAAGCGGGTTCTGCTGCTGGTCGACGCTTCTGCCAGCATGCTCGATGAGACCATTGTCAACATCATCGTCCGCCGCAACCTCGATGATCAGAGCGAAGCGGGCCGCGCCGAAATGGCAGCGCACCATCAGGACCGTCGAGTGGCTGACGGCCAACCTGCCTGCAGACAGTGCGCTTGCAGATCTACACCTTCAACACCGAGGCCGACCCGGTGGTCGCCGACTTGCGGGGGAGCTGGGTCAAGACCTCTGACAACCAGAATGTCAACCGCATGCTGGCAGCGCTGAAACAGACCGTCCCGCGGGGACGGGACCAGCCTCTACAACGCTTTTGCTGCCGCTGCGCGCATGAAGCCGCGTCCGGACAATATCCTGCTGCTCACCGACGGCCTGCCAACCCAGGGAGAGAAGAAGTCTTCACAGAACACCATCTCCGGCGACGAGCGCCTGAAACTCTTCCTCCAGGCGACCCGTGTCCTGCCCAGAGCCGTGCCGGTGAACACCATCCTCTTCCCGATGGAAGGTGATCCCATGGCCGCGATCTCTTTCTGGCAGCTCGCCATCGAAACCGGCGGGTCCTTCCTCACTCCGACGAGGGACTGGCCATGAGAACGCGTCGCCGCCAGATCGAGGTTTTCAACCTCTCTTTCCTCGACGTCATCTCCTGCGGTTTCGGGGCCATCATCCTGCTGCTGGTCATCTCGAAGATCTCCGAGCCCCGCGTCATCGAGCAGACCAATGTCGACCTCTCCGGCCTGGTGGTGCAGCTGGAAGAAGAGCTCCATGAGATCCGTGGCGAAACGCAGATTCTCAACCGTGAGCTGATCGCCAGGCAGGAACAGCTCTCCGAACACAAGGAAAAGCTGGCCCGGCTGCAGGGGGCCTTGACCAATATCGAAGGAGAATATCCACCTGGCCAGCACGGCATCCGAAGCACAGAGCCTGATCGTCGATGAGCTGAAGAGCGCCAAGCAGGAATTGAGCGCCGAGATGCGTCAGCTCCTCAGCCGACTACCAGCGCCCCAAAGAGGATGCCGTGATCGGCGGCATCCCGGTGGACAGCGAATACATCATCTTTGTCATCGACACCTCGGGGAGCATGCAGCGCTTTGCCTGGCCGCTGGTGCGTCAGAAGATGAAGGAGATCCTCGATATCTACCCCCGGGTCAAGGGGGTGCAGGTGCTCAACGATATGGGCGACTACATGTTCTCCCAGTATGCCGGCAACTGGATTCCCGACTCGCAAGCCCGTCGTCGCGCCATCCTTGACCGGCTCTCCTCCTGGGCACCTTTTTCCAACTCCAGCCCGGTCGAAGGGATCACCATAGCGATTCAACGCTTCTACGCTGCGGACAAACGGATCAGCCTCTACGTCTTCGGTGACGATTTTTCCGGTGGACTGATGCAGAACGTGGTCGATACGGTCCGCCGCAAGAATACTTCGGCAGGCAAGGGCAGCCGGGTCCGAATCCACACGATTGGCTTTCCCGTGCTGCTGACGCAACCCGGAGCCGGACAGAATGCCGCCCGCTTCGCCGCCCTGATGCGTCGGCTGGCTGAAGACAACAATGGCAGCTTTGTGGGTTTAAACAGCTTGAAGTAGTTCAACACCATGAAATACAGAGAAAATTGGCCGGCCTTTGGAATCGAACTTTGTTGCAGGACGGCCTGAGATATAATCAGGAGAGTTCTTTTCTCACCCATAAACACTTGCGGGGGCAACCATGAAAGCAATTCTCAGTCTTCTGCTGCTGTGCGCAACTCTCGCCGTGGTTGGCTGTGCCAGCGCGAAAAAGCCGGTGCTCTATCCCAACGCCCATCTGAACGCGGTCGGCCAGGCCCAGGCAGAGGCAGACATCAATGCATGCATGAGTGCCGCTGAAGCCAGTGGTGCCAACTCGGGCAAAGGCGAGGAGTTGCCAAGGAACACGGCCAAGGCCGGTGCGGTCGGAGGAGCCACCGGGGCTGTCGTCGGCGCAATCTCTTCGAGTGGAAGTGTCGGTCGCGGGGCAGCCATCGGTGGAGCAGGTGCCGCGACCGCGACCCTGGTCGGCGGAGCTTTCGAGGCTTCGGAACCAACCCAGATCTACATTCGTTTCGTTGATCAATGCCTGCGGGATAAAGGTTACCAGCCGATCGGTTGGCGATGACCATTCACCGGAATGGTCAGCAAGGTTCTGTTCCCAAGTCTCACGGCTGATCTCAGTCCTCTAATAACTCAAATTTATAGCCGACCCCGTACACGGAATGAATCAGCTGCCCTCCGCCTGAGGCTGCGTCCAGCTTCTTGCGCAGTTTCTTGATATGACTGTCGATGGTGCGATCCTCGACGATGCGTTGGTCGGAGTAAATATGCCCCATCAGCTGATCGCGTGAATAGATCCGGCCGGGCGATCTGGCCAGCACGCTGAGCAGCTGGAACTCAACGGCCGTAAGATCAAGCTTCTGACCGTGCAAGGTTGCCAGGTAGCGGGTTTCATCAAGTTTCAACGTGGCCTGCGGCAGCGAATCTTTTCCCGCAGAACGCCTCAAGACCGCCTTGACTCGGGCGACGACCTCGCGAGGGCTGAACGGTTTACAGATATAATCGTCCGCGCCGAGTTCCAGCCCCAGGAGGCGGTCGATCTCTTCGACCCGCGCGGTCACCATGATGATCGGCAGCTCTGAGAAGCTGCGCACTTCCTTGCAAATCTCCATACCGTCCCTGCCCGGAAGCATCAGGTCGAGCAGGATCAGATCCGGTCGCTCCTCCCTGACCCAGTTGACGACCTCGAGACCATTATCAATGATGTGCGGCAACAGGCCCGCCTGGGCGATGTAATCACGCAACAACGCGGCCAGGCGCGGCTCATCTTCGACAATCAGGATCTTGCGACTCATGACTCTATCCGTCCAGCGGCAGGTTGATGATCAGCCAGAGGCCCCCGTAGGGAGACGGTCTGGCTTCGATCTTGCCGCCATGAGCTTCGACGATGTTGCGACAGATCGACAGCCCCAGGCCGGCTCCACCGGCGGCGCGGCTGCGTGAGGATTCGACCCGGTAGAGGCGGTCAAAAAGCTGCGGCAGGTCGCTCTCCGCAACCCCCGGAGCAGAATCGAGGACATGGATGGTCAGGCGACGACCGGAGGATTCCGTGCGAATCTCCAGGCGACCTCCGGTCTCAGTATAACGCAGGCTGTTTTCGAGCAGGTTGGCAAACAACTGCTGCAGGCGTTCCTGGTCGGCCAGCATCTCCACCCCTTCCGCTGCGCCGAGATCCAAGACCGGATTCAGGTTATGGGCATCGAGGCGCGGCTGGAAGAGCGCAACGGTGTTCTTCAGGACAGCAACCGGGGAAACCATCTTCTTCTTATAGGTCAAGGCACCCAGGTCCGACATGGAAAGCTCATAGAGGTCACTGACCAGGCGGTTGAGCTGCATCACCTCGCCGTGCAGGGTCGTCAGCGTTTGCGGGGTCACCTCTCGGACATTGTCCTGCAAGGCTTCGATCTCGCCACGCAGCACTGCCAGCGGGGTCCGCAGTTCATGAGAGATATCGGCCACCCACCGGCGGCGAGCCTGCTCATTCTGCTCCAGAGTCTCTGCGAGGATATTGAAATCCCTGGAGAGCTGGCCGAGCTCGTCCTCCGTTGTGACCGGAGTGCGAACCTTGTAATTGCCGCCTGTCAGCTCGCGGGTTGCCGCGGCCAGTATTCTGACTGGTCGGACCAGGCGGCCGGTGATCGGCAGGGTCAGCAGGGCGGCCAGCACAACCATGCCGAGGGCAATCAGGGCAAAGGTGGTTTTTTGCTCCTTGATGAACTGCAGTTGCAGGCGATCAGCCAGCCTCTTCTGCGGGGCGAGGCCGAGCTGGCCGATCGTCTCCTCATTGTGTCTGAGTGGTTGATATTCGATCTCTTCAAACAGGTGTGGAAAACCGAAAAGAATCTGCTGATCGGCGTCGCGCAGTACCACTCGCGCTTCGAAATGACGCAGCTTTTCCGGTGGAGGCTCGCGAAGCCGGTCGCGTCGCTGACCATTGCCTGCCCCGGTCGGGCGGCCACCGATACGCGGTGGCGGTGGTCGGTCAGAATCTGCGCCGCGCACCAGGTTCATCCAGCGCAAAGGTTGGTCACGCAAGGAGTCCCAACTGCCTTCTTCGACGTAAAGTTTTTCCAACTCCCCTGCGAGTTGTTCGAGACGGGCCTGCTCAGTGGTGTTGACAAAACGGATGAAACCGCGGTGGAAGCTCAACTGGCCGATCAGGTTGATGGAGACGACCACCAGGCTGATCGTCGCGAGGATGATCAACATCAATTTGTATTTAATACCAAGTCGCATCCTGCCTCCGTGAACTCACGTGCTCTGTTTCGTTGGTAGCATAATCGATTTCGAGAAAACCAGAATAATTTCGTCACACCGCGTTATTTCCTTATTTCTTCCATATTTGCTCCTCATTCGGGGACTAGCTTGTAACAAACACAAGGCAGTAGTGCCCACATAAACCGAAAGGAGTATGACATGAAAAACTCGAAGATGACGGCCACCATCAGTTTACTGGTACTGGTTAGCCTGGTTCCGGTCACAGCTTGGGCTTATGGCAGTAATGCTGAAGGCAAACGCGGCAAGGGCCCACCACCTGAAGCGATTGAAGCCTGCGAAGGCAAACAGGTTGGCGACAGTGTGAAATTTACCGGTCGAAGAGGTGAAACCATAACGGCAACCTGCGAGGAGCGCCGTGGTCAGCTGGTTGCAGTGCCCGAAGGGATAGGTGAGCGGAAGAAACAACAATAGAGATAAGGGTCCGGCGGGTTCAGCCGGGACCAAGAATTGACTTCAATCAACTAAAGACATGTAAGGAGACCGTTATGAAAAGCAAAGTGATTACATTGATGGTTATTGGCACCATGCTGGCGACGGGCGTTTTCAGTGGTATCGCCTTGGCTGAAATGGGCAGTGGACCGGCTTTCGAAGACCGGCAGGAACGGAGGAACATGAATCATGAAAAGCGCCTGGAGGTTATGGCCGGGGTGCTCGATTTGAGTGAAACCCAGCTGGAGAAGATTCGCGCCATCCATGAACAGGAGCGCGCCGAGATGGAAGCAACCAGGCAGCAGATGCAGCAGGGTCGTGAACAGATGCGTGCCCTGCTCGATAGCGACAGCTTCGATGAGAATGCTGTTCGCAGCCTCGCCAGGTCTCAGGAAAGCCTGAAAACTGATATGTTCGTTGCCCGTGCCAGAGCCAAGCATGAGGTATCTCAATTGCTCACTGCCGAGCAGCAGGAACTGGCGAAGAAAATAAAACCGCTAATGCATGACCAGGGCAAACATCGCTCGCCGAGGAGAGGGCTCCAGTAAAGGTGTGGATGCTTTTCGGGTAGAATTTAAGCAGATCCGCTAGCAATTGAAGACGATGAAATGCTGGCCACTTGGATCAATTCCGAGTGGCCATTTTCTCACGCATTTTTCTTCTTGATGTATCAGACCAGAACGGCAAGGTATTAACAACAGAACATGATTCTTCGTGGGATACCTCCTAAGAGAAACACAAAACCCGTTGCCCCGCAGTCACCTCCTAGACTGTGGGTGATTTTTTTAAATGTCAATATTTCTAAAAATCCTGCCAAATGTTCATATTCCTCATAGCAAAATTCAGGGTATATTGGAAAGGGACTCGCCGCTATTTGAGTCCCCTTGGTTGAGTCCCCTTGGTTTTGACGTTTAGTTCTGGTCAGGGTACAATCAAACGTTATTTCAAATAATAAGTAATGAGAACAGGGAAACATATTGGACGATGCCCTACCTATATTCAAGCCCATCTATTTAAGAGCCATCCACTGAAATAAGGAGTGGCTTTTTGCGTTCCAAGTAGAGGTGTTAGTTGAGTACAGACGACAAGAAATACCGAATCTTTTTTGATAATTCTGCTGATGCAATGCTGATCATTGATAATGGTATTTTTGTGGATTGCAATAACGCCACTGTGAAGATGCTTGGCTATGCCAAGAAAGAGGAGGTCATAAATACTCCCCCGTTCAAGTTGTCTCCAGAATTTCAGCCCGACGGAAGACCTTCTGTTGAAAAAGCCGAAGAGATGATGAGGCTCGCTAAAGAGAGAGGTAACCACAAGTTTGAGTGGGACCATCTCAGGAAGGATGGGTCAATTATACCAGTGGAAGTTTCCCTCACTGCAATACAATCCAGCGACGGAAATTCTATACACACTGTCTGGCGTGACATTACCATTCGTCGAGAAGCAGAAAAGTCAATACGAGACAGTGAACATCGCTTCCACACCATATTTGAAACTATTCCAGACGTGGTTGCAATTACACGTATGAGTGATGGAATGGTTATTGATATAAATCAAGCATATGATGCAGTAACAGGTTTTAGACGCGACCAACTGATTGGCCGTTCTTCGATAGAACTCGGGTCATGGGTTAATATTGAAGATCGAGAGAGAATGATCGAACAAGTACGTGAAGAAGGGTTTGCCCGAAACATTGAAGCGCCCATGCGTACCAGTGACAATAAGATAAGGCAGGCACTAGTTTCTGCAAAGATGATCAGTCTACATGGTGAACCCCATCTCCTTACCATATTCAAGGACATCTCAGAACGTGCACGATCACAGACAGCCCTTAAAGAAAGCGAGGAACGCTTTCGTCAAATGTTTGAGGCCAATCCCGACCCAGTAATACTTGCATCACTTGAAGAGGGAAGGTTTATAGATGTCAATAAAGCTTTTGAAGAAAAAACAGGTATTAAAAGACTTGAAGCAATTGGACACAATTCTGACGACCTTGGTCTTTGGGCGAATGAGGATAAGCGACAACCTTTTCTGGACGCACTGAAAAAAGTCGGAGAAGTCAACAATCTTGAGGCCGATTTTAGAGTTTCAGATGGAAAAACAAAACCAGGATTACTTTCGGCCCGCTTAATCAATATCAATCATGAGCGATGTATGTTGGTCGTAATTCGTGACATTAGCGCTGAAAAAAAAGCCGGAACGGGCATTGATTGAAATGGACCAGATTAAGAACTGAATTCATATCAACCGCAGCACATGAATTGAGGACTCCGATTGCAAGTATTATGGGTTACTCGGAATTGTTAACTGACAGTGATCTTGGTGGTGGATTTACGGAGGAACAGAGGAAGGACTTTCAAATAGAAATACATGAAAATACTGAGCGAATTGCAAAAATTATTGATGAAATTCTGGACGTTAGCCGAATTGAATCTGGACAAAGTATTCCATTAGACTTAAATCCGACTTCGATTGGTGGGCTTGTTAGGGAAAATCGTCAACCGTTTCAGTTTGACCGCTAAACAAAACATAACCTTGAAAGTCGCCCCAGATGTTCCAGAAAAAATCCTTTTGGACCAAATTCGCATAACGCAAGTTGTAGAAAACCTGCTTAGTAATTCAGTTAAATATTCACCTAAAAACAGTGACATCTTCATCCTTGCAACAAAGTCAGAGAACTATTGCTTCGTTTCTGTTGCTGACCAAGGTGTAGGAATGAACGAAGAGCAAATAAACAAGATGTTTGATAAATTTTATCGTGCAGATGGTACTGACACTGCTGTAAGGGGGCTTGGCTTAGGAATGTGTATCGCCAAACAAATTGTTGATGATCATGGTGGCTCAATATGGGTTGAGAGTTCTATTGGAAAGGGTACTAAAGCATGCTTTAAGATACCAATAAGAAAAACGTCCTTTTAATCACGCCTGCCGAGACGAAAACGGGTGGGTTATTGATAGAGCAATTTAATATGCGCCTTAATCCGTAGAAGAACAGAGCGTTTCAATTAACACCACAGAGTTATACACCTTTTTATGCTAAAATTCAGAGTATGAAAAAAAGAATCCTAATCGTTGATGACAGCCCCGTTGTTCTTGCACAGTTGTCCGATGATTTTTCTGAAGACTATGATGTCGTTACTGCTGAATCAGGTGAAAAAGCAGTTGAAATACTGGAAGACCCCTGTCCGTGGAGATATTTGTTTCAGATAAGTTCTAACTGCCTGTCACATAATGATAATTTGCGCTTTGGTGGAGAAAATAGCGTTTGTAAATCGCGCCGTTCAAACAAATTGAGCTGTAAAATTCGCAACATACGTTGCAGCGAAGCGCCAATCTTCGACTGGAACTTCAGGAACGAGAGCACCAAGTATGCGCAGAGGGCGATCCAGAGCTGGGTCTTGACGGCATTCATCGAGGTGCCGAGAAAGCTCTTAACACGCAGGTTCTGCTTGATCCACTTGAAGAAAATCAATCTGCCAACGCTCTTTGTAAAGATCAGCTACCGTCTGGGCCGGGATGTCCAGTGCATTGGTTACGAACTGATAGGTGATGTCGGTCTCCTTGTCCAGATACGTGACCAGTCTGAAGGTTTCGGGCAGTTTGCCCAATCGAATCTCCCGGTCCTCGATAACACCGGGACTTTTGCGACCGCGCCGCTTGCGACCAGGCGTCACGATGGCATTACTTTTCAGCCGACTGACGAAGAACACGCCGTCTTCCGTGAGTTCCTGGTACCAGCTGTAGTCGGTATAGCCTCGGTCAAAGACGACGTAGGAGCCTTTCGTCAGCTCAAGCTCTCTGGCCCGGTTGATCTCGTGCTCATTGCCCCGGGTAAAGTCGATAAATGCGGGCAGATAGCCGTCGACATCAAGGCCGACATGCAACTTGGCCGCCCCCTTGGTCTTTTGGCAGCTCGGCCGAAGGAAACAAAGAGAGCGTTAGATCAACCAGCGAGGCATCGAGCAGGTAGATCTTGCCGTCAAGTTTGAACTTCTTGTTGCGTGGCGCCATGCCCTGGCAGCGCCCGAGGAGCCGTTTGAACAGTTCTTCGTATAGCGTGTGCGGCTGTTTTTCATTGCAGCGCGCCAGTGTCGCCCGGCTGAAGGCCTTGACGCCAAGGTGGTAGAGTTTTCCGCCTTGCACGCCGAGGTTGTCGACAACGTCACGCAGACTGCTCCGCGCTGACAGTTGTGCAGTCAGCATGGCAACAAACTGGGACCAGCGGGAAACGAGCGGAATTTCTGCCCCTCGTGGTGCTTGTTGGCAAGGGACTGAAATTCATGTCTCGGGAAAATTCGTACTATTTGAGAAAGAACAGTGTTACAATGTGCCAGGCTTGGAACCCTTGTAGTTACTTGTGTTTTGGCGAACTGAGTATACCACAAGGAGTTTCCAGCCTTCTATTTATTGATTAAACTGTGAGACAGCAGTGCTGGAAGACCCTGTCCGTGGAGAAATCTGTTTCAGTAATCAATTCGACCTGATCATCACAGACTTAATGATGCCTGGTATGAGCGGTTTTGATCTGGCTGACTATGTACGGAAGAGGAACAAGGTTAATAAATTCACTCCTGTAATTTTGTTGACCACTGAAAAGGTAAGCAAGGAAGAAGCGCGGAAGCATGGTTGTGCTGCCTATTTTTCCAAAACAGATAAACAAAGACTGATTGCGATGGCCACAATTCTTCTTTCAATCTGAAAAAGCCACGGTCGCCTGCTTTCTTAAATATCACCGATTAAAAGTAAAGCAAAGCCCCAGCATATTTCAAAGGTCATTCGTGACAATGTAAGCAGGGTTTGGCATGCCGTCGGGGACCATCTGTATCCTGGTTCTTTCTTCTTCCAGGGCAGCGGTCCGTTGTTGAACCGTTTTCTCAAGAGTTCCACTACGTGAGCGCAGGCCAGTACTTGGTCCTGATTCATGGCGTCCAGAAATGGTTTGGCAAACATCAAATAAAATCTGGTTAGTTCGTCCCCGTAAAAGACAGAGAAAATTCAGATTGAAAAGAAAACGGTGGTGCCGATGTCGGGGGAATTTTCACGCCAACTTTCCCTCCATGTCGATTAATCACAGCGGTTACCAGATCAATACAAACATGTCCTTGCTGGACGCCGTCAGTTTTTGCGGGGACCGATGCCAAAAGAGGTTGTTTGTTGGGATCAACTGGTTGTGATAGATAACCATTGTTCCGGAAGAAGAACGTCTGCCTGCCCTCTTCAGATTCAACTGTGCCAACGGAGATTTCGATATTACGGCTAGGTTTGCAGCACTCAACAATACTCATACACAAATTTTTTATTGCCAGACGCATCAACTCCGGGTCGCAGGAAGTGATCATTTTGTTCTCGGCATCTACCGATACTGTCATGTCGTCGCTGGACGACCTGATTTCACTGGCTACGTCAAGAACCAACTTGTTCAACTCAACCTGTTGACGGTTGAGTTTGGCCCGCAGAACAGTCGAGAGGTCAAGCATGTTATCAATCTGTCCTGACATCTTCTCGCAGGTGCTATGAATCTGATTGATCAACTCCTGTCCATTTTCTTCAAGTTGATGATTGTACTGTTCGCTGAATGTTTGCTCGGCAAGGTAGATGCAGGTTAGAGAAGTCCTCATCTCATGCGAGAACGCATAAGTAAATGCTTCTCGTTCCAGGGTCGAGTTGATAAGTTCTTGCGTTTGCAGCAGAAGCTGATCTTGCAATGACTGGTTTTTTATTAGCAGTTGTTTGACATAAAGAGAGAATGCAAACAGAAATGCCCCGGATAGAACGCGGATGGCTAGCTCATGTGGGGTTGGTGAGAAGAGCTGTTCAATGAAAGGTTCTTGTCCAAAGATAAATGAATCCATCGCCGAATCGGCAACGTAATAGATCAGAAGGAGGCCGAAAACAATCCAGAACAGCCATTGGTTGCTGACATATGAGAGGGAGTATCTCTTGTGTTTTTGCGCGCCAGTATTCATTGGACCTTGAACCTTAAAGAGCAGTCTTTGGTAGCGACGGGACTCAGAAATTTTGGGAAAATAAACTATAGCCTTAATTAATTAAATAAATCAAATTTATTTTCACGTTTTTTCTGGGGGATTATTTTTTTTGGGCTCTAATAGGCGCGCAGAATGTGAGACAATAACGGTGCCCTGCAGCGTTGAAGTAGAAGAACGACCCCTGAAAGGTCGTTCTGGTCGAACTCATTTGTCAGCATGTCTGGATCATAGCCTGCCCACCAGGCATTCGCATCACGAATCTAATAATCAATCCCCGGCTGAGGTTCGATATCCTTCTGGTAGGCATGCTTGACCTCACAGACCTCGCTGACCGTGTCCGCGAGGTCTGTGACATCCGGGTGGGCGTTACGCCCGGTGATGACCAGATGCAGTTGCTCCGGTTTCCCCTTGATCAGCTCCAGAACCTGCGGAAGATCGACCAGCTTGAGTTGCAGCGCGTTGTTGATTTCATCGAGGATGACGATTCCGTAGTCGCCACTGGAGATCTTCTGCCGGGCCAGCTCTATGGCCGCCTGGGCGCTGGCACGGTGCTCGGCATGACTGTAGGGGTTGCCCTGGATGCCGCAGAAGCCCATGCCGGTGGCATGCAACTCCACCAGAGTCCATCCAGTCGTTTCACGCCATCCCACTCTCCTGTGTAGAGATCACCCTTCATGAACTGGATAATACAGGTTTTTATATCATGACCGCTGGCCCGTAACGCCATCCCCATGGCGCTGGTCGTTTTGCCCTTGCCGTTGCCGGTGATGACGACGATCAGGCCGTGTCGTTTTTTTGGTTCGAGCTTTTCAATCTTGATCGGTTTTGACATAATGACTCCTCTGGATATAACAGCATGATCAAGTTTACCCCTTTGTCAGGCAGAACAAAAGTTCGTATTGGACATATGCCCTGGGTGTTCACAAGTCGAAAGTGCCATCCGAGCTCTCAACTCTAGAGTCACTCTTCTCTCCCGATAATCTGACGGGTCGCTGTTAGGTGAGGCGCTCTCCTGACCGATAAAGGATACAATGCTACGTTTAATGCTGCTCGGCCTGGCCGCTGGCATGTTTTTCAGCGCCACCTTCATCTTCAACCGGGCCATGAGTCTCGAAGGCGGGCACTGGTACTGGTCGGCCGCCCTGCGCTACCTGTACATGGTGGGTTTTCTCGGTCTGGGGCTTTGCGCCTTCAAGGGCTTGGCTTACCTCAGGCGGGTGCTTGCGGAATTCCGCCGGCACTGGTTGTTCTGGGTCATCTGCGGCAGCATCGGCTTCGGTGGTTTTTACGCCCTGATCTGTTTCGCCGCCGATCACTCGCCGGGCTGGGTCGTGGCCACGACCTGGCAGACGACCATAATTGCGTCCCTGTTCGTGCTGATGCTTTTCGGCAAGACGTTTTCGAAAAAGATCTGGCTCTACGCTGTGATCGTTTTTGTCGGCGTGTTCCTCGTCAATATCAGCCAGATCGAGACAGACCATCGCCTCGACCTTGCTTTCAGGGGCTACGCCCGTTCTGGCTGCGGCCTTTCTCTATCCGCTTGGCAATCAACTCGTCTGGGAAGCCAAGCGTGGTCGCAAAGGTCTGCCCGGGGTAGACGGCCCACTGCTGGAGAATGCTTTTGCCAAGGTCCTGCTCCTCTCTCTTGGCAGCCTGCCGTTCTGGATCCTGCTGTTTCCCTTCACCGACGCCACAGTCCCCTCTCATGGCCAATATGTCAACGTTGCCCTGGTGGCGCTCTTCTCGGGTGTGATCGCCACCTCACTCTTTCTGTCGGCGCGCAACGGCGCGGACAATGCCAGCAAGCTTGCCGCGGTTGACGCGACTCAATCAAGTGAAGTCCTCTTTGCGCTCGCTGGAGAAGCGTTCTTCCTGCAGGCCAGCCTGCCGAATCTGCCCGGAATCTTTGGCCTGCTGATCGCGTGCGCAGGGCTGGTCGCTTTTGTCCGTCACGAGCACGACTGAACGCCTTGTGGGCAGATCTTCAGCTCCCGACCAACAACTATTTCGAGTAGAGCTCGACAATCAGCTGTTCATTGGCGTGAGCCTGAATTTCGTCGCGTTGCGGCAGACGATTGACCGTGACCGTCAGCGTTTGCTTGTCCACTGTCAGCCAATCCGCTCCTGAAAAGCGGGGATTCTCCATCAGGGTGCGCGTCGCCAGGGCTCTGGACGCAGCAGCGTCGCGGACAGTGATGACATCGCCGGTCTTGATCCGGCAGGAGGCAATGTCGACCCGGCGGCCATTGACGTTGATATGGCCATGGTTGACCAGCTGCCGCGACTGCATCAGGGTGCAGCCGAAACCGGCGCGGAAGACGAGGCTGTCGAGACGGGTCTCAAGCAGAACCAACAGGTTCTCGCCGGTGATGCCGCGCATCTGCTGAGCCTTGCGGAAGACGCGACGGAACTGTTTCTCCAGCAGGCCGTAGCTGTTGCGCAGCTTCTGCTTCTCGATCAGCTGCTGGGCGTAGTCGGAGACCTTGCGCCGCCCCTGAGTCGGACCGTGTTGGCCGGGTCCGTGACTGCGGCGTTCGAGGAGACGATCATACTTTGGGTTACCGAATATATTGACGCCGAAGCGGCGCACGAGCTTGCCTTTTGGACCAGTGAATTTAGCCATGTCTTTAATTCCTCGCAGTTATTTTAAAAAACGATCGTCATTCTTATAAAACATGACTTATTTTGTCAACTATATTCAGGCCGATGCCTCTTTTGGAGCAAAGCCTTATGGCTTGCCGGCAAATCATAAGAGCTTGTGCATGACCACGGGCAATTAAAAGTGGTGTCTCCATACCTAAAATGATAATCTCCTCGTGGTTCGAAAAAGCAGGCATCACCACGCAACGCTCTTGAGGAGAACATGTCCGATATCACCCCCGCCCTGGGCACCCCCTACCTGGGATTTGTCGCGGTCAGCCTGATGATCGCTTTATCTCCCGGGCCAAGCTGGGCTTACACCATTTCAACCACGCTTGGTTACGGTCGCAAGGCCGGTATGGTCGGCAATCTTGGCAACTCTGCCGGGATCCTCTGTCACGCTGTTGCTGTCGCCCTCGGTCTTGCCGCATTGCTGCAGTATTCTTCGACAGCATTTCATCTCATCAAGTTTCTCGGTGTCGCCTACCTGCTGTACCTGGCCTTGCGCGCCTTTCGGGGCGGGTCAAAACTGAACACAGCAACCGCAGTGTCCGCAACGGACCTCTGGAAAATTTTCCGCAATGGCGCCTTTGTGAGTCTCTTTAATCCCAAGATCTCTCTACTGATGTTGGCTTTGTTGCCACAGTTTGTCGATCCCGCAGCGCACAATCCCGAGCTGCAGATCGCCGCAATGGGGGCCACGCATGCTTTTGTCGCCGCTATTGTTCACAGCCATCTGATCTTGTTCTCCAGTGGAGTCGCTCACCAACTGAAAAAATCTGGTAAGCTCCAAACCGTCCTGCGCTGGGCAACGGGCATGGTTTTTCTCGGATTTGGAGCTCGTCTCGCGCTGACCGATCGTTAGCAATCAACCCGTCACTCGACAGAATCGACCCGCTTCAAGGGGAAAAGGTGAAAGGCCTACCGTGAAAAAAAAGCAGTCTCTGAAAAAATTCTTCATGCTCCTGATCATCTGGCTGGTCGCTATCATTGTGATCATTGGCGGGTCGGCGATTTACGACCGGTATGAAACCTCGGAGTATGATGTCCTCGCTGCTCCTTATCTGGAAAGAATCATCCCGCAGCTTTCGCAATGGGACACTGAAACGACCAGGGGTCTGATGGCTTCCGAGGTGTTGTCAACCATCCCCGAGGAAAGCTTTGCAAAGGCCATGACGATGTTTTCCAGGTTGGGTCAACTGAAAAGCATGGATAAGGCAAGGTTTGATGAGGTCCACGAAGTTCAGGAGAGCGATATCGGTCAGCAGACCATTGTCGAATATAATGTTGATGCTCACTACGAACACGGGGACGCGGTCATCAACCTCAAGCTGCTTCCCAGGGACGGCACGTTCAAAATTTATCGTTTCAACGTCAGCTCCGAGCTCTTTCTCAAGTAGTTCGACGACCTCCTGATCTCAACACCACCGCCTGGACTGAGGGATGATTATGTCAACTCAAATCGATCTGCCGAATCTCAGCCGACTGGTCGAATCTGTCGCACCGACACCTTTGCAACCGGTGCAGCTGCATCGCAGGCCAGCCGACGATCTGGTGCAAGCTTGAATATCTCAACCCCTCCGGGTCCACCAAGGACCGCATTGCAGCCTATATTCTCTCCAAGGCATGGCGCGAAGGGGCCATCAGGCCGGGCTCTCTGGTCTGCGAAGCCTCAAGCGGTTCGACAAGTATCGCCATGGCGATGGTATGTGCCCAGATGGGACTGCGCTTTGTCGCCGTGATGCCCGAAGGTGTCAGCAACGAACGTGTCAAAATGATTCGTGCCTACGGTGGAACGGTGCGCCTGACTCCTGCTGCAGAGGGCATGGCCGGCTGCATTGAGCTGACCCATGAACTGGCCCGAACCGAGGGAGCGTTTCTGCCCAGGCAGTTTGAGAACATCGATAACGCGGAGGCCCACAGGCGCGCGACTGCGGCAGAAATCCTCGCCGAGATACCAGGCAGGAGAGTCGACGCGGTTGTCAGTGGCGTTGGCACCGGCGGCACCCTGGTCGGCCTGTATAAAGGCTTTCGCGACGCCGGCTGTAAAACGATCCCCGTTCTGGCGCGTCCCGTGTGCGTCAGCGCAGAGGCCCACTACGCCTGCGGTTGCTTTCAGCAGGCGGAGTGCTGCAGCTTCAGCACCTGCGTGCCGGGCGTGATGGACAACCAGTCGGAGATCCTGCGCTCCGCTGATCTTGCCGGGATGGTCACCATCGAAGTGGAGGAAGAGCAAGCCCTGGAAACGACCCGCGCTCTGATCAGAAAAGGCTTCGCGGTGGGACCGAGCAGTGGTCTGAACTACTTCGCGGCTCTTGAGATGGCCAGGCAGATCGACCCCGCAGCGAAGATAGTCACTGTCTTTCCCGACCGCATGGAGCGTTATTTTTCAACAGCGCTCTTTTTAAACACCCCTGAGAACCGATAATTCACCAGGACCCATGAAAAGAATCATTATTGTTAAAGCCGGCTCGACCTTTGCTGACACCGCTGAAAAATACGGTGACTTCGAGGACATGGTTTGCCGGGGGCTGGGTGTCGATCCTGAGTCTGTCCAGGTGGTCGACCCTGTCCGGGGAGAAACTCTGCCGGAGCCCCGAGAATGTTGCGCGGTTGTGATAACCGGTGCGCACTGCATGGTCACCGACAACCTGCCCTGGAGCCTGGCCATAGAGGCCTGGATTCCCGAACTGGTCCAGTCAGGAATCCCCCTGCTCGGTATCTGTTACGGCCACCAATTGCTCGGGCGCGCCATGGGCGGCCGGGTTGACTATCATCCCGGCGGTCGGGAAGTTGGCACCGTTGCTGTCAGGCTCTGCGCTGAAGGTCATCACGATCCACTCTTTGCCGCTCTGCCCCGAAACTTCAAAGTCCACGCCACCCATGGCCAGTCGGTACTGACCCTGCCTCCGGGGGCCGTGCTCCTGGCCGAAAATGATTACGAACCGCACCACGCCTTCCGGTTGGGACGCTGCGCCTGGGGGGTCCAGTTCCATCCTGAGTACGACAGCCGGGTGATGCGTGATTATGTCACGGCACAGGCCGACGGTCTCCTCCAGGCGGGGCAGGACGTGACCCTGTTGCTGCAGAATGTGCAGGAGACCCCCGAGGCCAACAGCATTCTCAGCGTTTTTGCGCAGTTGGCAATCAGGGGCCTGTTGTAGAGAGCTGCAGGATTGCGTATTATTGATCAATTTGGAAGGAGAGGTCATGAAGAGAATAGCTTCGATATCATTGTCCTGCGTCGTTCTGCTGCTCTGCCTCAGTTTGAACAGCAGCGCGATTGCCGCACAGGTCGACATGGACGAGACGACGATTGCAGCCGAGCTGAAAACCCTGTCGAGGTCCATCGAGAGCCTCACAAAACAAATGCAGCAGCAGGCAGGCGGGCTGCAAAAAGACGCGACCCTGCGTAAGCTGGATATTGCCATCGCCTACCTGAACTTCCGTTCCCGGCGCATTGAGATGTTCGAACGTGACCTGCAATCAGCGAGGATGAACCGCAACCGGCTTGATGATGTCATGGAACAGCTGCAGCGGGAAGAGGATGGGCTTGCGCAGTCATTCGACATCAACCAGAAAGAAGCAGTACAAAGGGCCCGCGAAGAGCTGTCTTTTCGCAGAGAGACAGTCAAGGGCAGGCTGAGTCGCATGGACGAAGAGATCATTCTGCTGGAAAACCGGATTGCTGAGATGCAGAGCCAGATCGATAGTGTGGAAAGTTTTGTGCAGAAGAACCTGGAGTTTTAATCTAAGCTGCCGAGATGTCATCGCTCAACGTGAGCGTGCCTGGCTGCCAAGATAAAAAATCTCCTAGTTGAACTATATATCGATGCAGGGAGAAACTGAGTCTTGAGAACTTGTTTGAATGCTGCCTGTCTGTTTTTGCTGCTGACGTTTGCTCTTACTGTGGCTGCCTGTGAAGGTCAGCCGACTCTCGATTTCTCCCGGATGAAACAGCGGTCGCTTCAATACGCGAGGTTACAGAAAAATTGTCGTTGGAAGATCAGCAAAGATTTAAAGCGGCGATGAGCAAAATCATAACAGCTATAACGAATGAAACACTCTCAAAAAGTGCCGATATGACAGAGGTACCCAACAATCAAAGCCGGATTCATAACGCTTTCAATGGGAAAACCGCTGAAGACATCATCGCGCTCGGGGACGGCATCTAAACCCTGGCACAATTTATTGCGTGCTCATTGCCGGTCTTTGACGCATGCAGTCTATGAGTCTCCCTGATTTCCCGTTTTGGGATTTTTGTCTTCTGCCTGCAGGCGAGTCCGCTGGTTCAGCTGCGCTACTGGCTGGTGGGTCGTCTCAGGGCCCTTGCGCAGGCAGGGCCCGATACCTTCTGCATAGGTGATCGGTTTTACACCAAAGTCTTCAACCCATTCCTTGTTACTGCAGACATTTCCTTCGACCAGCATGGTTAACTGGTCGCTGGTGATCGGGAAGTACTCACTGCCCTGCATGAGCTTGATCATTGGTTTGATCATGAAGAGGGGCTGGTGGATCTTGCAGGCCTTTTGCTTGCCCAGGGCTTGCGCGGTCAGATCTAGGATTTCATCGTAACTGTAGCTGGCTCCACCGCCGAGATGGTAGGTCGAACCGATGGTCTGTGGCATCTGCAGGGCCTGGACAAAGCTGGCGGCAACCTGTTCCAGGGCCACCGGTTGCATACGGTACTGGCCGTCGCCAATCACTGGCACCACGGGAATCCGGCGGATCAACTCAGACAGCATATTGATAAATTCGCTGCCCTGGCCAAAAATCAGGGACGGCCTGAAAATGGTCCAGTCGAGACCCGAGCCGCGGACCAGTTCTTCCGCCTGCCACTTGGTGCGGTGGTAGCCGGTCGTGCCTCGCTCGCGCGTACCGTTCGAGCTCATGTGCAGGTAGCGTTTCACTCCCTGGGCCTGAGCGGCTTCCAGGATGTTTTGGGTCGCCTCAACGTGCATCTTTTTGAACGTGACGCCACGACCCGGAAACTCACGAATAATACCGACCAGGTGAATGATTGCGTCGCAGCCTTCGAGGGCCCCAACCAGGCTGGAGGCCTCGGTGACGTCGCCCAGATGAATTTCGACGCCCTCGGTCATCGTCAGTTTGGCCTCGGAGCCCTTGCGTACCAGGGCGCGCACTTCATGTCTGGACTCTACCAGCTGGCGTAACACCGCGCTGCCCACGAACCCGGTGCAACCGGTCATAAAAACCTTCATCGTGTCACCTCTCCCTTTCGCATCTTTGCATGACCCATTCCGTCAGCCTGCTAGCCCTTAATGACTGCCATGGGCCGCAACCTTGCCACTGCGTGGCCAAGCCCTGCCTGCTCCACCACCCTGACAACATCTGAAACGTCCTTATAAGCCTCGGGCATTTCCTCGGCAACCGTGGCCCGACCTGCCGCCCGGACCAGGACACCACGTTCGGCCAGCGTGCCGATGAGGTCCCGGCCGCGGGCGGCTTTTTTCGCTGCGTGACGCGACATCACCCTGCCGGCGCCATGGCAGGTCGAGCCAAAAGTTTCCTTATAAGCCCCGGCGGTTCCACTCAGCACGTAGGAGTAGCGACCCATGTCGCCCGGAACCAAGACCGGTTGACCAATGTTCCGGTAGGCCGCGGGGATCTCAGCATGTCCAGGGGGGAAGGCCCGGGTCGCTCCCTTGCGATGCACGCACAGTCGCCGCTCCCTGCCATCGACAGAGTGATTCTCCCATTTGGCGATATTGTGGCAAACGTCGTAGACGATACCGAGTTTCAGCTCGGCCGGACCTTTGCCGAGAGTCTCTGCAAAAGTTTCGCGGACCCAGGCTGTAATCACCTGCCGGTTGGCGAAGGCGAAGTTGGCCGCACAGGCCATGGCGGCCATGTAATTTCGGGCTTCGTCGCTCTGTAGCGGTGCGCAGCAGAGTTGGCGATCCGGAAGGGTTATGTTGTATTTGCGGGCAGCCTTGAGCATCACCTTGAGATAGTCATCGCAGACCTGGTAACCGAGTCCACGGCTCCCCGTGTGAATACTGACGGTGATATGGCCGGAACGCAGTCCGAGGACCTCCGCTGCCACTTCATCATAAATCTCTTCGACTTCCTGAATCTCGAGGAAGTGGTTGCCAGAACCAAGGGTGCCGAGCTGGGATCGGCCCCGTTCGAGAGCGCGTTCAGAGACCATCTCCGGGTCGGCGTCACCTATCACACCGCGTCCCTCGATATATTCCAGGTCGGCTTCGTTGCCGAACCCCTGTTGGACAGCCCAGGCAGCCCCCCTGACCAGGACGTTCTTCTCTTCCTTGATGGAGAGCTTGAAATCGCTGCGGTGGGAGCCGACCCCGGAAGGAACATTGTGAAACAGCGCGTCGGCGAGTCGATCGAGGTGAGGGCGAACCTGGTCAACGGTCAGATTGCTGCGCAGCAGGCGAACGCCGCAGTTGATATCGTAGCCGACCCCTCCCGGAGAAACGACGCCTTCATCGGCATCGAAGGCCGCCACTCCACCAATCGGGAAACCATAGCCCCAGTGAATATCGGGCATCGCCATCGACGGGCCGACAATCCCGGGCAGCGTCGCCACGTTACAGACCTGCTCAAGGGCCTGCTCGCGGCGCAGGTCCCGCATCATCCCCGCTGAAGCGAAGATCAGGCCATCGGTACGCATGGCCCCCCGACGCGGGATGCGCCAGCGGCAGTCGTCAATGTGTTGAACCTCGATGGTCATTGTTCCATTCCTCACAGGTCAACGAACACCCGTGCGTACCAGCCGTTGTCTCGTTGAGTTAATTCCGCCTGATGATAAGTGACGGCCTTGACCTGCCGCTCCATCGCGTGTCGATTTGCGTCGTAAGCTTCGCCATGAATCGTACCGCGGAGATGCTGGTTGTCCAGTTCCTTGATTTCAAAGACGCTGGGCACCAGATCATTGACATCACAGACGTAAACAATTTCGCCAAGCCATGCGACCAGCAGCTCGGCAGAATCCCCGGCGTCCAGTTCGACTTTGTGATGAATGCCCCCTGCTTCTCCCTGCCTGTCGCCAAAGATCAATACTGATAAAGCTGTGGCTGCCTGGATGTAGACTTCGCGCCGGCTCGTGCCCCAGGCTTCAAGGCCCATGTCCGCAGTGTGTTCCAGAAGGCGGAATCCTGCTGATTCAGTCATGGGCAGTTCCGTACAAAAGCTGGTTCATGTCGTCTTTGATCACAGGAGAAGGCCACCCCTGATGAATCCCCGCGAGCTAAGAGTGAACACAGAGGGCTAAACGAAAGTATACCACCCTCAAAAAAAATGTATGAAAGAGACAGTTGACTATGAAAACCGCAAAAATGGGGTAAAGTTAATTAGCGCAAGCCAATTGAAAATGTGCGGAATAGCCGTATAATTCTCTTGACAGAACAGTGTTATAAAAGATATCAAATTTAATCACGCCGGTGCTTAATTTTTTCCAACATGGCTAGTTTAATATATTGAATTTCTTGGATTTATCCGTTTGATTAAAAAGAACTTCTAAGGAGGTCACTCAATGAAAACTGATCTGGACATCGCCTCTTCCTCGATTCCCGAGGAGCTTCTCCAGCGGGTGGAGGCCAGAGGGATCAATCGTCGTGACTTTATCAAATTCTGCACGGCGACGACGGCCGCTCTTGCGCTGCCGATTACCTTTCTGCCCAAAGTTGCCCAGGCCGTCGAGGACAAGCGACCACCGGTGATCTGGGTGGAATACCAGAGCTGCTCCGGTGACTCGGAAGCCTTCCTGCGCGGCAACCAGCCGACCGCCGCCGAGTTGATTCTCGACCTGATCTCCCTTGAATATGCGGAAGTCGTGATGGCTGCGGCCGGCCACCAGGCCGAGGAAGCCAAGCACCAGGCGATGGAAAAATACAAGGGTCAGTACATCCTCATCGTCGAAGGCTCAATCCCCACCGGGGCCAACGGGGGGTATTGCACCACCGGTGGTGAAAGTGCCATGGATGGCTGCAAAAAACTGGTGCAGAACGCGGCGGCCACCATCTGCGTCGGCTCCTGTGCCTCCTTTGGCGGCATACCGGCCGCCGCTCCGAATCCGACCAACGCCGTCTCTGTCAGCAGCCTGATGCCGGGAGCGGCCATCGTCAACCTGCCCGGTTGTCCGGTCAACGCAGATAACCTGACAGCGACGATTGTCCACTTCATGACGTTCGGCAAGCTGCCGGCGGTCGATCGTCTCGGACGACCGAAGTTTGCTTACGGCAAACGCATCCATGACAACTGCGAGCGCCGCAGTCATTTCGATGCCGGGCAGTATGCCGAAGCGTTTGGTGATGCGGCCCATCGTCAGGGGCATTGTCTTTACAAGCTTGGCTGTAAAGGGCCAGAGACTTTTCACAACTGCCCCACCATCCGTTACAACGAAGGCACGTCCTGGCCGGTCATGGCCGGTCATGGCTGCATCGGCTGTTCGGAGCCTGGTTTCTGGGACACCATGAGTCCCTTCTACCGGCGTCTGCCCAAGGTGCCCGGTTTTGGAGTTGAGGATACGGCCGACAAGATTGGTATCGGTCTGGCGGCGGCCACCGCAGTGGCCTTCGGCATCCATGGGGTTGCAAGCTGCTTCCGCAAGGGTGATGCCATGGAAGAAGACAAGGTCGTAAAGGAGGACTAACCGATGGCCAAAAGAATTGCCGTTGATCCAATTACCCGTATTGAAGGCCATTTGCGTATCGAAGCACAGATCGAGGATGGCAAGATCGTCGATGCCTGGAGTTCCTCCACGGCCTTTCGCGGGATCGAAACGATTTTGAAAGGGCGTGATCCGCGTGATGCCCACCATTTCACCCAGCGCTTCTGTGGTGTCTGCACCACAGTCCACTCCATGGCCAGCATCCGTGCCGTGGAAGATGCCCTGAATATTCAGATTCCCGACAATGCCCGCCTGATCCGCAACCTGATCATGGGTATCCAGAACGTGCAGGACCACGTCATCCACTTCTATCACCTGCACGCTCTCGACTGGGTGGACATCGTCAGTTCTCTGTCGGCCGACCCGGCCGCGACGGCCAAGTTTGCCCAGTCAATCTCCAACTGGCCGAAATCGAGCGCAACCTACTTCAAGGGGGTCCAGGAAAAGATCGCGGCGTTTGCCGGCACCGGTCGCCTCGGTCCTTTCCAGAACGCTTACTGGGGACACAGCGCTTACAAGCTGCCACCAGAAGCGAACCTGATGGCGGTCGCCCACTACCTGGAAGCGCTCGAATGGCAGAAGGATGTCATCAAGATCCACGCCATCCTGGGCTCGCAAGAACCCGCATCCACAGACCTTCCTGGTCGGCGGCATGTCGATACCGGTCGATCCGGACAGCCAGAACGCCATCAACGCCGACAAGATCGCCTACATCCGCAAATTGCTGCGCAAGGCGCGCGCCTTTGTCGAGCAGGTCTACATCCCCGACCTGCTGGCGGTCGCTCCGGCCTACCTCGACTGGGCCGGCATCGGTGGCGGCGTCGGCAACTACCTCTCCTACGGCGACTTCCCCATGGACAACAGCCCCGGCACCGGCAGCCTGTTCTTCCCCCGTGGCGTCATCATGGGCAAGGACCTCGCCAATGTCATGGAGATGGACGAGAAGAAGATTTCCGAGTACGTCACCCACTCCTGGTACAACTACTCGTCCGGTGATGACAAGGGCCTGCACCCCTACAAGGGAGAGACCAATAATAACTACACCGGGCCAAAACCCCCTTACGAGTTCCTCGACACCGACGGCAAGTACTCCTGGGTTAAAGCCCCTCGCTACATGGACCAGCCGATGGAAGTCGGGCCGCTGGCACGTGTCCTGGTCGCCTACGCTTCCGGTGTCAAAGAGGTTCAGGACACCGTCAACTTTGTCCTGAGTACCCTCGGCGCTCCGGCCACGGCGCTCTTCTCGACCCTGGGCCGTACCGCCGCCCGTGGCGTCGACTGCCTGCTGCTCGCCCAGAAGAACGAGCTCTGGCTTGACCAGCTGGCCGACAATATGGGCCGCGGCATCCTCGACACCTTCAACAAGGAAAAATGGGATCCGGCGACCTGGCCGAAAGAGGCCCAGGGCTTCGGCTACCATGAAGCTCCACGCGGTGCCCTTGGTCACTTCATCCGCATCGAGAACCAGAAGATCGCCAACTTCCAGGCCGTTGTTCCCTCGACCTGGAACGCCGGTCCCCGCGATGCAGCCGGGCAGATGGGGCCCTATGAGTCGGCCCTGATCGGTACGCCGATTGCTGATCCCGAGAAGCCACTGGAAATACTGCGGACCATCCACTCTTTCGATCCCTGCCTCGCCTGTGCGGTCCACGTTCTGGACGGCAAAGGCACAGAGATCGTCAAGGTTCGGGCGCTCTAGAGAAAAGTAAAACGTGAAAAATCAAAAGTGACAAGCGCCAATAGTGTTTCAACTTCACTTTCACGTTTCACGGAGGTTATCATGCTGAGAATCTACTATGTCTGGGAGTGGCCGGTTCGCATCTGCCACTGGATCAACGTCCTGTCGATGATCATGTTGTCGGTCACCGGTTTTTATATCGGCAGCCCCTTCATCGCGGCACCGGACTCATCGATGTACGTCATGGGCTGGATGCGGTTTCTGCATTTCGCGTTCGCCTACCTTTTCACGGTCTCGGTGGCCGCACGGATCGTCTGGATGTTCCTCGGCAACCACCATGCGTCCTGGAAGGCGTTTATCCCCTGGATCACCGCCGAGGGGCGACGCAATTTTATCAAGATGTTCCGTTACTACACCTTCACCGGCAAGAAGATCACCTACGAAGTCGGCCACAACCCTGTGGCTGCAACGGCCTACGTGGGAATCTTTGCCCTCTTCCTCTTCCAGATTATCTCCGGGTTTGCCATGTATGCCCAGTATACCCCGGGCGGTTTCTGGGACGGGCTCCTCGGTGGAGTCAACGTGCTGGTCGGCAACCAGTGGCTGCGCCTGCTGCATCACGGTGTCATGTGGTTGCTGGCCGGTTTCATCATCAACCACGTCTACAGTGGCTGGTTGATGGACGTCAAAATGCGTAACGGCACCATGAGCGGCATCTTCAGCGGTTACCGCTACATCGAACCGGAGGATCTTTAATGTCGATCCTGGTCCTCGGACTGGGCAATACGATCATGACTGATGACGGTTTCGGGGTGACAGTGGTCAACACACTGTCATCCCGTTACCGTTTTCAGGGCGCCGTGACCCTGATTGACGGCGGCACCCTCGGTCTTGACCTGTTGCCCCACCTGGAAAATATTGACTCCCTGTTGATTGTCGATGCTCTCGATATGCGGGACGAACCGGGAAAAACTTTCCGCCTTGAAGGCGAGGAGGTTCCCCGTGCCTTCGCCAGCAAGCTATCGGTGCACCAGATGGGGTTGCAGGATCTGCTCGCCGTCTCCGAACTGCAGGGGCATGTACCGAAAAAGCTGATTGTCTGGGGAGTGCAGCCGGAATGCATCGAAATGGGGACGTCTCTCACCGCAACCGTTGCGGCAGCGGTCGAACCGGTGGCCGCGAATGTCCTCAAGGAGTTGTCGGAGTGGGGTGTGGTCTACGAGGCCATAAACGAGCCATGAGCAGCAGCAGAAAGATTTGCGGCATCTTCCTGGCCGTCCTGTTAGCCATAGCCCTGATCGTCACCGGCTGCACAGAAGAAAAGGTCAGCTACCCGGTCCGCCAGATACCGGATGGGTTCATGACGGATGCGGAACAGCTTGCTGCCGGGAAAGCTCTTTTCCTCGACAAGTGTGCAACATGCCACGGCAAACCAAGCGAAGGGCGCTCGGATCGCGCTGTTTTCTTTAACCCTCCTGCTCCTGATTTCTCCGAGGAACATTACCTGGGAAGTGACCCCGCCTATCTTTTCTGGCGCATCGAGGTCGGCAAATCCGTCGAGCCATATCTCTCAAGTGGTTCGGTCATGCCGGCCTGGCGCGGCTTGACCGACCTTGAGATCTGGCAGCTGGTCGCCTACTTGAAAGCACGCGCAATGTGACTTAACCTTGCGCAAAACGTTCGGCACAACTCTGTCCATATCCTTTGTGAGTCAGTGTTCGGTGATCTCCCATTCTGCATAAGTAGACATGCAGAATGGATGTGAGTTATTATGACCATAACAGTCAGGTATGCGAGCGTGCCGCTATGTCATGAGCGAGGGAGGAGCGGTGGGGTCATTTCCCGTCCTCCTCTAGTGCCTGACTTTTCCCAACACTCAGGAAGGACAGACTTATGAAATTTTTAACCCGCACAATCAAAGAATACTTTCCAGCCCAAAGTACTGTCAGTGCTCACTGCGATGGCCCCTGCGGGGTTTATGACCCTGCCTCAGCGCGAATTGCTGCCGAAGCGGCTCTCTCAATGACCAAAAAAATTCTCGCCCTTGATCCTAATGAACAAAACCATGCGACCGTAAACAGTCTTTCGCGCTTTATCTCTATCAAAGAAGAGCAAGCTCAATTGGCCAAAACCGAATTGCTTGTATTGTGGACTGACTATTTCAAACCACCTCACTTGGAACAATACCCTGATCTTCATGACACCTTCTGGAAGGCGGCCAAACTCTGCTCAGCGATTAAAGTGGAGGTAAATCTCGAAAAAGCAGAAGAGTTAATGAAGGCCATTAACAAGATTCACAATATCTTTTGGGCGACCAAAGGTCGTGAGGTGCCGTTTTACTCGGCCAGTTAATGAGACTGGTCTTGATGGACTTAAAGAGCTGAGGAAGAGACAACATGCAGGGGAGCAACAGTAAAGAGATTTTATTGTGGCTGATCAGGCTCCGGAAGCGCTACAGGGTGACTGGCGCGTCCATGCTGCCACTGCTCACCGACGACGACGAAGTCCTCGTCGATCCACGGGCCTATCGGCGTCAACAACCGCGCAGTGGTGATATCGTCATTGCCCAACACCCGACTCAGGCCGACCTGCTGATTATCAAACGGGTCAGTGGGGTCGACGAGGAAGGCCTTTATTATTTACAGGGGGATAATTCGGATCCCGCCCAAAATAGTCCCAGCCTGGTCACTGCCCGGCGAATAAAAGGGCGAGTCACCAGCCTCTTTACGTCAGCCACATAACTTGGGATCTGCAATCAGAGAGAGTCCCCGGGATTCTTCATTCTACAAAATCAATTACTTTTTTTGGGCCATCTCATGTCAAAAAGCTCACATCTTGAGAGGGTCAGCATTATTTTTTTGCATGACTTATAGAATGAAAAATGGCCACCCGCTAGCAGGTGACCATTTTCTTAGATTGCAGGGTAAGCAGTAATTTTGCAGAAGCTGCAATTTCAACACCCTTCAGACAATGCAGTAACATAAATAAGAAACACATCTCTTTGACCTTCCCTTTAATTGATGTAGATTGGCAATGTCTTATTTATGCAGATATCTGAGAATCAGGGGGTACGACGAAAGATGACTACAGGCCATCCGTAAGAATAGCGGGTGGCTTATTTTGTTTTGGGCTGTACCTTTATGGAGGAGCTTTCGGTCAGATGAAACTTGGTTTTCGTTTTATAGTCATCTTCTTGAGTCTGCTCGTCCTGTTTGCCTCCGTACCGCCATCTTCCAAGGCGGAGGAGGCTACGACTCCCTTACGTGTTGGCATCTTCCCTTTTGAACCGATCAATTTCACAGATGAAACCGGCCAGCCTCAAGGACTCTATCCTGACCTTCTGAAGGAAATTGCCAGACAGGAACACTGGCAACTAGAGTTTGTACCGGGCAGCTGGGGCGAAGGTCTCGATCGCCTGCAAAGTGGTGACATTGATCTCATGGAGTCCGTCGCTTATTCACAAAAGCGGGCCGAAATCATGGATTTCACACATGAATCGGTGATGGAACTCTGGGGGCAGGTTTTTATCCGCCCGGAAAGGGGCGTCCACAATATTTCTGACCTGGCCGGACGGCGGGTCGCTATCATGCACAATGATATCAGTGGTGCGAATTTCCTGGCAACCGCCCGGAAGTTCAACGTCCAGTGTGAAATTCTCGAGTTCCCGACCCATGGCGATGTCTTTACCGCAGTCAAGGAAGGCGCGGTCGATGCCGGGGTTGCCCCACAGCATTTCGGCTTGCGCCACGCCAAGGCCTACGACCTGGTACCGAGCACCATCCAGTTCTCCCCCTTCTCCATCTATTTCGCGACTAAAAAGGGCATGCATTTCGACGTTCTGACCAAGATCGACCGGCAATTGATCCTTTGGAAACAGGACAAGGAATCCTTTTATTACCAGCGGCTTAATCATTGGCTGGGGATTCAGTCGCTCTCTTCTTCTGTAATGCCCAGGTGGCTGCTCTGGACCCTCGCCGCAATCGCGGTCTCTGTCATCGTGCTTCTGATTATGAGCATGATCCTGAAATCCCAGGTAAAAAAACGGACCGGTGAGTTGCAGGCGAGTGAAGAGTACAACCGGATGCTCTTTGATCAATCCCCGATCGGGCTTGCCGTTGCTCGCATGGACGGGACTCTGGTTGATGTCAATTCCGCTTATGCGCGTATCATCGGCAGAACGATTGAGGACACTTTAAATCTGACCTATTGGGATATTACACCTGAACAATATGCATTACAGGAACAACAGCAACTGGCATCACTCTACTTCGACGGGACGGTATGGCCCCTATGAAAAAGAATATATTCACAAGGATGGACACCTTGTCCCTGTGCGACAGAAAGGTTTGCTCATAGAACTCAAAGGTGAAAAGCATATTTGGTCGAGTGTCGAAGACATCACCGAGCAGAAGCAGGCCGAGGAATCACTGGTAAAGAGTGAATCTACACACAGGGCCATGATTGACAACATAGCTGATGTAATCGCCATTATTGATCAGGACGGCATCAATCGCTATAAAAGTCCGAATATTGAGAAATGGTTCGGCTGGCAGCCGGAAGATGTTGTTGGTACCTCTACTTTTGATAACGTTCACCCTGAGGACCTCTTAACCACACAAGCCTTTTTTTCAGGCTTGCTAAAAAAACCTGACACATCTGACAGCATAGAGTGTCGGTATCGTTGCAAAGACAATAGTTACAAATGGATCGAAGTCACAGCAGTCAATCTTCTGTCTAACCCGGACATCAAAGGTGTCTTGCTAAATTACCATGACATCACCGATCGCAAGCAGGCGGAGCAGGCTTTGCGTGACAGTGAGACCAAACACCGGGCAATGGTGGAAAATATTCTGGATGTCATCACCCTTATAGACAAAGATGGGATCATTCGATTTACCAGCCGCAACATTGAAAAATGGCTCGGTTGGCAACTCAGGAAGAGCGCATCGGGGCCTCTCCCTGGGAGAATATTCATCCCGATGATCGCGATCACGCCAGGAAAATTTTTGCCGACTTGATTGAAAATCCAGGTTTGACGGCAACGACAGAGTGCCGTTACCGGCGCAAAGACGGCGATTATGAGTGGGTAGAGTTCAGCGGAATTAATCGCCTGCAAGACCAGAATATAGCGGGAATTTTAATAAACTTTCATATCATTACCGAGCGCAAGCGGAGCGAGGAAGCCTTCATTGCCCAGATGGGAGAACTCGATACCATACGAAAAATCCGGATGCAGACCCCGGATTCGTATTTGTTAAAGATCTTAACCTTGACTATTTGACCGCAAACCATTCCTTCTGCGACCTCCTCAAGATTCCTTATGACCAGATAAAGGGGAAAACTGATTATGATATTTTCCCGGCAGACCTGGCTGAAAAATACATTGCTGACGACAGGCGGGTCATGGAAAGCGCCATCCCTCTTGTGGTCGAAGAGATTACAACAAACGCCAACAATCGTCGTTTTACGGTTCAAACCAGAAAGTTGCCTTTGTTTGACAAAGACAACAAGGTTTGCGGTATTTATGGAATGGGATTTGACATATCCGAATTAAGAGAGGCTGAAGCACAACTGCTTGAAAGTCGCCAGCAGTATCAAACCCTTGTTGAAGGGACACCAGACCTTATCACCAGAGTTGATAAAGAGGGCCGCTTTGTCTTTATTAACCACGCAGCACTCAACATCTTTGGATTGTCGCCTGAATGTATAGTAGATGGCCTTTGATTTCATTCATCCCGAAGATCGGGAGTTGACGATCAAAGCGTTTAATGATTGGTTAAATGACAGCAGGGGAACATTTACATTTGAAAATCGTCAGGTGGGCATGTCCGGCCAAGAACACTTCATGTCATGGTCGATTCGCAGTGAAAAAGATGAGGATGGTATTATCCGAAGGTTTTGCAGGTATAGCTGGAGCGTTTACCGAGATCAGGCGCATCGAAAAGGAAAGGAGCAAATTCGAGAACCAACTCCACCAGGCCCAGAAGATCGAATCAATCGGCCAGTTCGCAGGTGGAATTGCCCATGACTTCAATAACCTGCTTGCTGTTATCATCAACAACTTGGACCTCCAGCAATTCAAGCAACAGCAAGGAGCCCCTTTCGACGAGAACATTGCACGGGTCAGGCAAGCCTCAATTCGAGCAAAAGATCTTGTCGCACAAATTCTGACCTTCAGCCGTCAGGAGAAGCCGACGCTGGTTGCGGCCAATTTGTCGGACATCGTCAGCGAAACCATGAAATTTCTGCGCTCCCTAATCCCCACCACGGTGGAAGTGATGACAGTGGTTTCAGCAGAGCCTCTCCCCATTCATGCCGACACGACACAATTACAGCAGGTCCTCATCAACCTCTGCAACAATGCTGTCCATGCCATGAAATCAAAGGGCCTGTTGCAGATCAACCTTGATGTAGAGGAGCTGACGAGCCAAGAAATCCCTCGAATTTCTGAATCGAAGCCGGGTCGATACGCCAAACTCTCTGTCACCGATACCGGTGAAGGAATGGACAAGGAGACCCTGAACCGAATTTTTGATCCCTTCTTCACCACAAAGGGGGTCGGTGTTGGCACCGGTATGGGGTTGTCGATGGTTCATGGTATCGTAGAACAGCATGACGGTTTTATCCTTGTCGACAGCACCCCTGGACAGGGAACTCCTTACCCTGTATTTCCCGATCACCACTGTCGCTGAAGTCACGGCTAAGCCCGTGGTCGAAGCCGCTCTGCCAACCGGAACAGAGCGCATCCTGCTGGTCGATGATGAAGAATGCGTTGCCGACTCCTGCGGTGCCCTGCTGGAAGATCCTCTGGGATATAAAGTCACGGTGATGACCGACAGCGTCGCAGCGCTTGATTTTTTCAAGGCGCATCCGCACGATTTTGATCTGGTGATTACCGATCAGACCATGCCGAAGCCTTGTCAGGTATCT
>CAVPPD010000038.1:0-136360 GCA_963707155.1 uncultured delta proteobacterium | reverse complement strand
TTTTCCAGATCCTGCCGATTGACTTCATTCTTATTGGCTCGCGCAGCCAGAAGGGCAGCCTCATTGACCAGGTTTTCCAGATCTGCGCCTGAAAATCCGGGCGTCCCTTTGGCAATCACATTGAGGTCAACATCCTCACCCAAAGGCACCTTGCGGGCATGAACCTGAAGAATCTTGACGCGGCCACGCACATCGGGACGCGGGACAACCACCTGACGGTCGAAACGGCCGGGACGCAACAACGCCGGGTCGAGGACATCAGGCCGGTTCGTCGCGGCAATCAGGATCACGCCCTCATTCGACTCGAAGCCATCCATTTCAACCAGCAACTGGTTGAGGGTCTGCTCACGCTCATCATGCCCACCCCCCATACCGGCTCCGCGATGACGGCCAACAGCATCGATCTCGTCAATAAAGATAATACAAGGGGCGTTCTTTTTACCTTGCAGAAACAGGTCGCGGACACGACTTGCGCCGACACCAACAAACATTTCAACAAAATCAGAGCCTGAAATGGAGAAGAACGGGACACCGGCCTCACCAGCGATAGCCCTGCCAAGTAGAGTTTTTCCGGTTCCGGGAGCACCGACGAGCAGGACACCTTTCGGGATGCGTCCACCGAGTCGCGAGAATTTTTTCGGATCCTTAAGAAAAGCAACAACTTCTTCAAGCTCATCCTTGGCTTCGTCAATTCCGGCGACGTCTTTGAAAGTGATCTTTGCTGAAGATTCGCTTAACAGCTTGGCGCGGCTCTTGCCAAAGCTCATGGCTTTGCCACCACCGGACTGCATTTGACGCATAAAGAAAATCCAGACCGCAATCAGCAGCAGAATGGGACCCCAGGACACAATCATGGTCATCCAGAAGCTGTTGGTCTCGTCGGGCTCCGCCTCAATAGCGACTCCCTGCTCGCGTAGCTGGTTGATCAGACCCGGATCGTCGGGGGCATAAGTTTTAAAGTCGGAGCCATCGGTATACTTACCCTCAATATTCGAGCCCTGGATCGTAACGCTAACAACCTCTCCTTCTTCCAAAGCTGTCAGGAAGGTCGTATATGGGACGGGTTTAAGGTCACGACCCTGCTGGGTCATCATATTGAACAGCATAATCATCACCAGCGAGATGACCAGCCAGAGTGCCAAATTTTTATAAAACTGATTCACAAATACCCCCTGAGGCTGAAAACACCTGAAAAATACGGTGTTTGGCGTTATTAAAGCGCTGAAAATCTTACCATAACGATCTCTTGATCACAAGTCGATTATGGCATCCTTTTAAGGTTTGATCGCAAGGCGTAAAACCGGTTCTCCAGCTCTGGGGCGTCGCCCCTCTGAGCGTCTTAAACCAACAACCCAGACAACCTCATCCTCCTTCAGAATCACCAGAACTTCTTGTCGTTCTTCCCTGGTTAACTTGAGATCAACGAAAAGGTCCTGGAGTTTTTTCGTTCCGTCCATACCAGAGGGGCGGATTCGATCACCGGGCTGGCAATGTCTTAATTGCAGAGGAAATGTCAAAGAAGCCGCCGCGAATTCAACCGACCCGGAGTCTTCTCCCTGGATCTGGTCTTCCATCATCAGGTACAGAGATCGGCCGCCCGGCAAAGGATAGCAGCCCGGCCCGTTCAAGACAGTCGCATAACGGGCAACCCTGGCCGGCTTCCGCTTGCAAAACAGAAGGTCCTCGTAGCGGCGTGCGACCCAGAGGCCGGGCAGGGACAGCTCTGCCTGAGGCACACTGCCACGCGCCAGCCCCAGAATATCTGCAACGTGGGTGGCCGTTACACCACGCAGATCACCACGGACCTGCCGCAGGATCTCCCTGACGACACGGCCCCTCAAAGCTGGAGCCAATTCGAGAAGCTTCACCCGTTGCAGAGTGTAGTCGCCTTCGTGTCTTTCACCGCATTCTGACAATTGCTGAGAGACCAACGAGGTCCAGAAGTCTTCATCGTGTCCCAGCAACTCGCAAAGCCCGGCGAGACGATCTGTGATACCTGGGTTGTAGCTTGAAAGCAGGGGCAAGAGCTGATGACGAATTCTATTGCGGGTGAACACCTGGTCGAGATTACTCTCATCCTCCCGCCAGAGGACCCCCTCCTCTCGCAGATACGCCAGAAGATCGTCACGGCGGAATGTCAGCAAGGGGCGCACCACATTTCCATTCACAAGGCGCATTCCAGCCAAACCGGACGGGCCGCTGCCTCGCAGCAATCGCATCAGAAATGTCTCGGCCTGATCGTCGGCATGGTGCCCCAGTGCGATCAATTGACAATCGCGCGCGGTTGCTGTTTCGATCAGGAAATTGCGACGTAAATCTCTTGCGACTTCTTCGAGGCTACCCTTGCGTTGACGGGCCTCTTCAGCCACATCGTGACGTTTCACCGTTAAGGAGATCCCAAATTCAAGACACAGCTGTTCGACAAACAGGGCATCAGAGCGACTCTGCTCGCGCAAAGCATGATCGAAATGTGCAGCTTCCAGATGCAGGTTCATCGCTTCGGAGACTCGATGCATGAGAACCAGCAACGCTACAGAGTCAGCCCCACCCGAGACAGCAACCAGCACACGACTGCCGGAGGGATACATTCGGACTGCGACAACAATTTGCGAAATCGATTCAGCAAAGTCATAGGATGACACCTGAAAGCACAGAACCCCCTTCCGGTGTTGGAAGGGGGTTCTGTCAGTTTGGTGGCGGTGCAGAGATTCGAACTCCGGACACTGCGGATATGAGCCGCATGCTCTAACCAACTGAGCTACACCGCCAAAAACCGTCAGGCCGCCAAAGGGCGGCCGTTATCTACTTGGTAGCGGGGGGAGGATTTGAACCTCCGACCTTCGGGTTATGAGCCCGACGAGCTACCTGACTGCTCCACCCCGCATCAGGGATTTTGGAATCTACCCGTACGAACGCTCCATGTCAAGAAAAAACGATTTGCTTATCGTTGTCTGACAAGGGCCGAGACACGTTCTTTCTCTCTCAATAAATTAGCGGCTTGATCCGCAGATTCACGATTTGCATAAGGACCAGACAGAACCCGGTGCCAAACACCCTTTGTCCCAAGATCTGCTGATTCGACAAAAGTCGTCAGCTCATAGATTTTAAGTCTGCTGAGCATTTTTCCAGCGTCCTCACGGGTGCGAAAAGAAGCAATCTGCACCACGAAATCACCGTTTGAGGTAGAAACCGCTGCAGGCAGGGACTCTTTCTGCGGCACAGATGACAGACTGGCAGGTTTGACAATAGTTTTCTGCTCTGCCGTTATTACCTTCTCTTTTTGCTCTGGCGGCAAGTTAATTCCACTCCCAAGAGGAGCCTGGTTCCCTTTCGGCAGATTGTCGTAAAAAGTCAGTTTCTCCGGTGCGGCGGCCTGTGTCGGCGGTGGTGGGGGCACGACCCTGGTGACCATTGGCAGCTTGGGTTTTTCAGCGTCACTGGAGAAACCAGGCAAAGACCCTCCATTTTTACCGAAAACAGCACCAAGATAAAAGCTGACTCCCGCAACAGCAAAGATCAAGAGAATGATAAGAACCACCTGCTTCCGTTCTATGCGTCTTTGAGTCCGTGTCACCACCGCTTGAGCCATAATCCCCTTCTCCTGTGATCCGTTCTCACATCCGCTCCGGAGCATCGACTCCAAGCAGAGTTAAAGCATTGGCCAGAACAGTGCGAATGCCGTTGACCAGGTAAAGCCGGGCCTGAGTGGTTGATGGGTCTTCAACCAGAACACGCTGCCGATTGTAGTAGCTATGAAATTGTGCGGCAAGCTCCTGCAGGTAGTAAACAACACGGTGGGGCTCACAACTCTGAGCAGCGCCAGCGACCGTTTCAGGGTACTTCGCCAACTGCTTGGCCAATAAGAGTTCTTCCGGCAAGACCAGGCCAGAAAGATCGTGCATACCCTGTTGAGGAATGGCGACACCCTGCTCTTTTGCGTTGCGATTGATGCTGCAGACGCGAGCATGGGCATATTGCACGTAATAAACAGGGTTATCGGTGCTTTGACGCTTGGCCAGCTCCAGGTCAAAATCAAGTTGACTGTCGGAACGACGCATCAGGAAGTAAAATCTGCAGGCATCTCGCCCCACTTCGTCGACAACCTCGCGCAAAGTAATAAAATTACCGGACCGTTTACCCATGGTATAGGGCTGGCCATCACGCAGCAGGTTAACCATCTGAATCAGCAGCACTTCGAGATCGTCCGGCTGGTGGCCAAGGCCGGCGACGACCGCTTTCATGCGTGGCACATAACCGTGGTGGTCAGCCCCCCAGACGTCAATCACCCGTTCGAAGCCACGGTCGAATTTCTCCATGTGATAGGCAACGTCCGAGGCAAAGTAGGTGGGACTGCCGTCCGACTTGATCAGAACCCGGTCTTTATCGTCACCGTACGCGGTTGTACGCAACCAAAGAGCGTCGTCCTTCTCGTAGGAAAGCCCCTTGTCAGAAAGTTTTGCAAGCTCAAGCCTGACCATGTCCCGGTCGTAAAGGCTCTGTTCACTGAACCAGTTGTCAAAAGTAATACCGAAATCCTTGAGGTCTGCGGCGATCCATTCGAGGACATTGCTCACGCCAAAGGCGGTACAGCGCTTGACAGCTTTCTCCTCATCCATCTCCAATACGGCTGGATCTTCTGCATGTAATTTTGCAGCCAGATCACGAATGTATTCACCTTGATAGCCATCTTCGGGGAAAGTGATCGCCTCACCATTGCTCTCTCTCAACCGCATCCAGATCGATCGACCCAGGGTCGCAACCTGGTTACCTGCATCGTTGACATAGTATTCGCGCTGCACATCAAAACCTGCAGCCTGCAATATTGACGCGACGGCGTCACCGACAGCCGCTCCTCGACCGTGGCCAATATGTAGAGGCCCGGTCGGATTGGCGCTGACAAACTCAACCTGTACCTTGCGTCTCTGACCAATCGTCGAGACACCGTACTTTTCTCCCTTGAGCGAAATGTCGTTGAGTACTTCATACCAGCAGGTTGGCATTAAAGTGAAGTTGATGAATCCGGGACCTGCGATTTCAACTTTACTGAGAAAGTCACATTCACCAAGCTCTGCAACAAGCGCTTCGGCAATCTGGCGCGGCGACTTCTTCTCCGCCCTGGCCATAGCCATCGCCAGGTTGGACGAAAAGTCACCATGTTCCGGATTTCCCGGCACTTCGATCTGCACCTCTGGCACAACTCCCGAGTGCAGGACATTATTATCAAAGCAGGCTTGCAGTGCATCGCCAATCTGCTGCCTTAAACGATCCTTCATGATTGAGCCAATCCTTTATTATGACAATGAGGAACTAGGCGCTACCGAAACTCCAGTGCCGACAGGTGTTTGCATTGACAGAACAACCGCGGCATACGTATGAGAAAGAAGCATGTTAGCCTTGCCCATGTGGAGAGTCAAGCACTCAAGACCCATGATGCAAGGCCTGAGATTTCAAAGGGTCCGGGCACCAGACTCACATCAGAAACGGGCACAGAAAAGGCCCATTCCACACCAGCAGAATGAGCCCGATATTTCGATCAAACCACGAGAGGGTTATTTTCGATCCGAGAACTGGAACACCAGCTCATCATCACGAACCATCCCCAACTCCGTGCGTGCAATCCTCTCGATGTAACGTCGGTCACTGCGCAGCGCATTAATCTCGGCACGCAATTTCTCATTCTGGGCTTCGGACTCAGCGAGCTCACGCGACAAAGTGGCTTTCTGCCCGGCAAGCTTCAGCATGTGCAGAATTCCGCGCTCTCCAAAAAGAGCGAATCCGAGCAGCAGCGTAACCAGCGCCAGCGGCCAAAGGTTCAGTCGCCCCCCGTCAGGACGTGAAGTTTGATCCGTGCTTCCCGCCATAACCGACCCCATGCAAGTTCACAAGAAAACGTCTTTAACACGGGATTGTTCCATCAATTCACATTAAAAATCAAGGTTTTTCGCAAGAAAGGTTCGTTCCGCATGCAACTTCGGAGGAGATAACGACAAAGTCCAAACACTTCAGCAACAGCCGTTCTCCACCTCATCAAAACCTTGCGTGCTGTGAACAAGGGTCGGCATACAGGCAAGATCAATCCACAGAGAGTGTAAAAGGCCTGCCGAATGGCAGGCCTTTTGTAAACAATCAATCAACACTTAGCTGATCTTTAAACTTCGCCAATTTCGTTTCACCAACCCCTTTTACTTCTGTGAGTTGGCTGACACTTCGAAATGGTCCATGCTCCTCCCGGTAAAGGACAATTCGCTCGGACAACGCCGGGCCAACACCAGGGAGCATCTGCAGTTCCTCTGCAGTCGCCTGATTGAGGTGAATTGTTTTGACCACTGCAGCGGCGGCAGGGGTCTCAGCCGCGACCACGGAATTTGGCAATACGCCCGTCACGCTCACAGCAACCAGCAGGACCATCATTAACAGATAACGTTTCATTACATTTCCCTCCATAATTCGAGATAATAAAAAAAGCCCGATGTAGGCATTGAATCCTGCACCCCTCCTTAAAAGCACCTCCCCTCCGGATCAGTATAGCCGCCCAACCTGGCTCACGATGAGCCACATCGGATGATTGGCAAAGTCAGGTGAAGATAACAGACTTCTCACCCTTGTCAAATATTCAGGTTATTCTCAAGCAAAAAAATCAAAAACCAGCACCGAAGCCCTCGCCCATGCCGAGACCGGACAGAACAAAAGAAAGCATCACCTCTTTATCGTCCTCTCCCGCTTCCCGATAACGATCGCGGTATGTCAGAAAGATGCTCCAACATTTTTCGCGATATTCAAGACCGACAACCTTTTCAAGGGCGCGATCCTTACGGAAATCGTAACGCTCTTCCAGCCTGACGTAGACAGGCTTTAAGACAGACGTGTCAATTTGGACCTGGAGATAATCAGTGGCCAGACCTGTAGCGTCGATATCCTTGTAGGAATAATCGATTTTCATCGCGTTACCGATATTGTCTCTGACGGACGCACCAACACTCAGTGTTCGAAAGCGGACGTCACCATAAACAGGGACACGACCATCGAGGTACAGGGAAAAATTTGTGACGGGCTGGAGGCCCAACTCGATCCTGACATCAGAAAAAGGGCGGTTCTCTTCAGACAGGTTGTGTTTTTCTTCATCAATATCATAACTCTGGGAGAGTCGCAGGTTCACGAGCTCATGGTAAGCGCTCACGCCGTCCGCGGTCTCACTACGGGCGATCAAGCGATTGACCAAAGCATAGGCAATCTCATTTCGACGTCCGATCCGGTCATGGAGGTCAAAAAACGGCAAATCGTCTTGTGATTCATTCTTTATATAGGTATATACCAATTTTGGTTCAACACTGTGCTGGATTTTCTCAGCACCCCATCGGTTGGCATCAAAGTTCTTCACCAATCTCGTTGCAAGGGTCAGAGAAAATTCTGGGACAAACGACTCGTCCTCCTCGCTATCGGCATTATAAAATCTTTCATAGGCTGCGATTTCCGGTGTAACCTCGAGCCAGGAGCCTGGCTTAAATGCCGCGGCCAGTGAAGGTCTTAAGTAAAGGCGCTCACCATCTTCCCCATCGTCACGCCAGAAACGCGTCGCATAACTCTCCAGTCCAACGAATAAGGGTGTGTCACCCAGGCGATATCTTGACTGGCTGAGTCCTGCCTCGGGAAGGGTCTGTAATGGATCGAATTCGTCATCTTCCAGGTCTTTTATGTAACGCGCGAAACCGACCAGGTTGAGCTTTTGCCAGTTGCGCCGCAACATGAGTTTGGAAACTGTTTTGTCGCGGTTATAGTCCTCGGCAACCTCACCGAACTCTTCGAAAAAAAGTTTTTTGTTGGCGTATTCGGCATCAGCCGTGAGTTTCAAACCACCGGGCAGATTGCCACGATGGGTCCATTTCAGGTAATAGAAGATCGGGAGTGTCGCTGATGCCTGTCACGTGCTGATAGAAAGCTTTTCCATTGTTCTGTTCCGCCAGGGCGTAGCGATATTCGATCCCCTTGCCCAGTCCTATGTCTGAAAAATAATCGAGGTAGAGAGTCGCATCCATATGACGGTCGATGACTTGATACCAGGCCACAGAGGCCCGTGTCCCTTTGGTGCTTGAATGGCCAATCGTAGGCAAGAGAAATCCGGATTCTCTTTCTGTCATAACCGGAAAGCTCAGATAAGGGGTATAGAGGACGGGGACATCCTTGATATGGAACCAGACATTCTTTGCCCGGGCGTAGCCTCCCAATGTGACATCAACCTCGCTGGCAGAAAATTTCCAGTCAGGAATTTCTCCGTCACAGGTGGTGAAGCTACCGCTCTCGACAAAATATTCCGTCTGATTATGTTTCTCGATCTGCGCTCCGGCCAAGTGGAAGTTGCCTTCTTCCACGAAGAGCCGACCGTCTCTGATTTGTCCCTGTCCAGTGGCGACATTGTATTGCATGCGCTCACCGGAAATCTCGGTACCGGCGTCACGGAGAGAGACAGAACCTTGCGCGGCAACATCCTGAGTCAGAGACTGCCAGAGCAATGTCTCTGACTTCAGCTCGACATCTGCCTGGCGAAGGGTGACATCGCCCTTTGCCTCATAACTGTCCTGTTCAGAATTGTATTCAAGATAATCAGCAACCAGGGTCACCTGCTCTTCCCGATCAATGTCCGGTGATGTTGCAGTAAAAGGAGTGGACTGATCCCCCTCTATCCCGACAGACCGAGGCTGAATCTTGTCCGTGTCGCCTTGACTCACGTTTTCGAGTTCGGCTGTTTGCGGTTCTATCCTCTTTTGACTTGAGTCCTCCTGCAACACCGGCACAGTTTTTTGAGATTTTTCGGGAGAGGATACGGCTGCGACGGTTTCCTCAACGGGCGCGGTCACTTCTGGTACAGCAGGCGGCCCGGCACTGCCGATTGCAGCTGCTTGGGACGACAACCCGTGAGCACCCGGCGTTGCCACGAACACCTTTGCAGAGACGTGTTGCTGTTCAGGAGAGACCAGGCGAGAGGTCCCAAGCTGCGACAGCAACACCTGCCCGGAAGGGCTTTCGTGCATCGTCAGCAAAATGGTTGTTACGTGTTGATAAACAGAAGGACTCAAGCCCTGTCGGGCGACCATCTGGCCGCTCGGGGACGGGGGAGAATCATGGCTTTTGGCCAAGGGATAAAGCTGACCTGCCGGAATCTTGGCGAGGGCCCTTTCACTGATCCAGGCGACATCAACTTCACGGAAGCGGGTCAGCCAGAGAGAGAGTTGGTCTTCAGACGTGAAACTGCGGACCCTGACAGGAAGAGAAAGTTGTTCCTCCAGAAAACGACCGAGATCCCGCGCTTGCTCGGAAGAGGAGATCAGTCCGCCGCCATCAACGGCAACACCGATCGTGATTCCTGGTTGTGCAACAGCAGGCACAGTCGAAGCGATCAAGAGGAGAAGAGCAAAAGCAAGTGGCACACACGACCAGGCCACCAGGAGCAGACCAGGTTTGACCTTATGCGTCAAGCTGAGCCTACAGAGGATCGACCATTTCGAGTTCATCCGACCAATCCCCCTGCAGCAAATGTTGACGAAGCTCTGCGACGAGATAGAGTGAACCGCAGACCACAACCGGTTCACTGTCACTCGCACCTTGCAGAGCTTCAGTCAGGCCATCAGCCGCGTTAACGTATTCAGAAACAGGTATCGTCTCCTGTCTGGCCCAGTCAGCAATTCGTTTCGTCGATACAGACCGGCCACAGGAGACCGGCACAGCATATACCGCAACGGCGATTTTTTCCAGAGGCATGAGCACCTCTGCGGGATCGCGCTCACCACTCAATCCGGTGACCAGATGGATGCGCGAAATCTTTTGCTCTGCCAGGTAGTCGGCCAGACAGGTAATTCCTGCCCGATTATGCGAGACATCCAGAAGAACCTGGCGCCGTCCCGAAAACCATTCCAGACGACCCGGCCACTGCACGGTCTTACCAGCCATGCGCAAGGCTGCATCGGTGATCAGGATACCCTGCTCACGCAATTGAATGGCACCTGCGACAGCCTGGGCAAGGTTATCCAGCTGATGGACTCCAGGCAAAGCACAGCTCAGACCAGCAAGAGCACGAGGACCGATATCAATCGCCAGGTTATCGTGATCACCATGCCATGAGAAATCGCGCCCTGCGAGGTAGACTGTGGCATTCTTCTCGGCAGCTGTCGACAGGATAACCGTGGCCGCCTCCGGGTCCTGTTTGCCGACGACGACAGGAACGCCTGATTTTATGATGCCGGCCTTTTCAGCAGCAATTTCGGTCAGGCTGCTGCCCAGATGTTCACTGTGGTCGACGCTGACCGGAGTAATCAGACAAAGTTGGGGCTCGACAATATTCGTAGCATCGAGACGACCGCCCAGACCGGTTTCAATGACAGCAATATCAACCTGCTGCTCCCTGAAAGCCAGCAGGGCCATCGCCGTTGTCGCTTCAAAAAAAGTCAGAGGGATATCACCGGCAGCCAGGCGCACCGTTTCAGCGAGAGCCGCGACCTCTGCGCGAGTAACAGGCTCCCCATCAATACGGATTCGCTCAGTGAAACAATGCAGGTGAGGCGAGGTATAAAGGCCGACTCGCAGCCCTGACTGCTTGAGCATCTCGGCCAGCAGAGCACTGACGGAACCCTTGCCGTTGGTCCCGGCGACATGAACGCAGGGCAAAGGATCGCACAATGCGGGTAGACGGGCTTTGAGCGCCCGCATATTCTCCAGGCCAAGCTTGATGCCGAAGCGTTGCAGCCCATAGAGATAATCGAGGCTTGCGGAGAAATCCATCGCCTACTGCTTGGTAAAGATGCGTAGAGCCTGCGACAATTTTTCCTTCATTTCCTGGCGGGAAACAATCATGTCGACCATGCCATGTTCCAAAAGATATTCAGAACGCTGAAAACCTTCCGGAAGTTGCTGGCGAATAGTCTGCTCGATAACGCGGGGGCCGGCAAAACCAATAAGAGCTTTCGGCTCGGCAACATTGAGATCACCCAGCATGGCGAAGCTGGCGGTGACACCGCCGGTCGTCGGATCGGTAAGCACGGAGATAAACGGAATCCCGGCCTTTTTCAGTTTGGCAAGTGCGGCGCTGCTTTTAGCCATCTGCATCAGGGAGAGGATGCTCTCCTGCATGCGGGCTCCACCCGAGGAGGAGAAGACCAGAACCGGTGCCTTTTTCTCAAGACCCAGTTCGATCGCCCGGGTCACCTTCTCACCAACAACCGAGCCCATGCTGCCACCGAGGAAACCGAAATCAAAAACGGCAACAACAACTTCCTGACCATTCATCATGCCGGAACCGGTAATGATCGCATCACCGCCACCACTCTTCTTGACAGCCGCCTTGATCCGGTCACTGTATTTCTTGGAGTCCTTGAACTTCAGAAAATCCACGGATGACATCTCGGCGTCAGTCTCGACAAAGGTCCCCTCATCAATCACCAGAGAGATTCTTTCTCGTGCGCTGATACGGAAATGGTAGTCGCACTTGGGACAAACGTTGAAATTGCGCTCGATCTCCTTGGAGTAGATAATCTCCTCGCAATTCTTGCACTTTGTCCAGAGCCCTTCAGGCATCTGCACTTTTTTGCTTTCCACCTGCGAAATCGGCGCCTTCGACTTTTTAAACCAGGCCATGATTTTTCCTCACAATTCAGACAGTTCCAATTTGCAAGTCTGGAACCATTCACTGCCCTTCCATACCACTCAGTGTTTCTGACAAAATGCCAGCTGCATACTGATTATTCGGGGTATCAAGGCTTTGTTAGATATTTTGACCGGTACGTCCGTTTTGTCCAGTTTAGCAGGAAACTCGGCCGGCGAAACTCGTTCATCTGGTCAGCTGCAGAAACCAGCATCTCAGGACTCCCGGCACAGCAGAAACTCAGATCGCCGCCTTAAGCTGCCTGACAAACCTCCGCACTTCATCCTGCAGCCGGGGGGAGCCGCTGAACTCGGCGATCAATTTAACCAGTGCGCTGCCAACTACAACGGCATCGGCAATACCGGCAACAGCCTTGGCATCTTCCGCGCTAGAGACACCAAACCAACGGCTACGGGGACCGGCGCCAGGCCTTTCAGTTCGCTGACCGCGGAAGAAATCGCCCCGGCATCGACCTGCTGGCTGCCGGTGACACCGGTCATCGACACGTAGTAAAGGAAGCCTTCACTCCCGGCCGCAAGCCTTGCCATACGTTCGGCACCGGTTGTTGGTGCCAGCAGGGTGATCAAATCGACCCCGGCATCACGCAGCAGGGGATGCAGTTCTTCCGACTCTTCCGGGGGCAGGTCGACCAGCAACAAGCCATCAACTCCGGCAGCGGCCGCATCGCGCGCAAAATGCCCGGGCCCATAAGTGAAGACGGGGTTGTAATAACCCATCAGAACGATCGGGATGTTACTGTGCAGGCGCACCCTGGCAACCATATCGAGCACACCGCGAAGAGTCGTTCCTGCGGCCAGAGCCCGTTCCGAGGCAAACTGTATGGTTGGCCCGTCGGCCATGGGATCGGAAAAGGGGAAGCCGAGTTCTATCAGATCGACCCCGGACTCAACCAGTGTATGAACAATCTGTTCGCTGGTTGCGAGATCAGGATCTCCCGCCGTAATGAAAGTCACGAGGGCCTTTTCGCCGCGCTCTTTCAACGCATTCAATGTGGAGGTAATCTTCGACATGGGCACTTAACGTCTTTCGGAAAAATAATGCCTCGCTCCATAGATCTCACCCGGAGCCAAATATTAATACTATCGGAACAAAGCCAAGGATATCAACCGTTTTTTCAAGTGAGCAGCGACCTGACCCGGGCAAGCAAATCGATGAACATTTCACTGTTCATCCGGCCGGTCTGAACATTGTAACGGCTGGTATGGTAGCAGCCAACCAGGGTCGTACCATTACCCAGGGTATAACTGCTGCCGTGCCCAAAGGGCACAGCAGAAAGCTTTTGAATCAACCCCTGGGCCTGGAACAACCGTAACAGGCTGCTATGCGCCCCGTGACCGAGAGCGATAATAACCTGCAGCTTCTGCAAAGAGCGCAGCTCGGTTTCAAGATAAGGCCGACAGGCGGCAAACTCGTCGGTCTTCGGCCGGTTCTCCGGAGGCAGACATTTGACCGCGTTGGTAATGTAGAGATCGCGCAACTCCAGGCCGTCGTCGGCAGTCACAGCCTCTGACAGAGAGGAGAATCCCGCCTGGTGAAGCAGAGGATACATGAAGTCGCCTGCACCATCTCCGGTAAAGGGCCGGCCAGTACGATTGGCGCCATGGGCACCGGGAGCCAGGCCAACCAGGCAGATACGTGCCTGCAGGTCACCGAAGCCATTGACCGGTCCATTGTGGTAATCCGCACGCACACGACCTTTGGCTGGTGGCAACTGTGCCATAAAAGCAACTAAACGCTCACACCTCTTGCATCCGTGCAGACCTTTCAGGACAAGACTTGCCACCGCTGCGTCCTATTTAGGCCTCGGCTTGCCACCGGGGCGACGTCGCCTTGGAGAGCGTGGCTTAGCCCCTCCCTTTTTATCTGCAACCGGAGACTTCTTATGCAGCACGCCACGTTTGTAATCGTTGCAAAGATCTTCTTCCTGAGGGACGGTGCTCGGAATTTTCATACCAATATATTCTTCGATGTCGGGCAGAAAATAGGCCAGGTCCTCATCGGCAAAGCTGATCGATTTGCCGCCAGCCCCGGCACGGGCGGTTCTGCCAATGCGATGTACGTAGTCCTCGGCATCCTGAGGCAGATCGTAATTGATGACGTGCGTAACACCATCGATGTGCAGACCACGCGACGCCACGTCCGTGGCCACGAGAAAGTTCAGTTTACCGGCCTTGAAATCCTCCAGGATGCGTAAACGTTTTTTCTGGGGGATATCACCGGACAGGACCGCAACTCTGAAATTATTGATCTGCAATCGTCCCGAGAGATGTTCACCTTCTCTTTTGGTGTTAATAAAGACCAGCACTCTGACTTCATCGAGCTCTTTTTTGAGAAGGCCAAGCAAAAGCGGGAATTTTTCCCGGCGGGACACGTGATAAACAATCTGCTCAACCCGTTCGGCGGTAACCTGGCCAGGTTCAATGCGGACTTTTTCCGCAAGATTCATGAACTCGTAGGCCAGCTCCATGACCCGCTGGGACAGGGTGGCCGAGAAGAGCATCGTCTGACGTTTTTCAAAGGGTGGCAGCTTGCGCAGGATGTAACGTAAATCGCGGATAAACCCCATATCAAACATGCGATCCGCCTCATCGATAACCAGCGATTCAACATGTCCTAAAGTAAAAACATTCTGCTTTGCATAATCGATCAAACGGCCGGGAGTCGCGACGATGATATCAACGCCACCCTGCAGTGCCGTTCTCTGCTTTTCGTAGTCAACGCCGCCGAAGATCGGCTGGATCTTAAAGGGACACCCCGAACCAAGGCCAGCCGCATCGGCACATATTTGCACCACCAGCTCCCGGGTCGGCGCCAGGATCAGGGCGCGAGGCCCCTGTTTCGACGCAGGCTTGTTCTTGAGCAGACGGGTAAAGAGTGCGATCAGAAACGCTGCGGTTTTGCCAGTACCCGTTTGTGCCTGGGCCGCGACATCGCTGCCCTGCAAAGCCAGGGGAATCGATTCTTCCTGGACAGGGGTCAATTCGACAAAGCCAACCTGCTCGATACCGCGCATTACTTCTTGGGGGAGATCAAGTTCTGTAAATTTCATATAAGCCAACGGCAACGCATGACGATAAGTGTAGAAAGCAGATTCTTTTTACGCTCCTCGTCCCGCATTCCGCGTCCCGTATTAGAGGTCCACGCCCATTGCTTCGGCAACGGTGTGTATGTCCTTGTCTCCCCGACCGGACAGGCAAACGAGGATCGCTTGTTCAGAAGAAAGCTCAGGGGCAAGTTTGACGAGGTGAGCGATGGCATGAGCACTTTCCAGTGCCGGGATAATCCCTTCCATTTCCGTCAGCATGCGGAAGGCCGCCAGGGCCTCGTCATCGGTCACTGATACGTATTCGGCGCGGCCCAGGTCATTAAGCAGGGCGTGCTCGGGGCCGACACCGGGATAATCAAGACCGGCAGAAATGGAATGGGCGTGTTGGATCTGCCCATCATCGTCTTGCAGGAGGTAGGTCTTGTTGCCATGCAGGACACCGACCCGACCAGCAGAGATGCTGGCCGCATGCTTGCCGGTGTCGACGCCGAGACCGGCCGCTTCGACGCCGATCAGGCGAACCGAGTCGTCATCAATGAAAGGATAAAACAGGCCCATGGCGTTAGAACCGCCACCGATACATGCAACAGCCACATCGGGCAGACGACCTTCGGCTGCGAGCATCTGCTCTTTGCTCTCGAGACCGATCACCGACTGAAAATCACGGACCATCTGCGGATAGGGATGCGGCCCGGCCACCGTGCCGATCACGTAAAAAGTGTCTCGCACGTGAGTCACCCAGTAACGCAGGGCATCATTCATGGCATCTTTGAGGGTGGCTGTGCCGCTGGTCACTTCGTGGACACGGGCACCGAGCAGTTTCATGCGGAACACATTGAGCGACTGGCGCCTGATATCTTCGGTGCCCATGAAGATATCGCATTCCATGCCAAACAGTGCAGCGACGGTTGCCGTTGCGACACCGTGCTGACCGGCTCCGGTTTCGGCAATCACCTTGCGCTTGCCCATTCGCCGCGCCAGAAGGATTTGACCTACGGTATTATTGACCTTGTGGGCACCGGTGTGATTCAGATCTTCACGCTTCAGGTAGATTTTAGCGCCACCCAGATGCTCGCTAAGCCGGCTGGCAAAATAGAGTGGGCTCGGACGACCAACGTAGTTCTTCAGGTAGCTGTCAAACTCTGCCTTAAAAGAGGGGTCAGTCTGGCACTCTTTATAGCTCTCCTCTAATTCCAGCAGTGCCGGCATAAGAGTTTCGGCGACATAACGACCGCCAAACTGGCCAAAATGGCCCCGTCTATCAGGCTCTTGGTAACTCACTTACAACGCCTCCCTGGCCATGCGGATAAACCGGGCCACCTTTTCCGGGTCTTTTTGCCCGGGCTTTTTTTCGACACCGCTCGACACATCCACACCATAAGGGTGGACCTGGCGTACGGCTTCTGCAACGTTCTCCGGATTCAGGCCACCGGCGAGGATGACGCGGTGCTGAGCAGCAACGCTTGCCGCCTGTTGCCAATCACACTGATGCCCGGTACCACCGAACTGGTTCGGTACATAGGCATCAAGCAGCAGCGCCGACACCGGGTAAGAAGCAAAAAGGCTGCTCGACATATCACCTTTCAAGCGCAGCGCCTTGATCACCCGGCACGGGGGATAACAGCACTGGTCCGGTTCTTCATCACCGTGCAATTGTACCGTATTCAGGCCACAAAACTCCACCATCTCACGGATGCGTGCCGGATGCTCATTGACAAACAGCCCAACGGTCGTCACCAAGGGGGGGAGCTCGGCAATAATCCGCCTGGCCAGGTCGGGGTCAACGAAGCGGGGGCTGCCAGGATAAAACACAAAGCCGAGGGCATCCGCTCCGCATGCAATGGCATGGCGTGCATCGGCGATATTAGTAATGCCGCAGATTTTCACCCGCGGCACACCGTAACCAGACATCAATCAGCCAACCTTTGGCAGATGCGACAGGGATTCAGCAATCGCGGCCTCAGGATACTCGTAATCCACCAGCTCGTTATTGAAGTAGGCATCGTAAGCAGCCATATCAACATGACCGTGTCCGGACAGGTTAAAGAGAATCGTTTTCTCTTTACCTTCCTCTTTGGCCAACAGCGCTTCGTCAATTGCGCCGCGAATCGCGTGAGAGGATTCTGGAGCAGGAATGATCGACTCCGTACGGGCGAACAGAACGGCCGCTTCGAAACAGGCTATTTGCGGAACAGCTTTCGTTTCTACAACCCCTTCATGCACCAGCTGTGACACCAGCGGAGCGGCGCCATGGTAGCGCAGACCACCGGCATGGATACCCGGGGGCATGAAATCGTGTCCCAGCGTGTACATGCGGGAGATCGGTGCCATCTTCGCCGTATCGCCATAATCAAACGCGTAAACGCCTTTGGTCAGGGTCGGGCAGCTGGCCGGTTCCACAGCGAGGAGACGGACGTTCTTGCCATTCGCCTTATCCAGGACAAACGGAAAAGCCAGACCGGCAAAATTGGAGCCACCGCCATGACAACCGATAACCACATCAGGATAATCACCAACGATCTTGAGCTGTTCCTTGGCTTCGAGACCGATGATCGTCTGATGCATGCAAACATGATTCAGTACGCTGCCGAGAGAGTAGCGGGTGTCTTCATGAGTCGCAGCGTCTTCGACCGCCTCACTGATAGCGATCCCCAAGGAGCCCTGATTGCCTGGATCGCTGGCCAGGATCGCCCGACCGGCATTGGTTTTATCTGATGGCGAGGGGAAGACTTCGGCCCCCCACAATTGCATCATGCTTTTGCGATAAGGCTTTTGCCCGTAAGAGACTTTGACCATGTAAACAGTGCATTCGAGACCAAAGTGCTGACATGCCATGGCAATCGAGGAGCCCCACTGCCCGGCACCGGTCTCAGATGCGATCCGCTTGGTTCCGGCAATCTTGTTATAGTAGGCCTGCGGGACAGCCGTATTCGGCTTGTGTGATCCGGCCGGAGAGACTCCTTCATACTTGTAGTAAATCTTCGCCGGTGTGCCCAGGGCTTTTTCCAGGCGATGAGCCCTGAACATGGGGGCTGGACGCCAAAGCGTATAGATATCCAGCACCTCTTGAGGAATATCAATCCAACGCTCCTGAGAAACCTCCTGCTCGATAAGCCCCATGGGAAAGAGCGGCAGAAGATCGTCAGGTGTGACCGGCTGCAAGGTTCCGGGATGGATAACCGGGGCCATCTCACCAGGCATGTCGGGGATAATGTTGTACCACTGCTTGGGAAGCTGGTCTTCGCTGAGAAGAATTTTAGTCTGCATGAGACATCTCCTTGACGTTAGTGTTATGGATAAAGTGACTTATTAATGAGCCTTATCGCCCTGCAGCTCCCTTAGTTTGGCACCAATATCTTCTTCTCGCATCAGTGACTCACCGACCAGAAAGCCCTTCGCCCCGGCCTCCTGTAAACGCAGGACATCAGCGTGACAGGCAATACCGCTTTCAGCAACAACAAAATGGCTTTCGGGGATCAATGGCAGCAGGCGCTCCGTTGTTGCCAGGTCAGTGACAAAGGTCTGCAGGTTGCGGTTATTGATGCCGATCAGCTCGCAGCCGGTTGTCAGCGCTATTTCCAGCTCCGCTTCATCGTGAACTTCCAGCAGCACATCAAGATGGAGCTCTGTCGCCAGCGCATTGTACTCTGACAGCTGGGAGGCATCAAGCATGGCGGCGATCAGGAGCACGGCGTCAGCTCCCGCTGCGCGGGCTTCGTAGATCTGGTAAGGGTCACAGATAAAATCCTTGCGCAATAACGGCAGGTTGACGATCTCCCGAATCTTGGCAAGGTAAAGCAGGTGGCCCATAAAAAAGTGCTCATCAGTCAGCACTGACAGACAGGTGGCACCATTCTCCTGATAGGTCTCCGCTATTGTTAAAGGGTCAAAGTCTTCTCGGATCACACCCTTGCTGGGAGAACCTTTCTTGACTTCTGCAATAATAGAGACCCAACCCGATTCAGCCGTCGAGCGCAGGGCTCGCAAGAAACCTCGCGGCTGGTCTTCCAGGTCCGCGATACCTCTTTGCAAAGAGGTGAGAGAACGACGAGTTTTAGCCTGGGCAACTTCCTGGCGTTTGTGTGCGGTAATTTTATCGAGAATCATCGACATGAACCGTTCAGGGGTGTCAGTAAAAAAGTTTCCATCAAGTATTGGTCAGAGCAACCAGGGCATCCAGTTTGGCCATGGCCAAACCATCATCAATCACCCCACGGGCTTTTACGAGACCGGCTTCGATATCCCTTACCAGACCAACCGCAACCAGGGCATAGGCGGCATTTAACAGGACAACCTCTCTCTTTGGTCCAGGATGGCCCTTCAGGACCTCTCTGACGATAGCGGCATTCGCTGTAGCATCCCCACCCTGAAGGTCAGCCAGAGAGCAACGGCGCAAACCAAAATCCTCTGGTTCGACCGTGGAGAGAGTCACTGCCCCGTCGCAGATTTCGGCGACTCGCGTGGGTCCGGTCAACGTCACTTCGTCCATGCCATCGAGGCCGTGAACAACAAAGCCGCGCCGGCAACCGAGCTTGACCAACACCCTGGCCAGAACTTCGACAAGGCTTTCAGCATAAACTCCAAGCACCTGACGATCAGCCCCGGCGGGATTGGTCAATGGGCCGAGAATATTAAAAATTGTCCGGATGCCAATTTCCCGGCGCGGCCCGATCGCATGCTTCATAGCACCATGAAGAGCCGGCGCAAAGAGAAAACCGACACCGATATTATTGATACAGGATTCAACCTGCTGCGGCGTCACATTCAGGTTGACTCCCAATGCTTCCAGAACATCAGCACTGCCACATGCAGAGGAAACGCTGCGATTGCCGTGCTTGGCGACTCTGACACCACAGGCAGAGACAACTAAAGCTACGGTTGTGGAGATGTTGAAACTTTTCGTGCCACTGCCACCAGTACCGCAGGTATCGAGGATCGTCTCACGGTCAAGGTTAATTTCTTCACGATCGATGTCGATAGCCTTGCCCACCCGGATAGGGGTCGCATGATTGCGCATAACCCTGGCAGCGCCGGTAATCTCTTCAATGGTTTCACCCTTCATGCGCAGGGCTGTAATGAATGCCCCGATCTGGGCCTGAGTTGCCTCGCCACCCATAATCTGGTTCATGACTTCGATCATCTCTGTTTCGGCAAGATCCTGCTTCAGTACAACCCTGGCTATCGCTTCCTTGATCATTTCTCCCCGCAGAGGCCGTTCGAAGCTTGCGCTGTTTCTTCCCCGAGCTTCGCGACCCTCATCCCCGTCAAGAGGTCATCTCCAAAAAATTCCGCAGCATATCCATACCAGCGACCGTCAGGATCGATTCAGGGTGAAACTGCACTCCCCAGACCGGAAGATCCCGGTGTCGCAGGCCCATGATTTCGCCTTCCTCAGTCCACGCAGTCACTTCAAGGCAGTTCGGCAAAGACCTTTTCTCAACCAGCAGCGAGTGATAACGAGTCGCATCGAAAGGGTCAGGGAGCCCGGCAAAAAGCTCTCGTCCGTCGTGAAAGACCGGGCTGGTTTTGCCGTGCATCAGACGATCAGCCCGCACAATTCGGCCACCGTAGGCCTGTCCGATTGACTGATGCCCAAGACAGACACCCAGGATCGGCAGTTTCCCGGCAAAGTGGTGAACAACCGGAACCGATATCCCTGCTTCATTCGGTGTGCAGGGACCGGGAGAAAGGACTAACCTCTCAGGCTGAAGCTTTTCAATCTCGGCCAGAGTGATTTTGTCGTTACGGTAAACAACGACCTCTTCGCCCAACTCGCGCAGGTACTGCACCAGGTTGTAAGTAAATGAGTCGTAGTTGTCGATCATCAACAGCATTTCAGTCTAACCCCTGACGTGCGAGTTCAATCGCCAGTTTGACGCCCATGGCTTTGTTGACAGTTTCCTCATACTCGGCAGCGGGATCCGAATCGGCGACAATGCCCGCCCCCGCCTGGAGATGAATTCGATTCTCATGAGCAACAAGGGTTCTGATGGCAATGGCCAGATCCATGTTACCGTCAAAAGAGATGTAACCGACGGCTCCGCCATAGATTTCACGGCGAACGGGCTCAAGTTCCTCGATAATCTCCATAGCACGAATTTTAGGCGCACCACTCAAAGTGCCAGCCGGAAAGGTTGCGGAGAAGACATCCAAGGCATCATACTCTGGCAAGAGGCGTCCACTGACGTTGGAAACGATGTGCATCACGTGCGAATAACGCTCTATGACCATCAATTCATCGACATGAACAGTCCCTGTGGCACACACTCGACCGAGATCATTACGACCGAGGTCCACTAGCATGATATGCTCTGCCCGCTCCTTGGGATCGGCAAGCAACTCCATTTCATAAGAGAGGTCTTTCTCCGGAGTTGTCCCACGTGGCCGGGTTCCTGCGATGGGGCGCACCTCCACATGGTCTCCCTCCTTACGCACCAGGACTTCAGGAGAAGAGCCAATAACGCGAGTCTCATCAAACTGCAGGTAAAACATATAAGGCGACGGATTAATGGTTCGCAAGGCCCGGTACACATCGAACGGGTCAGCATCAAGGTCACCGGAGAACCGCTGTGAGAGAACGACCTGGATCACGTCACCGGAGCGGACATAGTCTTTGCAACGTTCTACCGCCGCTTCAAAATCAGGGCGGCTGAAATTGGATTGCAACTCCGCTGACCTTGCCGAGCCGGCTTTGCCGGTACGCACAGGCAAGGGGCTGCGCAGCTTCGCGACCATTTCTTCAATACGCTTCACGGCCTCGTCATACTGCACGTCAGGATCATCATCGTCACGCAAATGGACATTACTCAACACTTTGATCTTTTGTTGCATATTATCAAAGATCAACAAGGTTTCCGTGATCAGAAACCAGCTGTCACAGGTACCAATCTCGGCTTTGTTAAGAGAGGGCAGAGCTTCAATATGACGAACCATGTCGTAGCCGAGATAACCAACCGCACCACCGAAGAAGCGGGGCAACTCCGGCAGTGAAACGGGTTGGTAGGGAGCCAGAAAGGTCTTTAAAACCCCCAGGGGGTCCGGTGTCGAGCCTGACTCAACCAATCGGCCATTTTCCAAGATCTCGAAATGGCTGTCTCGACTCCTGAATGCCCTCCCTGAACCTACTCCGAGGAAGGAATAACGTGCCCACTTCTCACCTCCGGCAATACTTTCCAGCAAAAATGCGCTTCGCCGGTCATCTATCTTGCAGAAGGCCGAAACCGGAGTTTCCATGTCGGCGAGGATCTCACGGTAGACAGGAATCAGGTTGCCTTGTTTCGTCAGTTTTTTGAACTCTTCACGAGAGGGAAAATACATGCTCTTTCCTTATGGGATTAACCGCGACAAAGTAGCATGAAGACTGACAAATGGCAAGGAAGGCAGACAGTCTTGATGAATAAATGATTGACCGAAGAGGACTGGCTTGATATGCATACGACACCTGAAGCGCCCCTCAGTGGGCCTCGCTCTGTAGATATTGAGAAAGAAGGAGAGACCATGACAAAAGCAGCAAAGATGGATACGGTAAAAGTTCATTACACGGGTAAGCTGGCCGATGGAACTGTCTTTGACCAATCTCCAGCAGATCGCCCCTTGCACTTCATAATCGGCAAACAAGAAGTCATTACCGGCTTTGAAGAGGCCGTGGAAGGGATGGCCCAAGGGGAATGCAAGACAGTTACAATCCCGTGTGACAAAGCTTATGGCATTAGCAAACCGGAGTTATTCGAGGAGATTGACCGTAGTCTTATAGACGACAAAGTGAGCCTTCAGGTTGGCAGGCAGCTGGAGATCACCAATCAGGACGACAGCATCTTCCATGTCATGGTCACCTCCATGACGGAGAGCAAGGTGACCCTCGACGCGAATCACCCTCTGGCCGGTAAAGAGCTGACTTTCGATATCGAGCTACTGGAAGTCATAAAACAGCCTGACAAATAACTGCTATTTCGACACCGCAAAGATGTAAACAGAAAGAAGGGCGGGATCATGATCCCGCCCTTCTTCATTGATGTATAAATGACACAGGTTACTTGTCTGTTTTCTCTTCAGCAGGTGCTTCTTCAGCAGGTGCTTCTTCAGCAGGTGCTTCTTCAGCAGGTGCTTCTTCAGCAGGTGCTTCTTCAGCAGGCGCTTCCGCAACAGGTGCTTTTTCAGAGGCTTTAACTGCCTTTTTCACCGGAGCCTTTTTCTTCGGTTTGGCGGTAAACTCCTCTTCAACCAGTTCAATGATTGAAAGAGAGGCTTTGTCTCCGGCACGAAGGCCCAGCTTGATGATTCTGGTATAGCCGCCGGGGCGATCTGCATAACGCGGTGCAATCGTTTCAAACAGCTTGGCAACAGTTTTGCTGTCGCGAACGACTTCCAGTGCAATGCGGCGGGAGTGGAGATCACCACGTCTGGCCAAGGTAATCAATTTTTCAGCCATTTTACGCAGTTCTTTGGCACGTGCATCCGTAGTGGTGATCTTTTCACTATCGAACAGTGACGTCACCATGTTACGCATCATGGCCTTTCTGTGACTGGTATTGCGGCCCAGGTTCTTTCCGGATTTTCTATGGCGCATTAGAGTTCTTCCTCGCTCTTTTCAATCATTTTTAGATATTCAGGGTCGGGGAAGCCTTCGAAATTCAAACCGAGGGTCAGACCCATTTCAGACAGGATATCCTTGATTTCGTTAAGTGACTTGCGTCCGAAATTCTGTGTTTTCAACATTTCCGCTTCGGATTTCTGGACGAGTTCACCGATAAGACGGATGTTGGCGTTCTTCAGGCAATTTGCACTACGTACTGACAACTCGAGTTCGTCGACACGACGGTAGAGGTTCTCGTTGATTGGCTGCTTGGATCCTTCAACCTCATCAGTGAGCTCAGGCTCAAGCGCTTCATCAAAATTAATGAACAATTGAACCTGTTCCTTGATAATCTTAGCTGCGTAAGCAAGCGCATCATCAGCCCTTACGCTGCCATTGGTATGAATTTCAAGAACCAGCTTGTCATAGTCCGTGACCTGACCAACACGGGCATTGCTCACCGTAAAATTCACCTTTTTAATCGGTGAGAAGAGAGCATCGATGGGGATTGTGCCAACCGGAGCCTTTTCATCGCGGTTTCGCTCTGCCGGGCTATAGCCTTTGCCCATAGAAACCACCATGTCTACTTCGATATCGGCTTCCTTACCACACATTGCAATGAAGTGATCCGGGTTCAGGATTTCGACGTTTGGGTCGGTGACAATATCGCCGGCTTTGATAACTCCCGCACCCTTTTTGACAATGCGGATGTTACGCGCTTCATGGCCGTGCAATTTGATCAGAACACCCTTCAGGTTAAGGATGATATCCGTCACGTCTTGCGTCACGCCAGGAACGGTGGAAAATTCGTGCAGAACACCTTTAATGCGAACTGAGGTGATTGCCGCCCCCTGTAGTGAGGAGAGCAAAACCCGGCGCAGACCATTACCCATAGTCGTACCGAAACCGCGTTCAAACGGCTCCGCTGTAAATTTGCCATAGGTGGCAGTCAGCGTATCGGCATCAACCTGGAGTCGCTTGGGTTTGATCAGTTCTCTCCAGTTTTTAAACATGCGTATCCTCCGTTATGAGGTTGCTCTATAAAGTTCCAAATCGCTATGATGACTGAATCGTTTACTTAGAGTAAAGTTCGACAATCAGATGTTCCTGGAAGCTAGGTGTTGTCATCTCTGCACGCACTGGCAGTGTTTTAACTGTACCCTGAAACGCATCACGGGTCAGTTCTACCCAAGAAGGAACACCGCGTCGCATGACACCATCAAGAGACTCATTGATACGCGCAATTTTACGACTCTTCTCGCGCAAAGCAACAACATCGCCGGGGCGTACAAGATACGAAGGGATATTGACCTTCCGCCCGTTCACCAGAAAATGGCTATGTCTAACCAACTGTCGGGCTTCGTTGCGTGATGTAGCAAACCCCATCCGATAGACCATGCTGTCAAGCCGGCGTTCGAGCATAATCAGAAGATTCTCGCCGGTGACACCCTTCTTACGGTCAGCACTTTTGAAGAAGTCTCGGAATTGCTTTTCCAGCAGACCATAGGTACGCTTGACTCTCTGCTTCTCACGAAGCTGAGTGCCGTAATCGGAAACCTTTATACGACCTTGACCATGCTGGCCTGGGGCGTAATTACGGCGCTCCAAAGCACATTTATCTGTATAGCAACGGTCACCCTTGAGGAACAATTTCATATTTTCCCGCCGGCACATGCGGCAAACGGGTCCAGTGTGTCTCGCCAACGTTCGTCCTCCTTATGTCTGGTTAGACTCTTCTACGCTTGGGTGGACGGCACCCGTTATGCGGTATCGGAGTGACATCCTTGATCATGGTGATGGTCAGGCCAACGGCCTGCAGAGCACGCAGAGCAGACTCGCGTCCGGAACCTGGTCCCTTTACCCAAACCTCAACACTGCGCAGGCCATGCTCCTGTGCTTTCTTGGCGGCATCTTCCGCAGCCATCTGAGCAGCAAAAGGAGTACTCTTACGACTCCCTTTGAAACCCTTCGTTCCGCAGGTGCACCAGGAGATCACATTACCGGCCACATCAGTGATCGTAATGATCGTATTATTGAACGTCGCCTGGATATGAGCGATTCCATTCGGGACGTTCTTCTTTTCTACCTTTTTACGTACACGTTTACCAGGCTTAGCCATGGTTCCTCCTGTTACTTCTTCTTACCGGCAACGGTCTTACGCGGTCCCTTACGGGTCCTGGCGTTAGTTTTAGTTTTCTGTCCACGCACCGGCAAACCTCTACGATGACGCAAACCACGATAACAACCGAGGTCCATAAGTCGCTTGATATTCATCGTCACTTCGCGACGCAGGTCACCCTCTACCTTGCATTCACTGTCAATAACCTTACGGATTTTGGCGACTTCTTCCTCAGTTAAATTGTCCGAGCGGGTATTGAAATCTACCCCTGCTTTGGTCAAAATGTCCTGGGACGTAGAGCGCCCAACGCCATAGACATAAGTCAGGGCGATTTCAATCCGTTTGTTCCTGGGTAAATCGATACCAGCAATACGAGCCAATGTCCGATCCTCCTAATACTTAACCTTGTCTCTGTTTATGCTTGGGATTTTCGCAGATCACTCTGAGTACACCCTTGCGCTTAATTACTTTACACTTGTCACAAATTACTTTGACTGATGCTCGGACTTTCATGTTTCTTTCCTTTAAGCCGTGGCGTAAAACCCGCTGGGCACGTCGTCATTAGTTTACAGCTGCGTTAATATTTCAGGACCGTTATCAGTAACGGCGACTGTATGTTCAAAATGAGCAGACCTCTTACCATCCTGCGTTACTGCTGTCCACCCATCAGCCAAGACCTTCACACCAGGCAAACCGGCATTGATCATCGGCTCTATCGCTAGTGTCATCCCGGTTTTGAGCTTAGGTCCCTGGCCGGGCTGGCCATAATTGGGTATCTGCGGAGCCTCGTGCAGGCTACGTCCAATACCGTGACCAACAAACTCTCGGACGACGGAGAAGCCCTTCGGCTCTACCCAGGACTGCACGGCATGTGAGATATCAGACAACCTGCCGCCCGGTACTGTTTTTTCTATTGCTCGCTCAAGTGATTCGCGCGTGGTCACCAACAACCGTCGCGTTTCAGGGTCCAACTGACCTACGGCGACTGTCATTGCTGAGTCACCATAAAAACCTTTATAGAGCACGCCAAAGTCTATGCTCAGAATATCGCCCTCTTGCAAAGGGTTGTCATCAGCAAAGCCATGAACCACCCGGTCATTAGGTGAGGAGCAGATAGCAAATGGAAAACCACCATAACCTTTGAATGCCGGCTTTGCGCCCTGACGCTGACATTCCTTTTCTGCCAGCCGGTTCAGTTCGTTCGTTGTAACGCCTGGACCGATCCGGCTTTCTAGCAAGGCAAGTGTTTCTGCAACAATTCGCCCGGCTGCCCGCATTTTTTCTAATTCGACCGGGCTCTTTAAAACAATCACGCTAACTTGTCCGTAACAATGACAGCAACTGATCCTGAACCTGTGAAATGGGCTGCATTCCGTCCAATTCCAGGAGCACTCCAGCATCCCGATAGTAACTCGTCAGCGGAGATGTCTGGTCTGCATATACTTGCAGCCGCTTGCGAATTGTTTCCTCCTGATCGTCATCACGCTGGAAGAGTGGGCCTCCGCAAGCATCACAAATTCCAGCTTCGCGTGAAGGATCAAATTGCAAATGGTAACCGCGGCCACAGTCCTTACAAGTTCTACGTCCTGTCAAACGCGCGACCAGCGCTTCCGCATCAACTTCTAAAGAGATGACCCGATCCAGCTCCTTGTTCATCTCCTGAAGGCTGACCTGCAGAGCGTCGGCCTGAGGAACTGTTCGAGGGAAACCGTCCAGGATGAACCCATTATCGCAATCAGCTTCCTGCAGACGATCGCGAACGATCCCGACAACGACCTCGTCAGGGACCAGTCCACCTGCATCCATGTATTCCTTAGCCTTGAGACCCATTGCGGTGCCGTCTTTTACAGCAGCCCGCAGAATATCGCCCGTCGAGATCTGAGGGATCGAGAAAACTTCCGTCAGCATCTTGGCCTGCGTACCTTTGCCGGCTCCGGGGGGTCCAAGTAAAATCAGCTTCATCGGTGCTTGCCTTATCTATCCGCGCCGGCTTTTAATGCTCACACCCTTCATGAATCCTTCATAAGAACGTGAAATCAGGTGAGCCTCAATTTGAGAAGCCGTATCCATGCCTACTCCGACGACAATCAGTAGAGATGTGCCGCCAAAAAAGAAGGGAACGTTGAACTGGCCAATCAAGAGTGTTGGCAAAACGCAGACTGCCGAGATATAAATTGCACCGGCAAAAGTCAGGCGTCCTAGAACAGTATCCAGGTAATCTGACGTTGCTTTACCGGGTCTTACACCAGGGACATAACCACCCTGACGCTTGATATTGTCTGCCACATCAACCGGATTAAAGGTAACAGCCGTGTAGAAGTAGCAGAAGAAGACAATAAAAGCGATATAAAAAACGTTATACAACCAGTGAGCGGGAGTCATCATTGACGCGAAGGTCTGTACCCATGGCACATCGACAAAATTTGCGACTGTGCTTGGGAACATGATGATCGAGCTGGCAAAGATCGGTGGAATAACTCCACTCATATTGATTTTTAGAGGCAAGTGACTGCTCTGTCCACCGGCATTCCGGGCACCAACAACACGCTTTGCATAATGAATGGGAACTCGCCGCTGACCACGCTCCATGAAGATAATGGCCCAGATGACAGCAACCATCACAACCAGAAGAATCAGCAGTACCGGTACACTCAAAGCGCCGGTTTTTAACAATCGGATACTGTTGACCAGCGCGGAAGGCAGCATGGCAACGATACCAGCGAAGATGATCAAAGAAATGCCATTACCGATACCACGCTCCGTAATCTGCTCGCCCAGCCACATAATAAAAGCTGTACCCGCAGTCAGGGTGATGACCGTCAACACAATGAATCCGACACCTTGCATTGCAACGACCGGCTCACCAGCTGGACCGCGCATTGTCTGCAAACCAACGGCAATTCCGGCACCTTGGACAACTGACAAACCAACCGTGCCATAGCGAGTCCACTTGGTCATGGTCTTACGGCCCTGCTCGCCCTCTTTGGACAGACGTTCAACGGGCTCAAAGACTACAGTCAGCAGTTGCATAATAATAGAAGCACTGATGTAAGGCATTATACCCAGGGCGAAAACTGTCATGCGCTCCAGCGCACCGCCAGTAAACGCACTGACCAGACCAAGCAAAGTGCCCTGCGTACCTTCAAAAAACTGCGCGAGGACTGATCCGTCAACACCCGGAAGCGGCACATGACAACCGACCCGATAGACCGCAAGCATCCCAAGGGTAAAAAGGATGCGACGGCGCAGTTCAGGAATACTAAAGATATTCTGGATGCTGGCTAACAAGTTAAAGGACCTCGACTGTGCCGCCGGCGGCTTCGATCTTAGCTTGGGCAGACTTGCTGAACATGTGGGCTTTTACTGTCAGTGACTTGGTCAGCTCACCGTCGCCCAAGATCTTGACGCCATCCTTGATTTGACCAATCAGTCCAGCCTTGCCAAGAGCCTCGAGATCTACACAGCTCCCCGTGTCAAACAATTCCAGGTCGCGGAGGTTGACAAGGGTGTAGACTTTTCTGCTCAGCGGAGTGAATCCACGCTTGGGAAGACGCCTTTGCAGCGGCATTTGTCCGCCTTCAAAACCAGGCTTGACACCGCCACCGGAACGGGCGTTCTGGCCTTTGTGTCCCTTACCGGCAGTCTTGCCAGTTCCTGAGCCATGACCACGACCAATACGCTTCTTACTATGGGTTGAACCGGAGGCCGGTTGCAGATTACTTAAATCCATGGTTATTATCCTTGCGCCTATTCCTCAACGGTGACCATGTGGTTGACCTTGTTGATCATACCGCGAATTTCGGGCGTATCCTGCAGCACGACTGTCTGATGCAGACGACGCAGGCCAAGCCCATTGAGAACCTTGGTGAAATACTTGTTGCGGCCAATGCCGCTACGCTTAAGTGTTATCTTGATGTCAGCCATTATTCGCTCCCGTCTCAGGCTTTCTGGTCCGAGCTGTTTTTCCCAAGACCACGTCTGGCAAGGATCTCTTCCGGGCTGCGCAGCATCTGTAGAGCCCGAAGGGTCGCCTTAACAACATTGTGTGGGTTATTAGACCCAAGACACTTTGAAAGGATGTCGCTGATACCGGCAACCTCCAAAATCGCACGTGCCGCACCACCGGCAATAACTCCGGTACCTTCTGACGCGGGCCTAAGCATAACCTTGCCTGCACCAAACTTGCCGATGACATCGTAGGGAATGGTTGTTCCCTGGATAGGTACAGAAATCATACTTTTCTTGGCCTTTTCGACACCCTTGCGGATTGCCTCTGGAACCTCTTTGGCCTTACCAAGACCGTATCCAACATTGCCACTGCCGTCACCAACTACAACCAGTGCAGAGAAGCTGAACCTACGACCGCCTTTGACAACTTTGGCCGTACGATTGATGTGGATAACGCGATCGATTAAATTCGTTTCGTTTTTGTCAACGCGTTGCAACGCTCTTCTCCTTTGTAGCTCAGAAAGTCAAACCAGCTTCACGAGCCGCATCGGCGAGAGCCTTAACACGGCCATGATACAAGAAGCCGTTGCGGTCGAAAACTACCTGTTTAATGTCCTTTGCCAGGGCCTTTTCAGCAAGCTGCTTGCCAACCACCTTGGCTGCCTCAACATTCCCACTGTACTTGACACTGTCCTCGGTACCCTTGACGACAGTAGAAGCCGCAACCAGGGTTTTGCCGGTAACATCTTCTATAATCTGGGCATAAATATGTTTGGAGCTACGGAATACGCACAAACGTGGCCGCTCAACGCTTCCTGTGACTTTGCTGCGTACCCTTACCTGACGCTTCTTGCGGGCAACCCGCCGTTCTTTCGAGATGTTCACAGTTCTCACCTTATCCTGTTCAGGTTACTTCTTACCAGTCTTGCCAGCTTTACGCAGGATACGCTCTTCCGCATACTTGATCCCTTTGCCCTTATACGGCTCAGGCTCACGAAAAGATCTGATTTTAGCAGCAGTGGCACCAACAAGTTCCTTGTCTATACCGGAAACGGTAATGCGGTTAGCCTTTGTATCGACCTCAGCGCTGATCCCTTGTGGAAGGGGGTATTCAATTGGATGTGAGTAACCGAGTGAGAGGTTCAAGGTCGTACCCTTGAGCTCAGCACGATAACCAACGCCGTTTATCTCCAAGACCTTAGTGAAGCCGACGGTTACACCATCAACCATGTTGGCGACGAGACTGCGAGAGAGGCCCTGCAGGGCACTTGAGCGCTCAACCCGTGGGAGCATAATCAATTGATCTGCTTCCATTTTGACTTCAATTTGGTCGTGAATAGTTCGCTTGAGGCTACCCTTGGGGCCATCAACCTTAATATTCTGGCCATCCAAGGTGATCTTAACACCAGGGACTATACTTATAGGTTTCTTGCCGATGCGCGACATCTTTATCGACTCCTTCAAATCAACAGTTTGCTTGTTTGGGTTACCAGATCGTACAGAGGACTTCGCCGCCAATTTTTGCTTCACGGGCAGCAACATCATCCATAACACCTCGGGAAGTCGACAGAATCGCTGCGCCAAGACCGTTCTTGACACGAGGGATTTCATCCTGTCCTACATAAACACGACGACCAGGCTTCGATACGCGGGTAATTTCGTGAATTACGGCATTGCTCTGCTCATCATATTTCAGGTAAACACGCAGAATCCCCTGCAGGTCGTCATTGATGACCTTGAAATTCTTGATGTAACCGAGATCTTTCAAAACTTCGGCAATGGCGACTTTCACATTGGACGAAGGAATGTCCAGCTTGGAATGCTTTGCCATGCCTGCATTGCGGATGCGGGTCAGCAGGTCCGCGATCGGATCTGTCATAGCCATGAGTACTGCTCCTTAATTACCTGATTACCAGCTGGACTTGGTTACGCCAGGCAGTTTGCCTTCAGACGCCAGCTTGCGCAGACAGATTCTGCACATATCAAATTTACGATAGTACGCACGAGGCCGACCACAGATCGGACAGCGGTTATACTTTCTCACATTAAATTTCTGGGGCCCTGCGGCCTTATTGCGCATCGATTTCTTTGCCACGTGCTTCCTCCGCTATGCTGCTACATTCTGTTTACGAAAGGGCATGCCCATTTCAGTAAGCAGTGCACGGCCCTCTTCATCAGTACGAGCCGAGGTGACAATTGTCACATTCATCCCCTTGACCTTGTCAATTTTCTCAATATCTATCTCAGGGAAGATTAATTGCTCACGAATACCAAGAGTGTAATTGCCACGACCGTCGAAAGCCTTAGCCGAAACACCCTTGAAGTCCCTAACACGTGGCAGAGCGACATTGATGAGACGATCAAGAAATTCATACGCGCGATCACGACGCAATGTCACCATGACGCCGATCGGCATCTCTTCACGCAGTTTGAATTGCGCAATTGACTTTTTGGCGCGTGTAATAACCGCTTTTTGCCCAGTGATACGAGACATCTCATCGACTGCGGATTCAAGTATCTTTACATTCTGAATCGCTTCGCCGAGTCCCATATTAATGACGACTTTTTCGACGCGAGGGACTTCCATCACGTTCTTAAGCTGTAATTCCTTAATCAACTTCGGAACCAACTCGTTCTGATATAATTCCTTGAGCCTTGCCATGAAAAACTCCGTTAATTATTCACGATCTCGTTGCACTTCTTACAAAACCGGACCTTGCTGCCATCCTCGAGCACTCTGAGACCAGTGCGCGCTGGCTTGTTACAGCCCTGGCACAGCAATTGGACATTGGAGAGAGCAATCGGCGCTTCCTTTTCAATGATCCCACCTTCGTTATTTGTACGAGAGGGACGCGTATGACGCTTGATCAGGTTGAGATTCTCAACCAGAACACGTCCTTTATCAGGCATAACGCGCAGAACCTTGCCGCTTTTACCCTTGTCTTTCCCGGCAACGATCATTACCAGGTCGTCTTTCTTCACATGGAGTTTTGTGACTGCCATGACTTTTTACTCCCAGCGTTTAAAGGACCTCAGGGGCCAGTGAAACAATTTTCATAAACCGTTTTGCACGCAATTCACGGGCAACAGGCCCAAAGATACGTGTGCCGACCGGCTCTCCTGCAGCGCTAACAACGACTGCCGAATTAGTGTCAAAACGAATGTACGAACCGTCAGGACGGTTCACCTCTTTTGCGGTACGCACAATAACAGCGCGGACAACATCACCCTTCTTTACCTTCGAGTTGGGCATCGCCTCTTTGACAGAGCAGATGATAATGTCGCCAATGCCGGCATACTTGCGCTTGGACCCGCCAAGAACCTTAATGCAACAGAGCTTCCGGGCACCGGAGTTGTCTGCGACAGTAAGTGTAGATTGCATCTGAATCATGGCCAGTATCTCCTAAACGCTGACGTGTTTTTCTAGAATTTCACGAACCCGCCATCTCTTGTCTTTTGACAAGGGGCGCGACTCAACAATCAGCACCTTGTCACCGGTTGCGCAATCATTCAGCTCGTCATGTGCTTTGCAGGTGACACTGCGCTTAATGTATTTCTTATAGGTCGGATGCTTGACGATGTCGTCGACCTTAACAACCACAGTCTTATCCATCTTGTCGCTTACCACGACTCCAACCCGTACTTTTTTATTACCACGTTCTTTCGTCATTGCCGTCCTCGTATGATCGGATTAGCTGTGCTTTGCTTGAAGCGCAGTTTTGACCCGGGCAATTTCCTTACGCACCTGAGGGATACGCGAGGTGTTTTCCAGATGTCCGGTGTGCAGCTGAAACTTCAGGTTAAACAACTCCTGGTTCAGTTCTACAACCGCTGCATTAAGTTCTTCAACTGTTTTGTCGCGCAATACCTCAGGCTTCATGACCGGCCTCCTCGCGAACTACGATCTTGGTTTTCATGGGAAGTTTGTGCGCAGCGAGACGGAACGCTTCACGTGCATCACTCTCTGCCACACCCTGCATTTCATAAAGGACCATTCCGGGCCGAACGACGCAGACCCAACTATCTGGAGAACCTTTACCTTTACCCATACGAGTTTCAGCAGCCTTACGAGTCAAGGATTTGTCAGGGAAGGCACGAATCCAGATTTGCCCACCGCGTTTGACGTAACGTGTCATAGCACGACGTGCAGCTTCAATTTGCCGTGAGGAAAGCCATCCGCAATCCACAGCCTGCAAACCGTAATCTCCAAAGTTCAGATCCGTACCACCACGAGCGGCACCTTTCATACGACCTTTGAATTGTTTTCTATGCTTAACCTTTTTAGGCATCAACATGGCGAATAAACTCCTGATCTGTTACTTATTTAGGCTGTTCCTTGTTTCCCAGGATCTCTCCCTTGAAAATAAGGACCTTAACACCGATGATGCCGTAAGTCGTTTTGGCTTCGGCGAACCCATAATCGATATCGGCACGCAAGGTGTGAAGAGGCACTCGACCTTCACGGTACCATTCGCGACGGCTCATCTCGGCACCACCAAGACGACCGGAGCATTCAATCTTAATCCCTTCGGCACCAAACTTCAGAGATTGGCTGACGGCCTTTTTCATTGCGCGGCGGAAAGCGACCCGGCGAACCAGTTGAAGGGCAACATTCTCTGCGACCAGTTGGGCATCGACCTCAGGCTTGCGAACTTCCTGAATGTTGATAAAGACCTCTTTATCAGTCAGCTTGGCCAGTTCCTTCTTGAGTACTTCGACTTCGGAACCTTTTTTGCCGATGATGATACCCGGGCGAGCAGCGAAGATATTGATCTTGGCCTTACCGGCAGCACGCTCGATCTCAACCTTGGAAATGCCGGCGTGGTGCAGACGCTCTTTCAAGTAATTACGTAATTTGAGGTCCTCGTGAAGAAGCTGAGAATAATCTTTCTCGGCGTACCAGTTGGACTCCCATGTGCGAATTACGCCTAAGCGAAACCCTATTGGATGAACTTTCTGACCCAAAACTACACCTCCTCAGGTGGCTACTTCTCGTCCAGAACCACAGTAATGTGGCTAGTAGGCTTACGAATCTTCGTTGCCCGACCTTGAGCGCGTGGCATAAAACGCTTAAGGACAGGTCCCTGATCTACAAACACCGCTTTGACAAACAGCCTGTCAACATCCGAAACGCCCTTCTGCTCTGCGTTAGCAACGGCCGAACGCATCAGCTTGGCGACGATATCTGCCGGGTGCTGCGGCGAAAACTTCAGAATATTAAGGGCTTCCTGTACAGTTTTGCCACGAACCATGTCCACGACCAGACGTGTCTTTTGCGGCGACAGGCGAGCAAATTTTAATTTCGCACTAGTTTCCATGTGCTGGTACTCCCTCAGCTAATGATTACTTCTTCTTTTTCCGGTCCGAACCATGACCGTAATAGGTCCTGGTTGGGGAAAATTCACCAAGTTTGTGACCGACCATATTTTCGGACACAAAGACCGGAATGAACTTTTTGCCATTGTGGACAGCAAAGGTCATACCGACAAAATCAGGGTGGATTGTTGAACGACGCGACCAAGTCTTGATCACTTTATGAGCTCCACCATCACCGATATTTTCAATTTTACGCATCAGGCTCTGCTCAATATAAGGGCCCTTTTTAATCGATCTAGCCACAGTCGTCTCCTATTCCCTTACTTAGTCCGACGGCGGACAATAAAGCGATCCGTCCGCTTGTTAGAACGCGTCTTGTAACCCTTGGTTGGAACACCCCATGGGGTTACAGGGTGACGGCCACCCGAGCTCTTGCCTTCACCACCGCCATGCGGATGGTCAACCGGGTTCATGGCAACACCACGAGATTGTGGACGCTTGCCCAACCAGCGATTACGGCCGGCCTTACCAATCTTGACGTTCTCATGATCTGTATTGCCAACCTGACCAATCGTGGCGCAACAGTCCTGCAGAACCAGGCGAACCTCACCGGAAGGCAGCCGCAACTGAGCATACTTGCCATCTTTGGCCGCGATCATAGCGTAGGTTCCGGCACTGCGTGCCAGCTGGCCACCCTTGGCGACCTTGAGCTCAACATTGTGAACCCAGGTACCAAGCGGAATCGAACGAATCGGCAGGGCGTTGCCAGGCACGATGTCAGCACTCTCGCTGGCGATAATAACATCGCCGACTTTGATGCCAACCGGAGCCAGGATGTAACGCTTCTCACCGTCAGCATAGTTCAGCAAGGCAATCCGTGCGGAGCGATTCGGGTCGTATTCGATCGTCGCGACCTTGGCAGAAATTTCACGCTTGTCACGTTTGAAATCAATAATCCGGTACTTGCGCTTGTGGCCACCACCGGTGTGCCGCTTCGTGATTCGACCTGTGTTATTACGACCGCCAGACTTTGACAGCGGTGCCAACAGTGACTTTTCCGGTGTTGATGCCGTGATTTCCTCGAAATGTCGAGGCAGTCATATGCCGGCGACCCGGTGATGTCGGTTTAAACTTTTTGATCCCCATTATTGCTACTCCGTCAGATGGATATCAATCTTACTAAACACCAAAGAAATCGATGGTGCCGTCAGCCAGGGTCACATACGCCTTTTTGACATTGGAACGTTTGCCAAAATTGCGCCCAGAGCGCTTGATTTTGCCAGCAACAATCATGGTGCGAACATCCTGCACCTTAACGTTGAAAGCACGTTCAATCGCCTTCTTGATTTCAACCTTGTTGCTGCTCATTGCAACTTCGAAAGCAACAACATTGCCAGTTTCCTTCATCAAGTTGGACTTCTCTGTAACCAGGGGCTTCCTGATAATCTGATGTAAAGGTTTCATTTTGCCAAGACTCCTTCAATCTGCTCGACCGCAGCTTCAGTCATAATCAGGTTAGGATACTTCAGGATGTCGTAGACGTTGACACCTTCGGCACGCAGAACTTTAACAAAAGGCAGGTTGCGCGCAGACAGTTCAAGGTTTGTGTTTTCACCAGTCGATCACGATCAGCGCTTTCTTAAGCTCAAAGCGATCGAGAACTTCAGCGAAACCCTTGGTGCTGATCTGCTCAAGATCCAAGGCATTGACGACTGTCATACATTCATCCTTGAAACGCGCCGACAGAGCGCTGCGCAATGCAGACTGCTTGACCTTGCGGTTCAACTTGAACGAGTAATCACGTGGCGTGGGCCCAAAGACAACACCACCACCAACATGATTCGGTGCAGTTGCTGTTCCCTGACGAGCATTACCGGTACCCTTTTGGCGGAAAGGCTTCTTGCCGCCACCGCGAACCTCGCTACGGCCTTTTGCCTTGGCGGTGCCCTGACGACGGGCCGCCAACTGGTAGCGGACCATATCGTGCAAGCAGGTATTCTTTGACGTCAGTGTTAAACACTTCGTCAACCAACTCCCGCTCAGAAACCTGCTTGCGGCTAATATCAAATACAGCAATTTTTGCCATAACTAAACTCCGGCACTCAATCTTGTATTAATCACTTAGACTTAATGCATTTACGGATCAGAACAAGACCCTGGTTAGCCCCGGGGATAGCCCCTTTGACCAGAATCAGGTTCTGCTCAGGACGAACTTCCACGATTTCCAGATTTTGCATGGTGACACGTGCATTACCCATCTGGCCAGGCATCTTCTTGCCTTTATGAACCCGTGAAGGCCAGGCACTCATACCGATCGAGCCAGGAGCCCGATGGAAGTGGGAACCATGCGTTGCACGGCCGCCAGAGAATCCCCAGCGCTTGATAACACCCTGAAAGCCTTTACCTTTGCTGGTACCTGTCACATCAACGATGTCTCCAGCCTTAAAAACCGCGTCACAGGTGATCTGGTCGCCGACCTGGTAATCATCAACGTTATCCGCCGACAACTCGCGCAGACAGGCAGAATGCACCCTGGTCAGCTTTCTTGAAATGCCCCATCATCGGCTTGTTGACCCGGTGGGTTTTCTTCGCCGAGAAGCCGACCTGTAAAGCATTGTAACCATCAGTGGATTCCGTCTTCTTCTGCAAGACGGTACAGGGGCCTGCCTCCACCACAGTCACCGGAACCCGGCGACCATCGGCTACGAAGATCTGGGTCATGCCCAGTTTTTTACCCAAAATTCCCTGAATCATTACTTTACCCTTACTTGGCTATTACAGCTTGATCTCAACATCGACACCGGCAGACAGATCCAGCTTCATCAAAGCATCAACTGTTTGCTGAGTCGGCTCGACGATATCAAGCAGACGCTTATGTGTGCGCATTTCAAACTGCTCACGACTCTTCTTGTCAACATGTGGGCCACGCAGTACACAGTACTTGTTGATCACTGTCGGCAACGGAATCGGACCGGCAATACGGGCGCCAGTACGCTTGGCCGTGTCAACAATTTCATTCACTGACTGGTCAAGCAACTTGTGATCATATGCCTTAAGGCGGATACGGATCTTCTGGTTCTGCATGATCTCGTCCTTTTTACTCGATAATATCGCTGACAACACCAGCGCCGACAGTACGGCCACCTTCGCGGATCGCGAAGCGCAACTCTTTGTCCATAGCGATCGGGGTGATCAACTCTACGGTCACACCGATATTGTCACCAGGCATGACCATCTCGGTCCCCTCTGGAAGCTCAACGACTCCGGTCACGTCCGTTGTACGGAAGTAGAACTGGGGACGGTAGCCCTTGAAGAAAGGAGTATGACGACCACCCTCTTCCTTGGTCAGAATGTAAGCTTCGGCTTTAAACTTGGTGTGCGGGGTGATGCTGCCCGGCTTCGCCAGAACCTGACCACGCTCGATATCTTCACGCTTGACACCGCGCAGAAGGATACCGCAGTTATCGCCAGCCTGACCCTGGTCCAGAAGCTTGCGGAACATCTCAACACCCGTCACAACAGACTTGGACGTCGCTTTCATGCCGACGATCTCGATATCCTCGCCGACCTTGATGATGCCGCGCTCGACACGACCTGTAGCAACCGTACCGCGACCGGAGATCGAAAAGACGTCCTCAACGGGCATCAGGAACGGACGGTCAACCGCACGCTCAGGCTCGGGGATGTAAGCATCGACCTGACGCATCAACTCCAGAACCGACTCGCAAGCAGGGCAACCATCGTTGCCACAACCACATTCCAGAGCCTTCAAAGCGCTGCCGGGAATCACCGGAATATCATCACCGGGGAAATCGTAAGAAGAGAGCAGCTCGCGAATCTCAAGCTCAACCAGCTCCATCAGCTCTTCGTCGTCAACCATGTCGGCCTTGTTCAAAAAGACAACCATGGAAGGGACACCAACCTGACGAGCAAGCAGGATGTGCTCACGGGTCTGGGGCATCGGACCATCAGCAGCGGAAACCACCAGAATAGCGCCGTCCATCTGCGCTGCGCCGGTGATCATGTTTTTAACGTAGTCAGCGTGACCCGGGCAGTCAACGTGTGCGTAGTGACGATTGTCTGTCTCGTACTCAACGTGAGCCGTCGCGATCGTGATACCACGCTCACGCTCTTCCGGAGCGTTGTCGATCTGGTCGAACGCTTTAAACACCGCGCCGCCCTTGGAAGAAAGCACGTTCGTGATTGCTGCAGTCAAGGTTGTCTTGCCGTGGTCAACGTGACCGATCGTTCCGATGTTGACATGCGGCTTTGTCCGCTCATACTTGGCTTTGGCCATGGTCCTGTCTCCTTATATTCGCTTTGCTATAAAATTAACTTAAAATCAACCCTTGGCTTTACTGATGATCTCTTCAGCAATCGCCTTGGGAACCTGTTCGTAATGATCAAATGTCATCGTGTAAGTTGCACGGCCCTGAGTCGAACTACGCAGGTCGGTGGAATAACCGAACATGCTGGACAAGGGCACATGAGCGTTGACAACCTGAGCCCCACCGCGTGTCTGCATACCGGAGACACGACCACGGCGGCTGTTCAAATCGCCCATAACTTCACCCAGGTACTCTTCCGGCGCAACAACCTCGACTGCCATGACCGGCTCAAGAAGGACTGGCTTGGCCTTGGCGGCACCCTCCTTCAATCCCATCGAACCGGCAATCTTGAAGGCCATTTCGCTTGAGTCGACATCATGGTAAGAGCCGTCAAAACAGGTCACCCGGATATCAACCAGCGGGAATCCCGCCAGAATACCATTTTTGGCCGCCTGCTCTGCACCCGCTCCAACAGAGGGGATATATTCCTTCGGAATAACACCTCCCTTGATGGCGTCGACATACTCGAAGCCGCTACCGGGCTCAAGAGGCTCGATACGCAACCAACAGTCGCCGTACTGGCCACGACCACCGGACTGACGAACAAACTTGCCCTGCACTTCGACAGACTTGGTGATCGATTCGCGATAGGCAACCTGTGGAGCACCAATATTAGCCTCGACCTTGAATTCACGCTTCATGCGATCGACGATAATCTCCAGATGCAGCTCACCCATGCCGGAGATGATGACCTGGCCGGTCTCCTCATCGGTTTTGACGCGCAAAGAGGGGTCTTCCTGCACCAACTTGCCGAGGGCATTACCCATCTTTTCCTGATCGCTCTTGGTCTTAGGCTCAATCGCGATATGAATAACAGGCTCAGGAAACTCCATTGACTCAAGGACACAAGGCGCCTTGGGATCGCAGAGAGTGTCGCCGGTGGTGGTATACTTCAAACCAACCGCGGCAGCAATATCGCCTGAGTAAACCTGCTTGATCTCTTCTCGCTTATTCGCATGCATCTTCAAGATGCGGCCAAAGCGCTCTTTTTTATCCTTGGTGGCATTGACGATATGCGCGCCGGACTCGGCAACACCTGAGTAGACCCGAAAGAAGGTCAGCTGGCCAACGAAGGGGTCCGTCATGACCTTAAATGCCAGGGCCGCAAACGGAGCGCTGTCATCAGCCGGACGAGTCACCTCAGCGCCAGTATGAGGATCGATTCCGGGGATCGGTTTAACATCAAGAGGTGAAGGCATATAATCGATGACTGCATCAAGAAGCGTCTGCACACCCTTGTTCTTAAAAGCAGTACCACATAAAACGGGATTGATCTGCAAAGCCATGGTCGCATTGCGAATCCCAGACTTCACTTCCTCAATGGTAAGCTCTTCACCACCGAGATACTTCTCCATCAACTCCTCATCGATGGAACAGATCTCTTCAAGCATGACCTCACGCGCAGCGACAGCGTCATCGAGAAGGTCAGCAGGGATGTCCATAACCTCGTAGTTGGCACCCATCGCCTCATTATCCCAAACAATCGCCTTCATCTGGACAAGGTCGATGACACCGCGGAAAAGATCTTCCGCACCGATAGGCAATTGAATTGGAATGGGGTTAGCACCAAGACGGTCACGGATCATCTCGACACCGCGAGAAAAATCAGCACCAACACGGTCCATCTTGTTAATAAAGGCAATACGGGGAACGCCATACTTGTCGGCCTGACGCCAGACGGTTTCAGACTGAGGCTCAACGCCTCCGACAGAACAGAATACAGCAACCGAGCCGTCCAGAACCTTCAGGGACCGCTCTACTTCGATGGTAAAATCAACGTGACCGGGGGTATCTATAATATTGACTCGGTGCTCTTTCCAGAAACAGGTTGTTGCAGCAGAGGTAATTGTAATACCACGCTCCTGCTCCTGCTCCATCCAGTCCATAGTGGCTGCGCCATCATGGACTTCACCGATCTTGTGAGAAACGCCAGTGTAATAAAGAATACGCTCGGTGGTGGTGGTTTTACCAGCATCAATATGAGCCATGATGCCGATATTACGTGTTTTTTCAAGTGCTACTTTGCGAGCCACAGCAGTAAATCCTCCGCTTACCAGCGATAATGCGCGAAGGCTTTATTTGCTTCGGCCATGCGATGAGTATCTTCACGTTTCTTAACAGAAACACCACGGTTGCCAGCTGCATCCATAAACTCTGCAGCAAGACGCTCCTGCATGGTTTTCTCGCCGCGACCACGTGCATAGTTAACAAGCCAGCGGATCGCCAGGGCGTTACGACGCTCAGAACGAACCTCGACCGGAACCTGATAGGTTGAGCCACCGACGCGACGTGATTTAACCTCAACAACCGGACGAACGTTTTCGATTGCCTTCTTAAACACTTCTACCGGCTCATCACCAGAACGCTCTTTAATGAGATCAAAGGCACCGTAAACGATATTCTCCGCGGTACTCTTTTTACCACCAAGCATCAAAGCATTAATGAATTTGGCCACCAGACGATCGTGGAATTTTGGATCAGGCAGGATAACCCGCTTGGCTACTTCTCTTCTTCTCGGCATAACGTCCTCTTCGTATCCTTAATATTACTTGGGCCGCTTGGCACCGTACTTAGAACGCGACTTCTTACGGTCTTTAACAGCTGCCAGATCAAGTGCACCACGAACGATCGTGTAACGGACACCCGGAAGGTCTTTTACTCGACCGCCACGGACCAGAACCACTGAGTGTTCCTGGAGATTGTGCCCAACACCCGGAATGTATGAAGTAACAACCATCCCGTTCGTTAGACGGACACGAGCGACCTTACGAAGAGCCGAGTTCGGTTTCTTGGGGGTCGTTGTGTACACACGGGTACAAACACCACGCTTTTGAGGGTTACCCCTCAGCGCAGGCGTTGTCGACTTGTCTTGCTTTTTTTCGCGACCTATACGGATCAACTGATTGATCGTCGGCATCGAATCACTCCCGATTTTTGCGTATTCATGACGTTGAAAGAACAGGTTTTCCCAGAGGAGAAAACTCGCCGAATCTACCAAAGCGAGTCTCCCCTGTCAAGCACTTATTATCGTAATCTTCTTTTTTTTCAACCCGGCGAAAATACTACTCCAAATCAGTAGCTTCGCCCTCATCAGCCGGACCGGCAACCATCAATTCGGCAAATTCATCACCGTAATCGTCCGCATCCTCGTCAATCTCTTCAGGCGCTGGCAAGCGCTCTTCCGGTTCTTCGATCAGAAGGTTCACGCTGCGGTATTTAGACACCCCGGTACCGGCAGGAATCAGACGGCCCATTATGACGTTTTCTTTCAGGCCCCGTAATCCATCCAGCTTGCCTTCAATAGCCGCCTGAGTGAGGACCTTAGTGGTCTCCTGGAAGGATGCCGCTGAAATAAACGACTCGGTCGACAGCGAAGCTTTTGTAATACCAAGCATGAGGGGTTCACCAACAGCCGGGCTACCACCTGCAGCGAGGACTTTCTGGTTCTCTTCATCAAACTGCCAGCGCTCCACAGAATCATCAGCCAGGAAACGGGTGTTGCCCACCTCCTTGATCTTGACGCGCCGCAACATCTGCCGAACGATAACCTCGATATGCTTGTCGTTGATTTTAACGCCCTGAAGCCGGTAAACCTCCTGGACCTCATCAACCAGATATTTGGCCAATTCTTTCTCACCGAGGACGCTCAGAATATCATGAGGGTTGCTGGAGCCATCCATGAGAGACTCACCCGCCCGCACAAAGTCGCCTTCGTGCACGCTGATATGTTTACCTTTCGGGATCAGGTATTCCTTGGGTTCACCAACTTCAGGCGTAACCACGACCTTGCGCTTGCCCTTGGAGTCCTTGCCGAAGGCAACGGTGCCGTCAATCTCGGTAATGACAGCAAACTCTTTAGGCTTACGGGCTTCAAAGAGTTCGGCAACACGTGGCAGACCACCGGTGATATCCTTGGTTTTCGTGGTTTCACGCGGGATTTTAGCGAGGATGTCACCCGAGCTCACCATCGTGTCCTCGTGAACCACAATATTAGCGCCAACCGGCATCATACAACGCTGCGCGGTTTTGTTGTTCTCGTCTTTGACAGAGATACGTGGACGTTTATCTGCGGATTTGGACTCGATGATGACTTTCCGTGACAAGCCCGTCACATCATCAACCTGCTCTTCCACGGTCAAACCTTCAACCAAATCGCCGAATCGAACCTTACCGGAAGCTTCTGAAAGAATCGGCATGGTAAAGGGGTCCCATTCAGCAATGACCATCCCTTTGGAGACAGCCTTGCCTTCAGCGATCAGAAGCCGCGCTCCGTAGACGACCCCGTAGCGCTCGCGCTCGCGGCCGGTTTCATCAACCACCGCAACCTCTGCGTTACGGTTCATGACCACCAGATGCTTTTCACTGTTCGTCGCCGTGGTCAGGTTGATAAACTTAAGGGAGCCTTCGGAGCGAGCCTCGAGAGCGGTTTGCTCTGCCTGGCGCGATGCAGTTCCACCGATATGGAAAGTCCGCATGGTCAACTGTGTTCCAGGCTCACCGATCGACTGGGCCGCGATGACACCAACGGCTTCGCCAAGATTAACGACGTGACCACGGGCAAGGTCTCGACCGTAGCACGAAGCACAGATACCGCGTCGACTCTGGCAAGTCAGAACCGAACGAATTTTGACTTTTTCGATACCGGCCTCTTCAATCTTCTGAACCAGAGCCTCATCAATCTCCTGATTGTCACCAACAATGACTTCATCCGTGACCGGGTCAACGATATCCTCAAGAGCTTTACGACCAAGAATACGGTCACCCAGCGGCTCGATCACTTCACCACCCTCAATCAGAGAGCTGATATTGATGCCGTCCAGAGTACCGCAATCATCTTCCATGATGATGGCATCCTGTGCGACATCGACCAGGCGTCGGGTGAGATAACCCGAGTTGGCAGTCTTAAGGGCGGTGTCAGCCAGACCCTTACGGGCACCATGGGTCGAAATAAAGTACTGCAGAACGGTGAGTCCTTCGCGGAAGTTCGCCGTAATCGGTGTTTCAATGATTGAGCCGTCCGGCTTGGCCATCAAGCCACGCATTCCTGCCAGCTGACGAATCTGCTGGTGACTACCACGAGCACCAGAGTCCGCCATCATATGGATCGGGTTAAATGAAGGGACCTTGACCTGCTCACCTTCAGGCGACGTGACTGTCTCAACCGCCAGCTTGGAAAGCATCGTCTGGGCAATATCCTCTGTACACTTGGCCCAGATATCGATGACCTTGTTGTAGCGTTCACCGTCGGTAATCAAGCCCTCGGTGTACTGATTCTGAATCTCTTTAACCTCTTCTACGGACGAAGAGATAAAGGCTTCTTTCGATTCGGGGATAACCATATTGTCCAGACAGATCGAGATTCCTGCGATCGTTGAGAATCGGAACCCGGTCTCTTTAATCTTGTCGGCCAGGATAACGGTTTCCTTGTTACCGGCAAAACGGAAGCAAACGTCGATCAGTTCACCAACATGCTTTTTGTTCATAACCCGGTTGACATAGGAGAAGGGGATCGACTCTGGAACGACTTCGCGCAGCAGAATCCGCCCGACAGTCGTTTCGATGATCTCCGGTTCCTGACCGGCAGCTGGGGCGATGCGAACCTTGATCTTCGCCTGCAGATCGGCCTCACCTGAATCGTAGGCCATGCGAACTTCGTCAGGACAAGAGAAGACACTATTCTCTCCTTTGGCAAAGACGCGTTCGCGTGTCATGTAATAAAGGCCCAAAACCATATCTTGTGACGGCACGATGATTGGCTTACCGTGAGCCGGCGACAGGATGTTGTTGGTGGACATCATCAGGACGCGCGTCTCTATCTGGCTTTCTACAGAAAGAGGCAAATGAACAGCCATCTGGTCCCCGTCGAAGTCGGCGTTGAATGCAGCGCAGACCAGTGGATGCAGCTGGATGGCCTTTCCTTCGATCAGGGTTGGCTCAAAGGCCTGGATGCCCAGACGGTGCAGGGTCGGAGCGCGGTTCAGCATCACCGGATGCTCCTTGATAACCTCCTCAAGAACGTCCCAGACCTCCGGGCGCTCACGTTCAACCAGTTTTTTGGCACTTTTGATGGTTGTGCAGAAGCCACGCTCTTCCAGCTTGTTATAGATGAACGGCTTGAAGAGCTCGAGGGCCATTTTTTTAGGCAGGCCGCACTGATGCAGTCTTAGTTCAGGGCCGACAACGATAACAGAACGACCAGAGTAGTCGACACGTTTACCGAGCAGGTTCTGGCGGAAACGACCACCCTTGCCCTTGAGCATATCGGAAAGCGACTTGAGCGGACGTTTGTTGGGACCTGTAATGGCCCGTCCACGGCGACCGTTGTCGAACAAGGCGTCAACAGATTCCTGCAACATGCGCTTTTCATTGCGTATAATGACTTCAGGGGCACGCAGTTCCATCAAGCGCTTGAGGCGATTATTTCGGTTAATCACTCGCCGGTAAAGATCATTGAGGTCAGATGTGGCAAAGCGGCCACCATCCAGAGGCACCAGCGGACGCAACTCAGGCGGCAGGACCGGGATGGTTTCAAGAATCATCCACTCCGGACGGTTACCGCTGTTTATGAACGCATCAGCAACCTTGAGGCGTTTTGCGACCTTCTTACGCTTGGCTTCGCTGGTCGCCTCAAGCATTTCGACACGCAATTCTGCGGTCACCCCGGCAAGCCCTTCACCATAAGTCTCTTTGTCTTTAGGCTGAAGGTCACTCAGCAACTCACGAACGGCTTCTGCACCCATACCAACAGTAAATTGGCCGGCGTGCTCTTCCATCGCCTCACGATATTTTTCTTCCGAAAAGATCGTTCCCTTTTCAATACCGCTGTCACCCTCATCCAGGACGATGTAGGCCTCGAAATAGAGAATCCTTTCAAGTTCTTTGAGGGTCATATCCAGCAGGGTCGCAATCCGGCTTGGCAGTGACTTGAGAAACCAGATATGAGCAACCGGGCAAGCCAGGTCGATATGGCCCAGGCGCTCACGGCGCACCTTGCTCGGGATCACCTCGACACCGCACTTCTCACAAACAATGCCACGGTGCTTCATGCGTTTGTATTTACCGCAATTGCACTCGTAATCTTTGGTTGGTCCAAATATCTTGGCGCAGAAAAGACCGTCGCGCTCCGGCTTAAAAGTCCGGTAATTGATTGTTTCAGGCTTTTTAACCTCGCCAAAAGACCTCTCACGAATCTTTTCCGGAGAAGAGATAGAGAGGCGAATCGCGTTGAAATTCAAAGGGTCTTTCGGCCGTTCGAAAAGGCTGTATATATCTTCCAAGACGCATCCTCCTTTTCAGGATGGGGGTTCGCTGCAGTATCAGTCCTCTTCAAGCAACTCAACATCAAGACACAAGGCCTGGAGTTCTTTGATAAGGACATTAAACGATTCCGGGAGACCGGCTTCAAGGGTGTGCTTACCCTTAACGATCGCCTCATAAATCCGGGTCCGGCCGGCCACGTCGTCAGACTTAACCGTCAGGAATTCCTGCAGTGCATGAGCGGCACCGTAAGCTTCCATAGCCCAGACCTCCATCTCACCGAGACGCTGGCCACCGAATTGAGCCTTGCCACCCAGCGGTTGCTGAGTCACCAGACTATAGGGCCCGATACTCCGGGCATGAATCTTGTCATCGACCAAGTGGTGCAGCTTGAGCATATACATGATGCCAACGGTCACCTTCTCTTTGAAGGCTTCACCAGTACGGCCGTCATACAAGGTCATCTGGCCACTCAAAGGCATGCCGGCTCGCTCCAGTTCACCTTTGATCTGGTCTTCGTGGACACCTTCAAAGACGGGGGAGGCCATCGGGACACCATGTGAAAGGCGCCGGGCCAGGGTCAGAACATCCTCGTCACTCAAATTGTCAAGGAAGGAGTTTAACTCCTTGTTGCCGTAGATTTCTTTGATCTGCTTACGCAGCGCATTCGGAGCCGTCAGTTCATCAATAGCCGACTGAATCTGCTCACCCAGTCCGCGAGCGGCCAAACCGAGATGTATTTCAAGAATCTGCCCCACGTTCATACGCGACGGAACGCCCAGAGGGTTCAGAACAATCTCAACCGGTGAGCCATCGGCTCGATAAGGCATGTCCTCTTCAGGCAGAATACGCGACAGGACACCTTTGTTACCGTGACGGCCGGCCATCTTGTCACCAACGGACAATTTCCGTTTGATGGCAATGTAAACCTTGACCATCTTGATCACGCCCGGAGGCAGGTCATCACCACGTTTAAGCTTCTCGATCTTGTCAGCAAAAACGTTCTTGATAATTTCCTCGCGCTCACTGAGGCGTCTGACCGTTTCGTTGACCTTGGCTTCAACAGCTTCGTCTGCCAGGGAGAGATCACGCCAGAGGCTGAAAGGAATCGACTCCAGAGCGTTATCGGTAATCTTGCGCCCCTTTGGCAGCAAGGTCTTACCGTCACGGTCTTTGACCGGCACAGAGACGGTCTGACCATTCAGCAGTTTCGCCAGTTTACGCTGGGCAGAGTCGCGGATAATGCGAATTTCGTCATTCTGGTCCTTGAGCAATTTATCAATCTCAGTCTGCTCAATAAACTCTGTCCTGGCATCCTTGTCCAAACCTTTGCGGGAGAAGACTCTGGCACCGATAACAACGCCTTCGACACCCGGCGGCACTCGTAGTGAGGTATCACGCACATCGCCGGCTTTTTCACCGAAAATAGCGCGCAGCAGTTTCTCTTCCGGAGACAGCTGAGTCTCTCCCTTTGGAGTGATCTTGCCGACCAGGATATCAGTCGGTTTAACCTCTGCGCCAATACGGATGATACCGCTCTCGTCGAGATTACGCAGAGCGTCTTCACCGAGGTTGGGGATGTCGTCGGTAATTTCCTCTTTACCCAACTTGGTATCGCGAGCCACACACTCAAATTCCTCAACGTGAATCGAAGTGTAACGGTCTTCTTTAACCAGTTTTTCGGAGATCAGGATCGAGTCCTCGAAGTTGTAGCCACCCCAGGGCATGAAGGCGACCAGCACGTTCTGACCAAGAGCAAGTTCTCCCCACTGGGTGGACGGACCGTCTGCGATGATCTCACCACGCTTGACCTTGTCGCCAACTTTCACGATTGGCTTCTGGTTAAGACAGGTGTTCTGGTTTGAACGAATAAATTTGATCAGGTTGTAGATGGCGACGCCCGTCCCTGTCTCATCGACCTCGTGTTCATCGATCTTGACTACGATGCGACCTGCATCGACACTTTCCACGACACCGTCGTGACGAGCTACGACCGCTGAACCGGAATCATGTGCAACGATCCGCTCCATACCGGTCCCGACAAGCGGAGCATCCGCGCGCAGCAGGGGCACAGCCTGGCGCTGCATGTTTGAACCCATCAGGGCGCGGTTGGCGTCGTCGTTTTCGAGGAACGGAATAAGTGCCGCAGCGACCGAAACCAACTGCTTCGGGGAAACGTCCATAAGTCCGATTTCTTCCCGGTTGATCAGCATGAATTCGCCATTTTTACGGGCGTTAACCAGGTCGTTAACGAAACAGTTCTTCTTGTCGAGAGGAGCATTCGCCTGAGCGATGGCATGTCCCTCTTCATCCAAAGCTGAGAAGTACTGAATTTCAGAGGACACCTTGCCGTCCTTGACAATCCGGTAAGGTGTTTCAACGAAACCATGCACGTTGATCCGTGCATAGGTCGAGAGAGACGCGATCAGACCGATATTCGGTCCTTCCGGTGTCTCGATCGGACAGACACGGCCGTAGTGAGTCGGGTGAACGTCACGGACTTCAAAGCCGGCACGTTCGCGGGTCAGGCCGCCAGGTCCGAGAGCAGAGAGACGACGCTTGTGGGTGATCTCGGAGAGTGGATTGGTCTGGTCCATAAACTGGGAGAGCTGGCTCGACCCGAAGAACTCTTTAACAACAGCAGAAACCGGCTTGGAGTTGATCAGGTCATGGGGCATCAGGCTGTCCACTTCCTGCAAACTCATACGCTCTTTGATGGCGCGCTCCATACGGACCAGGCCCACCCGGTACTGGTTTTCAAGTAGCTCACCGACAGCGCGGACCCTGCGATTGCCGAGATGGTCGATGTCGTCGATTTTGACCGGCAGCCTGCGGATGTTGCCCTTGTCGTCTTCGACATCCCACTCATGGACGCCATTGCGCAGATCGATCAGATAGCGCACCACCTCAAGGATATCTTCCTTGGTCAGGGTCGTGACTTCGAGAGGAAGCTTTAAAGCAAGCTTGTGGTTCAGCTTCAAACGGCCAACGGTTGAAAGATCATAGCGCTCTTCGTTAAAGAACAGGCTCGAGAAGAGGGCGTCCGAACTCTTGAGCGTCGGCGGATCACCGGGGCGAAGGCGTCGGTAGATCTCGACCTTGGCTTCTTCCGGCGAATTCACCTTGTCCTGCAACAGGGTGTCACGCAGGAATGAACCAACGAACAGGTTGTCTATGAACAGTATTTTGAAACTGGTAATGCCGCGACCGAGAAGCTCTTCCAGTTTGGCAGCAGTGATTTCTTCATTACACTCGACCACGACCTCCCCGGTTGATTCGTCAACAATATCGACAGAGGCAATCTTGCCGACGACTTCTTCTTCGGGAATCTCAATGAATTCGAGTTTCTTCTCTTCAATTTTGCGAATCGCTGCTTTGGTAATTTTACGGTTCGCCTTGACCAGGACTTCACCGTCAGTATCAACGACCTCAAGTGCCGCCCGCTGGCCTAGCAGTAGCTTTGTGTTGACCTTTTTACGATACACACCATTTTCGACAGAGATTTCTTCAGTGTCGTAGTAACGATTCAAAAGCTCCTCTGCAGAATAACCAAGAGCTTTGAGCAGCACGGTCGCTGGAAGCTTGCGACGACGGTCTATGCGAACGAAGAGAATGTCTTTGTGATCAAAATCGAAATCAAGCCAGGAGCCTCGATAGGGAATAACACGAGCGCTGTAAAGCAGCTTGCCGCTAGAATGCGTCTTGCCCTTATCGTGGTCGAAAAAGACGCCGGGAGAGCGATGCAACTGGCTGACGATGACACGTTCAGTACCATTGATGATGAAGGTACCATTTTCAGTCATCAGAGGGATCTCGCCAAAATAGACTTCCTGTTCCTTGATGTCACGAATGGACTGGACACCGGAGTCCTTGTCGATATCCCAGGAAACCAGGCGAACCTTGACCTTCATCGGAGCCGCGAAAGTCATGCCGCGCTGATGGCACTCCTCTACGTCATACTTGGGGGTTCCCAGAGAATATTCGACGTATTCAAGAGAGCAGGTCTCACTGAAGTCCCTGATAGGAAAAACAGAGCGGAAAACAGCTTCTACTCCGTGATTCTGGCGGGCAGATGCAGGCAAATCTGCCTGCAGGAAACGCTGGTAGGAATTCTTCTGGATATCAATCAGGTTGGGGATATCGATGATCCGTTTGATTTCCTGAAAGTGCTTCCTGAGCAGCTGGTTATTCGCAATCGAATAAGCCATGGTGTCTCCTTATCGCTTAACTGAATGTATAATAGCCAAGGCCGCTCAAGGCGACCTTGGCTAGGACGTGATTATCCGAGAGGGGCTACTATTTGAGCTCCACGGTAGCGCCAGCCTCTTCAAGCTGGGTTTTGATACCGTTGGCCTCTTCTTTGGATGCACCTTCTTTGACAACGCCGGGGGCACCGTCGACCAGGTCTTTAGCTTCTTTCAGGCCCAGACCGGTGATGGCACGGACAACCTTGATGACGTTGATTTTCTTGTCGCCTACGGTCGCAAGGATGACATCGAACTCATCCTTCTCTTCGACAGCAGCTTCGGCGCCAGCGGCAGGGCCGGCAGCGGCAACCGCCACAGGTGCAGCAGCGGAAACACCAAATTTCTCTTCGAGTTCCTTAACCATTCCAGCCAGTTCGAGAACGCTCATCTTTTCGATGAACTCAATAACTTGCTCTTTTGTGATATCAGCCATTGTTCTAAATCCTCCGTGAAGTCTTAATTATTGATTAATTTTAAAATCTGTGTTTGGTTACAGTCGGAAAAATCAAGCCGCTTCCTTCTGGTCTCTGATCGCCGCCAGAACCTGTACGAACGTGCGCGGCACAGCTGCAAGAACACCAACAAAATTGGTCGCCGGGGCGCTCATCGAGCCCAACATCTTGGCAAGTAGTTCTTCGCGGCTCGGCAGTTCGGCCAGCGCCTTGATATCAGCGACACCAAGCAACTTGCCGTCAAGCATGCCAGCCTTCAATTCGAAGATGTTATTCTTCTTGGCGAACTCAACCAGGGCCTTGGCGGGTGCTACCGGATCGTCACTGACCAGGGCAATTGCCGTCGGGCCGTTAAGATACTCGTCCAGACAGACGGAGTCTGTGTCTTTGGCAGCCAAACGAAGCAGGGTGTTCTTGACAACGCGATACTCCACGCCGACAGCGCGAAGCTTGTTCCGCAACTCGTTAGCCTGTTCGACGTCCAACCCACGGTAGTCGGCCAGGAATGCGGCCTTGGTGACCTTGAGTTTTGCTGCGAATTCCGCAACCAGATCTGCTTTACTTTGTTTATTCAACGTCTCTCCTCCTTTCTTGTAGATTTCCGAGCTTTCGCAAGCTCTTCATCCTAGCCTTCAAGAAGGTGAAAAGAGACTGGGAGTCTCATGCACCATCCATCTCGCCTCGGCAGGTGGCTGTACCATTAAACCTAAGGGTACCTGCTGTCTGTGGCCAGGACCTGCTTTATCCTGAACAATTATTATCGCTCTGCGAGCGATATGGTGAACAATTTTATTTAACCAGAGCCTGTAAGGCAGGCACATCAATATTGATTCCCGGGCCCATCGTTGAAGAAATCGTCACTTTCTTCACATAGGTTCCCTTAGCTGTCGATGGCTTGGCTTTGAAAAGCGCATCCATCAGGGCGACCAGGTTACCCTTGAGTTTTTCAACATCGAAAGATGCGCGACCGACCGGGGCATGAACGATGCCGGCTTTTTCGACTCGATACTCTATCTTGCCGGATTTCGCCTCATCAACGGCTCGCGCAAGTTCGAAAGTGACCGTACCGACCTTCGGGTTTGGCATCAGGCCACGTGGGCCGAGAAGCTTGCCGATTTTACCGACAGTGCCCATCATATCGGGAGTCGCGATAGCCGTATCGAATTCAAACCAGCCGGCCTTAATCTTATCGACCAGGTCATCACCACCGACATGGTCCGCACCCGCCTGCTGGGCTTCGAGAGCTTTTTCTCCCTTGGCGAAGACCAGAACCCTGACTGTCTTGCCCAAGCCGTTAGGCAGCACTACGGCACCGCGTACCATTTGGTCAGCCTTACGGGGGTCAACGCCAAGCCTCACCGATACGTCGACTGACTCGTCAAACTTGGCGAATGATGTTTCCTTGACCAGAGCCAGAGCTTCATCAACTTGATATGTCAAGTTACGGTCGACTTTTTCCTTGGACGATTTAATCTGTTTTCCTGTTGCCATTGTCTATCTTCTCCGCATTCAGCGTGTAATAATTATGCTTCGACCTCAAGGCCCATGCTGCGCGCAGTTCCTTCGATAATGCGCATGGCTCCCTCAATGTTATATGCATTCAGATCAGGCATCTTGAGATGAGCGATCTCTTCAACCTGAGCCTTAGTGACCTTACCGACCTTATCCTTGTTCGGCACACCAGAACCCTTGGGAACCTTGGCGGCCTTCAGCAAAAGAACCGATGCCGGAGGGGTCTTAGTGATAAAAGTGAAGGAACGATCCGCGTACACCGTGATAATAACCGGAATAATCAGACCCTCCTGATCCTGTGTTCTGGCGTTATAAGCTTTGCAGAACTCCATGATGTTCACACCGTGCTGTCCCAGCGCCGGGCCAACCGGTGGAGAAGGGTTTGCCTTGCCAGCTGCGATCTGCAATTTTATCTGTCCAACAACCTTTTTGGCCATGAGATGACTCCTTAAAAACTATAATCCGCCAGAAACTCAGCTGGTCTTTTCAACCTGAATAAACTCAAGCTCGACAGGGGTCACACGGCCAAAGATACTGACCATAACCTTGAGCTTGGCTTTTTCCGGTTTAACATCCTCAACAATGCCGGTGAAATTCAGGAACGGGCCATCAATAACCCTGACCGTCTCACCAACCTCAAATTCAACTTTTGGCTTTGGCCGTTCCACGCCCTCTTCCATGCGCGTGGTAATCTTGGCCACTTCTTCATCCGGGATTGGCGGAGGCGCGGTTCCGCCGCCGACAAAACCCGTCACCTTGGGCGTATCCTTGACGATATGCCAAGTCTCATCGTTCAACTCGACATGAATCAGGATATATCCCGGGAAGAACTTACGGGTGGAGGTTTTACGCTCACCATTTTTCAACTCCACAACGGTTTCGGAGGGGATCAATACTTCGCCAAAGTACTCTTCGGCGCCCAGGGACCGGATACGTTCCTCCAGGTTAAGCTTGACCTTATTCTCATAACCGGAGTAGGTATGCACTCCGTACCATTTCTTCTCGCCCATTGGATTCACCAGGTCTCTCAGTTGAGCAAGGTCTGAATCATCGCCGACAAAGCCGAGTCAACGATCCACAAAAAAACCGCCACCATCAAAACAAGCACTATGACAACCATTGTCGACCCGTAAGTCTCCTTACGGGTTGGCCATGTGACCTTTTGCAGCTCGGCTTTGACCTGCTGAAGAAATTCGCCAACCTTGAAATTCACTATCGCAACCTATACGTTAGGATTATCGTTAAGTTTATTGGCAGGCCAGGTAGGATTCGAACCTACAACACCCGGTTTTGGAGACCGGTGCTCTAGCCATTAGAGCTACTGGCCTGCAACCTTAAACAACTCGCTCCCGCAACGACCAGAATTACTTGGTCTCGCGATGAACTGTGTGTTTCCGGCAGAAGCGGCAATACTTCTTAAACTCCAGTTTATCAGGAGTATTTCGTTTGTTTTTAGTCGTGGTGTAATTGCGCTGTTTGCATTCAGTACAACCAAGAGTCACGATATCGCGCATTGTTTTATCCTCAGTATCCGCCCCGCTGGAGCGGATACCTGCTTATGTTATAGTCTTCTGGCGTGCTGGTCTTCCGGAACAGCTGCCAAGTTACTCGATAATATCGCTGACAACACCAGCGCCGACAGTACGGCCACCTTCGCGGATCGCGAAGCGCAACTCTTTGTCCATAGCGATCGGGGTGATCAACTCTACGGTCACACCGATATTGTCACCAGGCATAACCATCTCGGTCCCCTCTGGAAGCTCAACGACTCCGGTCACGTCCGTTGTACGGAAGTAGAACTGGGGACGGTAGCCCTTGAAGAAAGGAGTATGACGACCACCCTCCTCCTTGGTCAGGATGTAAGCTTCGGCTTTAAACTTGGTGTGCGGGGTGATGCTGCCCGGCTTCGCCAGAACCTGACCACGCTCGATATCTTCACGCTTGACACCGCGCAGAAGGATACCGCAGTTATCGCCAGCCTGGCCCTGGTCCAGAAGTTTGCGGAACATCTCGACACCCGTCACAACAGACTTGGACGTCGCTTTCATGCCAACGATCTCGATATCCTCGCCGACCTTGATGATGCCGCGCTCGACACGACCTGTCGCAACGGTACCGCGACCGGAGATTGAAAAGACGTCCTCAACGGGCATCAGGAACGGGCGGTCGACCGCACGCTCAGGCTCGGGGATGTAAGCGTCAACCTGACGCATCAACTCCAGAACCGACTCGCAAGCAGGGCAACCATCGTTGCCACAACCACATTCCAGAGCCTTCAAAGCGCTGCCGGGAATCACCGGAATATCGTCACCGGGGAAATCGTAAGAAGAGAGCAGCTCGCGAATCTCAAGCTCGACCAGCTCCATCAGCTCTTCGTCGTCAACCATGTCGGCCTTGTTCAAAAAGACAACCATGGAAGGGACACCAACCTGACGAGCAAGCAGGATGTGCTCACGGGTCTGGGGCATCGGACCATCAGCAGCGGAAACCACCAGAATAGCGCCGTCCATCTGCGCTGCGCCGGTGATCATGTTTTTAACGTAGTCAGCGTGACCCGGGCAGTCAACGTGTGCGTAGTGACGATTGTCTGTCTCGTACTCAACGTGAGCCGTCGCGATCGTGATACCACGCTCACGCTCTTCCGGAGCGTTGTCGATCTGGTCGAACGCTTTAAACACCGCGCCGCCCTTGGAAGAAAGCACGTTCGTGATTGCTGCAGTCAAGGTTGTCTTGCCGTGGTCAACGTGACCGATCGTTCCGATGTTGACATGCGGCTTGGTCCGCTCAAACTTGGCTTTGGCCATTGCATTATCCTCCCTTACTCGTGTCTTTTCTTTGAAAAATCAATATCTGCGTTTATTCGTTGGTGAACGAGTACTTTCAATCACCCGAAGTTTGTCAACACACCTGCGAAACAAAAACCAATACAGCTAACTGCCTCTATACGGCGCTGATCATGAAATGGAGCCCACAATCGGAGTCGAACCGATGACCTCACCCTTACCAAGGGTGTGCTCTACCAACTGAGCTATGTGGGCTTGCAAATCATCCATTTCTGAGACAGTTGCAAAATTGGAGCGGGAAACGGGATTCGAACCCGCGACCCTCAGCTTGGAAGGCTGATGCTCTAGCCAACTGAGCTACTCCCGCATAAATCGTTTCGTAGGGCTAACGCATAAACTTAGTCTTATGAAGTTTTCTTTGTGGCTTCCAGCAGCACCATTCTCGCAGTCGCTACGGCTATCAACCTCCTGCGGCAAACAATCCTGCCTTCCTCCGGCAAGTCTTTAAATGGTGGAGGGGGGAGGATTCGAACCTCCGAAGTCTACGACGTCAGATTTACAGTCTGATCCCTTTGGCCACTCGGGAACCCCTCCAGGGGACATCTGTTATTCAGTTTTAAGGGAGTCTCAAGCTCCCATACCGCCCAATGGAGCTGGCGAGAGGAATCGAACCCCCAACATCCTCATTACAAGTGAGGTGCTCTGCCTATTGAGCTACGCCAGCACAAGGGGCGTTATATACAACAGCACCAGACAAATTGCAAGAGGAAAATTAACTCGACCTGGTCACGCCACCACAAGTGCGCAGTTATAACGAAAACAGAGGGTCATGTCAAACAACAAACCCCTTTGCCACCACAAAAAATTTTCCTGGATGTGCATTTGACCTCAGATGTTTACAAGAGCCAACAGCTTTTGAGGTCATTGACCAGCACAAACCCGTCCATCGGCGGCACTCACCAGCCGGTCGCAAGGCTTAACCTTCGGCCCTAGCCGGCTTCCAGCCTTTGTCTCACCACTTCGAAGAGAGCGACGGCACTGGCCGAGGCCGCATTCAGCGACGAGACACCACCCACCATCGGTATCTCAAGCAACCCATCGCATATTTCACGAGTCCGCTGGCGCAGGCCTTCGCCTTCACTGCCAATCACCAAAGCAATATTTCCTGAAAGAGTGGCACTAAAAAGTGGCTGCGTGCCTGCTCCGGCCGCCAGACCGTAAATCCAGAAGCCAGCCTTTTGCAGCTGTTGCATAGCCCGGGCAAGGTTGGTCACCTGACAGACAGCCAGGTGCTCTACCGCTCCGGCCGAGGCACGATCGACCACGTTGGTAATACCACAACTGCGGTCCTTGGTGATCACAACGCCCAGGCAGCCCGCCGCATCAGCGTTACGTAAGATTGCTCCCAGGTTATGGGGATCGGTAATACCATCAAGCAACAGGACGAGCCTGCTTTCACCTGAAGATTGACTGCCACCCAGTAAATCTTCCAGTTCCGTATAGGGAAAAGGTTCCATGGAAAGAACCGCGCCCTGATGATGAGGAATACCCGCCATCCGATCAAGGTCCCCTCTTTGTCGCTGCCGCACCGGGACACCACGTTCGCGCGCCAGAGCGACCAGCTCTTCAACACGCTGTCCGCCACCCTTTTCGTCCACATAGAGTTCGAGGGGCTGACGACGACCGCGCAGCCCCTCACGTACAGGATGAATCCCGTAGAGATAATCAACTTTCACTTTTTCAAGGCCCTTCCAGCGCAGCCTGCATTTCATCAAGGATCATCTGCGACGCAGTCACAGGGTCTTCTGCGGCAGAGATTGGACGACCAATCACCAGGTAATCAGCACCGGCGCGTAGCGCATCACCGGGGGTCATGACACGTTTCTGGTCATCCTGGGAAGCGAAGCTCGGGCGAACGCCGGGGGTGACAATCGCGAAATCGGCACCGCAGGCTTCACGAATCAGGCCGACTTCTTTCGGCGAGGCAACCACGCCATCCATCCCCGCATCCTTGGCCAGTCTGGCCAACTTCGCCACCATGACTTCAACAGGGCGATCAATCCCGACCTGACGCAGAGTCTCCTCATTTGAGGAGGTCAGGATCGTTACGGCCAGCAGCAGTGGGCGGTCAGGGTTCCCCCGCGGGCAGACAGCATCAACGGCTTCGACCAGCCTGGTCATCATCTCGAAGCCACCCAGGGCATGGACATTGAAAATTTTGACGCCAAGCCGCAAGGCCTCAAGTCCTGCCATGGCCACGGTATTTGGAATATCATGGTATTTCAGATCGAGAAACACATCGGCGCCACCATTCTGAACCAAATGAACAACCTCGGGGCCGCATTTAGTGAAAAGCTGTTTGCCGATCTTGAATACACCGACCTGGCCGCGCAGCTCATCGACCCACTTGCGGGCGTCATCCAGGTTGTCAACATCAAGAGCAAAAATCAATCTCTGTCTGGCATCATTCATTGTCACGTGCCCCTATCAAATCCTGTACCCGCTGTGAAACTTCCTGAACCCTTTTAATCATTGCGGTTGAATCTGCCGCACCGAGTTCGCGGCGAGCGGCAATACACTCCATGTAGACAAGCTCACTCAGCGAATCCGAAAGCAGCCGCAGTTTATCACCTTCCTCAAGCCCGGCAAGATTCGCGAGCACGCGCCCGCCATCGACCGAGCCATCCTCCTTGAGAGTGGTTTGCCTGAAGACATAGGAGAAAGGCTGTGGCAGGTCACGCAGGAAACGGCTGACTTCCTCTCCAAAATGGGGGTTCTTGGCCGAGACAAGCTGATGCATGGCAACCAGAATGCCGTTGAAGATATTGACCACCTCGCCCAGGAGGCCTTCGACGGCAACCGTTGGCGCCTCTTCCATGGTGACAATGCCCCGTTCTACAAGCTGGCTGAGAAGGCGCAGCGAATCAAAATCACCTGAACCGGAGCGCCGGAGCAACTCTCTGACGTTGCCGACACCGGCCTGAATCAGGGCGACCATCTTTTGAGAGACGCTGTCGAGGTCGTTGGGGACTTTTTCCGTCGCGACCGGGAAAGCATCCAGCGACTTGACCTTCTGCATATAGACTGCCCGCTCATCAACCCTGCGCAGCCCTTCCATAATCAGGTTCTGGGTATTCATGGAAAGGCTGACCACTTGATCCTCCGCGAGAGGAGCGTCGACAAAGACAAACGAACCGTCCTGAAAGGCGAACAGATTGTAAACGATCGTTTCCACCTGGTTCTTGGTCGCAGCCCACAGGTCCTTGGAGGTCACAACATGCTGATCGACCAGGGCCTTTCCGAGAGGCAAAGTCGCATTGGCAAACTGGCGAGCACCCTGCAGCGTGTCCCGATCGAGCTTACCGAGGCGATAAAGAATTTCTCCGATTTCCTCATCCGGAAAGGTGCTCGTTGCATAAACGATTTCACCCTTCTGAAAACAGAGAGTCTTGTTGCCACCGGCAAGAATGAAATGTAAAGACCCCGATTTTCGAAACATATTGAAGAAGGAGAGAAGGTCGACGATGCCACCTTCGACGATCTGACCGGTCATCTGCACCTTGTCATCGCTGGCCGCAGACTCCAGGAGCAGATGATGGGCGGAGCAGGACGACAATCGCAACTGCTGACCAGCCAGGGTTTTGACGATCTCAGGAGGTAAGGTCAGCCGGCCACCTTTTTCAATCCGGATATCACTCATAGAGATTGTTTCTCCTATTCTGCAGCAAGCGCAGCGCGTACCTGATCAGCAACCTTGGCCGCAGCACCTTCGATCGGCAGCATGACGCGCTCACCGCTACGTCGTTGCTGAAGCTCGAAAGACTGCTCTTTCAGGCCGCGCGCGCCCACATTGACGCGCAGCGGGATACCGAGCAGGTCGGCATCCTTGAACTTGCTGCCCGGGCGCTCATCGCGATCGTCGAGCAGTACCTCAATGCCTTCTTCAAGCAGATCCTGGTAAAGCTTCTCACCTGCAGCAAAGACCTCTTCATCGCCGGGGTTAAGCATTGTTACGATGACCTGGAATGGAGCCAGCGGCATTGGCCAGACGATGCCGTTTTCGTCATGGTTCTGCTCGATCGAGGCCGCGGCCGTACGACCGATGCCGATCCCGTAGCACCCCATGATCAGAGTCCGGTCTTTTCCCTGGTCATCAAGTACGGTGGCATCCATCGCCTCTGAGTACTTGGTGCCCAGCTTGAAGACATGGCCGACTTCAATGCCGCGCCAGGCTTCCAGTTGTCCCTCGCAGCGGGGACAGGTATCACCCGCTTCGGCATGACGAAGATCAGCAAAGGCCTCAACCGTAAAATCACGGCCGTGGTTCGCGCCGGTGAGATGATAGTTAGCCTCATTGGCCCCGAGCCCGAAGTCGCTCATCACCGCAACGGCCTGATCAGCAAGCACGCGGCAGGTCAGACCAATCGGTCCGGTGAAGCCACTCGGTGCACCGGTCAGCTTTTTGATGACATCCTCATCGGCAAGCTGAACGTGATTGCAGCCGAGGTAGTTGCAAAGCTTGATTTCGTTCAGCGTATGATCACCGCGCATCAGCACGGCGACAACCTCGTCGTTCTCGGTCTGCAGAACGAGGGTTTTAATCATATTACTCGGACTTTCCTTCAGGAAGGCGGAGACTTCCTCAATGCTTTTCAGATTGGGTGTTTCAACACGCTCCAGGGGCAGTGTCGGTGCGGCAGCATCACCGGCTGGAGCGCGCAGTTCAGCCTTCTCAATATTCGCCGCGTACTCGCAGGAGTTGCACGAAACAATCGCATCTTCGCCGGTTTCAGCAAGCACCATGAACTCATGGGAGAAACTGCCGCCGATCGCCCCCGAATCCGCCTCCACAGCGCGAAATTCAAGGCCACAGCGTTTGAAGATGCGGCGGTAGGCCTGGTACATCTTTTCGTAGGAGATGTCTGCTCCGGCATCATCGATGTCAAAGGAATAGGCATCCTTCATGATGAATTCGCGGCCGCGCATCAAGCCGAAACGGGGACGAATCTCATCACGGAACTTGGTCTGGATCTGGTACATGTTCAGGGGCAGCTGACGGTAGGAATTAACCGTACCGCGAACGATTTCGGTCACCACTTCCTCGTGGGTCGGTCCAATACAGAAGTCAGTCTCTTTGCGGTCCTTGAGCCGCAAAAGTTCTTTACCATACTGTTGCCAGCGACCCGACTGCTCCCACAGATCCGCAGGGCACACAGCGGGCATCAGAATTTCTATCGCACCAGCCCGGTTCATCTCCTCACGCACAATATTTTCAACCTTGCGAATCACCCGCAGCCCCAACGGCAGGTAATCGTAGATGCCTGCGGCGACCTTGCGGATCATGCCCGCACGGGCCATCAACTGATGACTGACGACTTCAGCATCACCGGGAGTTTCTTTCAATGTCGGCAAAAAGTACTGGGTATATCGCATTGTATAACCTCTTGAAGAAGATAATAGCTCTCTTCGTCAGACAGAAAAGAGCTTATGAAATTAGCTCATTTTGGGGGGGATTGCAAGGAGTGTTGCCGACTCAGAGAGCTCGTTCCCTGGCCAGCAGCAAAGCTTCTTCAACCAGGGCATCGGCAAGCTCTGCCTGCGGCACCTTGCGTACCACCTCGCCCTTACGGAAGAGCAACCCCTGGCCTTTGCCACCAGCGATGCCAAGATCGGCTTCACGGGCCTCACCCGGCCCATTCACCACACAACCCATCACCGCGATGCTGATGCGGCATGGCAGGTCGTGCAGCCGCTGTTCGACTTCTTCAGCAACAGCAATCAGATCGATCTGGCAACGGCCGCAGGTCGGGCAACTGATAAAAACCGGTCCACGTTCACGCAGGTCGAGACTCTTGAGGATCTCCCAGCCGACCCGCACCTCTTCTACCGGGTCACCGGTTAAAGAGACTCTGAGAGTGTCGCCGATCCCATCATAAAGCAGACTGCCCAGCCCGACAGCGCTCTTGATCGTGCCGCTCCAGGTCGTACCCGCCTCGGTCACCCCAATATGCAATGGATAGTCGACCTGCTCCGAGAGCAGGCGGTAAGCGGCAACCGTACGACGCACATCGGACGACTTGAGGCTCACTTTAATCTCCTGGTAGTTCAGATCTTCCAGAATATGGATGTGCCCGAGGGCACTTTCCACCATCGCATCAGCTGTTGGACGACCGTGCTTCTGAAGAAGCTCTTTTTCAAGGGAACCGGCATTCACACCGATACGAATCGGCACAGAACGCTCACGGCAGGCCTGCACGATTTCCTCAACTTTCCATCGTTCTCCGATGTTCCCGGGGTTCAGTCGCAACCCGTCGACGCCGGCATCGAGAGACATCAAAGCCAGCCGATAATCGAAATGGATATCAGCGATCAGAGGGATGGGGCTTCGTGCACAAACGTGGACAAGCGCCTCTGCAGCCTCCTGGTCGGGAACGGCACAGCGCACGATTTCGCACCCTGCTTCGGCCAAGGGCATCAATTTGAGCAGAAGTGGCCTCTACATCCCGGGTGTCGGTGTTGCACATCGACTGCACTGAAATTGGGGCGGTGCCCCCAACTGCAACGTCACCGACCTGAATTGTACGCGTTTGACGCCTCATAACATTTCGTTCCCGGGAGCCTGAATATCGGCAGAGTGAGTCTACGGATGAACAACTGTAGATGTCAAGCAGAGCCTACTTGCCAACATAATGGTTTCCATATATAGTGTGGCGACTTTAAACGAGGGACACAACAATGAAAACCATCGATTGCCGTGGCCAGCAGTGTCCACAGCCCGTTATTCAGACACGCAAGGCCATGTTGGCAGCCCCCGGAGATAGCCTGCAGGTACTGGTTGATGACCGGGCCTGTGAAGCCAACGTATCTCGTCTGGCAAAAACACTGGGTTACAGCATCAAAGTCCATAACCTTGAAGACGCCATTCAACTCGAACTGTCTCCGGGAGAGAAGCAGGAGAACGCCCTCGAGAAGACCCAAGCCAGTGGTCCGACAATCATTTTTATCGGATCCGACCAGATGGGACACGGAGACCCAAAACTCGGCCAGATTCTGATGAAAAACTTCATCTTTACCCTGACCGAATCCGACACGACGCCAGATGCCATCTACTGCGTCAACAGCGGCGTGAAGCTGACAATAGGCGGTTCTGATGTCATAGAGCCCCTGGAAGTTCTCGCCAATCGCGGTGTCGACATAGCCTCCTGCGGACTATGCCTGGAGTTTTTTGACGCCAAAGACTCACTTGCGGTTGGCAGAATTTCAAATATGCTGGAATTGGTCAATGCCCTGGAAGGGGCTGGCAACATCATTCGTCTCTAATCACGGGAGTAGTTCGTAGTCTGGTGGCGCGCTCGGTCTTCAAAACCGATGGGGGGCGTATCCCGTCCCTGGTGGGTTCGATTCCCATCTACTCCCGCCAACCACCTAACTAAGCGCCTCAAGTTCAGGCGCTTTTTGTTTGCATAAAATGGTGACTGAACATCACGCAATCTTCACCAACTTCTCGCGTGGCCCATCCGCAACCACACGGCCACCGTCCAGGGCAATAATTCGCTGAACCATTGCCAGCATGATAGGGCTGTGGGTTGTCATGATAAGCACTGTAGAGTCACCGAGAAGTTTTGGCAACCGTTCAGCCAGAACCCTCTCGCTTTCAGGATCGAGCCCCAGGGTCGGTTCGTCCAGTAACAGGATCTGGCTGGGTTGAGCAAGGGCGCGAGCCAATGCCACCTTCTGCCGTTGGCCGCCAGAGAGATTGCTGCCTCGTTCATCCAGTGACATCCCCAGCGACATCCGCCCGCTCTTAAATTCATTCTCAAGACCCGAGGCCCATATTGCCTGGGTGATGCGATCACTATCCTTGCATCCGGCGATGCGCAGGTTGTCTTCAAGCGTTCCCGCAAACACAACCGGATCCTGCCCCTTGTAAGCCAACCATTTCACACGATCAAAGCGCGCGATATCTTCCAGGTCCAGACCGTCGATCAGGAGATGACCGGTATCCGGCCGGCAGAGCCCGCCAAGACATTGCAGCAATGTCGACTTACCTGCACCAGGGCGTCCCATGAGGGCAATTCTTTCACCGGGACTGACTGAAAAGGTTACGGATTCGAGTGCAGCCGGACGTCCTTCGTAGTGCTTGCCTATGCCGACAACCGAGATATGACCATCGACCTTTGGCCGGGGCGTGCAATTTCGTTGATCAACCGTCTCCAGGCTGGTCTCCATCCGCGCGGCGGCACGCTTGAAATCCTGCCATTTGCCGGTGACTGCAAACAGGGACGCCACCTGCGCCATGGCGCGACTCGCCAACAGGTTGCATGCGATCAGCTTGCCCACGCTGAGTAACTGGGCATGGATCAGGTAAACACCCGTGGTCAAAACCACAACGGTTGTCACTGTCTGGATAATGACGGAGAGCATCCCCATCTGTTGTACCGCCAGGCGCTTTTTTGCATCAGAACTGGTTGACTGTTCGACCAGGCCTCTCCACCCTCTCAAAAAGGACCCTGCCCCCGGGCTGGTACGCACGACGTCAAGGCACCCCAGGGTTTCCCCCACAAATGACAGCTTAAGGGTGTTCTTCTGCTCGGCCTCTTTGGAGAGTTTCGTCTGTCGTGCGTAGAGCAGAAATCCGGTCGTTGAAAAAAGCAGGACAAGAACCGCAGCGGCAACCATGAGTGGCCAGGAGATAAAGCCGATCACTCCCAGGTAGAGGAAGAGAAAAGGAATATCTGCAATCGAGAGCAGATAGCTGGAAGAGACAAAGTCTCGCGCCAGGGTCAGGTCGCGGTAATTGGAGATAAAACGGGGGAAGCCGCCGGCAGGGAGATCAACCTGAGCAACCAGCTGCGACCAAAGTTTTTCATCGCTTCTCAGTGTCTGATCGACACTGATGCGCTCCGTTGCCCAACTTCTGACCAGGCGCATCCCGGCATCAGTGAGGAGATAAAGTCCCATGCCGAAGACCAGCGCCCAGAGCGTCTCGAACAAGCCGTTCATCGCGATCTTGTCATAGATCAGCAGGGCGAAGACCGGCAGCAACAGCTGTCCGGAGTTGATAAAAAGGCTCGCGATGCCGACTTCTGCCCAGGCCGCCCGTAATTCCGGCCACAATGTCGCCAACGAGGCAAAACCAGCGGATGGGTCATTGGCCCGAGGCATGCTCACGACGACCGCTTCGACAATCCTGTCGTCGGAGACATCGACCTCTTCGGCCAAAGGAGCACCGTCAGCACCGAGATATTGCCAACGGTTCTCCATGCGACAGAGCAGTATAAAGTCGCTGTCCGACTGACGCAGCAAAACCAGGTCGCCCGGAAGATCGAGAGCACCCTTTAACGGCCCGGAAAAATGGCGGGCAGCGAGTCCAACTCGCTCCAGGCGCACAATTTCCGAGGCCCAGTCCGTCGAGGAGATCAGGCGCAAGAAGCCTTTTTGCAGTTGTGCAGAGGCGGTCCTGTCGGAGCCACAAAGCTCTCTTGCCGCAGACAGCACGGCCCGTTTGTCGAGCCGACCGACCGAGTCGTTCACGGCAGAGGTATGAGACGTATCGTATATCAAACGTTGCTCTTCAGTGGAGAAAGAGGTGTATTAAGGCAGCACGAGGATCCCGTTGGACCATCGTGCTGCCAGAGAAAACACGGGCTGTCTACGCAGCGTGCCAGTGCACTTGCGCAATTTGAATTGTATGCCCCGGGTCGCTGTAGATCGTATAATCGGTCTGCGTCCCGTCGATCACGGTTGTGACCACCTCGGCCTCTGAGGAGAGGTCAATGGTGTCGCCACTGTCGGCCAGAATGGTCAGTTGCGATGCGTCGGCATCATCCACCATGGCCTGTATATCAGCCTTGGTGATCACCATGTCGGAACTGACGCCATCTCTGATATCCAGTGTTTCGATGTTATCCGTAACAGTCGCAAGAGCGGTCAGATCGTAGCTTCCACCGACCATATCCTGCAGCACCATGGTGTCTCCAACGCCTCCGGAGTCGGCGCCGCCATCAACCGCTGTCGGCAGATTGCCAGCGAGCGATGACACCAGGATGATGTCGTTACCACCACCGCCATCAATGGTGTCGTTGCCGCCTCCACCATCCAGCCAGTTGGCAGCGCCATCACCGGTCAATGTATCGTCGTGAACGGAACCCAACAGGCCCTCGAAGTTGTTCAGCGTATCCACTCCGGCCGAGGTGGTGTCCTGAAGGCCGGTCTTCGACAAGTCGACCGTGACACCGCCGGAAGCACTGGCATAACTCGCGATGTCGAAACCACCGGCATTCGAACCGCCGTCCATATTGTCAGCACCGGCACCACCCTCGATGACGTTTGCATTGGAATCGCCCTGGAGGGTGTCACCGTACTGCGAGCCGATAATATTCTCTATGCTGTCAAAGGTGTCGCCAACAGCGTCTCCCGAGGGGGCAATCCCCCCGGTGAGGGAAACAGCGACAGCCGTTGTTGAATGGGCGTAACTGACTGTGTCAGTGTCGGCACCGCCATCGAAGTGATCTGCTCCAGCCAAACCTTCCAGGATGTCGTCACCAGTACCGCCGGTGAGGGTATTGTTGGACGCTGTGCCGATCAGGGTGTCATTGAAGTCAGACCCGGTCAGGTTCTCAATATTAGCAAAGGTGTCGCCAGCAGCGTCACCCGTTTGGACGACCGCTGGTCCAACTGCGAAGCTGGCAGTGGCCGAAGCAATGACCCCTGCAGCAGCGTTGGCGTAACTTGCGGTGTCGTTTGTACCGCTGCCGCCATCCAAGACATCGGCGCCACCAAGACCTTCGAGAACATCGTCGCCAGCTCCACCGGTGATTTTGTTGGAGCCTCCATCGCCGGTCAGGGTGTCGTTGCCGGAGCCACCGGTCAGGTTCTCTATGTTGTCGTAGGTATCGTTCAGGGCATCACCGAAGGTCCCCTGGCCCAAGAGGAGCGAGGCGCGGACTTCCCCTGCAGAGGTGGCATAGCTGGCGGTATCACCCGCGGCACCGTGGGTGCCTCCCTCCAGGGTATCAAGCCCGGAACCGGCGATCAAAATGTCGTCACCATCCAGACCTTGCAGGAGGTCGTCACCTGCGCCACCATCCAGGGTATCGTTACCAAGCCCGCCAATGAGGGTGTCGCCGCCGGCCTCACCATAGAGGGTGTCGTTGCCGTCGCCGCCATCAAGCGTGTCGACGTCGTCACCGCCGTACAGGGTGTCATGACCTGTCCCGCCGTAAAGAGCGTCATTGCCTGCGCCACCATACAGGGTATCGTTTCCGGCCAGGCCATTCAGGATATCATTGTCGCCATTTCCGGTCAGGATATTGATATTGCCGTCACCGGTCAGAATATCACGACCCGAGCCACCGGTCAGGTTCTCGATACTGATGTAGCTGTCACCTTCAGCTTCACCGCCGATGCCGACGGCACCACTGGAAAGGTCCACTGTGACGCCTGCAGTATCATTAGCGTAGCTGGCGGTATCGTAATAAAAAGCGCCGCCATCCAGGACATCGGCCCCGTCACCGCCTTCAAGGATGTCATTGCCGTCACCACCGTACAGGAAGTCATTGTCAAGACCACCATTGAGCAGGTCATTACCTTTTTCTCCATAGAGGGTATCTTGTCCAGCCAGTCCACTGAGGGTGTCAACACTGAACCCACCCCCCCCATAGAGGACATTGTCAAATTCATTGCCTGTCAGGGTATCCGCATTCACGCCGCCAACCAGGTTTTCAATGCTGATGTAGGTATCAGTGCCAGCATCAAAGCCGCCGCCGGTGCCACTGGTGAGAGAGGCGGTGATTTGTTGATTCGAAGCGCTATAACTGGCCGTATCTGTCCCATCGCCACCGTCCAGGAGGTCATTCCCCAAACCGCCGACCAGGGTATCGTGGCCGGCACCACCCTGCAGTACGTTGGCACTACCATTCCCCGTCAGGATATCGTTGCCGGACCCTCCGATCAGGTTCTCGATGTTACTGAAGGTGTCGCTGCCGGCATCAACTCCGCTGGCCGAGTTGATGGCGAGCGAGGCGTTGACTCCGGCGGTGTCGTTGGCATAGCTGACGGTATCACCGATGGCAGGGTTCGCAGCGACGCCAACGAAAGTGTTGCCGCCACCGTCAATGGCATCGTTGCCGGCACCGCCGATAAAGGTATTGTCGGCGGCATCACCGGTGAGTGTGTCATCAAAGCTTGAGCCGATCAGGTTCTGGATATCGAAGTACTGGTCACCCGCAGCATGGCCGGTATTAACAGCGCTGTTTGCCAGTGACGCGGTAATGCCAACAGCGCCGGATGTTGCCACGGCATGCTCGTAACTGGCCGTATTTTTGCCGGTGCCACCGTACAGTTTATCCGCCCCATCCATGCCTTCAAGGATGTCGTCACCGGAAGCCCCGGTCAGAGTATTCACCCCACTGTCACCAGTCAGGCTGTCGTTATAGTCAGAGCCGGTCAGGTTCTGAATATTGTCATAAGCGTCCCCGGCAGCATCGCCTGTGTTCGATGCCGGCACCGACAGAGAGGCGACAACCCCCTCATCGACGCCGATGACTGCGGCATGGGCGTAGCTGGCGGTGTTGCTGCCTGTGCCGCCATAGAGGACGTCAGCCCCCCCCATCCCCTCAAGGGTGTCGTTACCGTCACCACCGCTGAGGACATTAACCGCTCCATCGCCAACCAGGGTGTCGTCGTAATCGGAACCGCTCAGGTTTTCAATGCCACTGTAGGTGTCGCCGACAGCTTCGTCCGTGGCCACAACCCCGAGGCTGCCATCAAGCGCTGCGGTGACACCGACTGCGGACTGGCTGTAAGCGGCCGTGTCATTCCCCAGCCCTCCGATGAGGACATCGGCCCCTGCGCCACCATTGAGAATGTCATCACCGCGTCCGCCATCAAGTGTATCGGCACCGTCTTCACCGTAGACAAGATCATGTCCGGCACCAGCGTTCACCGTATCAGCACCGTCGCCCGCATAAATATCCACCCCCAGGCCGTCACGTGGCAGCACCAGAACGGGGAGAACGTCGAAGTCGGTTTCTGTGGTCGCTTCCCGCCAGGAGAAATCGAGGGTATAGGGGGCCAGGACAAAAGACTGCCCCGAGACATCGCCCTCAACCGTCACATCAAGGCTGAAGTCGACCGGCGCGGCGGAATCGTCAACATCGTAGACGATGTTCAGGTCGAGCCCTGTGCTGTGCACACCGGACAGGGCACCGCTGTCTGTAATCGTCCAGCGGTCATTATGACCGTCAAAGTCAGTATCTGTAGGAACGACACCCGGCCCCTGGATATCGAAGCCAGGGATATTGGCAATCATTGCAGGATCAACAACCAGGTCGACAGACGTAATTTCAGTAAAGGTATCGAAAGAGATATTCAGTGTCTTGACCCATTGTGACTGCGTTGCATCCGTACTGAAGGCTGGATTATTGACGATACTGTTGTCCAGCGCATCGCCATAGATAATTTCGCGTGTGGCCTGCCCTGCCGGAGTTGAGATCCGTGGAACCGACTGGCGGAGCATGCGGAACCGGAGACGTCACTTTTAACGCTGGAGAGGTATAGAGGGTACAGACGAAACCCGGGTCCGTCGTGTCGATGGTGTAATTCGAGCTGACCAGTCCCGTTCCCGCGTTGCCTGCAAGGTCCTCGTAACCGGCACCCACCGTGACAACATTGACGGGTTCATCGATATCTTCCAGGGGAGTAAAAAGGGCCGTCCAGGTCAGACCACCATCAGCTGTAGCCAGGGTATCAATGCTGCCATTTTCTACCGAGACATCAAGGTTATCGAAGCCCGTGACCTCTTCACTGAACTTGATCTCCAGCGTCGAGGTTTCGCCGATGATCAGATCCCAGTCACTCATGGTGATACTGGCCACCGTCGGGCCCGTGATGTCGACCTCGACGTCGAGTGCAGCCGTCGTCGTGCTGAGACCGGCAGCATCAATCGCCGTGACAGTCAAACTGTGGTCCCCTTCGGCCAGAAGTGGCGTGGTAAAGCTCCAGTTCCCCGAGATGACGGTCGCATCTCCCAGCGGTGTACCGCTGCCGTTATCGTAGATCTGAACCTTGTCGATACCATTGGCGTCAGAGACAGTGCCTGTCAGGACCAGCGTCTGGTCATAGGTCAGGAGATCAGTGATGTTGGTTCCGGTATCATCGGCAATGGCGCCGTTGATCGTGACCGCTGGAGCCGTGAGATCAACCGTGACGTTCAGGGCAGCCGTGCTGGCACTGTTACCGGCAATATCGGTCGCCTTTGCCGTGAAGCTGTGGTCCCCTTCAGTCAAAGCAGCCGTGGTATAGTTCCAGCTCCCGCCGATCACTGTCGCCTCGCCCAACAGGGTGAAGCCGTTGTCATCATAGATCTGGACCTTTTCGACCCCGTTGGCGTCGGCGACAGTGCCGGTCAGGACCAGCTCCTGATCGTAGGTCAAAAGATCAGCGGTGTTGGTTCCGGTATCATCCGTAATGGCACCGATGATCGTCACCGTCGGAGCGACCGTATCGACAACAACGGTAAAATTGTCAGACGCGTCACTGACACTCCCGGCAACGTTGGTTGCTTTGGCAGTCACCACGTAGCTGCCGTTGGCCAAAGGGCTGCCGTTGTGATCAAAAGTCCAGTCACCTGTGCCATTGACGGTCGTCGTGCCGATTGAAGTCAGTCCGATAAAGACCTCCACGGTTGTGCCCACATCTGCTTTTCCGTAGAAGATCAGACCCTGGTCGGAGGTAATGCCATCGCTGGCGCTGGCCCCCGCGGTGTCGTCGCTGATGGCTGTGATGACCGGTTTGGTCGGGACGCTGGTATCAATGGTGAGGAAGAAGTCATTGGAGACATCGCTGGTGTTGCCGGCCAGATCAGTTGCCGTGGCGGTGATCACGTAGCTGCCTGAGGGCAGGACGGTCGACTCGTAGTTAAAATTCCAGAGACCGACGCCATCGACGGTGGTGGTCCCGATGGAAGCCCCGCCGATAAAAACCTCGACGATGGTGTTCGCTTCGGCGGTGCCGTAGAAAATCAACGTCTGGTCAGAGGTGATGCCGTCGCTGTTGCTGGCACCGGCAGTATCCTCGCTGATAGCGTTGATGACCGGCTTCGGTGGAGGACCGGTATCAACGAGATATCCCTCGGTATCCGTATCCGTTCCAGGGTTTCCGGCGAGATCGTAGACGGTGATACTGGCCTCAACAACCCTGTCGTCATCAGCGGCCAGATCTGCACCCGGCACATCGACACTGAAGGTATAAGCCCCCGGAGTACCCTGAACCAGATCGGTGAAGGTCTTGTTATTAACGGTCAGGGTGACAACATCACCAGCCTGGACATCACCATCCACGGTGCCGGTCACCGCGATATCGGTCCCGATTTCAACAGAGCTGATAATATCGTCAGGGGTAATCTTATCGTCGAGGGTAATCAGCGGGACCGGCGCGACAATGTCGACCACGTAGCCTTCGCTGGTCGTCCCCGTACCGATATTGCCAAAGCTGTCGGAGGTGGAGATGCTGGCTTCGATCGTCGAATCAATGTCGTTCACCAGGGCATAACCGGCGACATTGATCGCAAAAGTCAATGTCCCCGCCACATCCACGACGTTGCCTGTAAAGGTTCCGGTGAAGTTGCTGTTGACAAGGGTCAGGGTAACGGTATCACCGTCATTGGCCCCATTGCCGACGGTGCCGGTAATTAACACGTTGCCAAGGGACTCGGCGATGTTGACGTAATCATCACCCGCAATAACGCTGTCAAGAAGAATTGACGGGGTCGGGACGATGGTATCAATGGCATAGTTATTTGAGTCAGTCGAGCCGACATTGGTGAGACCGGCCAGGTCAGTGACACTGCCATCCGCCAGGGTGATCACGTTGCTGGCAACTTCAATCCCACCGCCACCTCCAAGGCTCGGAGTCAGAATCGCTGTCCAGGTCAGACCTCCATCGGCCGTCGCGATATCGGTCATTGTCGCGTTGGGGATCGTGAGGTCCGCATTGGTCAAACCTGTGACGGCTTCGTTGAAGGTTATCGTGACCAGTGAAGTCTCGCTGGCATTCAGCTGATCATCGGCGACCAGGATGCCAAGCACCACAGGCGCAGCCTCGTCCACGTCGGAGACATTGAAAGTGACGTTCTCTGCCGCAGACCAGTTGCCCGCCGCGTCACGCGCCTCGATGCCGTAGCTGAACGCATTGGAACCTGTTTCGAAATCGTTATTTTCAACCCCTGCGGCGACACCAGCCGCGGTCAGACTGACTTGACCGATAGAACCGATGGTGTAGTATCCATCCAGGCTGGTGCTCGCGCCGCTGTCGCTGAAGCGATAACCGGTCACGCCAGCATCGTCCGTGGCGGTCACGATACCAATCACAGAACCCGCCGTCTGGTTCTCAACATAGCTCAACGATTGCCCGGCATTCACCACGGGCGCATTCTCGTCCAGATCAAGAACGTTCAGGCTGACATTTTCAACCAGAGACCAGTTGCCATCCGCATCCCGGGCCTCAATACCCAGCGTAAAGCTGTTGTTGCCGATCTCGAAATCGTTGGCTTCGATCCCGGCCGCAGCTCCGGCCACGGTCAGGGTGATGCGGCCCGCGTTGTCAATCGCAAAGTAACCATCGGTGTTGCCGCTGGCGATCTGGTAGCCGGTCACACCGACATCGTCACTGGCGATCACCGAACCGACAACGGTGCCGGTAGCACGGTTCTCAGCATAATCAAAGCTCTGCCCGACAGTCACAACCGGAATGGTCTCGTCCAGGTCAGTCACATCAAAGGTCACACTCTCGGCGACCGACCAGTTGCCAGCCGCATCACCGGCTTCAATGTCATAACTGAAACTGTTGGCGCCGGTCTCGAAATCGTTGTTCGCGTTGCCTGCGGCCACACCGGCCGCCGTGATCCGGATCTGGCCGTTGGCGGCGATGGTGTAAAAACCGTCCAGGCTGGTCGCGTTACCACTGTCGGTAAAACGATACCCGGTCACGCCCACATCGTCGCTGGCCGACACGATGCCGATCACGGCACCCGCCACCTGGTTTTCGGCGTAACTGAAGTTCTGGCCGGCGTCCATCACCGGAGAGGCCTCGTCAACGTCAGTGACATGAAGAGTGACAATCTCAGAGGCTGACCAGTTGCCGGTCATGTCACCGGCCTCGATGCCGTAAGTGAAGCTGTTCAGGCCGGTCTCGAAATCGTTGTTCGCGGCACCAGCGGCGGCACCCGCCGCGGTCAGGCTGATCTGTCCACTCGCCGAGACTGCATAGAAGCCATCCAAACTGGTGCTGCCGCCACTGTCACTGAAGCGGAAACCGGTGACTCCCACATCGTCGTTGGCCGCGACGATGCCGACTACGGCACCGACCGCCTGGTTCTCGGCGTAGCTGAAGCTTTGCCCCGGAACCATGACCGGCACACTCTCGTCAGCATCAGTAACGTTGAAGATCACGTTCTCGGCCAATGACCAGTTGCCCGCGGCATCACCGGCTTCTATCGCGTAGGTAAAGCTGTTCAACCCGGTCTCGAAATCGTTGTTTTCAAGACCGGCAGCGACACCAGCCGCCGTGATCCGGATCTGGCCGTTGGCGGCGATGGTGTAAAAACCGTCCAGGCTGGTGCTCGTGCCGCTGTCTGCGAAACGATAACCAGACACACCGATGTCGTCAGAGGCAAATACGGCGCCGACCACCGCGTCCGCCAGCCGGTTTTCGGCATAACTCAACGACTGTCCGGCCAGCATCACCGGGTCGTTCTCATCCAGGTCAGTCAGATTCAGGGTGACACTCTCGGCCACTGACCAATTGCCGACCACATCACGGGCTTCAATCCCCAGAGAGAAGCTGTTGGCGCCAGTCTCAAAGTCGTTGGTTTCGATCCCGGCTGCGGCGCCGGCCGCGGTCAAGGTAATGCGGCCACTGTTATCAATCGCGAAGTAACCATCGGTGTTACCACTGACAATCTGGAAGCCGGTAATCCCGATGTCGTCACTGGCCGCCACGGTGCCGACAACAGAGCCAGGGATCCGGTTCTCGGCATAATTGAAACTCTGCCCGGGAGTCACCACGGGGATCGTCTCGTCCAGATCGGTGACGTTCAGACTGACACTCTCGACCGCTGACCAGTTGCCGGCCGCATCGCCGGCCTCAATATCGTAGCTGAAGCTGTTCAGCCCGGTCTCGAAATCGTTGTTCTCAATACCGGCGGCGACACCGGCCGCCGTGATCCGGATCTGGCCGTTGGCGGCAATGGTGTAAAAACCGTCCAGGCTGGTCGTTCCGCCACTGTCGCTGAAGCGATAACCGCTCACACCCACATCGTCGGTCGCCGTCACGATGCCGACCACGGCACCCGCCGCCCGGTTCTCGCGCGTAACTGAAGCTCTGGCCGGCGTCCATCACCGGCGCGGCTCTCATCAACATCGGTGACATTCAGGCTGATGTTCTCGGCGGCCGACCAGTTGCCGGTCACGTCACCGGCCTCGATACCGTAGCTGAAGCTGTTCAGGCCGGTCTCGAAATCGTTGTTCTCGATGCCGGCGGCCACACCGGCCGCCGTGATCCGGATCTGACCGTTGGCGGCGATGGTGTAAAAACCATCCAGGCTGGTCGCACTCGCCGCTGTCACTGAAGCGGAAGCCGGTCACGCCCACATCGTCGCTGGCCGCCACAATGCCGACCACGGCACCGGCCGACTGGTTCTCGGCGTAGCTGAAGCTCTGACCGGCGATGACAACCGGAGTGCTCTCGTCGAAATCGGTGACATTCAGAGTGACGTTCTCAGCCGCCGACCAGTTGCCCGCCGCATCTCCGGCCTCAATGCCGTAGGTAAAGCTGTTCGAGCCCGGTCTCGAAATCGTTGTTCTCAAGCCCGGCGGCAACACCTGCGGCGGTGATCTGAATCTGGCCGTTGGCAGCGATCGTGTAGTAACCGTCCAGGCTGGTCGACGTTGCCGCTGTCACTGAAGCGATAGGAGGTCACACCGACATTGTCGGAGGCGACCACGGCTCCGATCACGGATCCGCCGACTGGTTCTCGAGATAATTCAGCGACTGTCCGGCGGTCACCACCGGCGCACTCTCGTCGAGATCTGTCAGGTTCAGGGTGACGTTCTCGGCCACCGACCAGTTGCCATCGCGCATCCCGCGCTTCAACACCCAGGGTGAAGATGTTCAGACCGGTCTCAAAATCGTTGCTCTCGACCCCGGCCGCGGCACCGGCCGCGGTCAGGGTGATCGACCGCTGTTGTCGATCGCGAAGTAGCCATCGGTGTTGCCACTGCGCTGAATCGGTAACCGGTGACGCCAAAATCATCACTGGCCACCACGTTGCCAAGCACAGCGCCGGCAGCCTGGTTCTCGGCATAATTGAAACTCTGACCGGGAGTCACCACCGGAGTCGTCTCGTCCAGATCGGTGACGTTCAGACGTGATGTTCTCGGCCGCTGACCAGTTGCCGGCCGCATCGCCGGCCTCGATACCGTAGCTGAAGCTGTTCGAGCCCGGTCTCGAAATCGTTGTTCGCAACACCGGCAGCAGCACCGGCCGCCGTGATCCGGATCTGGCCGTTGGCGGCGATGGTGTAAAAACCGTCCAGGCTGGTCGTTCCGCCACTGTCGCTGAAACGATAACCGCGTGACACCCACATCGTCAGTCGCCGTCACGATGCCGACCACGGCACCCGCCGCCTGGTTCTCGGCGTAGCTGAAGCTCTGGCCGACGTCCATCACCGGCGCGGCTCTCATCAACATCAGTGACGTTCAGGCTGATGTTCTCGGCCGCCGACCAGTTGCCCGTCGCGTCACCGGCCTCGATACCGTAGCTGAAGCTGTTCGGGCCGGTCTCGAAATCGTTGTTCTCAATCCCGGCGGCCACACCGGCTGCCGTGATCCGGATCTGACCGTTGGCGGCGATGGTGTAATAACCATCCAGGCTGGTCGCATTCGCCGCTGTCACTGAAGCGGAAGCCGGTCACGCCCACATCGTCGCTGGCCGCCACAATGCCGACCACGGCACCGGCCGACTGGTTCTCGGCGTAGCTGAAGCTCTGACCCGGGATAATCACCGGGACATCCTCATCAACGTCGGTCACCCTCAGCGTGATATTCTCAGCCGCTGACCAGTTACCGGCCGCATCCCGGCTTCGATCCCGTAACTGAAGCTGTTCAGCCCGGTCTCGAAATCGTTGTTCTCAAGACCGGCGGCAACACCTGCGGCGGTGATCTGAACCTGACCGTTGGCGGCGATGGTGTAATAACCGTCCAGGCTGGTCGCTGTTGCCGCTGTCACTGAAACGGATAAGAGGTCACACCGACATTGTCGGAGGCGACCACGGCACCGATCACGGAGTCCGCCGACTGATTCTCGGCATAATTCAGCAATCTGTCCGGCCGTCACCACCGGCGCGCTCTCATCGACGTCTGTCACGTTTAGAGTGACGTTCTCGGCCACCGACCAGTTGCCATCGGCATCCCGCGCTTCAACACCCAGGGTGAAGATGTTCAGGCCGGTCTCAAAATCGTTGCTCTCGACCCCGGCCGCGGCACCCGCCGCCGTCAGGGTGATGCGACCGCTGTTGTCGATCGCGAAGTAGCCATCGGTGTTGCCGCTCACTGAATCGGTAACCGGTGACACCAAAATCATCGCTGGCCACCACGTTGCCCAGCAGGCACCCGCAGCCTGATTCTCGGCATAGTTGAAACTCTGCCCGGGAGTCACCACCGGCGATCGGTCTCGTCCAGATCGGTGACGTTCAGACTGATACTCTCGGCCGCCGACCAGTTGCCGGCCGCATCACCGGCCTCGATATCGTAGCTGAAGCTGTTCAGCCCGGTCTCGAAATCGTTGTTCTCGATCCCGGCAGCAACGCCCGCCGCCGTGATGCTGATCTGGCCGTTCGCGGCGATCGTATAGTAACCGTCCAGGCTGGTCGTCCCGCCACTGTCGCTGAAACGATAACCGGTCACACCCACATCGTCCGTCGCCGTCACGATGCCGACCACGGCACCCGCCGCCTGGTTCTCGGCGTAGCTGAAGCTCTGGCCCGCCGTCCATCACCGGCGCGGCTTCATCAACGTCAGTCACATTCAGGGTGACGTTCTCGGCGGCCGACCAGTTGCCCGTCGCGTCACCGGCCTCGATACCGTAGCTGAAGCTGTTCAGCGCCGGTCTCGAAATCGTTGTTCTCGATGCCGGCGGCCACACCGGCCGCCGTGATCCGGATCTGACCATTCGCAGCGATGGTGTAATAGCCATCCAGGCTGGTCGCGCTACCGCTGTCACTGAAGCGGAAACCGGTCACGCCCACATCGTCGCTGGCCGCCACAATGCCGACCACGGCACCGGCCGACTGGTTCTCGGCGTAGCTGAAGCTCTGACCGGGGGTAACAACCGGCGACACCCTCGTCAACGTCGGTCACCTTCAGCGTGATACTCTCAGCCGCCGACCAGTTGCCCGCCGCATCACCGGCTTCGATACCGTAAATAAAGCTGTTCAGCCCGGTCTCGAAATCGTTGTTCTCAAGACCGGCGGCAACACCCGCGGCCGTGATCTGAACTGGCCGTTGGCGGCGATGGTGTAGTAACCGTCCAGGCTGGTGCTGTTGCCGCTGTCACTGAAACGATAAGAGGTCACACCGACATTGTCGGAGGCGACCACGGCACCGACCACGGAGTCCGCCAACTGGTTCTCGGCATAATTCAGCAACTGCCCGGCAGTCACCACCGGCGCACTCTCATCGAGATCTGTCAGGTTGAGAGTGACATTCTCAACAACCGACCAGTTGCCATCGGCATCCCGCGCTTCAACACCCAGGGTGAAGATGTTCAGTCCGGTCTCGAAATCGTTGCTCTCGACTCCGGCCGCGGCGCCCGCCGCCGTCAGGGTGATGCGACCGCTGTTGTCGATCGCAAAGTAGCCATCGGTGTTGCCGCTGCGCAATCTGGTAACCGGTAATACCAATGTCGTCACTGGCCACGACAGTGCCAATAAAAGCACCTGCAGCCTGGTTCTCGGCGTAGCTGAAGCTCTGGCCAGCGGTTACGACCGGTACGGTTTCATCCAGGTCGGTGACTTCAAGCGTGATGTTCTCGGCCAGGGACCAGTTGCCATCCGCATCGCCCGCCTCGACGGCATAGCTGAAGCTGTTGAGGCCGGTCTCGAAATCATTGGTCTCGACACCGGCGGCGACACCCGCGGCGGTCAGGCTGATCTGGCCATTCCCGGCAATCGTATAGTAGCCATCCAGGCTGGTGGACGTTCCGCTGTCGGTGAAACGATAGGCGGTCACGCCGACGTCGTCAGTGGATGCCACGATACCGACCACGGCACCCGCGGCCTGGTTCTCAGCATAACTGAAGCTCTGGCCGGCGGTCATGACCGGCGCGGCTTCGTCCATGTTCGTCACATTGAACGTGACATTTTCAGACGGTGACCAGTTGCCTGATGCGTCACCTGCTTGGACAGCGTAAATAAAGGTGTTCAGTCCGGTTTCAAAATCGTTATTCTCGACGCCTGCGGCAACCCCCGACGCAGTCAGACGAACTTCGCCATTCGCCGCGATGGTGTAGTAGCCATCCGAGCTGGTGGTCCCTCCGCTGGCGCTGAAACGGTATGCTGTCACCCCCATATCGTCACTGGCCACAACAATCCCGACGACGGCACCTGACGCCTGGCTCTCTGCGTAGCTGAGGACCTGACCGGAGACCACCACCGGAGCGCCCTCATCAATGTTGGTCACGTTGAGAGTCACGCTCTCGGTCTCCGACCAGTTGCCAGCCGCATCACCCGCCTCGATCCCGTAATCAAAGCTGTTCAGGCCGGTCTCGAAGTCGTTTTGCGCTCTCCCGGCTGCGGCCCCCGAAGCCGTCATGCTGATCTGTCCGTTCGCGGCAATACTGAAATATCCATCCGCGCTGAGGTCAGTCCCGGAGTCACTGAAGCGGAAAGCGTAGACTCCCTGGTTGTCGGTCGCCGCCACGGTGGCAACCACGGCGTCTGCGACTTGTTTTTCAGCGTAGTTGAATGACTGCCCGGGAGTCACTTCCGGGGCGGTGACGTCCGGAACGGCCGGTGGCAAAGGTGGTGTTAAGTTAACAGTATAGCCCTCGGTATCCGATGCCGTGCCAGTGTTACCGGCGGCATCGGTGGATGAGATACGAGCTTCAACAATTTTATCAACATCAGCCACCAGGTCGGCACCGGCGACACCGATGCTGAAGGTCTTGCCAGCCTGAACCAAACCGATGGATTCAACGCCGTTGACTGTCAGGGTGACCTTGTCGCCCACCTGGGCGTCACCTCCGACAATACCGGTGATCGCGATGGTCTCACCGGATTCAACGAATCCGATCACATCGTCTGAGGTAATGTTGGCGTCGAGAGTGATGGTCGGAAACGGGGCTGTGATATCGACGCTGTAAGCTTCACTATCCGTTGCGGTGTTCAGGTTCCCGACCGCATCGGTGAAATCAATGCTGGCTTCGACGGTTCTGTCAGAATCGGCGACAAGGTCAGAGCCCGCGACCTCGATCCTGAAGGTCATGTCAGCAAGGACTTGTCCCTGGAACTCAACACCATTCACGGTCAGGGTGACCGTGTCTCCGGCCCTGGCATCGGCCCCGACAACGCCCGTAATCGTTACATCGCCACGTGATTCGGCAATATTGATGATATCGTCCGCCGTGATGTCGGCGTCGAGGGTAATGGTCTGCGCGGTGATATCAGCGGTGACGATCCCCGTGCCAGGGTTTCCGGCGCCATCGATGGTCGTCACCATGGCATCAACAGTGGTGCCGCCATCGGCGAGGAGATCCGCGGCTGGAACGCTGAAACGGTAAGTCATGTCAGCCTGAACCAGGCCGATGGTATCGGAACCGTTCACTGTCAGGGTGACGGTGTCGCCGACCCTGGCGTCTCCACCGACGACTCCGGTAATCTCTACGCGACCTCCTGATTCGGCGCTTTGGATGATCTCGATCATCGAGATGCCGGTATCGAGTGAGATCGTTGGCCCCGGCGCCGTTGTGTCGACGCTGTAGCTCTCGCTGTCCATGCCGGGGTTGCCCCCCCGGACACTGTTGATAACGGCATCGATTGTCTGATCAGGATCTGCGGCAAGGGCAGCGCCAGCGACATCGATGCTGAAGGTCATGTCGGCGAGAGCCTGGCCGACGAAATCCGTGCCGTTCACCGTCAGGGTGATCGAATCTCCAGCCTGGGCCCCTCCACCCGCAATACCGGTGATCGCTATGCTGCCCCCGGCTTCGGCGATATTGACGATATCATCGGCGGTAATGCTGGTCGTGAGCGTAACCTCGGGATCACTGGTATCAATTGTTTTTTGGCCGGATCTGTAGACCGTTGGACGCGGCGTGACAATCTCCTGCACCGGGTCCTCGGTTTCAACGATCTTCACGCTGGTGTCAACAGCACCACGTCCCGGCCCCATACCGGGGGCCGCCTTGCCACTGTTTATTTCGACGACCGGCTTGGGTGCGTCTATTTCATCCGTGAGTGGTTCCTCGCTGGATGCGACAAACTCGTTCCCCACGGCATCCGGAAGCTCTTCTTCTTCCAGCGAGCTTTGAGAATCGACATTCTCGCTCTTGACTCTCAAACTGCCTGTTTCAGCAACTTCCGTAATACCGACCATTTTGAAAAGATCACCGAGCGAACTCTTGTGATCGTGTCCGGAATGGCCTGAACCCTGCGGGCTGATGTCGTTGTCAATGAAAAAAATCTCTTGCGGAGGACCACTGATGGCGTCAATGGCGCCATTTGGTATGATCACGAATGTTCCGTCGGCAAAGCTGAGAAGCAGGTCGACGTCCGCAATATCAACGGAGACAAGGTCAGCTTCACACTGGGGGATGGTAATCGTCCCATCCGGTGAAACAAAGGCACGTTCGATCTGTATCTCTTGATCAGACCCGTCAATGACTGCTTTTACTTTTTCAGCATCAGTCTTGTCTGCCATAGTGACCTCTCTTTCCTCTGTCCTTCGCGTGCCTGCCAGGGAACTGGGGTACTGCCTCGTTCAATCTCTGTCCAACAGTATGAATATCTGCACACAGAGTTCCTGCACACCGACCGTAAAGCGTTAATCGGCCTGCTCATTCGCCAGCATGGCAAGCAGTTTATGCGACTCTTTTGCGTCAGCGGTCATATGTATCATCAACTCGGAGATTTGGTCGCAGATCTCACCGTTGCCCTTCTCCATGACATGGGCAACGCTCTCAAACTGCCTGCCGAGCTGCTGCAGTTCGTTGCGGAAGTTGCGGCCGGCCTCTGCTTGCTCAGTCAGCATGCGCAGCATGTCAGCGCGCTGCTTCTGGAACTCATCCACTTCGGAAGACAACATCCGCTGCTGCAGGCGTGACGCCTCGGCGAACCGTTCCTCGATGTTGTACGAATCAAGAGTTTCCTTCAGACCTCTTTGCGCATCAACCTGCATGGTCAGTAATTTACACGTCTCACCGGCATCACTGGCCATTCGATCCGTTAACTCGGCAATCCGGCTGCTGGTCTGATCGTCGCCTTGCTCCAGGGCCGTTGCGACGCTGCCAAGCTGCCTGCCGAGTTGCTGCAGCTCTCTTTGAAGGCTGTGACTCGCCTCGGTCTGCTGGGTCAGGGTCAGCAAAATATCAGCACACTGTTTGCGGAAGTCATCTCTCTCGGCAGACAACGCTTGCTGCTGCGACCGCGCTGCCTCAATGAACCTCTCCTCGAGCTTCTGGGTGTCAAGAGACTCTCTCAGCTCTCTCTGCTCATCAACCTGGGTGGCCAGCAATTTGCGTGTCTCCCTTGCATCTCCGGTCAGTTGAACGGTCAGCTCCGAAAGCTGGCTGCTGATCTCGCTGTTGCCATGTCCCATGACGTCGACAAGACTGCCGAGCTGCCTGCCAAGCTGTTGCATTTCGGCACGGAAGCCGTGGCTCGCTTCGGTCTGCTCTGTCAGGGTGCGCAGCATGTCCGCGCGCTGCTTCTGAAAATCGTCCATCTCAGAAGCCAAACGTCTCTGTTGCAGGCGGGCCGCCTCAGCCAGGCGTTCTTCGATGCGGACCAGAACTTTGAATTCTGCCCCGGAGTGAATTGCAGCGGAACCGCCACCAAGGGCCGCGGCTTCGTAGGAGAGGGCCAGTTCGATATGCTGAGCGATGAGCGAACTGAGCAACGAAAAAATGTCACCCTGTAAACGGCGGATTCCGACCATCATCAAGCCAAGTATGATCGATCCGAGCAGACCGAACATGGAGGCCGAGAAGGCAATTCCCATTGACTGCATCGGGGCCTTCATCCGCTCGATCATGGTCCGAAAAACCACGAGTGGACTCGCTGTCTGCATATCAATTTCAGCAAAACTGCTGATCAGGATGGTGATGTCGTTCAGGGTCGCGAGCAGACCGATAAAGGTGCCGAGCAGTCCCATTCCGACCAACAGGCCTGTCAGGTATTGGGGCAGCGCATTTCTTCGAACCAGGCCAGAACGCGCATTCGTCAGCTCATGCTCTATGGACGCCTGCTCCTGGTGAGAGATGGAACGGCCAGATGATGCCGCGACCATCTGAAACAGGTAAGACACGACACCTGTATAGCGGGCGGTTCTTGCCTGCAGGGTCGATAAATCCGTTTTAGCGCGAATGACCCGGGCAAAGTCCACGACAGTTCTGGCTTCACCGACCAGCCGACGGGCATTGAGCAGGATCAATGTGCCACCGACCAGGATGATCATGAAGATGGTGTAGTTGATCTGCGGATGGGGGTTGCGGGTTATCGTCATCATGATCGCATCGAAAAAAATCGCCGCCCCGGTCAGCAGCAAGACAAAAGGCAGTGCGATAAGAACGTAGTAGAGCTTGAGTTGTTTAAGCATATGGTTCCCTCTTCAAAATTGTATTTGCCGACACGGCATATCTGTCACTCCGCAAGCCTGTCACACTGTCTCAGTGTCACACTGTCCCAGCCATGCTCGAAATCCTAATTGGCACGGAACGCCCCATCTCGAAACTCCAGTAAAGGAGAAAGGATGTATGAGAGGATTGTCCGCTTGCCGACCGCGATATCTACACTTGCGGCCATGCCGGGCATCAGTACACCGGGTTGGCGGGCACGCGACATCAGAGTTGCGACGTCAACCTCGACGTTCACCCGGTAATAGTGATTGCCTCTCTCGTCGACCAGGGTATCCGAACTGACCTCGGTCACATTCCCCTCAAAGGTACCGTAGGTTGAATAGTCATAGGCCCCCACCCGCACCCGCGCCGGTAAACCACGCCGCAGATGCGCGCGGTCGTTGGGGTTTGAACGGGTCTGAATGACGAAGCGTTCATCACTGGGCGTAATTTCGAGCAGTATCTCACTGGGGCGCACTACGGCACCAATGGTCGTGATATTCAGCTTGTTGATGAGCCCTGCAACCGGGCTCCGAACAATGTTCCGGTCCAGACGATCGACGATCGTGCCGATTTCATGGCCTAATTTTTCCAGGTCCTTACGTACTTCCGTCAGCGCAGACGATGCCTCGGCCCGGAAACGGGCGGTGGCTTCTTTCACCCTCGATTCAGATTCCGACTGGGCGGCCTGCAAGCGCGGAGCCGCATTGGTCGCCTCGGCTATCTGTGATTTGAGCCGCTGTATGCGCATCTGGCTGTCCAGAACTTCCAATTCGGAAGCGGCGTTGTTTTGCCGCAGATCGTCGATAACCTGGAACTGTTTTTCAGCCAGGGCCAACTCCTCAAGCAGGTTCTCGCGCTTGGAATTGACTTCTGTCAGTTCGTTGATCTTTTGCAGCTTTAAAGACTGCAGCACCTGCACTTCTTCACTAAACTGGGCGCGACGGGCCTGCCACGCGGCGGTCTCCACCCGAATGACACTGTTGTCCTTAAGCTTCTCGGGAAAAACAATCGCATCATCCCCGTTCAGTCTCGGCCAGCAAACGAGCTTCCCGACCCCGCAAGGCATCGACCACAGACTGTTCCTGGCCCAGCGCTGAGCGGGTCTGGATATCGGACAGTTCCAGCAACGGTTCTCCGGCCGCAACGATCTGGCCTTCCCGTACCAGGATCTTGCGGACAATCCCCCCTTCAAGGTGCTGCACAATCTGCGATTTCCCGGCGGGAATAATCTGGCCTTCCGTACGCACAATCACATCGACTTTGGACAGTCCGGCCCACAACAGGGCGCTGATGCTACTGAACAGCAACAACACGACAAAAGTGCGTTGAGGCGAGAGGTTCGCGAAACAACTCCCGGCCTTACTGCAGGATGAGGTTCCGGGACCTGTCATCTCTGCGCCCTGACCCTGACGAGTGAAGCATTCGCATTCTTTCTCCCCTCAACCACCGAGACATCGATATTTTCCTGGGGCAGGTTCATCTCGATCAGCAGGTTTCGCACCGCCAGAGCCCGGTAGAACCCCATACGCTTGGCTTCCGAGAAACCGGTCGGGACTTCAACGGTAATCGTTGTTTTTGCTTTTGTGTCGATCGCCCGCAATGATTCAATCAACTGATCGTGCTCTTCTTGAGTAAAGGCAACGGCTTCGTCCTTGAAACGCACGATGATTTCAAAATCGGTGGCAATAGCCTTGTCAAGACCGTGCAGTGGTTTCGGCTCGCTGAGAGTCGCAGCGGCACTCTGCTGTAATCCTCCCGCCTGCTCATTTTGGGGGAACCCCACCTGCTCATTTTGAGAGAGCTGTTCTGCAAGCATCAGGTTCAGGCGCTGGACTTCACGCTTCAGTGCGAGGTTCTCCAGCGCGAGGTCTGTCTCATGGATCGACTCCTCCCGAGTCAAGCCATCCTCCCGGGCTGAACCGGCCTGGGCAAACATTTCTTCCTGGGTCAATCCAGTTTTTGCCTCGGCCGTGAGTTCGGACTCCTGCTCGGAAGACGTGACCGGGGGCGGGATGTCCACGACTTTGGTGGTGCGCCCCAACTCCAGGGCGAACATAAATACGGCAACCATCAAAATAGTCAGGAGGAAGAGAAGATTGAGGATCAGGTTGGTCGTGGCATCGACGTAGCCGGGCCAGAAAATATCCGAGCCGTCGTTATCTTCTTGACGAGTTGACATACAGATTCTCCACCTCGAGTGATAATCGCTCTAACGAACGTTGCTGGCCTGAAGCAAATTCTCTCAGTTCACTACAGCACGACATCTCAGTGTCACAGAAACGATCAGCCATGAGCTTGAGAGAATCCATCAGGGCTGATCTCCAGGGATGAAAGCTAGCTTTCTCCGCCGGCCGGCCGATTGGCCCCGGAGATCGCCCACGGGGTGCCGAGTGTCAAGCGGACCAGCTGGGCGACGGTATTCATCTCAAGGACATGCAAGGAAACGAGACGGGCGCGGGCCCGGTACAAGCGGTCATAAACATCCAGCAGGTCCAGTAACGACTGGTTTCCGGACAGCATCCGCTTTGACATGGCCTCAGCGGCGAGTGAAATCGATTCCAGCTCCTGGTAGCCGGCGTCAATACGATCTCGTGTTGTCGCCAGGGTGGCATAGTTCGCAGACAACGCCTGAATGACCCGCCGCCGCTGATCGTCGAGGCGGTACTTAAGCTCTTTATATCGTGCCGAGCGTTCGACAGTCAGGTTGTAATCTCTTCCACTGTTGAAAAGATCCCAGTTCAACACCGCCATGATACGCTCGTCTCTCTGGCCGTCAGAATCGGGTTCACCTCCCGCATGAAGCGAGTAATTATAAGTATATTCGGCATCCACACGCGGCAGGTAACGGCCTTTTGCAGCGGACTGATCGATTTTCGCAGCCTGCAGCTCAGCCGTGAGTGAGGCGATCTCCGGGTTGGATTGCATCGCCTTGGCGACAGCCATTTCGAATGATTGCGGCAGCGCAGAGGCGCCGACATCTTCAATCACCGGTAGACGCAACTTTTGCGGTACGAGGTTTGTTAAACGGACGAATTCGACCCAGGCCGCTGCATGAGCGGACTCCTGCTCCAATCGGTAAGACAGGGTCTCCTCGCTGCGCGCATTGACGCGAGCCATATCGGAAACGCTTGCAGCTCCGGCGTTGGCTCGTTTTTCTACATAGCCGAGCAACTCGGCGAGCTGAGTTTCAAAATCACGGGTCACATCTGTCTGCAGACGGGTCGCCGCCAGGGAGAGATAGGCATTCACCGTTGAGAGATAGGCATCACCGTCGCTTGCCCTGTAATTCTCTTCGCGCGCAAGCTCGACGACCTCTCGACGACGCCAGTCCAGATAAGAAGGCAGGTCAAACAGAGGTTGACGCAGGACAAACGAAGCGTCAGTACGCGAGTGGGTATCCTCGGCGATAAGCTCCCCGGTTGTTTCGTCAATTTCCACGGACGGCTTGGATGTCTCCTGGCCGCTGCTCGCACGGATTGACATGGAGGGCATCAGGAGTGCGAAGGCCTGGCCTGTTTTTGCCTTGGCCTGTTCAGTGCGTGCCAGAGCTGCGAAGCTGTCACGACTGAAGCTTCGGCCGGCCAGGATAGAGTTCAGAAGGGTTGCCTCGCCCGTCTGGCTGGCGGCTTCTCCCTCCATCACCTGGTTTTCAGCCAGCATGTTGACAAATTGCCCTTCAAGATCGACGAGCACAGGGAGCTCTGTCGTGCCCATCAATTCTGTCAGGTTATGGCCTGCGGCAGGGTCAGAACCGACAGCGATCTGCCGGTCGCCATCAACCTCTTCTATCGGCAGAGAGTCCAAAAAGCGTTCGGTCTCCCGGGGAGGAGTCTTTTTCTCCAGAGACAACCCGAGTGGGGCCACAGCTTCCTCGGCAAGCCCTTCACGACGCTCGGGTTCAGCAGCTTCGACGGCAGCGGGTTCAACCGCAACAGGTTCAACCGCAACAGGTTCGACGCAACAGGTTCGAGGCAACAGGTTCGATGGCAACAGGTTCGACAGAAACAGGTTCGACATCAGCGGGTTCAATGGCAATGGCTTTCACCGCAACCGCTGCAGGAAGACCTGCGGCGGGCAAAGGCTGCTGCGTGCTCCCCCGGTCCCACCGTTGACCGGGCAGAAAACGCTCACCCTTCAGCTGCTGGACCAGCTGATTCAGTCCGGAGTCATCACCTTGATGATTCAGCAGGACACTTTGAATTTGGTGCATAAGCGCCGGAGACAAACCCTGTCTTGCGACCAGCTGACCACGGGGGTGTCGTTCAGAGACAGGCTGCAGCTGCGCGAGAGGCAGCACTTCTCCTACCGGCAAATCTGCAAGGAAATCATTGTCAAACCAGGCGATGTCCACCACCTGATGTTGAACCAGCCATTGGTGCAAGCTCTTCTGGTCGTCAAACATGCTGAGTTTGACGGGCTCCGCAAGCCGGCCGGAGAAGTAGTCACTCAGTGTGTCAGCCTGCTCCCGTGATTGGACAAGAGCGTTCCGGCCAGCGACCAGACCCAGCGAGACCGTTTTCGCGGCTTGAATCACACTGGTCGGGTTATTGACATTCCGGCTGACGGCGGGGCTTTTCACCACGAACCCGTCAAGAGCAACAGGCGCTGCGGGTTGTCCGGTGGCACCAGGGGAAACGGCAGGAACAACCTCAGGGCGCACAGTCTCAGCGGTTTCTGTTCTTTGTTCAACAGGCTTGACGGCAACTGCGACCGGAGACGTTACCGCACCGGGGAGGGGTTGGAAGGGTTTGACTTCGCCCCGGTCCCGTTGCACGCCAGGCAGGAATCGCTCTCCCTGGAGATAAGCAAGAAGGGCCTCACCGGCGGAGTCGTCCCGCATTGTCAGCAGAGCTTTCTGAAACTCCGCAAACAGCGCTGGATCCAGCCTCTGCTGAGCGACCATCTGGCCATGCAGGGCATAACCATCAAGCGTTTTCATCTGTGCAAGGGGCAGGACCTCCCCCAGAGGCAGGCCGTCCAAAAAGTCATGAGTCAACCAGGCGACATGCACCACCTGATGCTGGACCAGCCACTGGTGCAGCGTGTCCTGGTCATCAAACAGCCGGACCTGGACAGTGCGCTGCATTTTTTTGGCAAGGTAGTCACCCAGGGACCTGGCCTGCTCTTCCGAGTGAACGATGGCCTCCTGACCAATGACCAGTCCAAGCACAGCCGGCGACCCAGCGAGAGCCGAACCGGTCATGAAGCTGAACAAGAGGCACATCAAAAACAGTATATGAAGGACTTTTTTTCTTTTGAATCGATACATACCGGTCATTATCATACCAGCTGAAACCAACGACATCAGAGGGTCATCGTTGAAGAATTCCGGCCAGAATCCCCCTTAAAATCCTACAGTCAAATAGAGTTAATCACATAGTTCAAGAACATCTGTCGTTCCAGAGACAGCAGACGACCGTGAGCGACTGCGTCAAATGACGTTTTCACCCCCTTCACCAAGATCGTCAATACTGATTTCCTGTCGGAAAAACATTGCAGAGCAACGGTCCCGAAGGCCGCAATAAAAGCCCGGGGCCACTCTAGTCAGACAACCGTGAGAAAACCATCAACACCTTGTTAAATTGAATAGTTATCCTTGTCCGGCACAATCCTGGCTGTGCACTGATACCAAGCCAGACACCGGGAGACAATTGCCCTGGCGAAGAGTAAAAGAGTGTCTCACCTCAAAATTGGGGAACAAACGCTACATGAAGTATGCAATCCTCAGGCCGGTTTCACAAGCATTCTCGCTGCTCGTGGCAGCAAAGTGACGCGCGAGGCTGTTCCTGGTTGCCAGCACCTACGGCCAGGGCGATTCAGGGAGCTCAGTCCTGCTGCAAAATGAATTTAGCCCCGCCCGGATGGTGTGAGCAGAACGACAAGACCCCAACAGAAAGACTCCTCCGGGAGAGTCCACAAGATTAAAACCCACTGATTTACGTTGTAATTTAGCATACAATTTGTTACACAACTGTGGTCCGCAAGGCGTTCGGGGCCGAAGTCTGCAAACCTGTTTTCAGCTCCCTGGAGACAGACGTCAAGGGCGAGGACGAGTTCTGCCAGCACTCATTCCAGTTGTTGCTGCCGACAGGTTCCACGAGGCTATCAACCATGCTTTCCACACGCGCACTGGCGAAAATCTCCTTACTGGTCGCTATTCTGACCCTTGGCCTCTCGGCAGGAAGCTTGCTTGCTTCTGACGTACAACCGCCGACATTTGTCCAGGCGCTGGTAGGCGCCGCCCAATTTGCTGAAGACGACCTGACCTTTGCCGAGACGTCTGCGGCCGACGGCACAACAACCGGCAGCAACGATCTGTCCACCATGCCGTATCTTGGCATGGCTTTTCAGTATCCCTTTCAAGGAACAACCACGCAAATCGGCCTGGATGGCAGCTTCCTGTTCGGCTGGCGTTCAAAAAACACAAAGGTTCGCGCTGGTAGCGGCAACCTTGCCGTCAGCATTGACAGCTCCCTGTGGTTGGGTGATTTGAGTGCAGGGCTTTACATCAAACACACCTTCAACAACCGCTGGAGGACCTATGTCGCAGCAGGTCCGGCCGTTGTCTTTGGCGACTATTCCGAAGAGACAGATGAGAGCGATCCCGTCCACGAGCCAGGAGACAAACCCGAGAGCAGCGACTCTGTCTTCGGTTTCGGCGCCTATGCCCGCGGCGGCTTTGACTATCTTTTCGACAGCAATGCCTACGTGGGCATCTGTGTTCGCGGGCTCAAGACGAATATTGAATTTGACGATGCCCCGGAGGCCTCTTCCGGTCTGAGCGGCATCCAGGGTTTTCTGACCTTTTCGAGACATTTTTAGGAGGCGCCCATGTTCTTCAGGATCATTGTGATTGTCAGCCTGATGTGTGTGACCCCGGCTCTGGATGTTCAGCCTGCAAAAGCGGATAGCGCTGATTTTGAGAAGCGGCTACAACTGCAAGAGCGTCGCATAGACCGCCTGGAACAGGCCGTCGAATCTCTACAAAACCGTCTGCTGGACTCTGAATATGGCGAAGCAGGCAACCCGGCCAACTCACGGTCTCAAGACCGAGCTGCCACAGATCCTCTGGTCGGCACATGGGAATGCACCAACAATGTTTTCACCTACGACATCTCCTTCTTTGGCGACGGCCGCCTGATCCAGGAAGAGCCCTTCTTCAGCAAGGCAAAAGGAAGCAGCTGGTCACGACTGGACGAAGAACGCTTCGCCACCGAGCAGGGGATGACCTTCAGCACAAGCTTCCGATCGAACAATGAACTCACGGTGACCAACCTGACCAACAGGGTCGTTTGGGAGTGTTCACGAGTAAAGTAGGGGTTAAACCAGACTGTTCAGAAGAGAGGTCCTTCGCGCCATGCTGCCACCGAAACAACATAAAGCTTACTGTCATTTCTACGACGTCGTTCGCGATGGGGAACATCTCGACGCCCGCACCACGGTCATGATCGGGCTGGCTGCAGCCATGGCCCGGGAATGCCAGCCATGAATCGAGCACTACCTTGGCGTGGCCAGGGAACAAAACATCACGAGCGAAGAGATAGGTGCCATCCAGGGGATCGTCATGGCCGTTGCCGCCGGCAAAATAAACGTTCTGATGCGAGAAGCCACCTCTCCCACCCAAGACTGAGTTTCATACTCTCACAAACCTGCGCGACCCATCGGGAGGAGTTCCATGTCTGACCGCCGTGCACTCTTGCGGACCTTACCCGCTATTGACCGACTTCTGGCAACTTCGCTGTTGACCGAACTCGCGCAATCCAGACCCCAGGTCCTGATTCGTGAAGCGGCCCAGAGGGTTGTTGACAACCTGCGGCAGCAGATTCTGGACGATCAGGCCCCCTTGCCTGAACTCGGGATTCAGGCCGTTGCCGAACAGGTTGCGGCCAGGGTCGAGGAGATGGCAAAACCGTCCTTGCGCCGGGTCATCAACGTGACCGGCACCCTGCTGCATACAAACCTCGGCAGGGCTCCGCTCTGCAGTGATGCCTTGCAGGCCATCGCAGACGTGTCCCGCGGCTATTCAAATCTTGAATACGATCTTGTCAAAGGTGAAAGGGGCAAGCGATTCACCCATATCGAAGAGCTGATCTGCAGACTGACCGGTGGCGAGGCGGCCACCGTCGTCAACAACAACGCCGGGGCGGTGATGCTCTCTCTGGCTGCTCTCGCAGGTGGTCGCAACGCCATCGTCTCGCGAGGCGAGCTGATCGAGATCGGCGGGTCTTTCCGCATCCCCGACATCATGGCCGCCAGCGGAGTCGGCCTGGTCGAAGTCGGCACCACCAACAAGACTCACTACAAAGACTACGCGGCCGCGATCGACAATGAGACCGCCCTGATTCTCAAGGTTCACACCAGCAACTACCGCATTCTCGGTTTCACCGAAGCGGTCAGCGGTGAAGAGCTGGCCGGACTTGCCCATCAACAGAACATCCCCGTTCTGGAAGACCTCGGCAGCGGCCTGCTGATCGACCTGACGCCCTACGGTCTGCCACGCGAGCCGACGGTACGGGAAGCCTTGAAAACCGGTATTGACCTGGTGACCTTCAGCGGCGACAAACTACTGGGCGGCCCCCAGGCAGGGATCATCGTCGGCCGCCTGGACGTGATCGACAAGGTGCGCAAACACCCCATGGCCCGTGCCCTGCGAATCGACAAGATGACCCTTGCCGCCCTCGAAGCAACCCTCAGACTCTACCTGGATCCGCACAAAGCATTGGAGCAGATCCCCACCCTGAAGATGCTTTCGCTCCCTCTGGCCGAACTGCAAAAACGCTGTGACTCCTTGCTGGCCAGGCTGACGGGGCTGTTCGCCGAGGCTGTCGACAGCACCATTATCGACGCAACGGCCACGGTCGGTGGTGGCGCGCTCCCCCTGGCCGAACTGCCGGGACGAGCCATCGCTCTTACACCCCGACATCTCTCTGTCAACGAGTTGACCACCCGGTTACGTCGATGCGATCCGGCGGTGATTGGCCGGGTTCAGGACGATCAATTCCTGATTGACCCGCGCACACTCAACGGCGATGACGAAGACCTTTTACTGCAGGCCCTGCAACAAGCCCTGCTCCGGGAATAAATGGCATGAGCGACTCGAACCGCTATCACATCATTGGCACCGCCGGACACGTTGACCACGGCAAAACCGTCCTGATCAACAAGCTCACCGGGATCAACACCGACCGCCTGAAAGAGGAGCAGGAGCGCGGCATTTCCATCGAGCTTGGATTTGCGCCCTTCAAGCTGGCTGATGGCAGCATGGTCGGCGTGGTTGACGTTCCTGGTCACGAAAAGTTCATTCACAACATGCTCGCCGGAATTGGCGGCATCGACCTGGTCCTGCTGGTCATCGATGTCAACGAAGGCGTCATGCAGCAGACCCGTGAGCATCTGCAGATATTGCAGTTGCTGCAGATTCCCCGCGGCATCCTGGTACTCACCAAGTGCGACCTGGCCGAACCGGACTGGATCGATATTGTCGAGGAGGAGGTCCGCGAGACGTTCGCCGGAACCTTCCTGGAGGATGCCCCCTGTTGCAGGGTTTCGGCCATTCAGGGTGAGGGCATCGAGGAGCTGAAGCAGACCATCCAGGGAATCCTCAAAGAGCTGCCGCCGCGCGACGAAGACGGACCAACCCGTCTGCCGATTGATCGGCACTTCACCATCAGCGGCTTTGGCACGGTGGTCACCGGCACCCTGCTCTCCGGTCGTATCAGGGTCGGCGACACCGTCGAGGTCATGCCTCCCGGCGAAACCGTCAGGGTACGAGAGATACAGGTTCACGGCGAAAAAGCTGACGTCGCGCGCGCCGGGCAGCGCGTCGCTATCAACCTGGCGGGCCTGGAACGGAGCGACCTGGTCCGCGGCGCGGTTGTCGCGACTCCTGGTTTCTTCACCATGACCGAACGCTTTGACGCCCGCTTCGACCTGCTGCCGGAAGCGCCACGACCACTTAAATTCCGCGACCCTGTGCACCTCCACATGGGAACCGCCAAGGTCTCGGCCCGGGTTGTCCTGCTCGACCGGGACGAGATGAAACCCGGAGAAAGCGTGCTGACCCAGTTCCACCTCGACAGTCCGCTGGTCGCGCATCGCCAGGACCGCTTTATCGTCCGCTCCTACTCACCAATGACCACCATCGGCGGCGGTCAGATTATCGATCCGGCCCCGGTCAAGCACAAACGCTTTCGCAAGGAGGTGATGCAGGCCCTCAAGGAGCTGGAATCGGGAGAGGGATCCTTCATCGTGCAGAAGCTCGCCGAGCTCGGCTGTGTCAAGCTCAAAGAGCTGGAGCAGGCCTCGGGGCTTGGCCGTGAGCGCATCACTGCGCTGCTCGACAGCCTGGCGGCAGCAGACCAGGTGCGCCGGACTGGCGACCAGTGGACCACGGTTGAGACCGCGCGCGCCTGGCAGCGCGTGCTGCTGGAGTCTGTCGACAACTACCACCGCGACAATGCCTTGCAGCCGGGCATTCCTCACGCCACACTCAAAGCAACTTTACCCGCCAAGGTTGCCCCCAAGGCCTTTGAGCAGCTGCTTGGAGATCTGATCGCAGACGGGCAGCTGGCACAACGTGGTGAATGGGTCGCCCAAACCGGTTTTTCACCCAAACCGACGGCAGAGCAGGAAGCCATGCTGCAGAGACTGGAAAAGGTTTACCTTGATGCGGGTGTCGAAGCGAAAGGCAAAGTCGATATGCTGGCCCTGGCCAGGGTGCCGGAGACGCAGGTCGAGTCTTTGCTCGCCTATCTCTTTTCGAATGGCACACTCGTCCGTCTCAACGACGATTCCTTTATCCACACACAGGCGTACCAGAGAGCCATTGAACATCTCAAAGCGCACTTTGCCAGCCATGAGACCCTGACCCTGGCCGAGTTCCGCGACCTGATCGGCAGCGCCCGCAAGCAGACACAGGCAATCCTGGAACTCTTTGACAGCCTCAAGTACACTATGCGCAAAGGCGACCTGCGAGTCGCCTGGCAATTGCCGCAATAACGGTAGATATCCCTCATGGAGCACAACGACATGAAACTGACTCATCTGGCCAAAACCAGCGGTTGAGCCGCCAAGATGGCCCCCGGGCCATTGGCGCAGGTGCTGCGCCAGCTGCCAAGCGTTGAGGACAAAAATCTTTTAACGGCCGCGATCCCCTTCGCTGATGCCGGAGTCTATCGCATCGCCGAGGATTGCGCCCTGGTTCAATCGGTCGACTTTTTCACACCGATCGTCAACGACCCGAGGAGTTATGGCCGGATTGCCGCGGCCAATGCCCTCTCCGACATTTATGCCATGGGAGGCAAACCGCTCACGGTGATGAACCTGGTCGGCTTTCCAGCCTGCCTGGAGCAGGATGTTCTGGTGGAGATTCTCAAAGGTGGCGCGGAAAAAGTTCATGAAGCCGGTGCAGTGGTCGTCGGCGGGCATACGGTTGAAGATGACGAGCCGAAATACGGCCTGGCGGTGACCGGCCTGGTCGACCCGAAGAAGTTGATCACCACAGTGGGAGCCCGGCCTGGTGACATCCTGGTGTTGACCAAGCCCCTCGGCGTCGGCATTCTGGCCACCGCACTGAAGGGGGACGTGATTCAGGAAAGCCAGATGGCTGAAGCGATCCACGGCATGCAGACACTGAACCGGGCTGCGGCCGAAGTCATGCTCAGGGTGGGCGTCAATGCCTGTACCGACATCACCGGGTTCGGCCTTCTGGGGCACGCTCTGGAACTCGCCGAAGCCAGCCAGGTCGGGATTGAAATTGAGGCCTCTGCCCTGCATGTCTACCCGCAGGTAATGGAGCTCGCCGCAATCGGCATGATCCCGGTTGGCAGCTATCGCAACCGCGACCACTACCTGCCCAGAGTGGTCAATCGCGAGCGGGTCGCCGCAGAGATCGTTGATATCCTCGCCGACCCGCAGACGTCCGGAGGGCTGCTGATTTCGGTGCCGGCAGGGAGCCTGGCACAACTCAACGCGGACCTCGAAGCCGCTGGTTGCAGTGCCTTCAACATTGGCCGGATTGTCGCTGAACACCCCGGGCAGATGTTTGTAAAATAAGGCCCTGTTCAGGTTCTGTGTTGATGGATGGTGTGATTTGTCTCTGCGGTCAGGCTCGTGCCGGGGAAAGTCGATCGTATTTATCGTGAGAAGAGAAGGTTGTCTGAGGATGTGCAAGCTTCCTCATCAAGTCGACAGTCTTTAGGAGAGTGTTTCAGCCTGACTCAAAATTCTTATAAGTCACGAATTATAGAATTAAATTTAGAGATACGTTCTTATCGCCTCCGCCAACTGTTCCGGGGTCTCCTCGTAGAGGAACCGATAGCGGACCTTGCCCTGTTTGTCGTGGAGAAAGACGGTGGTCGTGTGATTGATCGAGTACCAGTTGCTGGTTTGGCCCGGAATGATCATGTAATGAGCATGATAGGCCTTCACGACCTCGTCGATTTCCGCTTTGGTCCCGGTCAGGCCGATTGCATTGACGCCGAAATATTCAACATATTCCTTCAATAATTTGGGGTTGTCCCGCTCGGGATCGACGGAAACGAAGACCGTTCGCACCTGCTCAGCCTGCTCCCTGCTCAGCAGGCTGAATGCACGCTGAAGTTTGGCCAAAGTGCTTGGACAGGCGTCAGGGCAGGAGGTGTAACCGAAAAAGAGCAGGACGATCTTCCCGTTGAGGTCCTGGAGTTGGAAAGGTTCGCCGCTGGTCCCGGTGAGCATGAAGTCGCCGCTCGGGTTGAAAAGCTCTGCAGGGTCGGGCTCTGTCATTTTGGGTGGATCGGTAAAAAAGGACCCCACGATCACCAGCAGGCAGATGCCGATCCCGGCCAACGTCAGTTTTATCAACAGGTTTCTCTTCACTTATTGCCCTCTAGCGCCCATGCCGAATCAGTGGTGGGACATGGGGGGCATCGATCCCCATTTTTTGACGACGGCATCGACCGCGACCGTTGCCCCGTCGGTAAATTTCAGTGAGAGCGGGATCGTCTCTCCTTCGTGAATCGGCCTGACAAGGCCGATCAGCATAATGTGATAGCCTTTCGGAGCCAGGATCGCCTGTCCGTTGGCAGGAACACGGAGTTCACTGACCTCCTTCATTTTCATCATCTCACCGACCTGTTCCATGGTATGGATCTGGACGGTCTCTGCGACATCGCATTCCGCCGATTTCAGGACGACATCGTCAGACCCGGTATTGTGGATTGTCATAAAAGCGGCCGTGGAGGTTGCGGATGGGGGAATGCCGCGAATCCAGGCGTCCTGGACGGAAATCCCCTGCGCCCCGGCGTTCGCAATAGACAGCAGCAAAAAGAGTATTGAAAAATAGAGATTTCGAGAGAGCAATTGCACTGTCATTTCCTTTCGAAGAAAGATGGTTTCTGTCTGACGCTCAATCATCGAGAGTCAGGGCTCTCTATGATTATCGAGGAGCCCTTGTTGAAATTGATCGACACCCATAATCTGATTACCCCCACTTTTGAGGCAGAAGCAGGCGTGTTATTGGTAGAGATCTTCAAGACGGCAAATTTATGGCCACCTGGACCAATCCCGGGTGGCCGTTCCTGAAATAAATTCAACTCTAATCAGGGCTTGTAAGTCTTACTCAGGTAGTCGATGAGCCCCTTCTTTTCTTCGGGTGTCAGCTGAGCACCTTTTCCCATCATACGGGTCACGGTCGCTTCCCACTGCTCAGGGGTCTTCTGCTTAGACTTTGGCCTTGCTGATGGGTGGCAGACCGAACAGCGTTGTTCTAAAAGTGCGGCAGCTTCATCTTCGGCCAAGGCGATCGGCGTCTCGACAGTAGACAATACAAAACCAACAGCCAGAGCGAGCAACAGTACTTTTTTCATAATCGTTTCTCCTCCTAAAGGAAAGATACCTGCATGCTGAAGTCGTGAAATATTGTGCTATTAATCAACCATATCTTTTACGAATTTCAAGTTATCTGTCGTTCATTTACACAGGAAATCCGAATCAGGCACGCCTTTCTGAAGGCTTCAGAAGCTGTGGGCAAGATTGAGGTGAAAAGTGACATCGGGCGATGCGTTGACGTTGAGGTCTTCGCCGACCCCGATTTCGAGGAGGGTGTTCTCACCCAGGGCAAGCGCCCCTCCCATCGTCAAAATGACAGCCGGTTCGCCAAGCTCACTCAGGTCGCTGTCATACAGGGCGGTATGGCTGTCGATCTGCACCTTGAGGGCCAGCCACTCGAGAGGGCTCCAGCCTGCGCCCAGCCAGCCATTGGCGGCAAAGTCTTCAACGTGTTCCTCAAGAACCTCACCATCACCCAGCCAGCTGCCCCCGAAACCACCCCAGAGAGCTCCCTTGCCACCCCCCAGGGAAAAGTCCCGCTGGGAGGACAGGGCCAGGGACAGATCCCAGGCCTCACTGCCGGTCAACTTGTGCGCATCGCCGGTCGGAGCCTTGACCTGGGCCTGCAGCGTGAATGCCGACTGATCGGTCCGTTTGAATTGCCAGGCGAGCTGCAGGCGCACATCGCCGATGCCGTCGACTTCATCCTGTCGTCGCAGACGTTCCTCTCCATCCCTGGTGTAGAGATAATCCAGCTGATCGTTTTTCAATGTGTCGCGGTCGCCGTTGGGGAAACCGAAGAAATCGTGCCAATCATTGATAAAGCCATCCATGACCCCTCGCGAATGCCAGACCCAGGGCAGATCGATGCCGACCTGCAACTGGTCAGTGATCCCGTAGCGCACTCCCAGGGTTGCGACATAAGTTTCGCCATCGAGATGAATCGATTCTCCGCTCCCCATGTTCAACGAGTCATGGGCGTTTAATGAGTCATGGGTGTTCAACGTGGCATGATTGGCCAGGTCAAAACGGGTGTTTGCGGTGACCCTGCCTGCCTGAAGCAGGTTCGGTGTCTCGGCGATCGACAGACCGTGGACCAGGGCCGTCGGGGAAAGGTTCCTCACTTGAAAGGGAATTACATCGAGGGCCCGGGAAGGGCTTGCAGCGATGATCATAATCAGCGTCATTAGACTGAGAAGCTTTGCCATGGTGGTTTACCTGATGACGGGTTTTGCCAGAGAGCCTGTCAGGCGGAGCTTGCGACTGCCGTCTGCCTGCCGGGTCCCGACAAGTTCAAGAAGGCCGGCCAGGGTTGGATCAGCCTGGCTGCCGGCGCGGACCGTCAGGTTAAGGTTAATTCGGCTGTTCTCCGGACTCGCAGTCACCAGCATCAGGGTTCCATTCCCTGAAACGACCAGGTCGCCACCGGTGGCTTCCAACCGCGCAATGGTCAACGAGGTCCCCTGGCCGGACATCTGCAAAGAGATTTCCCCCAGATGCAATCCGTTCGGGTTTGCGGTCAGCGCTTCGAGGCCCAGAACGCTGACCTGTCTGAGTTGAATATCGAATTGAGACTCGGTCGTGCTTTGCAGGGGAGCGCTGGTCGTGACCTCGCCCGAGGCAAGATTTCCGGAAAAACGCGTCTCCGGGCTGGTCGCCAGAGGGATATCGAGCGGCAGGGAGTTGGCGATCAGGGTCAGGGCGCCGCTGCGTCGCCAGGAGAAAGCGAGCTCGCCCGTCGAAACCTTCATCGCACCGGTCAGGCCGGGATCTCCGGTGAACAGCGTCAACCACTGGGGAGCAACCGCAAAGCTGTCGACGTGAAAGAGAGCCCGCGGCGGGTCAGACTGGCGAATCGCCATCCCTTTGCCAGCCAGGGTCAGGAGCGGCTGCCAGGTGGCTTCGGCGAGTTCCACCTGGATCGGCAGACGGGCTTCAAGCTCGTGGACCAGGCGTTGCTTGAGTGGCTGGTTGGGAAAAGCCAGGTAAAAGCTGAGGAACAGGCCGAGAAAAAAAAGACCGAGGCCGACGGCGATATAAAGCCCCCCGCTGTTCCGGATCTCCTTATTTTTCCCGGCATCTCCGCGGCGGGAACCTTTTGCAAACCACATTAATTTCTCCGTGTGGCGCTGACTGTGACATTCATGTCGAGCTGCGCGGCGTTATCGAAGCGTTGTTTGAGATGCAGTCGATCAACCTTCATCGGCGGTCGAGCCTGCTCGACTTCCTGCAGAATACGTAAAACCTGCTCCAGGTCGAGTCTCTCCAGCTTGAACTCGATGGTCTCGATGCGCAACGGCCCCTGCACAACCGCAGGTAACGGTCTCATCAGGACGAGGTGTTCACGACCGGCAATGCGGTTGGTTGCCTCCTCGAGAAAAGTCAGCGGCGGAGCGACCTGCTGCCGACCAAGATCACGTTGCAACTGGCCGGCCTGCTGTTTGAGAACCTGGTAGTCGACATGCAGCTGCCTGGCTTCCTGCAATTGCTTCTGACGTGAGCTGATGGCGCCATCTAGGCGCGTGATAGCCGCGTCATAGGGGAGAACAAAGGCGAAGATCAGCAGGATAAAACCGACCACCACAGCCCCGGCGAGCAGCACAGAACGTTCTCTCTGGCTCAGAGCTTTGATCATGATGTGCCCTTCCCGTTCAAGGTCATGCGCATACGATAGCCAACCTGTTGACCGGCCAGGTCCATTTTTGACTCAGCAACCTCCACCTTCTCAAAGAAGGACGACTGCCTGAACGTCTCAGCCATGCGGTTGACTGCGTCGAAGGAGCTTGTGCGACCGGAGATCCTGACTTCATCGCGTTCCATGATCAATTCATCAATATCGACATCAAGAGCTTCCGGCAGAGCGGAGAGGGTCTGCAGCAGGTGCAGGGATGACGTTCCGTTCAGGTCAGCGATACCGACATCCTCCTGCAACTGACGGATTGCGCTTTTCAGCTGCAGGGGAACATCAACCACGGTCGTCGCTTGCGGGAACGACTCTTTGTAAAGCGTCACCAGCTGTTGCTCCAGAGTGTCAACCTGCCGCTGTTTATCGTAATAGTTCAAACCCATGCTCGCAGCAACGGTCACCAGGGTGAGCCCGGCCAGGCAGGCCGCCATCACCAGCGCCTTGCGCAAACCAGCCCACTCGCCTTTCAGGGCAAAAGCGCCCTGGCGTAAATTGAAAACCGGGCCCCTGCCGCTGTCAGCAGCCCTCAGAGCCAGGGCCACGGCCGGCAGAAAAGGCGCCTCGATGATCTGTCCGCCGATATCGATCGAGAGCAGCTCCACCTGCTGCCGCAGTAAACCGAGCTCTGCCGCCAGCTCCCTGGTCGCCAGGGGCCCCATGAGCTGCAAAGCGGAGCCACCACCTGACGTCGGCATACGCTCAAGAGCTGTTGCTTCGCGGTGAATGGCACGGGCACGCTCGCCCGCCTGCGTCTCCGGGCCGAGGGGCAGCTGGCGGTATTCGACGATTTCCCCGGCACGGACCAGGGCCACGCTGGTCTCCTGGGTCATGGCGCAGACCAGCAACCCATCAGCCAGGAAATTCTTCAGACCGGCGACGTAGGCATGCGGCGCCAGGTCCAGGACGTGCAGGGGAAGGCCCTGCTCGTCGAAGGGCTTCAAGCTCTCGGCCAGCTGCGCTGTTTTAACGGCCGCCACGACTGTCGTGGCGCCGCCGTCGGGAGTCCTGACGGGGGGCTGCATGGCAACCTGATAGCCTTCAAGAGCAACCGGCAGCTGGGTCGCCAGCTCGAACGGCAGCGCTGCGGAGATTTTCTTGCGATCATTAAAAGGGAACGTCAGCCGCCGGACAAAGGCCGAGCCACTCGGCAGACAGGCCGCGAGCCGGTCACCGAGATGGAGTTCGCCATCGAGTAACTCCTGTAACAGGACGACCGGCTCAGCCGCCTCTTCGTGATTTCTTTCCGTCACCGAGACGACCGAGATGATGCCGTGCTCTCGGGAGAGGACGGCCAGCCGCAAGGATTTCCGGTCGAGATCAATACCAATCAATCGTTTCGTCATAGCAGTCAGTTTACCTTGAAAAACAGTAATTGGTTACCCAGCTTGTCCACTTCGGCCAGAAGTCGACGCCGGCCATCATTCACCTCGGCGTCGGCTTCGATCGAATAGCGCCGACTCAGCGTGCCGAGGTGCTTCAGGTTGGCCTGGGATTTTAAAACGCTGTAGGCAACAGTGGGGATCACCTCTTCAAGTTGTTCAAGCTTTTCAATCGGCGTTTCCCGTCGGTAACGCAGCAGCTCATCGGCCACATCATTGTCGATTTCCAGAGAGAGCGCCATGAGGACTTCTGCGCTGGCGGTGTTGATATTCACCGTTGTCTGATCATGGAGGCTGATATGCGGCAGAATCCGGCGCATCACCTCCGGGGTAAACCCTTTGATCAGCGAGAGCTCTTCGAGCGTCTCCAGAGGACCATTCTTCACCGGGTAGGGTTGTGCCAGTCCTTTATAATACGCGCTCTCGGCACCGGCCACCGGGATGTCTGCGCCATCGGTGAGAACAGTCTGGTAAGGCGTGTCGCCGCTGTCAAGCCAGTCAATCAGTGCGGCGGTCAATTCGGCCGGATCACCGTAGTTGTCAAGCCCCAGGCTCGTAAACAATCGATAGAATCGATCGACCATCAGGGTCTCCGGTGTATTCTCGCTGACCAGGGCGTTGATTCCGAGTTTGCCATCCTGGTCAATAATACGCACGGTGACAGCGCCATCCCCGACCGGGTAATTGATCACTCCCTGGCTCCAGAGCTCATCAAAGCCGTCATAGCTGTTTTGATCGTCCTGAATAATCATGCGACCCGCGTTGACTCCCCCCTTGGCCAGGTAGTAGGCCCGGGTGGTATCACGAAACGTTTCGGTCAGGCGCAGGTCAACCAGGGTCGAAAAAGACAACTCGACCAGCATGGCCGTCATCAATGCGATGACAACCAGAACGACCAGCAGGGCCATGCCCCGATTGCTCCTGGACTGTTTCATTACAGACCGGCACCCGGCAGAGCAAAGGTTGTCCTGAATGGGGTCTGCCGTTGTTCATCCTGACCTACCACCAGGGCAATTTCCACCAGTTGCGGCAGACCGTCCTGCGTGGCATCCCATTCGTCCTGCCAGCGCCCCTCGGTGTAAAAGCGCAGAGTCATACTCGCAATATCCGGAGCCAGCCTCATCATGCGATCGTCAACGGCAGCCGTTGCCGACTGCCTCGGGCGCTCGGCACGCAGCAGCACAAAGCCCCCCTCCCCCGATTTATGATCAGTGGCCAGACGGTAGCGGACCTCGGCGATACCCGTACCGGCATTGCTGAGTGGGGTGACTGCCGTGGTCGTCAATTCCAGGAACGACTCACCCTCGGCGTTGACTCCGCCCCGGAGCAGGGTTGTCTGATCACCGCGTCGATAATATGCGCCATGCAGCTCGCGACCGAGACGGTCAAAAATCACGCGGGCCAGGTGATATTCGGCGCTGTCACTGTCGAGACGAAGTTTGGTCGCGCTGACGCCGGAGAAGACACCATAAACCGATGTCAGGACAATCGCCAGCAGGCTGATGGCGACCAGCACCTCGACCAGAGTGAAGCCACGCAGACCACTCCGCTCCGACAGATTAGAACAGGAACGAGGTAACATCGACCCCCTCATTGCGCTGCTCGTCGCCCCAGACAACCGTCACCGTCACCATCTGGACCGATGGCAGCGGTGTGCTGCTGATCGCAACGCGCCACTGGTAATCGGTGAACGGCTCGCTGAACACTCCGGAACTGGCGGCCAGTTGTGCCACGCCACCGCGACGCGCTTCAAGTTCACTCTCAGACATCTTCTGCTGTGCCAGCAAGGTCGCCTGAGTCAAATGCTGCAGGTGATCATGGACCCCGATGGAACGGTTGCCGAGGCTCAATAGTGCCACCATGGCGGTACCGACAATGGCCAGCGCAACCATAATCTCCAGCAGGGTGAAGGCCCCTGGCCCACAAGGCTTGATCGTCGTGTCACGTATCATCCCGGTGTCACGTATCATCCCGGTGTCATCTATCATCCCGGTGTCGCCTGTCAGCTTAACGTCACGCGTCATCTTCTAAAGTGCTTTGTAGCCCTCAAAAATTTCGCTGGTTCCCGTCAGAGGCATCACATGCAGGGTCATCTGCTGCTCCGCTCCATCGGCAAAATGCACACTGGTTTCCTCGAGCCAGCCGGACGGGTGAATCCGCACCGTCACCTCACCTGATGTGAAGGTCCCCCGGCCCGGCAACTGCAGGTCCCGGAACCTGACATCTCCAGCCAGCGAGGTTTCCTTACCCAGCCCGGCGAGGTCGACGATTTCGCCGTCCGCTTCGACAATGCGGCCCCGGTAGCTGCCGCGATCGAGGTTGTAGACCAGGCGATGTTCCTGCCCGGTCAGCGCCGCTTCGTTAAACAGGTACTTGATCGTACCGCTCAGCTGCCGGGCGGAATAACCGAGTTTGCCGGTTCCGGTTGAGCTGATGATCGGGATCGTAAAGACGGCGAAAAGAGCCAGCAGGACAACCACCACCGACAACTCAACCAGGGTGAAACCTGACCGCCCCGAACGTTTGCGGAGGGTCGGTGGAGCAAAGACCAGGCTATCCATAGGGCCCATGTCTCAGCCTCCCATAGACCGTCAACCCTGCCGTGAGGCAACGAATGACTGGTGCGTTATTCATCCTGCAAACCGTTAATCAAGTTCCCAGCTGTTGATATCCGCGTCAAAATCTTCGCCACCAGGCTCTCCATCCGCACCGTAACTGATCATGTCGAAATCCCGGCTGTGGATCCCCGGAGAGAGATAGACATAAGGGTTGTCCCAGGGATCGACCGGGACTTTTTTCAGGTAGCCGTCAACAGAGAACTTGGTCGGGATACGGCCGGTTTCGGGCTTTTTGACCAGGGCTGCGAGCCCCTGCTCGGTCGAGGGGTAGAAGCCATTGTCGAGCTTGAATAACCCGAGCGCCTCTTCGATACCCTTCATATCCACCTTGACCTTGGTCACCTTGGCTTCATCGGGACGGCTCAGCAAGCGCGGCACAATCAAAGCCGCGAGGATACCGAGGATCACGACAACCACCATGATTTCGATCAGGGTAAAGCCGCGACAGGAACGATTATTAACTGAGGTCATGTTCAACACTCCTTAAAAGCTTAAATGAGCACTATCGGGACGGCTCAGCCAAATCCCTGGCTCGCCTGAAAAATTGGCAGCAGAATCGCCAGCACCGCGAAGCCGACCACGCCCCCCATGAAAAGAATCATCAGCGGCTCGAGCAGAGCAAGCATCGCCGTGATCGAAAGGTCAGACTGATGTTCGTAAGTGTCGGCCACCCGAAACAGCATCTCTTCCAGCTTGCCGCTCTGCTCCCCGGCCGCCGTCACCTGGGCCAGCATCGGCGGGAAGACCGCGCTCTCCCGCAGGGCCGCGGCCAGGCTGCCGCCTTCCTGGACCTGCACGATGGCGACCTCGACAGCACTGCTCAGAACGCGATTGGCAAGCAGGTTCCGGGAGATATCGAGAGCCTTGATCAGCGGTACGCCACTCTGCAGCAGCGTTGCCAGGGTCCGGGAGAAACGGGAGGACGCAATCAGCAGCATCAGGCGTCCGAACAGCGGTGCCTTGAGCAGCATCCGGTCGGTACGCAAACGACCTGCTGCTGTCCGCCGATAGCGCAGCAGAAACGTTAAACAGGCCGCCAGTACAAGGGCCAGCAACCACCACCATGCAGCCAGCAAATCGACCAGGTTGATCAGCAGCAATGTCGGCCAGGGCAGAGCCATCTCCATCTCCTGCAACATCCGGGTGATCTTCGGCACCACGAATACAAACAGGAATGCGAGTACACCGCTGCCAACCAGCGTCATCAGCGCCGGGTAGGCCAACGCCGCCTGGATACGTGCCCGGGTGCGGGCCTGGTTCTCGAGAAAATCGGCAAGTCGCTGCAATGCCTCATCGAGCGTACCGCTGTTTTCTCCGACCTGGACCATGTTGATGAAAAGGTCCGGGAAAACCGCGCGATGTTTAGCCAGCGCCTGGTGCAGGGGGTTGCCCTGGACGACCTCTTCGCGCACATTTGCCAGGACACGGCCGATCATCGGCTGGTCAGTCTGCTCTGCGACAGTGGCCAGAGCAACATCCAGCGACAGGCCTGCACCGAGCAGGGTGGCAAGCTGGCGGGTCGCCGAGGCGAGCTCCGCAGTTGAACGTTGCAGGCTGACCACCAGGTTCGACCAGCGACGGCGTTCACCGGGGCTGGAACTTTCGTTCAGCTGCGTGGGAAAAATCCCCTGCTCGCGCAACTTTTGCGTCACCAGGTTGCGACCGGCCCCGTCGATCCTGCCAGAGACTTTCCGTCCCTGGCTGTCCAACCCGGTATACTCGAACAGCGGCAACTAGACCTCCTCCTGGGTGACGCGCATCACTTCCTCAAGTGTCGTGATTCCCTGTATCGCCTTGGCCAAACCCGCAGACCGCAGAGAGCGCATCCCTCCCTCCATGGCCGCTTTCTTGATCGATGCGGCATCCTTCTCCTGCATCAGCAGCTCGCGCACCTTGTCGTCGATCTTCAGCAGTTCGTAGATCCCGGTCCGTCCCCAGTAGCCGATCTGCATGCACTTGTCGCAACCAGCGCCACGGTAAAAGGTGGCTCCCGCAGGGAGAGAGACCTCACAGGCGATCTCGTGGAGGAGCTCTTCCGGAGGCTGATGCACCTCCTTGCAATGCGGGCAGATAGAGCGCACCAGGCGCTGGGCAAAGATACCGACGATACTCGAGGCCGCCAGGAACGGTTCAATCCCCATCTCAACCAGCCGGGTCAAGGCCCCGGCGGCATCGTTTGTGTGCAGGGTTGAAAAAACCATATGACCGGTCAGCGCCGATTGCACGGCGATCTCCGCAGTCTCACGATCGCGGATTTCACCCACCATGATGATGTCAGGGTCCTGGCGCAGGATCGAACGCAGGCCGTTGGCAAAGGTCAGGTCAATCTTCGGGTTGACCTGGATTTGGCCGACGCCCGGCAGCTGGTACTCAATCGGGTCTTCGACGGTAATGATGTTCTTCTCGCGGTTGTTCAGACGGGTCAGGGCGGCGTACAGGGTCGTGGTCTTGCCGGAGCCGGTCGGGCCGGTGACCAGGAAAATTCCATGGCTCTTGTTGATCATGCTTTCAAAAGGCTTCAGAAGGTCGCGTCCCAAACCGATTTCTTCGAGGCTGAGAACACTCGAGGCCTTGTCGAGCAGACGCAGGACGACACGCTCACCGAACGCGGTCGGCAATGTCGACACGCGGATATCCATATCCCGGCCACCCATACGTACGCGGAAACGGCCGTCCTGCGGCAGACGTTTTTCGGCGATATTGAGCTGCGACAGGATCTTGATCCGCGAGACAATCCCGGCGTGCGCCTTCAGCGGCGGCTTATTGACTTCATAGAGGATTCCATCAATCCGGTATCGGACGATCAGCTCCTGCTCGAAGGGCTCGATATGGATATCACTGGCCCGCTCCTTGAAGCCCTGGGTGATCAGGCTGTTGACAAAGCGGATGATCGGCGCCTCGTCGGAGCTGTCGAGCAGATCGCGGGGTTCAAGAGTCGGACAGCTCGCTGACGCCTCCACCCTCAATCTCCTCGATCACATCACCGGTCCCGCCCGCCTGTTTTTCGTAAGCGCGGTTGATGGCGCGCAGGATTTCTTCCGGGGTCGCGAGACAAGATTCGACCAAAGCGCCGGTCAGGGTGCTCAGGTCGTTGAGCGGACGGCTGTCCGTGGGATCGCAGATCGCGACCTGCAATCGATTGTCCGTACGTGCGAGGGGAAAGATACGATACTTTTTGGCGAAGCCGATCGGAATCAGCGCCAAGCAGATCGTCGACCGTCGATTCAACGGGGATTGAGTCGATAAACTCCAGCCCATGCTGAATCGCCAGGGCGCGAGCCAGCAGGATCGCGTCGATCGCCCGCTGCTCCCGCAGCAGTTCGCCGAGTCGCTTGGGCGACTCCTGCTGCTGCGCCAGGGCCACATCGACCTGCTCCCGTGCAACAGCGAAATCTTCAACGAGTATGTCACCGATCAATCGCCAGCTATGCATCTTTGGACGCCCTCGTTGTTATTGGCTGGTGCTCCGCCGTGGAGCGGGGGTCACCCACTGACTGTTATCGACTGGGCGGCTGTTATCAACCGGGCGGCTTGCCTCAGCCGGAGCCTTTGCTTCAGCGTCGATTCCGTAAGTCTCCAGTCCCGGTTCGACAGGCTCCTGGGCTTGCGGTACGCCGCCCAGGTCACCGAAAAAGTTCTCCGGCAGCCCCTTAACCATGTCCTCGGTCAAAAAACCGCTGGCAGCTTGACGATTGCGCCCCGTAATCTCTTCCAGGTCTCCAGAGTCCTTGATAATCCTCGGATTGATGAAAATCAGCAGATTGGTTTTCTCCTCCTGGGAGGAGGTGCGCCGGAACAACCAGCCAATAAAAGGGAGATCACCGAGGAGCGGGACCTTGGTCACGGACTCTGTAATATTACTGTCAATGAGACCGCCCAGCACCACGGTCTTGCCGTTTTCGGCCAGGACCGTATTCCGCAGCACACGCTTGGTGAACGTCGGTCCGACCTCATTTGGATCACCGACACTGGCGCTCAAGGCGGCGCTCGCAGGGACAATGTCGGTCAACTCCTGATAGACCGTCAGGCGAACCAGATCGCCCTCGGTCACTTGCGGGGTAAAACGCAGGATCAGGGCCACATCCTGGCGCTCTACGGAGACGCTCTGGGCCAGGCCATCACTGCCGGAGTCAGTCAGTCGGCCAGTAATCACCGGCACGTTGGCACCAACGATGATCTCGGCTTCTTCGTTGTCCGAAGTCAGCAGGCGTGGTGCAGAGAGGATGTTGACATCACTGTCACTTTGCGAGATGTCAATCAGCACCGAAAGGCTCGGCACGGTGATCTTATTGCCATTCGGTCCGTCAATCGTGATCGGGTTGAAGAAGCCTCCTGCCAGCAGACCGTCAACAGCCTGGGTCAGCAACGACGGCACCCCCCCTGTCTTCGTTGTCTATCGCATTGTTGAGCCCGACAGGCCCGGTGTTCTGGTTGCTGCCACCCAGGATCACGCTGTGACCGTTAATCGTAGCAGCACCTTGCAGGGAGACCCCCAGCCGCTGCGTGGCATCCATCGAAAGTTCCATGATGAGCGCTTCGACATAAACCTGTTTACGCTTGATATCAAGCTGCGCAATGATGCCCTGCAGGGCGATGTAGTCTTCGTGGCTGGCATTGATGATCAGCGAGTTGGTCGGCTTGTCCGCGGTAATGGTGACCGGCCCGGAGGAGAGAGGGCCCTTGTTTTCCTGGGTTCTGCCGACATTCTTGGCCTGGGATTTGATGCCGGTCAGGATCTCATTGAGGGTCGCCGCCAGGGTTTCGGCGTCGGCGTTTTCCAGGTAGTAGAGGTTGATATTGGCCCGTTTACTCTCCGACTCCTGGTCCATGAGCGTGATCAGGCCTTTGATCAGCTCCATGTCATCAGGGCTCGCCATGACGATCAGTGAGTTGGTCCGGGTGTAAGGGATGATCTTGCTGACCTGTACCTGCGAGTCCGTCGCGGCGGTTCTGCGGACACGGTTTGCACCGGGCTGCGCGATGATCTCGTTGCAGATTTTGGCGATCTCGTCGGCATCGGCATTTTTCAGGGGGAGGACTTCAAGGGAGTTTGCTGAACCAGGCAGATCGAGTTCACGGATAATCCGCATCAGGCGCTCGATGTTCGCGCCACTGTCGGTGATGATCAGGGTGTTGGTGGGCGCATAGGCGAGCAGATGTCCGGTCGCGGCCACCAACGGTGTCAGCACATTCGTGGACAGGGTCTCCGCATCGAGGTGCTTCAACCGGACCAGGCGAGTGACAAACTGCTCTGAACTATGGCGAAGGCCATCGACGATTGTCGGCAGGCTTTCGCTTCTGGCCCCCTTGATCGACACGATCTTGTTGACCTTGCCCGAGGGCACGATGGTGTAGCCCTTGACATAGAGGACAGAGAGGAAGAGCTGGTAGGCTTCATCGAGAGTCATGCTGTCCGGGGAGACAATGGTCACCTTGCCCCTGACCGTATCGTCGTAGAGAAAGTTTTTGCCGGTCAGCTCACTGATCGTCTGGACCAGGTCGGTCAGTTCCACGTTTCTGAAGTCAAGGGTGACCTGCCCTTCGGTCGTTCCGCCCTGTCGCTGTTGAGTCTGGGCCGGCAGCGTTGACGGCAGGAGCAGAGTCAACAACAGCACACTGACCAGACAGCGAACGCCAAACAAACGGAACCTGGTCGCAATTTTCACCGGGAGATCCTCCTTAGTTGATTTCATAGGCAAAAGTCATGGGTTCGTCCTGGCGCTCCAGGTCGACCGTCAGCTGACGTGCCTCCCTGAGCTGTTGCAGGATCTGCAGTGCTTTTTCCGGGCTGTCGATCGGCATGCTGTTGACCTTCAGAATCACATCGCCGCGACGGACCCCCATCTGTGAGAGGATCGATCTCGGATTCAGTTTACTGACCAGGAAACCAGCCGTTTGGCCGTTGATGATGCGCGGCTCCATCTGTGCCAGTCGCATCTCCTCGGCAATATTGACACGCGCAGCTTCGGCGGTGGCCCGTGAGACCTGCCAGCGATTGTCGCCGACAGAACGGACACCCGTCGCAGCCGACTGATTTGCATTGGCCGAGTACTGGGTGACGCCCTCTTCCTGTATCGCCAGTTCAGTTGTCGACTCGTCCTGGTTACGGATGACAACCCGGTTGCGCTGAATGAGCTCGATGCGCCCGCCACCGGGAAACGGGTCATCCAGGTGAAACAGCGTGATCTCTTTACCGACTTCGATCAGGGCTGTCGATTCTGCTCCCGAGACCAGGGTTCCGACCAGGGTGAGATCCTTGCGAACCGGTTTTGCCTCTGTCTTTTCGGCCGGTGAAGTCTTAAAAGCCGCTGCGTTGCGACCACGCGCGGAAGGATCGAACAGATTCTGCTGCAGGATCTGGTCCAGATCGCGAACCAGAACCTGCGTACGGGTATTGCCTGAAGCAGCAACAGGGGGCTTTTGCGAAAGGTCCGGACGCAACACCATTCCGGCGAGCGTCGCCGCCAACTGGCCACAGGCCAGGCCAAGCAGCACCAGCAGAACCAGACAAAGTTCCCGGTGAAATTTCTGGAATAAAGCGAGGACAACACTGGCGTTCAACCCGGCAGCTCCTTGGGGAGACAACATTCAATTGATCACCGCACATCATATTGTGATGCTTTCCGTTAAATCAAGGGAATCAGCAACCGGAGACTCAGGTTTCAAGCAAGTGGATTCTAATGAAGAGGGAGAGAATATCTGGTATGTAATATGCAGATTGCCAATTCGTCTACTTGAAGCAATAATGCCCCGTAAACATCTATAAATGTTGAATATGGATTTAAAAACCGCCCTATGACATTGGGTCGTTTGCATCAAGCGGTCATTAGTTTCAGGCAATTGCGCCCCAAAATTTCTCCAAATGACGGACCATAGCATGTGTCATTTAACGGCAAACGGCGATTTCGAATATTCATATACCAGAATAAGCACCTGAAATACTTTACAAAACACAACCTAATGTTAGACTTTACGCTGTTGTTTTGTTGATAGTTAATTATGTAATCATCGGTTTTGATCAGTTTCTGGCGGGCAGAGGTGTTTTTTTACACCACTGTCGTTACAGGTTTTCAGTGAGAAAGAGAACAGGAGGTAACATGAGAGTCTGGCAAGGGTTTGTTCTGGGTATACTCCTGGTTCCGCTGGCCCTCGGGCTGGCGTGCCCGGCGCAGGCGACCGAGATCCATGGCCGAGCAAGCACTGTCGTGGAGTGGTATGATAACGCCGATGAAGACACGGCCGTACCTGTCTACCAGTACTTGCAGTTCAGCCTGATCGACATCGCCGACAAGGGTTACAACTTCCAGTTTTACGGGCGGCTGGCTGATGACATCGAGAATGAAGTCGATGTTGACAGTCGGCTTTATTTTGCCTACCTGGAGAAGAGAGACCTCTTCAAGGGACTTGACTTCCGCCTTGGCCGGCAGTTTATTTCGACCACTGCGGGCGCCTCTGTGATGGATGGTCTGAATCTTGACTACTCCTTCATGAAAGACTATCACGTCAAGCTCTATGGTGGCGGCGATGTCACCGACTACGACGGCTACAACGTCGACAGCAACGGTCTCTGGGGAGTCGAGGCTGGCGGCTTCTTTCTCGACGACACCCTCGATGCCAACCTCTCCTACCTGCAGAAATGGTACGACGGGGTGCTCAGCATGGAGTTGATCGGCTTCGATGCCAGCTACGACTGGAAGGGTAAGCTCTACCTCTACAACGAAACCCAGTGGGATTACCTCTCCGACCGTCTCAGCTACGAACTGGCCGGAGCCAAGTATCGCTTCGACGGCCCGTACACCCTCCGCCTCGAGTATCTCTATTCCTTACCAGTGTTCTCATCAACCTCGATCTATTCGGTCTTTGCCGTCGAAGATTACGAGGAGGTCCTCGTTGAGGCGACCTGGATGATGAAGCCCGGCCTGCAATCGTTTGCCCGGTTCTGGTACGAGATCTACGATGAGTACCAGGACGCCAATGTTTTCGAACTCGGCGTCGAGAAGCTGCGCACAGGCAAGTTCTCCGGTTACCTCTCAGGAATCGTGCGCAAGGATGATGACGGCCAGGACATGTACGGCTTCAAGACCAGGGTCGGCTACCTGTTCACTCCCGATTTCGAGGCCGGCGTCGGGCTTGAACTCGATGTCATGGAACGTGAGATCGCTTACTTCGACACGGACGATGCTGACCAGGATGAGACGACCAACACCCGCGCCTGGGTGTATGGCAATTATAATTTTTCCAAGACGATCAGCCTGGAAGCGAAGTTTGAACGTGTTGAGAGTGACCTCTGGGACTACTACAACCGCGGCCGCATCCGCCTGAACCTGCTCTTCTGATAAAGGAGTGATCTTATGACCCGCAAAGTATTACTAAGTCTTGTTCTGCTCATGATGGGGGTCGCGGTGGTTTGGGCTGGAGACTTCAACCACAAGGCCCACCTCGACGAGTATGCCCCCGAATCAGCCTGTGATGCCTGTCACCTCGCTGAGGCTCAATCCATCGTGCCAGACACCAAGGTCTGCCTCGCCTGCCACAGCAGTGAAGAAGTGGCCGAGGTCGTACTGGGGGCACCCAAAACCCATGGCCCGGTCTGGGCCCTCAACCATCGTGCCGAAGCCAAGGGGAACGCTATCGATTGCGCCGCCTGCCACTCACAAAAGTATTGCCTGGAGTGCCACAAGTCAGGCTTTGCTGACGAGATGGGAGAGCTCGGCAACAACATGATCAACGTGCATCGCGACGACTTCCAGGTGAGTCACCCGATTCCCGCACGCACCGATCAGAATCTCTGCTCCAGCTGCCACGAGCCGCAGTTCTGCAGCGATTGCCACGATTCCTGGCGCTTCCGCAACGGCGATATCGGCAGCCCGTCACACCGCCGGACCTTCGGTCTTGGTTTTGACAGCGCGGACTTCAACGCGATCCACGCACCGATCCGCAATCTCGACGTCAAGGACGCATCCCAGATGTGTGACTCCTGTCACCTGCAGAGCTCGGTCGCACCGGACTTCCATGACTGGTCGATTGGTCATGCCAGGGAAGCCCGCAAGTCGCTGGCCACTTGTCAGGCCTGCCACCCGGAGGGGGATGTCTGCCTGCAATGCCACAGCGCGAAAGCTGGCGCGTCAGCGTTCAATCCTCACCCCAAAGACTGGAGTGATTTCAAGAACAGACTGGATCGGGCGAGTAACGGCAGAACCTGTCGCAAATGCCATTAATCGATAAGGGTTTTTCAAGCGAATTGAGGAGGTTAGTTATGCGTACAAAATGGTTTGTTCTATTGACTGCAGCATTTGCTGTTCTGACCCTGTCGGGCTGCGGCAGCAACGGTGGCTCGGGAGGCAGCGATGTCGTTGTCGACCCTGGAACTCCCGGAACTCCTGGGGGTGCACCTGTAGAAACAGTCGGGATTACCAACTGCACAAAGTGCCACAGTTCAGCGATCAAAGAAACCCAGAGCTGGTTGAACTCGGCTCATGGCAACCCGAACGGCAGCCCCGGTTCGAGTGGGCCGGCAGATGCGTCTTCAAGCTGCCAGCCTTGCCACAACCAGTTGCTGGACGGCCAGAACCTACCTGGCGCTTTCCCTGCCGGTATTGAAATTGGAGCCAGCCGCAGCGGCGTGGTTTACGCAGACACCGCACGCAATATCGCCAGCTGTGAATCCTGTCACGGTGGCGGCAGCGCCCATCGTGGCGTAGGCCCGATTCCCTTTCCCCGTCCCGATTGGGAGCAATGTACAGCATGCCATGATCACCCTGAAGGTGTCAGACATGCCGAAGATCACGGAATGCTGGCCAGCAATGTCGGCGCCTCCGGTCATAACAACGCGGATAATCTGCATGCCAGCTCCACGCGTTGCCAGCGTTGTCACACCGCCGAAGGTTCTGTCGCTCTGGCACGATTCACGGGTGACTCCAACGTCATGCACCTGATGGATGATCTGGACCCGATCGCTGCAGAAGAAGACCTTCACCCGGTCACCTGTGCGGCCTGTCACGTGCCCCACGAGGATTCCGGCCGCTGGGAAAACTTCATCGTCAACAACAACGACCTGGCACAGGGTGCGTGGGATCCGAACAACAACGGCGTCGCTGATCAGTTCGACTTCTGTACCAGCTGCCACACCTACTACAACCAGGACGGCACATTGATCGGCTCCGGTTCCGCTGCTTCTGGAACGGCCCCTCATTACCACAATACAGCCTGGTATCGCGTGATCACCACAACTCATTACGATAATCCAGCCACGGGCTATGGCCTGGCTGAGAATCTTGTAGAGGGCTATGTCATTCGCCAGACAGTTAATGGTGAAGTCAACGAAAGTCCTTGCTTCGATTGCCATGGCCACGAACTCCGCACCAACACCCGTCATTCACAGGATGTAGCAGAGGCTGATGATAATCCAGCGGATTACGGCTACACCCTGCATACCGAGTGGGCCTCTTCAGGGCACGCGGCCGGCCTAATAAAGGTAAAATACGCTGCTGACTCAGGGAGTCGCTCCGAGGAGAACGTTGACAATGTCATGGCCGCTGGCGCAGATGACGCGCAGACCTTCCCCCACTACAACTGGGATGCCGCGAATCGACAGAGCTGCCAGTTCTGCCACACCTCAACGGGTTTCATGAACTATGCTGCAGACAGCGAAGGTTATGATCCGGCCAACAACGACTTCTCGCACCTGGCCGGTTGGACTCAAACCGACGCGGGTTCAGGCCAGAACGAGCTCCTCTACTGCTGGGGCTGTCATGAGAACCCACAAACAGGTGTGCTGCGTTGGGAGGGTGCTGTAACAGCAGTCTATACCTATAACGACCAACCCATCGTCTTCCCGGATGTCGGCCCCTCAAATACCTGCACGGTCTGCCACTCGGGTCGTGGCAACAATGAGGACGCATCGACCGGCTCTCGTTTCGCTGGTCATCATGCACCAGCAGCGGCAGACCTGTTCAGCGAGTACAGCCATGTGGCCTATGAGTACCCGGGTCTCAGCTATGAGAACAAACCGTATTTTGCTCACGATGTTATCGACACCGAATATGATGCCGATGGTAATTACGTCGGTGGCCAGGGGCCTTGTGTTGCCTGCCACATGAACGGTGAAGCTGTTAATCACACCTTTGACGTGGTTGAAAAGGACGATAGCGGAGCCATCACCGCCATCAACGCGGATGTCTGCGTCACCTGTCACGACGGTGAGCACGGCCTCTTCGTCGGCAAGGGCCTGCTTGGCCAGAAGGTGAATATCTGGAACGGCACGGCTGCTGTCCCCACCACCGTCACCCAGAAAATGATTGACGATGCTGCCGAAGAACTCGAGATGGAGTCTGAAGGTTACCAGGATGCTGGTCAGCTGGCAAATGACTACCTGAACCAGGCAAATGGCCTCACCAACTACACCGGCGCGGTCATCAACAATCAGAACTCCGCATCGAATGATCGTGGTGCATTCCAGAATGCGAAACTGCCGTCTGAAGAGCCGGGAGGCTTCGCTCACAACCGCTTCTATGTCAAGCGGGCCATCTTCGACGCTATCGACTGGATTGACAATGGCGTCCTCGACGGGACGATCTTCGACAATTCTGCAGCATACCCCGAAGCCATGCATTGGCTGGGCACAACCCGTCCCTAAGTTCCGGACGGTCATTTGATAACATTAAGCCCTCGCTTCGGCGGGGGCTTTTTTTGTCTGCTGGATGAGTACTGCTTTAGGCGAGAGTCGGGTCGGAACTGATTTAAGCTCAAAACCGGCGGGACAAAACCCGCCGGTTACAAACGTTATGAATCACCAGGCAATCAGCGAGGGACACAACCCAGGAGACTAAACCCAGGCACTTCAGCAGAAAAGAGTGTTTCTTCCAAAGATTTCGCTTTCCACTCAATTGTCAGCTTTAACACCCTTGGAGTAGGTAGAGCGAGAGATGACTTGCCCTTCCCTGTCCCAAAAAACCTCTGTGCCATGTAGAACACCCCGGACGTAGTCAGCGTAACGGTTGAGAGATCCATCTTCATACCATTCCGTCAAAAACCCGTCCGGCAGTTCCTGCCCCTTAACACCGGGGCTCTGCAGGAAGATGGTGCTCGGGGCCCCGGTGGGAGATCGCTTAATGATGGGCTCCGGCAAAAGCAGGTCCTCTGCACCTGGGCCCAGGGATCTTCTCAAGGTATTGATGGCCTCCTGTGAGACCTTGTCCCCGGGATTTTGTTGCAGAGCCTTCCTCAGGTAGGGATAGGCCAGTTCATAGCGTCCACGCTGGTTAAGCGCCAGTCCCAGTACAGAGTTCGTTTGACTGACGTCCCAAAAGGCCGTCGCAAGCAGGAGGTGCGATGCCCCTTTCTGCGAATCTTTGTCCCGGATCAGGCTCATGCCGAGCTGGTAGTGGACCATCGGACTCCAGGGGTCCGCAACAAGCGCATCATCAATATATTGATACGCTTGTTCAGAATTACCTTCTCGCTTGGACAGTTTGATCAGCACATTGCTGGCGAGAGAGGTGAGCTGCGGATTGCCCCTGGCTGCGGAGAGCCCCTGGCTGGCGAGTCTCTCGGCATCTTCGAACTTGCCGGCCCATTGCATCACCTTGGCCAGGTTGATCAGACTCTGGGCTTGCAGGTTCCGATCGATCCGCGACTTGATCCGGGCGTCGACAGCTGCAATTTTTGCTTCACTCAAGCCTTTGTCGGGCAGGACGATGCCCGCGTCGATCATTGTCTTCGTCAAGGCGACTGCCAGTCGTTTGTGGCCGTCAACGGTGGGATGGACATGATCCAGAAAGAACTCCTCACCCGGAATCCGGTGACCCTTTTCCGCCATTGCCTGTTGTTCAAGAAGTTCAACGAAATCAACCAGGGGCAAGTTGTGCTCACGCGCGACAGCAGCGACAATCCCGGGCATCGATGTCAATGCGCGCAAGGGGCAGACATCTTCGTCACTAGCCCTCTTGAAGGCTGTCAAGGCCTCGTCGTGCCGACCCATGGCAAACAGAACTTTGCCGCGGCGGTAATGAAGTTCAGCATGACGGGGATCCATGCCAATGGCCTGATCCAGCGCTTGGAGAGCCTCGGTCAGATCGTTGTTAGCCGTCTGTCTGAGTGCGTCTGCCAGTAACGCTTGCGAACGCTCTTGATCAGCCCGGTCAAGACCAGCGGTATGCTCGCTTTTGAAGGGGGAGCAGTCTTTCAGGTTGGATGCCGGGGTGACGAAGATGACCTCTGCCCCGGCTTCCCGGGCAATGCCGACCATGCGTTCCAGGCTGACCCGGAAGTGCTCCAGGACATCATCACGCAAAGGATCATCACGCTGATATTGTTTCGGACCCGTCGAATGTTCGAGAATGGTATCCACCTCGGCCGCCAGTTGTGTGCTTTCTGATGGCGCCTGCTTTGGCAACGCACCGAAACGATCGAGCAGGGTGTTCAGAGCCGCCCAGGTCCGTGTCCTTGCCAGCCAGCCCACCGCAGTCCTGACGGCCTCCGGCATCTTTTTCAGGTCGCGATAGGTGCGTTCCTCCAGGAACTCGTTCTGCCCGGTATAGATAATGAACAGGTCAGGCTGGTACTGAACCAGATCCTCCATCAAGCGGGCGACGCGATAGCTGGCATAGCTGATACCGCCAACGTTGATGACTTCCCAGTCAATGGATTTCTGAACTTCTGGCAGAAGTTCCCGCAGCCACCCCGGAAAAGACGTCTTGTCATTGTACGGACGTCCATAGGTGGTCGAACCACCGAGGCAGAAGATACGGTAAGTATCAGGGGCCTTCTTCTCGACGAACATCTGCTGATTAAAGTGGGTCAGCTTGTTCGGTGCTGTTTTTAAAATCTTCAGGCCGTTTGGCGCGAGGCTCTCGACAAACAGGGGGACGTTTCCGGTAAAGCCGACAAACGGGTCTTCTTTTTGCACCACTGGAGCGACGCCGAACAGGGCCAGGCCACCTTCCAGAAGTCCGAAGAAGACGACGACAGCTGCGATGATGAGAGAGAAAGCCTGGAGGATGGAAGTTTTTTGATTCGCCTTGGTCTCGGGAGAACGACGCCTGGAACTATCTTTCATGTAAGCTGCCCTACCTATCGATTGAGCCTTTCGGCCAGGTCCTGTGGAGTGTTTACATGCGCTGAGCAGAAAGAAATATGCAATCAGAGGCACTCAAGAGAGCCTCGTTGTCAAGGTTACCTGCTGCCGCTGCGCATCTCAAAGAGCTTGCCCAGATAATCCAGCGTCGCCCCTGTCGGAGAAATTTCCACGACCTGCAGGTCGTTACTGATCCAGTCGCCTTCATGGAGCATCAGGTCGTTAATCCGCACCATGCGCCGGGCCGGATCGTCAATGTAGTAGTGCATACTCATGGCCAGCCGTGGCATCTGGTCACGCAGCTCTCTGGTCAGGTCGAGATAGAGCGGCAGTTTGGCAGGCATTGTTTCCGTGGAGGGTTCAACGACGACTTCAGGCCGCGCCTGTGCAGGCACGACCTTCGCAGCAAGCGGTTTGGTGGCGACTCTGGCTGACGGGACAACCCCGGTTGGTTCGTCCTGCACGACGGGAAGAGTGTCCCCTGTTGTGGATGACTGGTCAGGGGTAGAAGCTGGCATCGGGACGTCACGCGGTACGGGCGCTGCTTCAAGCTCTGCGACGGGTCCTTGCGCCACCAAAGGTTTCTGAACGATGGCTTCGTGGCTTTCTGATTGACCGGGTGAAGTGGGAGAAACGGAAGCCTGGTTCGCCACGGACGCCTGTTCCCGGGTCGAATCCACACCGCTGAAGAACCACCAGCCACAGAACAGGACCAGGGACAAGACTCCGGCGACGGTCCAGTAGGGCCACCTGCTTTGCTGGCGATCCTGTCGTGAGAGGGTCCGTTTGCGCACGTCCTGTGGCGGCGCATTTTTATTTTGGCGTTGCTGCTCGGATTTTTTCAGCGCATCAAGGATAAATGACATCAGCCGGCTCCTTGCTGATGAAGTCTCGGACCACCCAGGTCACGGGCCGCGTTGAGATGGATCAGGGTCATCGACCCGAGGACACCATCGGGGACCAGGGCGTTGTTGACCTGGAAGGTCTTCAGGGCGCTGAGGAGTGCCCCCTCCAGGCTCTCTTCCCTGCCTGTCATTTCATAGAGGCCGACCTCCTGCAGAGCTTCCGCCAACCAGTCGACAGAGTTCCCGGTCTGTCCCGGCTTCAGGAATTCCCCTTCCAGCGGAGGTCTCTGCCAGAGCAGAAAGTACTCGCCAAACCAGCGCGAAGTCAGCACCGAGAGTTTCAGGTCATATTGTCTCCTGCCGGCGAGGAAACGTGCCCGGTCGTGCTCCAGCCGGGTCATGACAACATGAAACGGCACGCCTTCATCGTCATAGAGTTTGAGTATGGCGGGCCTGTTGATATTGCGCAGGGTTTCCAGGCTGTCCCTGCGAAGCAGGCAACTCAGCCCGTTTTCAATAGCGTATGAGCAGAAGTCGGCCCGGTCAGCAGGCGAGAGATTCCAGAGCACAGCCAAATCGTCAAAGGCATCATCGAGGCTCTGGCCGACGGCGAAATCTGTTGGCCAGCTGCCGAGTGGCTTCTCGACCTGCGCGGCCTCCGAGACGGCCACCACCTGCGGAGTTTTTGACATCGTGGCCGGAGCATTGTCCTGCTGGGAAGGACTTGCCACGGAACCGGCATGCTGATCGGCAGTGGTGGGGAGTGACGTAGTCCAGAGCCAGAGACCGATGACACACAGAAAAGCGGCCAGACAGACCAATCCGGCAACCACGACCCGTTTGTCTCTGCGACTTTGCGTCGGCTGGTTGCCGAGCACTTCATGGGCGGCCTGACGGAGAATCCTGCCATCAACCTGTCGGCATTCCAGGGCATAGGCTCCGAGCAATGCACGATCGCAGACCAGGTTGATCAAGCGCGGAATGCCACCTGTCAGCTGCCAGAGAGTTTTATCGAGTGAGACCGGAAAAAGAGGGCTGTTACACCCGGCGACCTGCAGGCGGTGCTGCACGTAGTCGCCGACCTCCTCCCGGTTCAGCGCCCCCAGATGACAGCGAGCCGTGATCCTCTGCGAGAGTTGCCGCATTTCCTGCCTGTTGAGGAGTTGCAACAGCTCCGGCTGACCGAGGAGGACGATCTGCAGCAGCTTGTAGCGGTTCGTCTCCAGGTTGGTCAGCAGACGCAACTGCTCGAGAACATCAACAGAGAGGTTTTGCGCCTCATCGATAATCAGGACGGTTTTGTTGCCACGTGCATTGGCGTCGAGCAGATGGGTCGTGAGTCGATCGACCAGCATCTTGATACTGCACCCTCCTGACCGCTCAATATGAAGTTCGTCGCAAATTGTTTCAAGCAGTTCAATGGCGCTGACCTTGGGGTTGAGAACAAAGGCGATCTCCACCCCCTCGGGCAGCTTTTCCAGCAGGCTGCGGCAGAGGGTCGTCTTGCCCGCCCCGACCTCGCCGGTGAGAAGGACAAAGCCACCCGCGACGTTGACCCCGTAGTGCAGGTGCGCCAGGGCCTCCCGGTGGTGCTCACTCATGTAAAGATAGAGCGGGTCCGGCGCGATCGAAAAGGGGTTCTCATTGAGTCCGAAATAGGAAGTATACATGCTGGTCCATGCAGGTTCTGGTGCGACGTGAATCAAAGGTTGTGCAATGGATTGGCATTATAAAGGAATCGTGCGGAGTGCACCAGCACTCGTTTGCAGGTTTTAGAGTTGAGACCTTGTCACTGCAAATCTCCTGTCAACTGCTGCAATTTGAACAGCTTGGGATTGAGTCCCTTGACACAGTCGACAATCTCCTGCAGGCCCTCCTGGTTGACAGCGGTTTCCTCATCCTTGCCCTGGAACCAGCCATAACCTTTCGGCAGCTCAGAGTAGGTGCCGTCGCGGATCAGGGCGACGTCAACCACTTCGTTGACCCTGCCGGTCATCTCCCAGGGATCCCGGTAATCATACTGCCTGGCCACGACATGCAGTGCCAGGCCGTTGAGGAAGACCCCTTTGACCTCGAAAGAGAACTCCCGTGGTGCGCTGTAATTCTCCGTGCGGCCGCCACGGGACATGACCCGGGCTCCGGCCGCTTCCAGCATCTCCCTGACCGATTCTTCAGTCATTGGTTTGGTTTGTTCCATAACTGACCCTTTACTTTGTCAATGGGACTGTCTCCGAACGGGGACTGTCCCTTTAGGTGCCAAGTCGCAGCTCTGCTCCCCACTCCACGGGTTTCTGCCCGTCAGGCGTCAGTACCCAGAGCGTCGGGATTTCCATTTCATCCGGGGCCTGCCCGTAGCCGTCGGTCAGGTAGATAATGGCCGCCGGCAGGGGGTGCATCCCACGGGCATAGTCAAAGACCGGCCGCAAGTCGGTAAAACCGCCACCATGGAAGACCTCCACCACGGCCTGGCTGCTGCTGAACTGGTCAATGCGCCGGATCCGGCTGTGCGCATAGACAACCGTAATCAGGCTGTCCCGACCACGGGCGATTTGGAGTAGTTCGCGGGCAAAGGCCTCACGCAGAGGAGCCTCATCCGTGGATTCGCTGACGTCGACAGCCACCAGCAGGTTTAAACGCCGTCGTTTGCGGGTTCCCGGGGTATCGAACTGGAACCGGCGGTGTTGACGCTGCCAGGTACTTTGTCGACCAATGCGGCCAGCGGTGCCGATAAACTGATGCAGGATTTGGCGCCACGGGATTGTCGGTGGCGCCAGCCATCCCTGGACCACATCCTTGATATCCTCCGGGATTTCGCCATGAGCCTTGCGGTGAGCTTCGCGCACCAGGTCGCGCACCACCTGTTCGGCGAGACACTCAGGGGTACTGTCAGCTTCACACCAGATGCTGTGATCGTCAATCGGCGAAGCAGCGGGCCGCGTTGAGACCTGGTCTTCACCGGCACCATGGTAGCCACCGACATCCCGGCTGGCATTGCCGATCCCGCCACCGTCCAAATTGCCCGTATCGAAAGACGGCTGCAGCAGCCGCGCATATTCCTCGGCAGCCAAACCATCTTGCAGGCGGAAGTGCTCCGGGAAGGGCGCTTCGCACGGCATGTTCTCGATAAAGGGGTTGAGCGCCAGGTCGGTCGACACATCCCAGGTCAATCGATGCACACCGCGACCACGCACCGGATGCAAGTGCAGCAGGTGCTTGATGCCATGTTCGAGCAGCGCCTGCTGCTCCTCGGGGGGATGGGAGTTAAAACAATCCGGGTCGATGGACAGGATCGGGATCCCGTTGGCGACCGTCACCCCGACAGCGCCGTGACCCTCTGCAAAACGCCGCCGGAAACCGAGGAGAAGATGGCCATAGAAAGGCTTGCCCTTCAACAGACGGACAACCGCGTTTTCGAGCGGTCGATGCGGATCGACGGACAAGCTTGGATGATCAGGGAATTTGAGCAGTTCAGCAGACATAGAAGATGCGTGCGGCGGTGTGATCAAATCATCATGATCAAATCATCGTATGGTTCGCACAGCCTGGCACGGAGTTATGAGGCCTCCCGACTGATGTTCTCGATCGCATCGAGGATGATGTCGTCGTAAGCATCCTTGCAGAGGGAATCAGCCACCCTGGGGATTTTCACCAGGGCCTTGACCAAGCCGAACCTCAAGTCTCGCGTCAAAGAACCGATATAAGCAACCAGGCTCTGCTCCTGAGACAGGGTCAGGTCTGGATCAATTTCCAGTGTGGTGACGATATCATTCAGTGTGACCGCCTGAAGATCATCGCGCTGGCCTGCCACCCGCTCCTTCACTTCAGGCCAGGTGTCTAACACCTGCCTGGCCGTAACCGGACGGTCTTTCTGCTCACGCGACCAGCGCAGGAAGCTGACGGCAGACTCCTGCCCAATAATGCCCGCGTAAATCTCCATCTCCAGATCGGCCGGGAAACGACAGGAGCGGCGCAGCGTACTGACCATCTCCCAGGCGCGTTCCGTTGGTTCCACCTGCATATCGATCGGCGCCCCCGGTTTTGCCAGCAGGTTCGGATAAACGGAGAGAAACTGCTGGACCGTCTCATCGAACTGCTGTTCTTTGGCATAGCGGGCCCAGCAGTTGTAGTCGGTCTCCACGTAAATCATCACCATGCGGTCAAGCAGCGCCCGATCAAGTGTGGCAACCTGGTAGCTGCCGTCCGGCGGGTTGATGGAGACGACAACCTTATGCTTCGGGTGGAGCGTGTGAGTGTGCAAACTGCGCATTTGCCCCTCAACCGGCGGTTCAACAAACTGGAAGATCGCCTGCAGGGTGTCCTCCTGCTGGGCACGGTTCAGCTCATCACAGTGGACGATCGTTTCAGGAGCATCGTCAGCCGGCCACCACGAAGGCTGTGACCAGTGCATGATCGTCTCTTCGCGATAAGGGATACCGACCAAGTCTCCAACTTCCATCTGACCAAGTCGCAACGCCACATACTGCCGTCCGATTTCATGACAAGCCTGAATGATCCCGGCGCTTTTACCAACCCCGCGGTGTCCGACAACACAGGGCGTCAGATTGGTCCTGGTCAGGATTTCAGTCAGGACCTGCTTCATCTGGGAGATATTCATGTCAACCTCGGTGGAAACTTCTTAAAAATTCCTCTACGATTCGGAACCGATGAATCGAACAGGGCACGGTCGTGACAAGGAACAATCAGCGACCGTTTAAGTCATCATTGCTCAAGATACAGCATCCGACAATTCAAAGTCCAGAGTTGACCCGGTAAGTTTGACCCTCCATCGCCCCTTCGTTTCCTCTTGGCGACGAATCCGGTCAGGTAAGGGGCGGTGTCTGCTGCGACAACCCGGCAAGCCGGGCAAACGCTTTGCCCCGTTCCTGAAAATCAGTGAAAGCGCCATAGCTCGGTGCACCGGGAGACAGCAAAACCATGCCACCGCGAGGAGTCTCTGTCATGGCCAGCTTCACCGCAGTCGGTAAGTCTTCTGCGGCATAAAGGTCGGGGCCTGCGCCGAGTCTTGCCTTGACATCGCTGATCGCCGTGTTGATTCGAGCACCGTTGTCGGGCAGCGTGATCACAAGGCGCACGTTGCTGTTGCAGATCAGTGTTGCCAGCTCATGATAGTCCTGCTTGCGGTCGTAACCACCGAGCAGAAGACACAAAGGGTGGTCACTGAAACGCTCGATCGCAGCCATCGCCGTCTCCGGCGTGGTCGAGATACTGTCATCCACAAACGTCAGTCCGTCTCTGTGACCGATGACTTTTTGCCGGTGAGGCAGGCCCTGGAAATCATGCAATTCATTTAAACAGCTGCGGGCATCAAAGCCTGCGGCTTCGAGGGCCGTGAGCGCGGCGCACACATTGCTGTGGTTGTGTTTACCGACCAGGTCACCTGCCGTGACAGGCCCCAGCTTCTGGTCGCCGTGATAGATGTCCGTCCCCTTAATGTGGATTGTCTCTGGAGAGTTGAAATAGGTGACGTTCTCCCAACCCGCGGTGCGTTGCCTGCTCTGGGGATCGTTGAAGTTCAGAATCGTACACTTGTCCTTGTCCGGCTCGAACATGTTCAACTTGTCACGATAATAAACATCCAGGCTGCCGTGCCAGTCGAAGTGTTCGGGAAAGAGATTCAACAGGACCGAAATTTTGGGGAAGGACTCCAGATCTGCCGTCTGATAACTGGATAATTCGGCCACCCAGATTTCGGTTTGCGGAAGCCTTGTCGAGAAAATCAAGGAACGGTTTGCCGATGTTGCCGCAAATTTCAGAGGAAATCCCCAGCTTCAGCAGGCAATAGTGGATCATGGACGCGGTCGTGCTCTTCCCCTTGGTGCCCGTCACGGCGATCACAGTACGACCACTGAGCTCGGCGAAGAACAGATTCGCGGTTGACGTAAACAGGGTCCCCTGTTCTTTGGCCTGTTGCACAGATTGTTTATAGAGTGAGATCCCCGGGGATTTGATGACGACGTCGTGCCGACAGAGAGCCTCTGCCACTGCCTGGCCCGATAGAAACACGATGGGGCCAAGTGAAGCCATGGCTTGCTGTCGATCTTCCGGAACCGGGAGATCAGAAAGGATCGTCAGGAACTTGTCCGGGAAGCGTGCGCGCAGACAACGCAGCGCAGATTCGCCTTCTTTACCCAATCCCCAGATGGCGACACTTTTTTCAGCAAGCTCACGTAAACGCATCCAGCACCTTTTTATACCGGTCGGGCATCAGGGCTGATTCTTGTCTGGACAGGTACTTTTCGACATAGCCGGCGGCCCTGGCCGGCGAAAGGTCCAACTGCCTGACGAGGGTCTTTAACGTTGTACTGTTTTGCCAGTCAGGGTGTTCGGCCAGCAGAGTGATCGCTGCGATTGACTCTTCGATTTCTCCCACGCACTCAAACGGTTTCTGTCCCTGCAGGCCGAGCAGCTCCTGAAACGCCGGCAGCTGGCTCTGGTCCAGCAACAGGTCAGCCCCGAAAATGTCCAAAAGAGCCTGCCTGCTGAAGAACGGTGCCAGTATCAGGAACACGAAGCGGCATTTGTCGCAGTTTCCACACCAGCGAGCCTCCAGCTTGCCCTCGATTTTAAAGGCCTTGTTGCAGCTGGAGAAGCTGCCATGATAGGCAGTCAGGCTCGCAAAGATTTTGGCGATTAAAAGCTCGGACAAGGGTCTGAGAAACGAGAAGTATTGCAACGATGGCAGGATTTCTGTGTGCAGAAGTCGGTTGAACATGCGTTCGAAAGCTTCCGATTTGCTCCACTGATGGTTGACCTCGAAACCGTCCACCTCGACGTTGCCGATATTGGCCGAACGCTCGTTGGACATGGCGATCGCGTCAAATCCGTAGAGAACAGCCGCAATGACAAAGATGAAGCTTAAAATACCGGTGATGGGGACATGGCCGTTGTAGGCGCCGAGCTTGTTAAATTCAAAAAGGTTGGGCGAGAGGCTTCTGCGGATATGGATAAGCGGCACGCCGGCTGCGGCAGCCGTTTCATCGATGGCACGGTGATGGCCAACGGACAGAGCCGAGAGTGGCTCACCACTTTTCCTCAAAAGTTCGAGAGTGACACTCGAATCTTTGCCACCACCGATCGGAACACCTGTTTTTCCGTGGCAGGCTCAGCTCAGGCGGCTGGACTGACGCATCAGGAGAGTGGGGAAAATTGATCCGATTGCGGAGATCCATTTTGTTCAGATAGGCGAATTCTCCGAGCCCCTTAAGGTAAAATTCGTCAAAAAACTCGGCCGCGGATTTGGACAGGGGCCTGGACTGGACAACGATTCGCTGCGGCAGAAAGGCCTTGTAGTAACTGATCCCCGCTGCAATATGCAGGTAGTGCAAAGCGTGACTGATTGTATCCAGTTGTGAAGGGCTCAGTTGAGCTGGGGCCTCGGCAAAAACCAGTGTTTCCTCAAACGGGATGTCATCAACAGCGTATCTCAGGTGCGCGGTCGCCGTTTCCGGAACGTAATCACAGGACACAAATGTAAAGCATTCAGCATGTTCGGGAAGTGATTTCACGATAGGTTCAGTACTCGCTGCAATGCTGTCATTCGTCAAAAATTCGAGAGATGATCTGTGAAAATTACGGCATGACAAGGTGAGCGAACATTATGAAATTGTAGAGGAAGAGTGTCAAGGTTGTTGTCACGGGCTCCGCGCCATGTGCCTAATTGATATTAACTACTGGCGTCATACTTGTGACTTTATGTCGTTAGCGATTACCAAGACAAGCATTAGTTACTAGTTCTGACTCGAGAGCCGCTCCTAAACTGTCAACTTACCCATTAACCCAGCCCATGATTTTGTCCGCAATTCGTTGAACTCGTCAGTAAGCCGTCTTCGTTCTTCTACAGGCGGAGCGAACACAGAGTTTTTTCATTTAAAGAACGGTCACCTTGCTATCCGGAACCCCCTACAGACCACCAGAGAAAGAGTCAGCAAAAAGGCCAGCCAAACTTGTGAGGTTGGCCATATCAATGCAGCCGTATGGAAGCATATCGTTGCAGTGAATTGATTACTTTAGGAGAAGGTAAACTTTGTTCTGAATTGCGCCAGAAATCATATAGTGGCAGAAACCTAAAACCAGGCTCATATTGAAGTATCACCAAATACTTGTCCCACGCTTATACGGGATCACTAATGGCCTCATCGATGGTAACAATCTCACTGGATGCTTTGAACTTGTTCCAACTGACAAATCCCCTGCTTGCCAGAATAAGTAATGCCACATAAAGCAGGGCAATAAATTTCACATCCTTAACATAGTAAAGCCAGATACCAATGACATCGACTACGATCCAATAGATCCAGCTTTCAATATGCTTGCGAGCCATTAACCACATAGCCACAAAGCTCATAACAGTTGTTAGAGAATCAAGATATGGATATGACGCAGCTTCGGGAAAAAATGAAGGGGACCATACATGAACCCTTTCCATGGCCCAACCTAGGACAGCAGATAATTGAAGAGTCATAAAAAGCCAAATAATCATTGCTTTCCTGGAGCTGTATTTGACATCAACCTCACCCCCCTCTTCCTGGCGGGAGTTTCCCCAATACCACCATCCATAAACACTCGCACCCAGATAGTAGATTTGTTCCAGCGTATCTGAGTAAAGTCGAATTTGATAGAAAAGCAGCATAAAGAGCAGGACGCTGACTATCCCGACTGGCCATGTCAGCATTTTACGTCTACCGATCAACCACACGGACCATAAACATGTCAGGGTTCCGAAGAATTCAATGTAGCTCATCGGATACCCAAGGGCGGTAAATATGACAGTGTCAATACTAAAGAGATTGCTCAATTTTTGATCCCTGATAAAGGTTGTTCATATCCATGTACTTATCAAACTGACTTAACATACTGCTCACTTTGATTACCCGATCATTCAAAGAGCCAGCGAGCGGAATGTAGGGGATACCCCTCTGATTGAGGTCAGAAATTATCTTCCTCTGAAAATCGTTACGGTTTACAGCGCCAGACCGGTCCCAGGTGTCTTCATATGGGAAGTCAATGTCACAAAGAAAAAAAAGGTCATAACGGGTAGCGGCCTGGTCCGCCAAGAGGCATAGACTCGGGTCAACTGCACCGTGGTAATATCTCGCGAAAAGCGCAGTCGTTAGAGCATTTGTATCTGTAAAAAGATAACGATTCGCCTGCCGAATTAGCTTATCCTCTCTGATAAGATGCCGTTCTGCTATTTCAAGGAGCTGGTCAGGCCGAAGTCGACGATCAATCTGGTGTTCTTCCCAGTATTCACGGCCATATTCCGGCATCCATTGAGTATCAAATTCCCGGGCAAGCCTCTCTGCCAAAGTTGTCTTTCCCGAGCATGGTGCTCCTAGGAGCACAATATTTGTCACCATGCTTCTGTAAACAAGCGGATCTACATAATTTCGGAACTCGTATGGCTGCTTGCGAATCTTGCTCGCCGAGATGGGCACACGCACTCTTTCATCATCAACCCTGCGGTCAACCGCCTTCAGAGCCACACTCATATGTTCCCCATATGGCTCACTGGAATAAAAATGTGTAACTCCCGTGATCCCAAGTGTCTCGATGACATATTGTTCATGCGCTTTCATCAGATCAGGCGAATAACCTACCTCTGTGGGGCCACCCCACGCCTCAATCACTTTTACTTGTGGATAAAGACAGCTAATCCAGCCAGCTCTGACCGGGAGTGGGATATTCGTTTCTGGCACATCATAGATAACGACCAACATCTCATCCATCTCAGACAAGCCTGTTTCTATGACGAGTTGATGGCCCTTATGTAACGGAGCATATTTCCCGAGAGTCAGTCCTCTTCTCATTTAAACCACATATTCATTCATCAAGGTACTTGGGCACGGGAAGCTCGGAGGTGTATTGAATGGTTTTCTGTGAGAACTCTGACACCCGGTCAATATCAAGTTGTTGGTCCTGGCCAAAGATTGATAGAAGAACCTCGCGTATCCTTTTTTCATCAACTTTTTTTTCAAGCATCCGAAATCTCACCTTGCCATCCCTAAACTGATGAAAGGTAAATTGAGCCAATGAAAAGCTTTTCAGAGCATGAGTTATCTCAATGTTGTTAATCCAACGGCCAGCAGAAGTCTGGAACATCACCGGAGGGCGTCCTTCAAGATCAAACAGAACCGGTTCAGCGTCGACAAACCGGATAGACGCATAATCACCAGTCCTATATCGCAACAAAGGAAGGCAGAAATTAAATCCTCCAGTGATTGTTATTTCTCCTCTTTCGCCTTCCGTGACAGGGAGACCTTCCTGATCGAGAATTTCAACATAAAGCCGATGTTGCAGAAGAACATGGCCTCCAACATCTGGGTCGGCAACCGCTATCGGTCCAGCTTCATTCATTGAGTAGAGATCAAGGACCGGACAGCAGAAGCGTTCTTCCAACCGTTTTCGTAAGCCGGGCAAGAGCGCCATTGAAGTCGAAAGCAGTGCTCTGGGTCGACTTTTTAATGGCAATTCAGCAAGGACAGCAAACGAAAGCGGATCTCCAGCATAGACTTCGGGATTAAGGGCATCCAGATAACAGGCCCTATCTTTTGGGTCACGCCAATCATCAGGGTGAAGATTGATTTTAGCTAGCCCCGACTCGTTCATAGTCGGTGTCACTGAAACGTAAGTGAAACATTGCTTTTGATAGCCAACCAAAACGACCCCGACCTCGCTGAGGCCATGCTGCAACTCAATATTGAATCGGCGGAGCGCCTTTTTATGAAATGCCAGGTATGATGCGGCCACAACCGGGTGGGAGGCTAACAGCAAAGGATGTCCAGTGGTGCCACTGGTTTGAAAATTGATGAGCCGCTCTACCGCTATTGTGTCCGGGAAAAAAGCCGTAATGTCTCGGCTGAGATGCCCCCGGTCAATCGTGGGGATATCCGTGAAATTTTTAGGGAGAAGCCCATATTGCCTGTAGAAAGGGACGTTCTGCAAACAATCTTCGAGGTAACCAGGCAACCAATCAGGGTAAGTTCTCGGCTGCCACCCTGATGGAGTCGTACTTACTTCTCTCTTCGAATTCAGCGACTCTCTGGACATCTTCTAAAGTCAAGCGATTGCCGCTCTGATTACGGTATATAGGCGCGTTCGGATGCTCCCGAAGTCTCTGCAACATCAGCCGCCCGGCATCAGTCAAGGTTGGGTATCTATCCTGGTCAGTGATGTTTTCCATTGAATCTATTCCCTGGTCCATTTGTCGGCAGATTCTTCAGCAGCTTTTCTTCTTAGTGCTTCTCGAATCTCACGAGAGCGTTGTTCTGCTGCACGTGACGCTTCAAGAATACGCGCCCTCTCTATCGAACTGAGGCTTGCCAGACGATCTTGGGCTTGAGCCTCTGTTTCACCTTCAGGACGATAGCCGAAATGTGCAAGACTTATCCTGACCAGTTCTTCACGACGGTCAGGATCGTTGATCAACTTTGCGGCAGGAATCTGATTAGCGAGGTCTTTTGCCTGCTCACTCAGTAAGGACAATACCTTCACTGAAGAAGTCTTAGCCTGAACAAACCAGTCGTCGGCCAATAGCCAGCAAAAGATAAGAGTGACAATCAGTCGGTTTCGATCTCGAGTAGGATTCTCACCTTCAAAAACTTCCAGCTCCTTGGCTGTAATTCTTCGGTCAAGCCGGTCCAAGAGGTCTTGGACAACTGCCGGTACGTAAACTATTCCCTTTTTCCTTATCTTGGGTTCAGAAAGAAAGTCTTGGGGAGTTTCCGCGAGGCGATGGAGTAATACCTCAAGTTGTGGGCCGATTTTTTTCATACATCCGCTCCCATGTATTTTTCAAATATCTGAGTGCTCAGGCAATTTTTACATGCCGCAGGTTCTATCTCTTTACGTTGCTGAGCAAACCACTCTGCCAGGTGGGTCAGATCATGTACGGAACTGATTTCATCGAGCGACACACCCATCTCAGCCACAGTAAAATGGCAAGGAGCAACTCTTCCTAGCTGATCTATAAATAAAACAGAGCTTCCCGGTGAACAGTCCTTGGTAGTCATATGGATATCCAGACTGCTTGAAATAATTCGTTTAAGATATTCAGCACCACCAAGAACCATCAGCCCCTGTTTTGCCAACCGACTACGCATCTCAGGAAAGCGTGCAGCGAAGGCCTCCACCTGCTCTGGCAACAACCGGTTTTCAGGGTAAAACTCAGGCCGGTCTCGTCCCCCGAGTTGATTGAAAGTAACCTCTGTAACACCCCATTGGGCCAATTCCAGGCACAGCTCCTCGAACTCATCCACGTTCGCCCGCATCAGGATCACATTTGCTCGAAGAACTAACTCACACCCACATTCCTCCCTGGCCGAGGAAAGGGCTTGAATATTTTCACGCAAAAAGCGGAACCCGCCTGACCAGTTGCGAAGCCTGTCATGAGTCATTTCAAGACCGTCCACACTCACAGTCAGTTCTGAATAATCTGCAAGCAAATGGGAGCGTAGGTCTTTTTCCCCGAGTGTCGTTCCGTTCGTCGTTGTGCTGACCAACAACCCAAATTCATGGCGAAAGGCTTTGGTAACCTCCTTCAGATATGGCAGGAGTAGCGGTTCACCACCCAGCCATGAAACCAGAACCGGCCGTGGAGATGATTTGGCATATTCAGCGAGAACTTGTCCAAATCTCAGCATTGAGTCGAGAGCAGCACTTTGTCTCTGAAACGGTAAGTCTCGATCGTATGCACAAAATGGGCAAGCAAGATTGCACGCTTCTGTCACACGCCAGATTACAATCAAGGGGTTCCCCTCAAAGCATAGTTCTTGCGGCTAAAATCCTTTGCAAATGACACTAAATCATCCCAACTCGACACCCTGAAAACATACCACCCCTGTTCATCTCGGGCTTCTCTGATCACCTTGTAGCAGTCTCCATATCCTTTGACTTCCTCCCAGTTATCAGGGAGGTTAAGGACGAATGTCCCCCCACCACCGGCCTTTTCCAAAGCCATTGCCGAAACTTCCCAACCACTTGTCCCTTTCTCGTCATCGTCAAAAAGAGTCGATACCCCGTCATCCGAAATCACCAAGATGTGCACAGGACGATCTCCAGCCGACCGCCTGATGTAAGTCTCACGTAAACTCGGGATAGGAAAAGCTGTACCACCACCAAAATAGGCTGTAAGAACACGAAGGATTTCGGTTTCATCACGGACAAATCCCGATGTCTTTTCCATTTGGTTTTTACCACTCCAAAGAGTTGCCTGAACCAACGCTCCAGCACGTAAAGCGGACAAACAAACGATTGCTCCAGCCAGTGCCGGATAAGAAATGAAAGTCTGGGGGTTCATCATGGAACCTGAACTGTCTACGTAAATATCAAGGTAGAGAGGTTCCCGCTTTGGTTCGTGCCCTTCGCTTGTTCCCCACATCCTCTGAACAGTTGTCACCCCGGGTATAACCTGCGGACTTTGCAATATACTCTGCAACCAATCGACAGCATCAAGAGAACTCCCGACATCCCAAGGTTCCAGCCCTTCCGGTAAAGGATCGATACTCTCTGGAAAGCTTCGACTCGGAAACGGAATTAGATGTGGCAGTGCTCTCTCCTTGTAGTAGCGAATTGCTATTTCATGATCTGAAAGATCTATCCCGGAAGCACGAAGGATTTCTCCGAACTGGAATGGTTCCCTGGACTGTCCGCTACTGTTTGGCTTTTGGATCGTTTCAACAGGTTGTGGGGAGGCTTTCTCTTCATTGCCAGTCCCATCACTTTCAGATTCAATCAAATCCTTGTCAGTTGCAGGATGAACCGCCCCCTCGCGCTCACCAGCGTCCTCCTCTGTAAGGCCTGCTGGCTCGCCACCTTGGCCAGCACTGCGAGTATCAAACCATGATTCGAGAAGGTCCTGATCGACTTGATCTTCGAGAAGATAGGGTAATAGTAATGCGGCAAACCTCCCGGCACCATCAAGCCATTCGTAAGAATAGCTACGAAGCAGTCTAACCGCTAGAATCGCGTCGCCCTCTTTCCGGTCATCTTCAAAGGGCACACCGAGTGACCCCTTCTCCAAGCTCCACAAAAGTTCATAAATCCTCATATAGAGCATCCAGACACTCCCTGCCGGTCGCCCGTCATGGAGAACCCGATAAACATCATCCATACTCAGTTCAGAGCTTCTCTGTAGCCTATTGTTAATCAAAAGATCAGTAAAAAGGTTGGCAACTAGAGGAGCGTGATGTTCTACCGTAGGAAGTGCCCAGCGCATTCGCGCAATCATACGCGCATGGTCACTGAGGTTTGCGGGAGCAAGGACGTGATGCCCTATTTCATGGGCTAAAATTTCCTGAGCATAGTCTTCCAAACCATAACGGCTGACCTCGGCAAGATTGATTACGACTGCCTGGTCATGAAGCCTTATCATGGCAAAGCTTTCGGACAACCCCTCCTGATGAGCGTGCTTATCTGTCAAACAAAGTATAGGCGGCCGTAGTCTAGTAAAACGACTCCAAACCTCTAAAGCAGAGGGCCAGGTTTCCAGCCAGTTTGCTTGTAGCGTTAAGTTATCCTTGGCAGACCGCTGCTTGATTTTGCTTTTTCCAGTCATGTGAGAGGGACAAGATGGACAGCATGCGAGAGTTGTGCTGTCAGGGCAAGTGTGTGGTTGTTGACTGCCACAGATGTCAGCCGACCAAGATCTTTTGTGTCTATGAATTCTTCTTTTCGGGATATTGCCAAATCAGTGGAGGAGATGCCTTCAGGCATCTTTGTGGAAAATTTCATACTGCCAATATCTCCAATTGAGGTCCGGTGGAAGGTCGCGCCAAAACAATCGGCCACAAGCAGCCAACTGTCATCGGCACTGGTCACCCAAAAATCACCACCCAAAGCTGTTATTCTCGGAGGTTCCATAAACATCCCACCAAATCCACGAAAAGCTCCCGCTTTAATCTTTACATTCCAGTTGTCATTCTTGTTCCTCTTTCGCCCGGGTCATACCATGGATCAACGGACAGCTTCTCGAAAACATCGCTGCAAGACAATCCTTCCTGCGCATCAACTGCTGCCAGAGACAACAGCTCGGGAAGAGTTCTTCCGAGAGCGAGCGCTCCTTTTCGCAACTGTGCCAATCCAGCTCGCCAAGCAGCGATCTGCCCACAGCGAAGGAACTCTTCGACTGTGCGACAAAGTGGCGACAATCTTTCCAAATCATCAAGCCACTGCTGGGGACGACTATCTGCGGTAATGGAAATATTGTGTAGCGCGTTACAGAGGTTAGGTATAACCAAATCAGGAGATGCTGCCACCCAGGAAGCGAATTGAGGGAGATGCTGCCAAAGGCGCTCCTGCCAAGGCAAACGGGCTGAAGTGCCAACGAGATGTTGCCCAACCAGCTCCAGAGCCACATCGTAAGCAACCGACACGACACGCGGAACAACCTCCGGGTTTCTTTCTGCGACGGCCTTAACCAGATTATCGACGGCAGCGCTTAAAAATTCACTGAAGCTATCGCTGTCCAGGCCCGGATGCAATCTGCGAGCTTCCATGAATCTGGAATTGTAGTCAGCCCGACTGGAGCGCAGGGCTGTAGTTAAAGCTGTCGATAGCATGACTTGTCTCACTGTGACTGGAGCCAGCGCAAGTAATTCGTGTACCGCTGGTGTAGATATTTCAGTTTAAGCAGGTCATCGTATAGATGACCGTATAATTTACGTCCTTTAGAATATTCGCTGATTATGCGTTCAATTTTGTTCAACCGGTTACGTACTTCTCTTTCTCCAAGGCCTTCAAGCCCTTTTCTAAACTCTGCGGCCAGTACTCCTACTTGGTCTTCACCGTCGAGATTCAAACGATTGTACTCATCACAACTCAAGTCAAAGAGTTTTCTTAGCCATCCAACTCGGTCACTTCGGAAGACGCCATTTCCTGAAGATTCGAAGAAGGGAGCATCAATATCAGGAACCAATTTTTCATGCAGGACGAATGGAAGTATTTGCCTTATATCCTCCAGTTCAACCACGTGGTTGCCACGAAAATATGCGAGAGCCTTTGCATACAACAGTAGAGTCATCAACACCCGAACTGACAAGCCATTTATCGTTTGGCAGCCGAGGTCCTTAAGCTGTCGCGGCCAGTGTCCAGACCACTGAGGATATGCTTTTCAGTTCCGGCAAGTCGTGCAGTGTCCTTTGTTTTGTATTCGAACTGGTCTGCTGCCACCTCACTAAACTCAAATTGACTTGCAAAAAACTCGATGCGCCTACGAACTTCTACAGGTATCTCGACTTTTCGAATCTCCTCTTGCATTTCATCAATCTGGTTTTCAGAAAAAATGATTTGCCTTGGGACAGTTTCTTCTGGTCTCACGTCGTCTTCAATGCGGACGAGAAGGTCCTCCAGAAACCTCGGGTTAAATGCGAGGGCCTGCACGACAACATCGATACGATCACGCAAAGCTTCAATGACCTGGTAAGTGCCCCCCCCTTGATCATCATTCGCCGTCAAAAACCATGCAGAGTCGGGACACTCATAGATGTGATTTAGAACTTCAGCGTAGTTATCCCCCATCACCGTCAGGAGAGCGCTCTGCGTCCTGGTCGGAATACGGTTATATTCGTCGATAATCTTGACCCGCATGCCAAGCCATTTACGCCAGGAAATTCTTATATCATCAAGACTCTCAGCCTTTACGAGATCTGAGGGAAGAGGGTTGCCGAGCAGATCAGCAATAGTCATTTGCGGGTGCCCATGTTGCATCGCACGCCGAACATCGCGTACGGGGTAACCAGCCAATATCCCCATTAAGATCGAGCTAGCAGTTTTTCCCCTGCCCGGACCACCAATAAAAAGGCACTTACGCCTGGTCGCAAAAGTTAACAAGGGAAGCAGTACGTAACTTGAGTAGCTTTGTCCTGACGGAAGCGTTAAGCGGCTCTTGCTGTCGCCTAACACGAAAGACGCTGGGGGGGTATCGTTGTATTCAATATCGTAATGAGGACTAATTATCGCGTTGTTGATAATCCAGAAGTAAGCCTGGCGAAGCTTCTCATCAAGCGCTTGATTACTCTCCCCGGCTTCTCCTTCTGGCCCACTTACGGGCCCACGATAAAGATCCTCAACGTCAAAGGTACGTGGTTTGGACGATTTGTGTGGGTTCGTTGGCGCTTGTGAAACTTTCTGAAATACATCGAGAAGGCCCATCCTCAACTCCTCTATTTAGAATGAAAACATTTGATATCATTTAAACAAAAGCCACCCGCAAAGTACGGATGGCCTATGTCCATTATCCTACATCCCCACTCCTGAATTCTCAGAAACCTAGCAATTCAAGACAGATATCCAATCTACAGTAAACGAGGGCGAAGGTCAAAATTTGAGGGTCTTATAAGTTGTGTCAGCAACCCTGACAGGTCAAAACCGGCGGGTGTCAAGGTAGTTGTCGCCTCAGTCCTGTTATGCCGCCGCGCTGCAGAGATCCTCTTCTCGCTCCGGGTTGAGTCGAACAATTTCAATCGGCTCCCAATTGCGGATCTGTCGGGTCCAACGACTCGGCTTTTTCTGCCGAGACATTGGTAAAGCTCTTTACGTTTGCTCAATTTGACGATTCTTCACCATAATGTCGATCATCCGATGTCTCGAAGCGGATCGCGCTATGAGATGCTCGCCGTTGTACCATCGGACAAACCCATCGACCCAGCGTTGTGCATCCTGCTCTCCGACAAAGGGACGAGTCGGATACTCTGGGCGATACTTCAAAGTCCGAAACAGCGATTCGGAGAACGGGTTATCGTTACTCACGCCAGGGCGACTGAAGGACGGCACCACGCCCAGCCGTTGTAGTGTGGCCAACATGGTTGACCCCTTCATGGGGCCACCATTATCGGAATGCAGCACCAAGCCCTCTGGAAACGACGCCATGACGGTGATAAGCCTTGACCAGCATCAGCGCACTGTTCTGCCCGCACTCTTTGGGAAACACGGTCGCCGCCATAATCTTGCGACTCCAGACATCCATGATGCATATACAGGTAGAGGAAGCGCCCGGCAACTGTGGTCTTCAGATAGGTGATATCCCAAGACCAGACCTGGCATGGCCCCGTGGCCACTTTCTCCCGAGGCCGTCGATGGGTGGCCGGGCGGCATCGCTCTCGATGCGCCAATTGATTCTCTGTGCGCAGAATGCGATAGAAGGTCGCCTCCGAAGAAACATACCGGCCCTCATCGGCCAGCCGGGGGACGATCTGTTTGGGAGACAGTTCTCTGTACCTGGGTGAATTGGCAATCGAGATGACCTCCTGCCTCTCCGCCGCCGTCAACTTGTTTGCCGGGGCAGTCAACGGCCCCCGGCGTAGATCTTCGCCGGACCCTTGGCGCCGCCACCGCTGCAAGGTGCGGGCGGTCAGCCCCAACATCTGCGCGGCCGGTTCCAGCCTTGCCCCGACGCTATCGCCGCGTCGATCAGGTGGATCGCCAACTGTCGGTCTAAACGTCCGTGTCCGTCGTCCTCGTCCCCCCAAATCTCCCGGGCTTTTTTTTTGAGAACCAACAAGGCGGCAGTTTCTGCCAATGCCTTGTCCTTGCGCTGGAGCTCTTTCTCTAAGTGACAGCATACGTTTTGATTCGGGAGGCTTCTTCTTGCGAGCCGCCGGTGCTTTGCAAACCATTCAGTCATTGTTCGCGCCACTGTTGTAACTGCGGCTCGTGCAGCCCGCGATTGCGCAGAAAAGCACCCAGTTCCTCATCGGAAAGCGAGGCTGCGGCCAAAACCGCAGCGAGCTTCTTTCGGCAGTCCAATCTTGTGG
>CAVPPD010000037.1:0-24773 GCA_963707155.1 uncultured delta proteobacterium | reverse complement strand
AGCGCCATCACCCGCGTCAGCAGACTGTGGGCCGCAGCCCATCACAGACCACATCACACTGGGGAAACCGATCAACGCAGCCGCGCAAGCAGCAGAAACCTCATCCCAGGCCGACCAAGGTCCCGGCGATTCCACTCGAATTTGGCATGTTCTCCTATTACCAGGGGAAAGTGACCTACCAGCAGCTGATCGAAGCCCTGGTCTGGCAAAGGCGGCAAAGACCGACGCTCGGTGCCCTCGCCCTGAAGTGGGGCTGGTTGTCGGAGGCTAAAGTCACCCAGATTCTGAAACACCGCGGCCATTCGCTGCGCTTCGGCAAGAAAGCCATTGAACTGGGTTATCTCAAAACACACCAGGTCGAGGCGCTGCTGAAGTATCAACGCTCCCTGCAGACGAGGATCGGAGAGTATTTTATCGAGAAGGATTTGCTGACCAAAGAGGAAGCAGACCAGATTTCGGAGAACCTGAAGAGTCACAACAGCCAGATCACCCGCCACACGAGGACCCGTTTTAACAGCGGGTACTGAGATCAAGACTTGTGTAACAGAACGGCCCTTCACGCTGTCCCTGCGAAACAGGCGAAGATGGAGATGACTCCGCCCTCGCCTGTTTTCAGATGAATCATTTTGTTGCCTAGGCTAACGAGCAGCCCGGTCGCCACTCTGTCTCATGCGTTTGCGCCAGTCGGCAGGTCGACGTTCGGGGTCCTGTTTTTGAGCAAGACAGATCAGGCCGTGAATTTTGCCATCGGGATCACTGAAACGAGCCCAGGAGAAATTCACCGGAAAGATGTCCCCCCCCTTGTTTCTATAGCGCCGCTCGGAAAAATGTCCGGAGGTCCTGGTCACCTGGTCAATCCAGTTGTCGGAGGCTTCCTTAAGCTCAGCGAAGACCACGCCTACCGGCTGCCCCACCAGCTCATCGGGAAAATAACCAAGCAGATCACAGGTCGCCCGGTTGACTCTCTCGATCTTGCCATCCAGACCAACCACGATGAGTGATTCGTGCATCGACTCAACAACGTTGTCAAGGTAGTCCCGGGAGACCGTCGTCGACTTCAGCGAGTGCGTCATCTCATTGAAGGCAAGGATCAGTTCACCAACTTCTCCCGGCGCCTTACCGATTTCAATCTTCATCCAGCGCCCTCCGCCAACTTCAGCCGTCGCGGCCACGAGCCGACGTAAGGGCTTGGTCAAACGACCGCCGAGATAAAGTGCGCAGCAGCAGCCGGTCAACAGCAACAAGGAGCCAAAGCCGACAAAGATTTTGGTCAGGTGTCGAGGCCCGGCAATAAACTCCTGGTATGGAAGCACAGCGACCGCCCGCCACGACAACAGGCCGATATCTGCATAGGCGCTGAAGGCCTCTAGGCCCAGGGAATCATCAAGGACAACGGAGCCGCTCTGATGAGATAGAGCCTCCGGGCCTGCTTTCTGTCGTTCGGGGATTTTTATTGCACCAGCCTTTGTGCCAGTCAGGGGAACCAGGTTGCCATCGCTTTCCAGCAGAATCAGAAAGCCTGTTTGACCTAGACCGGTTTCACCGAGATGGCCCATGACAGACTGCAAAGGGACCACGGCCCGCAAGCAGCCGAGAAAGACATCACCGAAGTAGCGTGTCATCCCATGGGTGAAGACCAGGGCGTCAAGAGTGGGGTGCCTTGTCACTATAACCGCCCCAGGATCTTTGCGTGCTTTCTGAAAACCGACATCGTTAGATAAATCGACGACTCCATCTGAGACACTGCCGTTGACAAGGTGCAATTCTTCGTTGCCCTTTGCATCAATAAAACTGATGTCAGGGAAATCCTCCTGGTATTCCGACAGGTGTTTAGCCAGTGGGAGATATCGGAAGGTCTCAGAAAACTCTTTAACTTCCCGTGCTCGGGAAACCTGGATGAGCAGCTGCTGTTTATCCTCAATCGCGTGGTTGATCTCATCGGCAGCAAAATACGCCAGCCGCTGGAGGTTGTCTTCCTGAACGACTTGCAGGTGACTGTACATCAGGTAGTAGGAGACGCCGCCAAGGAGAGTGAGAAGCCCCAATGTCGAGAGGGAAAAAACCAGCAGGAAGCGTGATTTCAGAGAAGCACGATCGAAACGTCTCATTGCAGACCTCATTGAGCAGTCACAGGGTGAACACCCCGCCCAAGCATGATGCTCCTTGCTTGCGGTGAAGCGAGGAACTCAACAAACGTCTGGTAATCAGGAGGAAGGTCGCCCTTCCAGACGAGTCCGAACTCTGTTGCAAGCGGGTAAAGCTGTTTGGCAACATTTTCCGGAGTCGGCGCGATTCCGTTGTAGCTTAAGGCACGCATACTGTTCGGCTGGATCATCCCCAGGGGCCCGTAGCCGATGGTGTGCGGATACCTGGCCAGGGCATTGATCGCCTCCGGGGTGCTCAAAAAGACCGAGTCTGGCGGCACGGCGATATCAGCAAAGCCCTGAATATGCTTTGCCAGGACGCCACGACTGGAATCACCGGCCTCACGATTGACCAGATAAATTTTTTGATCGGGCCCGCCAAGCTCCGACCAGTTTGAAATATCGCCACGGAAAACAGCAAGCAGCTGTGCGGAGGTCAAGGAGTCAATCCCTGTAACAGCCTCATTGACAATGAAGGCAACCGGAGAGTAGCCAAAGACCGTATACGTCAGGCCTAGAGCGCCCTCCTGCAAGGTTAGGGGTCTGGCGGTACGGCCCATAACACTATGGCCAAAAGCGACCGCACGGATGCCGCCGCTGCTGCCGATACTGTCGGGGATAACGACATGGCTGTCGGGATTGGCCTGCTCATACGCCACGGCCAGGTCCCGCATGAGAGCCTGGCTGTCGCCAGTTCCGACCACCGTAATGTCTCCGGCACAGGCCGCGTCCGGACCTGACACGCTTGCCAGGAGGACGAAAACGCCAAGCAGCAAGAAAGACGTGCTTCGAAACATAGAAAGAAACCTCTGCATATTGCCCCCCATCAAAGTTTCAGAGCTGATACCTTATTAAAGTAGGCAATTAGGGTCAATTAATTCTTGATTAAATCTCTCTTCATTAATTCATAAGGGAGGGTAAACGTCTTCACCGAAACAGAATCGGCCGGTCTCATTCCGTTGGGTCCCCAACAGGGGTTGACGCTAAAGGAGGGTTTTACCGCTGCCGTCAGGAGGATCGATCACGTATTGAGGGATACCCAGCCCGGCAATCTGGCCGCGCATTGCGGCAATGATCGCCAGCCCCCTCTCCACCGGCACCCGGAAATGGGCCGTGCCTTTCGCCTGGTCGAGTTGATGCAGGTAGTAGGGTCGGACACGCATTTTCAGCAGGCCGCGGCAGAGTTCCGTCATCACCCCGGCATCATCATTGACACCACGGAGCAGAACGGTCTGATTACCCAGAGGGATACCGGCATCGGCCAGGCGGGCACAGGCGTTGATGCTGGCGTCAACCAGCTCCCGTGGATGGTTGAAATGGGTATTGAGATAGAGAGGTTGAAAACGGGCCAGCAGCTGGCAGAGCCGGGGAGTGATGCGGTCCGGCAGGGTCACCGGCACACGACTGCCGATGCGGATCATCTCCACGTGGGAGATGTTGTTCAGCGCCGTCAGAATCTCTTCAAGCCGCTCATCGTCGAGCAGCAGGGGATCGCCGCCGGTCAGGATGACATCACGAATGCCGGGCGTCGCTGCGATGTAGGCAACTCCTTCCGCGATCTGCTTTGCAGAGAACACGAGCGCTTTGGTGCCGACCCGGTTTTTGCGGGTGCAAAAGCGGCAATAGCCGGCGCACTGCCCGGAAACCAGCAACAAGGCCCGATCCGGATAACGATGCACCACCGCCGGCACCGGCGAGAAGGACCTTTCATTCAGGGAATCCTCCGGTAAATCGTCCCTCTCCATTTCTCTTGGATCAGGAACGCATTGCAACCAGATCGGATCACCCGGTTTTTCGATCAGGTCAAGATAATGGGGGGTAATCCGGAGAGGATAGCGCGCAACCACAGCGCGCAGAGGCTCGGGATCAATGCCAAAACGTTCGGCGAGTTGATCCGGAGTAATGAGAGAGTCGGCGAGCTGTGATTTCCAGGTCATAGGGGCGATTTGGGCGGTTGTTTGTTCATTGAATCTCAGGCGTCAATCCGGGGACAGCCTCTTCACTTGCCTGCACTACTCCTTGACATTCCACTTTCACTGTCCTTTTCACTCACTTGTCACTTTTCACTTTTCACTCGTCACTCGTCGCACGCCAGTACAGCGCAAACTCCAAACCAGCACAACCAGGATCATCAGACCGATGTCACGCATCAGCGCGACTCCGGCGGTCACATCCTGGCCTCCGCCGGGATCGAAACAGCCGCAGTCGATATCCAGGCCGCGCAGCAGCACAGAGAGCAGTGCAGCCATGAAAACCAGGTTCATGCTACCGATGACCAAAAGAGCCGGTCTGACCCGGGCATTGAGCAATAATAGCAGCCCGGCGAGGAACTCCACATAGGGGAGAGTCGCCGCAACCAGGTAATTCATGGCGTAGGGGAGAATCTGGTAAGCCGCAATGTGACCGGCAAAGGCAACCACGTCTTGCATTTTAACGGCGCCGGCGTAGACGAAGGTCAGGGCCAGCGCCAGGCGCGACAGATGATAGAGGCCGAGTTTGAAGCGCTTCATCGCCCCTCCCCCGCGATTGGCAGGCCGACATCGCGCCACTCCGGAAAACCTCCCTCGAAGACCCGCACATCGAGGTAGCCAGCGTCGATCAACTGCATGCCAAGATCAAAGGAATCGGGGCAGCCGAAGCCGCTGCAGTAGGTGATAATGATCTGATCTTTCGCAACGCGCGTCAGAAAGTCCGGCAGCTTCGCATCAATATCAACCATTGGCAGCGACACAGCGCCCTCAATATGGCCCGCGCTGTAAAGCTCGGGACCACGGGCATCGAGGAGCAGACCACCCGAAGCCAGCAGCTGCTGCACGTCTTCTATCAGCACAGGCATCGGCAAAGCAGCCGGGGCACTCGTCACGGCCTTTTCCCGTTGTGGTGGGGCAAGACTCCCGGTGAAGGCATCCATGACCAGTTGATGGTTCAGAGTCAACCCGAACAGAGCGCCGAAGGAGATGAGGACGCAGGCCTCGAGACCTATTCGTTTCAGATCAGTCAACATTTATTCGTCGGGGGACTCTGTCAGTTCAGGTCCCAGGCTGCCGATCATCTCCTGCATGGCCCTGACTTTTCGTTCCAGGTGATCAATTCGCGCATTCGCTGTCGTCAATTCCGTGTTCAGTTCTTCGACCGTGCTGTTCTGGTGAGCGTAACGAATTTCAAGCTCAATAATGCGTTCTCTCAACTCTTCCATGTGAATCTCCGTACACAGTTCGCCAAGCGTCACGATATCTGTTACAATCTGCTCATTCTTCAAGGATCTCAGGCGTTCATGCTACCAGAAGAGCATTGCACAAGCAATCGGCTCTAGCAGTCTGTCGGACTATCCATGAGCCGGCTGCAAATCCGGCTGTTTGGTCCAAATTTTCGCTTCGGCCCGTATAGTCCGACAGGCTGCTAGACATTTGAAACTCTTGCAAACTTTCACAAAATTGTTATCATTACCGGAATTGTCAACTTTATTGATTGTATTCACGGGCCCTATGACTGTCATTAGAAAGCTGAGAGACCGACTCGACGCGCCAACTCTGTGTGCAACGCTTTGTGCCTCACTGATCTACTCGTTATTGGTCGTCGGTCCGGTCGCTGCAAGCGTTCCCCAGCACCAGAACGATGAGCCGTCCAGCATGGCCCACGATCAACACGGCGAAGTCGCCAAAAAGCCCTCTGATCACGTCCGCCCGGTTCAGACCAATGTCAGTGAGGACAAAGTCGGCCTTGATGAAAAGCTGGGGGAATATCTGCCGCTCGATCTGGTCTTTAAAGATGAGCAGGGCAACCCGATCAGCCTGGCAGAGCTGGTAACGAAGCCGACAATCATTGCGCCCGTCTATTATCGCTGTCCCAATGTCTGCCACTTCCTGCAGGGTGACCTGGCCCGGGTGCTGCCGGGGCTCAAGCTCAAGGCGGGTGAAGACTACCAGGTCGTCTCGTTCAGTTTTGACGAGAGAGAAAACCCGGAGCTGGCGCTGCGGAGTCGTAACACCTATTACGCCGCCATGAAAAACCAATACCCGGACCAGGCCTGGCGCTTTCTGACCGGTGATCTGGATACGATCCTAAAGTTGACCAACGCTTCCGGATATCGTTTTCAAAGAGTCGAGCACGATTTTCTCCATCCGGTGGTCTTTTTCGTGGTCTCCCCGAAGGGACAGATCATACGTTATCTGCACGGCACTCATATTGTGCCCAAGGATCTGACCCTGGCTCTCTACGAGGCCAAGGCGGGCCATGTCGGCACAACAATTCGTAAAATGGTGCAATACTGTTTCAGCTTTGATCCCGAGCAGAAGACCTACGTCTTCAACATCCTGCGTGTATCAGCCACGGCCATTCTGACGACCCTGGCCATTTTCGCCGCCTTCCTGATCTTTGGCGGGAAGAAATCCAAGAAGGATAAGAACCTATGAGTGACATGACTGCCACGGCGGCCAACGACCGCGGCTTTTTTGGCGAAGGCCACTACCCCGGCATCTTCGGCTGGATCTTCTCCACCGACCACAAGCGCATCGGACTCCTCTACTTCTGGTCCGTCACCATCTTCTTCTGTGTCGGAGTGCTGCTCGGTCTGCTGCTTCGCCTTGAACTTTTCGCCCCCGGTGAAACAATCATGGGCCCCCAGACCTACAACGCCGTCTTCACCCTGCACGGCGTGATCATGATCTTTCTCTTTATCATCCCCGGCATCCCGGCGGCGTTCGGCAACCTGATCATGCCCATCCAGATCGGCGCCCGTGACGTCTCCTTCCCGAAGCTCAACCTCTTCTCCTGGTGGCTCTACATTACCGGCGCAGCCCTGGCCGTGATTTCGCTTTTCACCGGTGGCGGGCCACCCGATACCGGCTGGACCTTTTACGTCCCCTTCTCGTCTCAGACCAGCACCAATGTCTCGCTTGCCGCGATCGCAGTCTTCATCCTCGGCTTCTCGTCGATTCTGACCGGACTCAACTTCGTGACCACGATTCACCGTCTGCGTACCACGGGTATGACCTGGATGCGCATCCCGCTCTTTACCTGGTCTCTCTACGCGACCGCCTGGATCCAGGTCCTCGCGACTCCGGTGATCGGCATCACCGTCGCGCTGCTCTTTGCCGAGCGCATCATTGGCACGGGCCTGTTCGACCCGGCCCAGGGTGGTGACCCGATCATGTTCCAGCACCTGTTCTGGATTTATTCCCATCCAGCGGTCTACATCATGGTGTTGCCCGGCATGGGCGTCGTCTCTGATATCGTGCCGGTCTTCTCGCGCAAACCGGCTTTCGGTTACAAGGCGATCGTCGTCTCAAGTATCGCCATCGCCTTCGCCGGTTCACTGGTCTGGGCCCATCATATGTACACCAGCGGCATGTCGGATATGGCGGTCCTGGTCTTCTCGTTTTTAACCTTCATCGTCGCCATTCCATCGGCAATCAAGGTTTTTAACTGGCTGGCGACCCTCTACGAGGGCTCGATCCTGCTCGACCCGCCGCTTCTCTACGCCCTGTCGTTTATCCTGCTCTTCACCATCGGCGGACTGAGCGGCCTGACCCTTGGAGCGGCCGCAGCCGACGTGCACGTGCATGACACCTACTTTGTCGTCGGACACTTCCATTTCGTCATGTTCGGCGGCACCGGCATGGCCTTCTTCGCGGCCATGCACTACTGGCTGCCGAAGATTTACGGGCGCATGTACGACAAAACCGTGGCGACCGTCGCCTGGGGGGTCATGTTCATCGGCTTTTTGATCCTCTACATCTCCATGAAGGTGGTCGGCATGCAGGGGATGCCACGTCGCTATTACGACTACGTTCCTGAATTTACCGGCCTGAACCAGCTGGCAACCCTGGGCTCATGGGTGCTGGCCATCGGCTTGATCCTGATGTTTGCCAACATCTTCCGCGGCATTTTCTGGGGAGACCCGGTGGGATCAAACCCCTGGGGCGGGGCCAGCCTTGAGTGGCAGATCCCATCACCTCCGCCGACAGAGAATTTCGGTGAGGAGGACCCGGTGGTCACCCACGGCCCCTACGACTTTAAAAAGGCGGGGATTCTATGAGCGGCCACGTACACAAGGACTATACCGGCGCCAAGTTTGGCATGTGGCTCTTCCTCTTCACCGAGGTGCTGCTCTTTGGCGGGCTTTTTCTCCTCTATGCCGTCTACCTGTCTCGTTATCCCCAGGAGTTCATCTCAGCCGGAAAAGAGCTGAACGTCTGGTTTGGTGGTGGCAACACCATGGTGCTGCTGACCAGCAGTCTGTTTGTCGCTGTTTCCATCACGGCCCTGCGGCGCGGTTCAAAGCGTCTCTGTCTCGGCCTGCTCGGCAGCACCGTTGCCTGTGCCGCGATCTTCATGATCAACAAGTATTTTGAATGGAGCGCCAAATTTCATCACGGCATCTACCCCGGCTCGGCACACATGAAAGAAATGCTGCCGGGCGAAATGGTCTTTTTCAATCTTTACTACCTGACCACCGGCCTGCATGGACTGCACGTGGTGATCGGCGCCCTGGTGATCGTCTGGGCCATGTTCCTGATCAGGTGCGACAAGGTCAACGCAGACGATTGGGTCGTCCTTGAGAATGCCGGCCTCTACTGGCACCTGGTTGACCTGATCTGGATTTTTGTCTTCCCGCTCTACTACCTGATACTGCACTGACCAGGGACCAGGGACTGTCCCCGCATACTTCCTTGAGTCTTAAAGAAGCTGGAAGTCTGAGAATGAACAGAGAACACGCAATATCAATTTGTTAAACCTGAGGTCATTATGTCTGAAGAACATGCCCACATCGTCCCATACAAAACCTTCGCGATTATCTGGATCGCCCTGCTGATCCTCACCGGCGTCACTATCGCCGTGGCTCAATATGACCTGGGCGCGTTAAACGTCTGGGTGGCCCTTGGCATCGCAACTTTTAAATCGGGGCTGGTGGTGGCTGTTTTCATGCACATGAAATACGAAAATCTTCTTTTCAAACTTTCGCTGTTCGTCGCACTGGCGATTCTGGCGTTATTTATCGGCCTGAACTTTTTTGATGTCCTGTACCGTTAAGGAGAGACTGTGAACTCCCAACCTTTAATCACTACGACCGAGGCCGTCGACAAGGCCTTCTATGTCATCTTTGGTATCAGCGGCATCGCTCTGCTTGGCATCACGGTGGCGACGGTTTACCTGGTCTGGCGCTACAACCGCAAGCGGGTTCCAGTGCCCATCAGCCAGAAAGACCACAATGTCTGGCTCGAGGTCACCTGGACCGTGATCCCGACGATTCTGGTCGGCATCATGTTCTGGTACGGCTGGGAAGGTTACCTGTCACTGCGGCGGATTCCTGACAATGCCATGACGATCAAGGGTTCGGCGCGCATGTGGTCGTGGCTCTTTACCTATGAGAACGGCAAGACCTCCGACAAGCTTTATGTGCCGGTCGGACAACCGGTCAATGTCCGCCTTAATTCCGAAGACGTACTGCACAGCTTTTACGTGCCGGCTTTCCGCGTCAAGCGTGATACCGTTCCGGGGATGGAGACCTACGCCTGGTTCGTCGCTGAGGAACCGGGCAGCTATGATCTCTTCTGCGCCGAATACTGCGGCGTCGCCCATTCTGACATGATCACCACCGTGGAAGCGATCCCTGCCGCAGAGTTTGCCGGCTGGCTGGCAGAGAAGCCGGTCGCCGCAGCTGCCGGCAAAGCTCTTCTGCAGAAGCACGGTTGTCTCGGCTGTCATTCTCTGGACGGGTCAGCGTCGGTCGGACCGACCTTCCAGGGCATCGGCGGTCGTGACGTCTCCGTGGTCACAGATGGTCAAAGCCGCACCTTGACGACGGATCGGGATTACCTGGAAAAGGCCATTCTGGAACCGGAAGTAGATATCGTCGAAGGCTATCCCGGCAGCGATGCCTGCCTATGCCGGCAAAATTCCGGAGCAGGACCTGGCTGGTATTCTTGACTACCTGATGAAGACGGAAGCGAATGCCGGCAAGCCCGAGTCATCAACGGAAGCGGAGCAGAGAACCGAAGGCGAGAGAGAGGAACAGCTCGAAAAGCCAGCAGCCGAACCCGCGTCTGACGACCCCGTTGCGAGAGGTCACGCCCTGGCGAGCCAGAATGGTTGTCTCGGCTGTCACAGCATCGACGGCAGCCGCCGCGTCGGCCCCAGCCTCAAAGGTCTGCTTGGCAGCGAGCGCACCGTCGTAAAGGACGGCCAGACCGTCAAAGTGCAGGCGGACACAGCTTACCTGATCCGCGCACTTCGACAGCCCGGTGAGGAAGTGACCGAGGGCTACCCTCCAGCGATGCCACCCTACCCGGGTTTAACTGACGATGACATCAAAGCCATGGAAACCTGGCTGGACAGCCTGAAATAAGATGCGACTGCACTCCGCAACCATGACCAACCTGACGGCCCTGAGCCGACTGATCCGGCTGCCGCTCTCGGCCATGGTCGCGCTCTCGTCGCTCACCGGTGCCCTGGCGGCGGCCCCGGGTTTGCCGTGGCTGAAACTCTGGGCACTCGTCTGGGGCATCTTTCTGCTCAGCTCCGCATGCTCAGTCCTCAACCAGGTGCAGGAGCGTTTCACCGACGCCCTGATGCGTCGCACCTGTCGCCGGCCTTTAGCCTGTGGCAGCCTCTCACCTCGAGCCGGCATGGCCGCAGGGCTGCTGCTCGCCACGGGTGGACTGGCGATTCTGCTGCTGGGCACCGGGATGACGGCAGCGCTGCTCGGGCTGGTAACAACCGCCTGGTACCTTGCCGTTTATACACCGCTGAAAAGGGTCTCCTCATTGGCCGTGATCGCTGGTACTCCCTGTGGCGCCCTGCCGCCACTGATCGGCTGGATCGCCGCCGGCGCCGATCCCTTCGATCCGCGCCCGCTGGCACTCGTACTTTTGATGGTGCTCTGGCAGGTGCCGCATTACTGGCTGCTGGCCATGCCTGATCGCGACGAGCTGCTCCGGGTCGGCTTCAAGGTCCTGCCGAAGCGGCTGTCGGGACATCAACTGCTGAGCATCAGTCACTTCTGGATTCTCGGCATGATTTCAGCAACCCTGCTCCTGCCCCCTTTACGCCTGGTCCAATGGCCGCTGCTGCAGGGCCTGATCGCAGGCCTGGCCGTCTCCTTCGCGGTCTGGACAACCAAAACACTGAGAAAGACCCTCTTCGTTGAAAAGCCTGCCCGCAAACTCCGCATCGGACTCCATGTATACCTTGGCCTGGTTCTGGCCACCATCCTGTTAAACGGCCTCCTGACTCGCCTGCTTTTCTGAATTTCGCGACGAAGAGTTTGCGCAAGGTCGAACGAAATGATAATGGTAGTCAGGTTGTTTACAAATACTTATAAGGCACAAAGGGCTGGATATGCGACTGGTGACACGCGGCGACCTGGACGGTTTGACTGCAGCGGTTCTGATTACCGAAATGGAACAAATCGATGAGATTCTTCTCGTCCATCCACAGGATATTACCGAACGGAAGATCTCGATAACGGCAAACGACATCCTCGCCAACCTACCATACGACTCCCGCTGTGCCATCTGGTTCGACCACCATGCCCACACCGTCATGCCGGAAGGAGATTTCAGGGGCGCCTACGCGGTCGAGCCGAGCGTCGCGCGTGTGATCTACAATGACTATTCCTCACCCAGGCTCGGCCGCTTCCGCCACCTCGTCGAAGAAACCGACCGCTTCGACTCCGCAGACCTGACCATGGACGACGTCAGCAACCCGCAGGGCGCAATCCTTCTCGGTTTCCTGATCGATCCGCGCACCGGCATCAAGGGCGACTTCAGAAAAATGTTCAATAGCCTCGTCGAGAGGTTGCGCACACGAACCCTGACAGATGTCATGAACGACCCCGACATACGGGAACAGGAGGGGGTTTTCCGCAGAGACGAGGAGCGCTTCCGCGAATTCCTGCTGGCCCACTCCGAGGTCCACGACAAGGTCGTCGTCACCGATTTCCGCGATCTCGACAACCCGCCGGTCGGCAACCGTTTCCTGGTATACTCGGTCTTCCCGCAGTGTAACGTCTCGGTGCGCATCCAGTGGGGGCCGGGCAAAAAGCTCGTCGCGCTCAACCTGGGCCACAGCATTTTCGACAGCTCCTGCAGCGTCGATGTCGGTGAACTTTGTCGCAACTACGGAGGGGGCGGGCACAAGGGCGCTGGCGGCTGCGTGTTGCGCCCCATGGCGGCAGGGTTGGCGATCAAGATCATCATTGAGAAGCTACGCAAAAACTGACGGGCCATGCGACCTGAATGATCCTTATTAACCTTGAAGTTAGGGTGTACATGTCTGCGAAACGCAGAATGGCGGGAACAAAAAAGCTGCCGGAGAACTTTTGCTCTCCGGCAGCTTGAACTGGTGCCGTTATCAGTCAGGGCAACCCGGGGTGGGGGGAGGTTTCGGGTTATAGCACCAGTTCCAGTTTGTTAAAATTCACGGACCAGATGATCCCTTTCTCTGGGAACACGGTGACGGCAATGATCACCACACCATAGCGGCCGTCGCATTCGGACTGGTCTTCGACCACTCCTTTTGACTAAGCCTCGATCACGCTCATGCCTCGGCGAAGGCTGCGGCATCGACTTCCACGCAAGAGTCTTTTTCTCTCACGTCCTGGACCAGCGCCAGCTCATCGCTGTTGAAGATCCGGTCGATGTTGAGCAGGATCATGAACTGCTCATCGATCTTGCCCATACCGGTGATGAACTCGGTCTTCAGCCGTGTGCCGAGTCGCGGCGGCGGCTCGATCTGGTCGTCACGGATCTCCAGCACCTCGCGCACCGCATCGGCCAGCGCGCCGACGGTCAGGACTTCACCGTCGACCTGGACCTCGACGACGATGATGCAGGTATCCTCGGTCTCCGCACCTGCCGGCAGGCCCAGCTTCAGGCGCATATCGACCACCGGCACCACCTGGCCGCGCAGGTTGATCACACCGAGCAGATAGTCCGGTGTCTGCGGCACCTTGGTGACCGGCATCAGGCTGAGAATCTCCCTGGTCCGCGTGACCTCGACGCCGAACAGTTCCTCGCCGAGGCTGAAGGTCACGTACTGCTGGCTGTCGATATCAGTTGTCTCATTCATAGCAGCCTCCTCAATATTGTTCGAAATCGTCGTCGAGAGAATCACTTTTGCCGCTCGCCTCAAAAACGGTTTCATTACGCTTTGACCTGAACTCGGAGCGGACGTGGGCAATCTTGGTCTGCGCCCTTTGGGGGTGGCACTTTGCATCCGCTGCTGGCGGCTGCCGCCCGGCATCACCGCGTCGACTTTGAAGAAGGCGATCATCTCAGCCAGTTGTTCGGACTGACCGGAGAGTTCCTCGGCGGTGCTGGCCATCTCCTCGGAGGCCGAGGCGTTCTGCTGGATGACCGCGTCGAGCTGCTGGATGCTCTTGTTGATCTGATCGGCACCGGCATCCTGCTCGCGGCTGGCGGCAGCTGATCTCCTGCACCAGTTCGGCGGTCTTCTGGATATTCGGCACCAGACAGTCGAGCAGCTTGCCGGCCTTCTCCGCGACCTCGACACTGCTGGTCGAGCAGCTCGTTGATCTCGCCGGCGGCCTTCTGGCTGCGCTCGGCCAGCTTGCGCACTTCGGCGGCAACCACCGCAAAGCCCTTGCCGTGCTCGCCGGCGCGGGCCGCCTCGATGGCGGCGTTCAGCGCCAGCAGGTTGGTCTGGCGGGCGATCTCCTCGATGATGATGATCTTGTCGGCGATCTCCTTCATGGCACTGACCGTTTCGATCAACCGCCTGGCCGCCCTCCTGTGGCATCCTTGGCCGCCTGGATGGCGATCTTCTCGGTCTGCGAGGGCGTTGTCGGCATTCTGGCGGATATTGGCGGTCATCTGCTCGACGCTGGAGGAGGCCTCCTCCGCCGCCGCGGCCTGCTCCGATGCCCCCTGCGACATCTCCTCCCTTGAAGCGCTCATCGCCTGGGAACCGGAGGAGACATTCTCGATCGCGCCGCGTAACCTGGCCGATCACCTCGCGCAGTTTTTTCAACCATGTTCGACAGGGCCTGGCCGAGCTGATCCTTCTCCGAGGAGAGCTTGACCTCGACCGCCAGGTTGCCCCTGGCGATCTCCTCGGCGACATTGGCCTGCCTGGCGAGGCTGTCGGCCATGCCATCGAGAGCGACCGCCAGCTGGCCGATCTCATCCTTGCGTTTCATATTCAGGCGGGCGCTGAAATCGCCTTTGGCGACCTCCTCGGCCAGCTGCACCCCTTTGGCCATCGGTTGCGCGATGCTGCGGGCGATCAGGAAACCGAAAATCATGGAGATGACGATCGCGAGCAGCACGACGACCACCGAAACGATCTTGAGCTTGGCAGGCGGTCGCTGCGGCCTCGGCGTCCGGGCATCGGCCAGCTTGTCGGCCATCTCGAAGATCTGGTCCATCTCCTCCATCAAGCTCGTTGAAGGCGTCACGGCTGTCGCCAAAAGCGATATCGCCGGCCTTGTTGAGATGCTCCAGGGAATCCTGCTCCTGCTCAGTGGTCGCCGTGACGGATCCAGACGATCGACGTTGACCTGGGACAACTCAGCGACCAGGGCCTCATGGGCTTTTTTCCATGCGGGCAGAATCTGCTTGGCCTTGGTCCACAGGGCCAGCTCTTCAGGCTCCTTGTCGACCTTGTCGTAAATACTCCAGCCTTCCTCGAGATCGGCCCAGCGCTCCTTGAGCTTGCCCATCTCCTCAACGCCTGTCTTCGTGGCTGAGTGTCGGGTTGACCATGGTGCGTTCAGCCGATTTGACGGCATTCATCCCCTCCATGACCAGTCCAATCCCCTTGGTCGCCATCAGGTGGGTCTCACCGACATCGATCATGCCCTCCTCCAGGGAGTTGATTCCGTACCAACCGACAAAACCGACGATGGCGCAAATGGCTGCGACCACCCCGAACGCTCCGATCAACTTGGCAAAAATTTTCATCGTTCGACCTCCCACCCTTTCATTGAAGAAACCCGCTTTTGATGCAGCCCCCGATGATCCCGGGGCCTGACTTGTCCCTGCTGCATCACCTTAATGGATCTGAACAAAACCCGAAGAAAAGAGAGTCAACTGGCCCTGATGTGAGTTAGAATTGTTCAACATCCATGCCAATGCTTTCATGACAACATTCATCAACAAGGGTTGATTCTCTAACAATCATTTTGATCTTGCTTTTTCATCAATAAAACAAAGAGTTAACAAGAGAAGTTGTTGCAGGGGGTCCAAAGACAAACAGCAACTAATTTAATCAAGTTAATGTGTCGTCAACAATCCAGCGGGGCACACTTCTGTAACACTGGCACACCTTCCCCTCCTGACATTCACCGCTTCGTTCGAATCGATTCGTCATGATCATCAAACGCGTAAACGCCCACAACTAACAACGTTTGCGGAGGGCTTCATAAAAAGTTCGTCCAGCAAAAGCGATTGCTGGTATGGCAATTGCTGATGCCTTGTAATTGAGAGCGACAGGTGGTCATGCCAAGCAGCATTTATGCGGGAAGGGGTCCCTTAGATGAATTACACTGTCCTGGTTGTCGAAGATCAATGGAATCTTCGTAAACTCGCTGTGCTGGCATTACAGACAAGCGGCTACAAGGCACTGGAGGCCGAAAACGGGACCCAGGCGTTGGCGTGCCTGGAGACGCACAGGGTTGACCTGATCCTGACCGATTGGCGTATGCCCGAAATGAACGGGGAAGAGTTACTCAGGGAAATTCAACACCATCAAAACCATACTGAGTTGCCCGTGGTTGTCATGAGTTGCCAAAAGCCTCCGCATAAATCCGAGCTGGAGCTCGAATCACTGGGGATTCTCTCGTGGCTTCAGAAACCTTGCCGCATCAGCACTCTGCAAAGGACGATCGCGGATATTCTGACGACGAGTTATAAAACCGCGGCCAGTTTAAGGGCTTAGAGCTATCAGGAGCACACAACATGGCAAAACAGGTATTGACCGTCGATGACTCTGCGACCGTAAGAAGCGTGTTGCGGATGACTCTGGAAAAAGAAGGCTATGAGATCATTGAAGCGGAGAATGGCAAACGGGCATTGGAGATTTTTCCGGACACTGGCGTCGATATGGTCGTCACGGATCTGAACATGCCGGAGATGGACGGTATCGACCTGATCAAGGAAGTTCGCAAAAAACCGGGGGCGCGTTTCATGCCGATCATCATGTTGACAACGGAATCGCAGCCGGAGAAAAAGCAGGAAGGCAAAAAAGCGGGAGCCTCAGGATGGATTACCAAACCATTCAAACCGGAGCAACTGCTCGCAGTCGTGCGCATGGTGTGCCCGGCGTAACACCGTCAGATCAACCTTCAGGGAGTGGGGAAAGCAGAGAAGGCGTTGTCGTTAAAGATTTTTGTGATTGATGATGAAAGAAGTATTCGTGATTCGCTCAAGTGGTATTTCGAAGATCTGGGACACGAAGTCACGGTGGCTGCGGCTCCTGCCTCGTGTGACGTTTACCAGGGGCACAGGTGCAGCCAGGCCGTGGCTTGCGGCGATGCCCTGTTGATTGACTACAACATGCCGGGAATGACGGGGCTTGAATTTGTCGAACGGCTGAAGACCCGGGGCTGTAAAGGCATCACCTCCAATATGCTGATCATGTCCGGGAACACCCTGGCCATCGATCTTAAAAAGGCGACCGAACTGGGTTGCCAGGTGATGCAGAAACCCGTGAGCTTTGCACAGCTGGAGCTCTGGCTGGGGGAAATCGAGCAACGCAGAAATGCAAGCGGAGAGTCTTTCGTGAGACCTGAACGGTCTGAAGCCATTTGACCAGTCAGCTTGCCGCATAGAAAGGAGACAACGTGTCTAATCGAATCTTGGTCGTTGATGATGAGGAATCCATTCGCTTCACCTTCAGAGAACTTCTGACTGACGCAGGTTTCCAGGTCGACACAGCAGAATCCCTGATCGAAGCCGCCGCCAAGGTTGGCGAAACCGATTATGACGCGATCTTCCTGGACATTCTGCTCGGCAGGGATAGCGGTCTGAATCTGCTCAGGGTCATGCATGAGCAAAGCCCCAATTGCCCGATCACCATGGTCACGGGCTCACCGGAGATCAAGACGGCCGCGGAAGCCGTACGCCATGGCGCCTTCGATTATCTCGTCAAACCGCTCACCCATGAAGACCTGGTCCGCCAGGCGCAGCGCGCCGTCAACTACAAGGCCGCGATCGACCAGAAAGAGCGGTACCAGGAGCGGCTGCGCGCCGTATTCGAAGGCGTGCGTGAGGGTCTTCTGGTCTTCACCGCCGACCTCAAACTGGTCGAAATGAATTATGCCGCGATGCAGATGCTCGGCCGTGACGAGAGCTGCCTCGGCCAGGAACTGGAGGCCTTAGCGCAAGATGGCGGTAGCAATCTGCTCAAGGCGTTGCAGGGATTGATCGAGTCCCGGTTCGGCGGCGAGCTCTACAGGTTGCAAATCCCCTCTGCAACGGGAGAGGATGTATTCATCAGCATCAACATCTCACCCTTGACCACGGCGAAAGGCCAGGAGGCCGACCTGGTCGTGGTCCTCAGGGATGAATCTCAGCCGGTCAAAGAGCTGGCCTCCGCTTAAACCTGGCAGGATTCCATTGGTCCCCTGCCCCGCAGCGGTCGTTCACACGCGAATTCGGAAAACGTGCGATCATGTTCCCAAGATTCTATTCCAATCCACGTCGATCCTGTGTTACCAATGGAACAGTTGATCTAAAAAATGCTTTTAAACCCGTTTCAGGGCTGCGCACTGAATTAAGGAGGGTGTGCTTCCGCCGATATTTTTTTGTGACCGTGAGGGGCTTCACTCTGGCAGGGCCGGTAAATGACAAACGACCGCATCACCCCGGAACAGCGTTACCTGAATATCCTGGAGGGCACCAGAGCCGGAACCTGGGAGTGGAATATCCAAACCGGGGAGACCGTATTCAACAACAGGTGGGCCCAGATCATCGGCTACGAGCTCGAGGAGCTGCTGCCGACAACCATCGACATCTGGCTGAGCCTGGCCCATCCTGACGACCTGCCGAACAGCGAAAAACACCTTGAACAACATTTCCATCGCGAGACAGAGTACTACGAATGCGAAGTCCGGATGAAGCACAAGGACGGCCACTGGGTCTGGGTGCTCGACCGCGGCAAGGTTCTCTCCTGGACCAATGATGGCAAACCACTGTGGATGTTCGGCACCCACCAGGACATCAGCGCAACGAAGAACACCACGATCGAACTGCAGGACAGCGAAGATCGCTTCAGGGCTCTCTCCGAGGCATCGTACGGCGGCGTCATCATTCATGAAAAAGGTATGATCCTGGACTGCAACCAGGGGTTGTCGGACATGACCGGGTTCAGCCATAAAGAGCTTGTCGGCATGAACGGCCTGCAGCTGATCGAGCCGGGACACCTTGACACGGTCCTGAAGAACATCGCCAGCGGCTATGACGAGCGCTACGAGGTCAAAGGGCTGCGCAAGAGTGGCGCCGTTTACCCGTTGTCGATCAAGGGCAAGAACGTCCAATACAAAGGTCGAGAAGTGCGGGTCATCGAGTTTCGCGACCTCACGGAAGCCAAACTGGCGGAGAGACGATTCGAAGATATCGCCACCAGCATCGGCGACTGGATCTGGGAAGTCAATCATGCGGGGGTTTATACCTATGTCTCGACATCGGTCGTCAAGATCCTGGGGTACTCTCCCGAAGAGGTCATCGGCAAGACCCCTTTTGACCTGATGCCGGAAAAACAGGCCGTGGCAGCAAAAACTTTTTTTGCCGATCTCGCCAAACAAAGGCTGCATTTTCAGGACTACGAGAACTGGAACTATCGTAAAGACGGAACATTGGTCTGCCTGTCAACCAATGGCGTACCGATTCTCTCGGAGAACGGCAGGCTGATCGGCTACAGGGGTGTTGATAAAGACATCACCGCCCGCAAAAGAGCCCTGGAGAGCAGGGCCAGGCAGCAGTTCCTGCTTGAGAAATCGCAGGAACTCGGTCACATCGGCACCTGGGAGCTGGACATCCCCAATAATCGACTCACCTGGACAGCAGAGAATTGCCGGATTTTCGGTGTCCCCCCGACACGAACGTGACTTACGAATCTTTCTCGACAGGGTTCATCCTGAGGATGTCGCATCGGTCGACCAGCAGTGGCAGGCGGCTCTTGCCGGGGAACCTTACGATATCCAGCACCGGCTTCTGGTCGACGGACAAATCAAATGGGTCAGGGGAAAAGCCACCCTCACCTTCGACGAGCAGGGACAGGCGGTCAGTGCCATCGGCTTCACCCAGGACATCACCGAGAGCATCCTGGAGGAACAGCTGCAAACCTCGTTGCTGCACCTGATCGAATGCTCGTCCAGCCACAGCATCAAGGAGCTGCTGGAAGATTTTTTAGGCCAGGCAGAGGTGCTGACCGGCAGCACCATCGGTTTTTACCACTTTGTCGATGAAGACACAAAAACCCTGAGCCTGCAGGCCTGGTCGAGATCAACCGTTAAAAACTTTTGTACGGCAAAATTCGATAACCAGCATTACCCGATCAGCCAAGCCGGAGTCTGGGCCGACAGTCTCCGCCTGCGCCAGCCGGTCATCCATAACGACTACGCAAGTCTCATGCACAAAAACGGCTTGCCCGAAGGGCATGCCGCGATCAAACGCGAACTGGTCGTGCCGGTCTTTAGGGAAGACAGAATCGTCGCCATCCTCGGTGTCGGCAACAAAGCCTCCGACTATACCGAGGGAGACACACGCATAGTGCAGAAACTGGCCGACCTCGCCTGGGAGATCATTGTCCGCAAGCAGGCGGAAGAAGCCCTCAAAGAAAGTGAAGAACGCTTCCAGAAACTGTTCCGGAAGCACGACGCCATCATGCTTCTGATCGAGCCGAATTCAGGCCAGATCATCGATGCCAACAATGCCGCCGTTAAATTTTACGGATACCCCCTGGAGCAGTTCAAAAAAATATCGATTCTCGACATCAACACGCTGTCGGAAGAAGAGCTCGCGCTTGAGCGCCAGAAAGCCTGCGCCATGCAAAAGAACTGCTTCGAGTTCAGGCATCGCCTGTCGACAGAGGAGATTCGTCACGTTGAGGTCCATGCGTCACCGATCCAGCTCAACAAACAAACGCTTTTGTTCTCGATCATCCACGATATCAGCCAGCGCAAGAGGCTGATGGAGGAGCAATCGCGCTCGGCCCAGCTTGCCGCCCTTGGCACGGTCGCCGCCGGGGTCGCCCACGAGATCAACAATCCGATCCAGGGGATCATGAACTATGCCAGCCTGATCAAGACCAGGCCGGAGAACATAGAGCGCAACCTGGAGATCGCCCAGCGTATTATCGATGAGAGCAAGCGCATCGCCAAAATCACGCAGGACCTGCTTTATTATTCCAAGGACAGCCGGCTCGACATGAGACCGGTCGACCTGAAAGAAACCATAGTGGGCGCCTTATCCCTGATCTCGACCAAGGTAAGAAATGAAGCGAACGACATCGAAACCAGGATACAAGAGGAGCTGCCAAAGTTTCTGCTGCAGCCACAGAGCATTCAGCAAGTCATCATCAACCTGGTCGACAATGCCAGCGATGCCTTGAGGTATAAACCGGTTACGGCTGGGAGGAAAGAGATCCTCGTCAGCGCAAGCCTCCTGAAAAGCGACACCAAGCAGGAAATCTGCATCGAAGTCCAAGACAACGGCACCGGTATGTCGGAAGAGGTTGCCAGGAGATCCCAGGAGGCCTTTTTTACAACCAAACCACCTTCGGAAGGGACCGGCCTCGGCTTGTCGATCGTCAATGATATTGTCAAGAAACACAATGGTTACATCGAGATCGACAGCAAAGAAGGTCAATACACGAAGATGAAGGTTTTCCTGCCGGCAATCACCGAGCCCTGAGTCCTGGTGATCAACACCTCGACCATAAACACCGAGAAATCACTGCGATGCACGCAAAAAAGCTGAGAATCATGATCATAGAAGACGAACCATGTATCCGCGACTCGTTGACATGGTTCCTCGAGGACCTGGGGCACGAAATCATTGCTGCAGAGATCCCCGCCGACTGCCACGTTTACCAGGGACATACCTGCAAACGCAAAACATCGTGCACCGATGTGCTGTTGATCGACCAGCACCTGCCCGGCATGAAGGGTCTGGATTTCATCGAGGCCCTGGTTGAGCGGGGCTGCAAGGGGATCACCTCGAACATGCTTTTGATGTCCGGAGATTCCACAAGTATCGATCAGGAGAGAGCAAAACAGCTGGGATGTACTGTAGTTCAAAAACCGATGGACTTTGAGTTTCTCAATAACTGGCTGGAGAACTTGGAGGGCTCACAGTAAAGGGTGTTCCAGACAACCGGCAGTCTACAATGGTCAACCGCGAGCGGTTGGCCATTTCTTTTTCGTTGGCCCTCTGACACGCAGATGTGCCAAACCGTAATCGACTGACACATCGTCCCCATCACGGAACTTTGACTCGAGCGCTGAGATCATTCTTTTAATCTCAACAAAATCAGCACTGTAGTTCACCTCCCTCAAACGAAGACCAGGATTGAATGCTTTTGGCATAAGCGTTGCTGTTTAATCGTCTATACAGAGGTGCAGTTATTTCAGCCCCGGATGCAGGTAAAAGGTGCCGGAGAAAGTGAGGACGCATGCGAAGAAAGATCCTGGTTGCTGATGATGAGGAATGTATCCGTTTTACCTTTTCTGATTTTCTGACCAGCTCCGGGTATGCCGTTGAGACCACAGACTCCTTATCCGGCTGTATCAAAAAATTGCAATCGGAGCCTTTTGATCTGCTCTTCCTCGACGTCGGCATTGGCCGTCACAATGGCATCGATGCCATAGAAGGAATCAAGGCTTTACAGCCAAATTGTGAAGTCGTGATCATCACCGGCAGCCTGGATTCCAGCGCGATTTCCAGGGCAAGACATTTCGGTGCGGCGGACTACGTGATCAAACCGGTTCGCGAAGCCAGCTTGAACTACATCGCCCGAAAAACGTTGAGTAAACTGGTCATGAATGGATCTATCTCAGAAGAAGCCAAGACCCTGGCTAATGGGCGCGAAAGCTTTCTGGTCTAGCAGCCTACATCGGCGGCAAAATGCGCCAGTGGGCCATGGATATGGGAACAATGGACTATCCACCAAGCTAGAGGAGCAAATAAAGTTGTAACTCATCAAGCCGGAGTATCATGCACGATACGAGGGTGTGATGCGTGGGTAAAAACTGCCGAAGAGCTTTTGCTCTCCAGCGACCCTGAACTGTCTCCGTTATCAGGCAGGGCAACCCGAGGAGGGGGGGTGTACGGGGTACGGGTTACGTGACCAGTTCCAGTTTGTCTAAATTAACCGACCAGATGATCTCCTTATCCAGCAGCACATTGGCACGGCCGGCATCGTCGATCTTGATCACCACGCCGCAACTGCCTTCGAGTTCGGAGTGGTCTTTGATCAAAACTCTTGAGCCGTAGCGGATCTCGAGCACGCTCATTCCTGTGCAAGGCTCGCTGCATCAGCTTCTTCACGACGGTCTTTGTCGCCGACTTCCTGGACCATGACCAGCTCGTCCGTGGTGAAGATCCGATCGATATTCAGCAGAATCATGAACTCATCATCAACCTTGCCCATGCCGGTGATGAACTCAGTCTTCAGGCGTGTGCCGGGCCTGCGGGGGCGGCTCGACCTGGTCGGACCGGATCTCCAGAACCTCACGTACCGCATCAGCCAGAGCACCAACAACGAGTGTTTCACCGTCAACCAGGACTTCGACGACAATAATGCAGGTGTCCTCTGAATCAGCCTTGGCCGGTAAACCCAGTTTGAGACGCATATCGACAACCGGAACCACCTGGCCACGCAGGTTGATCACGCCAAGCATATATTCCGGGGTCTGGGGAACTTTGGTCACAGGTGTCAGGCTGAGAATCTCGCGCGTTCGAGTCACTTCCACCCCAAACAGCTCGGTGCCGAGGCTAAAAGTGACATATTGATGACTTGTGACCTTCAATTCTGACATTACAACCACCTCTCCAATACTTTTCGAATTCTTCATCAACACTGTCTCGTTTACCGGAAAAATCAGAGTGAGACGAGTATACCGGTAATTGCCTCTGCTTTTGCCGAGATGGAGCCGCGCCCTCTTGTTTTTTGCTCAGCAGGTGTCCCTCGTCGAGTTTAAAAACGGCAACCATCTGCTGCAAGTGCTCTGCTTGTGCAGACAGCTCTTCCGAAGTCGAAGCCATTTCTTCAGTGGCTGCGGCATTTTTCTGTATCACCTGATCAAGCTGCTGAATCGATTTATTGATCTGCTCTGCCCCGGAATCCTGCTCCTTGCTGGCAGCACTGATTTCCTGGACCAGTTCAGCCGTTTTCTGAATCTCCGGCACAATGACCTGCAGCATGCTGCCGGCCTGCTCAGCGATTTCAACGCTGCTGCTGGAGAGCTCACTGATTTCACCGGCGGCCTTCTGGCTGCGCTCTGCCAGTTTGCGCACTTCGGCAGCCACCACGGCAAAGCCTTTGCCATGCTCTCCGGCACGCGCAGCTTCAATCGCCGCATTCAGCGCCAGCAGGTTGGTCTGCCGGGCAATTTCCTCGACGATCTGGATCTTGCCGGCGATATCCTTCATCGCCACCACCGTGGCCTGAACGGCCTTGCCGCCTTCGCTGGCTTTCTGCGCCGATTGGATGGCGATCTTTTCCGTTTGCATGGCATTGTCGGCATTCTGCCGGATGTTGGCAACCATCTCTTCGATGGAAGAGGAGGCTTCCTCTGCGGAGGCCGCCTGTTCCGTGGCCCCCTGGTTCAGTGACGCACTGGTATCGGTTAACTGCATGGCGCCGGAGCGGACCTGGTGCGCGGAGCGCATGATCTCGCCGATCATGTTGGTCATCTTCTCTTTCAAGCTCCGCAGAGATTTGCCCATGGTGTCCCGCTCCGAGACCAGGGGGAGCTCTACGGTCAAGTCAGCATCAGCCATCTGCTCCAACTCATTCATTTTTTGCGCCATCGCATCAAGGAATGCATTCACGCTGTCGATCACAATACCGATCTCATCGTTGCTCATCTTGTTCGCACGGAGCGAGACATCATTGGTCGCTTCCATCTCCCGCATAGTCCCGACCAGGGCCATGAGAGGGCGAATAATGATGCGCTGCAACAGCAACCAGACCGCAATGAACATGACCAGGGCCAGAACGACAATTTTCTGCACGGTGGCATTTGTTTATGATATTACAAGTGTAGGAATTACATGTTTTGTCATGACATTCATAAAAGCATTTAATTAATATCTTTGATATTTTATTGATAAGAACATTGTGTATTAATGAGGGTAAGGTGAGGATAGATATACTCAGCAAACACAGAAATGTTGTACTAATGTCATTTCAATGCATAAGTCATTTCAATGCATAATGCCTATAACTTTATCATTAACAGTGATTAATATCAAATAAACTTCACTATATAATAGTAACTTACAATATGATACGTAACATATTGAATGAAAGTTTTTTTCCTAATGTCTATGCAACATTCGACTTAAAAACATTGTTTAAACATTACACCCTATTTATATATGTTCCTCTAACATCAAATTAAGGTTGTCCTTACATTATCTTACAGTATGCAAGCGATACGTT
>CAVPPD010000036.1:0-127001 GCA_963707155.1 uncultured delta proteobacterium | reverse complement strand
TTCCACCCTGGGTGGCACCTCGGGATAAACTTCACGATGGATCAGCCCATCTTGCTCAAGTTCACGCAACTGCTGGGTCAGCATTTTTTGTGTCACACCCGGAATGCGGCGTTTCAATTGGCTGAAACGCAGGGTTTTCTGACACAGATGCCAAAGAATCAGCCCTTTCCACTTGCCACCGATCAGATTTAACGTAATCTCTACACCACAGCGATAATCCTGGGTTTCTGTCACAGGAGCCTCCATCCATAGTTTCTCTTTGCATACTATACAACCTTAAGGTACGTACTTGCGCGAAAGGTTGATACATGTTTACCATAAACTTTAGCGGATCAAGGTCAAAAAAATCATCCCCTAGTCAAGAACGTCACAAACGATCAAAAAACTTATGGAGCCACTCATGTCAGATCAATTTAAAGCCCTGTTGGTTGAGCAACCGGAGAAGAAGGTCTTCACTCGCAGCATCGTGACCCGCAAAGTTTCCGACCTGCCGGAAGGCGAGCTGGTCGTTAAGGTCCATTACTCATCGCTCAATTTCAAAGATGCGCTTTCTGCGGTGGGGAATCCGGGTGTGACCCGTAATTTCCCTCACACACCGGGGATTGACGCAGCAGGCGAGGTAATCGAGTGCAGTGATGGCAGCTTTTCTCCGGGCGATCAGGTCATCGTCACCAGTTACGACCTTGGCATGGAGACCGACGGCGGTTTCGGCCAAATGATTCGCGTCCCAAGCAAGTGGGCACTGAAACTGCCAAAAGGCTTGAGTTTGAAAGAGAGCATGATGCTCGGCACGGCCGGTTTGACTGCCGCCATGTCGGTGCACGAACTGGTTGAAAGCGGAGTCAAGCCTGCAAATGGGGCAATCCTGGTCACGGGCGCGACCGGCGGAGTTGGCAGTCTGGCGGTGGCGATGCTGGCCAAGGCCGGTTATCAGGTCACCGCCGCAACAGGAAAACTGGCCGAAAGCGATTATCTCAAGGGGATTGGCGCAACCGAGGTCATCGAACGCTCTGCGGTCACTGAAGGTGCGGAAAAACCGATGATGAAACCGAAGTGGGCCGGAGTCGTTGACTGCGTCGGCGGTGAAACCTTGGCTGCTGCGATCAAGGCGACCCATCCACTCGGCAGCGTGACCTGCTGCGGCCTGGTTGGGTCTCCTGACCTGCCTCTCAATGTTTTTCCCTTTATCCTGCGCGGAGTCCGGCTGATTGGAATCGACTCAGCCGAGTACCCGATGGCTGCACGGATCAAAGTCTGGCAGAAGCTGGCCAACGACTGGAAGCCGGAGAATCTGGAGTCGATGGTCGACGAAGTGACCCTTGCAGGAATTGAAGAGAAGGTTCAAGAGATGCTGAAGGGAGGCCTGAAACGGCGCGCACTGGTGAACTTGCTGGACAGCTGATATGTCCAGCCACACTAGCCTCGCAGACTGGCCTTTCTCTGAAAATTATGTCACTATCCGGCCCCGCCACCCAGCGGGGCTTTTTAATTTTCAGTCCAGGCTATGAATCAGACGTCAGTACGCTACACTTGAGATTCACAATGACCCTATCGAATGGAGTCCCAGATGAATAACAAACTTCCGCTGCCAGGCACCCGGCTTGGCAGTTTTCTTGTCCAGGAGCAACGACCGGTTCAAGAGTTGAACCTGACCGCCATCACGCTGCAGCACGAGCCGACAGGAGCCCGTCTGCTGCACCTTGCCTGCGACGACCCCAACAATGTGTTTGCCATCGGTTTTCGCACACCGCCCCCAGACTCGACCGGCGTTGCTCACATCCTGGAGCATACCGTGCTCTGCGGGTCACAGAAGTATCCGGTGCGCGACCCCTTCTTCACCATGATCAAACGCAGCCTGAACACCTTCATGAACGCGATGACAGCTGCCGACTGGACCCTCTACCCGGCCGCCAGCATGAACCGCAAAGACTTCTACAACCTGCTGGGGATTTACCTTGACGCGACCTTTTTCCCCTTGCTGCGTGAACAGGATTTTCTTCAGGAAGGTCACCGGCTCGACTTTGCGGACCCGAACGATCCGGAAAGCCTGATGATCAAGGGCGTCGTTTTCAACGAGATGAAAGGGGCGATGGCCGACCCATCGTCGCTGCTCGGGCGGCGCCTCAACGCCGCTCTCTTCCCGACCAATTGCTACGGCCAGAACTCCGGCGGGGAACCGCTTGTAATCCCTGAGCTGACCTGGGAGCAGCTGCGCACTTTCCACAAAACCTATTACCATCCGAGCAACAGCTGGATCTTCACCTATGGCAACCTGCCGGTGGAAGAACATCTGCAGCACATTGATGAATTGGCCCTGAGCCGCTTCGAACGGCAGGACGTCAGCAGCGAGATCCCCCTGGAACAGCGCATGACTGAGCCTGCACGCAGCACGCAGACGTTTCCGGTCGGTCCCGATGACGAATTGCAGCAACGCAGCATGGTCCAGATGGGCTGGCTGACCTGCCCGATCGAAGACACTTTTGAACGGTCGGCTACCGGCATTCTGGCAAACCTGTTGATGGGCAACCCGGCGGCCCCACTCTACCAGGCTTTGATCGAATCGGGACTGGGGCGTAATCTTGCGCCGGGCACCGGCTACCACGACGACTATCGCGACACCTTTCTTTCTGTCGGCCTGCAGGGCACGGAACCGGAGAAGTTACCTGAGATCGAAGCCCTGGTTCTCGACACGCTCGCGCGGGTCGCAGAGGAAGGTTTCCCCCAGGAACGTGTTGATGCCGCATTGCACCAGTATGAGCTTTCACACCGGGAGGTCACCGGTGACCAGTACCCTTATGGTCTTGGCCTGATGATGAGGCTGTTCGGCCCCTGGCTGCATGCCGAAGACCCGTTCAGCGCGCTGATGATTGGTGACAACCTTGCACGTCTCAGGGACAAGACCTCCGACCCTGGCTTCTTCCCGCAGATGATCCGCCGTCATCTGCTCGACAACCCGCACCGGGTCACCTTGCTGCTTCAACCAGACCCGGAGCACGGCCCGCGCGAAGAACAGGCCTTCGCCGCTCACCTGGCAAAGATAAAGCAGGGATTCGATGAGACCGCGATCGCCGACATCAAGGCAAAGGCGGCGGCACTCCAGCAGAGTCAGGAAGCCCCGGAGGCGACCGGCTGTCTGCCCACCCTCGCGCTGAGTGATATTGAGCGAGAAGAGCATCCGACACCATTCAGGTCGGAATCAGTCGCAGGGAGCAAAACCCTCTGGTTCACCCAGCCGACCAACGGTATCACCTACTTGAATTTGCAATATGACCTCAACGGTCTTGATGACAGCTTGCGCCCGTTCCTGCCACTCTTTTGTACCCTGCTCCCACAGATCGGCGCCGCCGGGCACAGTTACCTGGAGATGTCTCGCCGCATCAGTGCAGCCACAGGCGGCATTCGGCTCGGCACCAACCTGCTTGAGAGCCCTTTTGATCTGGACGGCATGCGTCCCAGCATCGAGGTCAAGGGCAAAGCTCTTGATCAGAACCAGGCAACACTTTGTGAAATATTGATCGACATGCTGACCGCACCGGACTTTAGTGACATCAGCCGGCTGCGTACGGTCATCGGCCAGGTCAGGACGTCCATGGAGAATTCGATCCCAGGCTCCGGCCATTCCTTCGCCGCGCGGGCCGCGGCGGCATCTCTGACGCCAACCGCCGCCCTGCGTGAAGAGTGGAATGGCATGACGCAGGTGCAGACAATTCAACAGGTCTGCGACCTCGATGACCAGGGGATGGCGGCGCTGGCCGACAATTTCGCGGCGATCGCGGCAACGGTCTTTGTTGCCGATCGTGCAGCCATCGCCATCACCGCGGAAGGTTCAGCCCACAAGAGCATGGCTGCCCCCCTGGCAAGCCTGCTGGCCGCTCTGCCGAAGCAGAGCACAGCACCGCATGATTCACCAAGGTCATTCGTGAGCCGGGCCAGTGCGACCGGCTGGCACCACAACCTGCCGGTGGCTTATGTTTCACGGGTTTTCCGCACGGTGCCCTACACCCATCCCGATGCCCCGGTACTGATGGTGATGGCCAAGCTGCTTCGCGCTGAATTCCTGCATCGCGAAGTTCGTGAAAAAGGGGGTGCCTACGGTGGCATGGCCGGATACAACAGTGACGGCGGGCTCTTCTCCATGCTCTCGTATCGCGACCCGCACCTCGAACGGACCCTGGATGTTTACCAGCAGGCCATCAAGTGGGCCTGTCAAGGCAATTTCAGTGATGAAGTGGTCAAAGAATCGATCCTGACTGCTTTTGCCGATCTCGATCGCCCGCTCTCCCCGGGGAGTCGAGGTTACCGCGAGTTCATTCATCAGCAGCAGGGGCTGAGCCACGAGATGTTGCAGAACTTCCGGGACAGGATTCTCGCCGTAGACCAGAAGCAACTGGCCCATGTGGCCCAGGCCTACCTGGATCAGGGCTACAGCTCCAGCTCAGTGGGGGTTCTGGCAGGTGACGAGATGTTCAGCAAAGCAGAGAAGACGCTGCAGCGGATCAACATGCAGATGAAGCGCCTGGGCGGCCATGGTTAGAGAGACTCGCTGCTCCAGGTGGCCGTCAATGTCTTGAATCGCCACGTTACCAGTAGCTTTGCGTTAACTATATCGATTTGTTATAGTCTCGCAGGAAAGATTCTGACGATAAGACTCATGAGCGAGAGCAACCATGACAAGAACACCTAAAAACCAGTTTGCCAGCGACAATTACGCCGGCATCTGCCCCGAAGCCTGGCAGGCTTTACAGGAGGCCGACCAGGGCTATGCGACCAGCTACGGCGATGACCCCTGGACGGCTAAATCCTGTGACGCTCTGCGCACCTTTTTTGACACCGATTGCGAGGTCTTCTTCGTCTTCAACGGCACGGCCGCCAACTCTCTGGCCCTGGCGACACTCTGCCAGTCGTACCACAGCGTGATCTGCCACCATACGGCACACGTGGAAACCGACGAGTGCGGAGCCAGCGAATTTTTTTCCAACGGCACCAAGTTACTGACTGTCGGTGGCGACGACGGCAAGGTTGACCTGGCTGAGGTCGAGCATACCGTCAAGAAGCGCACCGACATCCATTATCCCAAGCCGCAGGTCCTGTCGATTACGCAAACGACCGAATTGGGGACAATCTACACCCCTGAAGAGTTGATCGCCATTCATGGCTTGACCAAGCGACTCAATCTCAAACTGCATATGGACGGCGCACGCTTTGCCAATGCGGTCGCATCGTTGCAGGTGCATCCCAAAGAATTGACCTGGCGGGCCGGAGTCGACGTCCTGACCTTCGGCGGCACCAAGAACGGCATGCCGATGGGAGAAGCCGTGGTCTTTTTCGACAAAAAGCTTGCCTGTGAGTTCGACTATCGCTGCAAGCAGGCCGGGCAACTCGCTTCGAAAATGCGCTATCTCTCGGCGCCATGGTTTGGCCTGCTCAAAGACGGCGCCATGCTCAGGCATGCCGGCCATGCCAACGCCTGCGCACGCAAACTCGGTGACGCGATCGCTGCAATACCTGGCGTCAAACGGGTCCATCCCACGTCCGCAAACGCCGTGTTCGTGCAGCTTCCGGAGCAGGCCATCATCTCTCTGCGCAACAACGGCTGGGTTTTCTATACCTTTATTGGCTCCGGTCATTGTCGCTTCATGTGCTCCTGGGCAACGACAGAGGCAGATATTGAAGCTCTCACCAGCGATATCCAGAAGTTCCTTTAGCAACAGCGAGCCAAATGACAAAAACAAAAAGCCAGCATCACTTCGAAGCCCTGACCCCCAGTCTCATCATGGATGCTGTCGAAAGTTGCGGTTTCCTCTGCGACTGCCGCACCTTTGCCCTCAACAGTTACGAGAACCGGGTCTACCAGGTCGGCATCGAAGATCAGAGAACCGCTGATTGCCAAGTTCTACCGGCCACAGCGCTGGAGTGATGAACAAATTCTCGAGGAACACCAGTTTTGTTTCGAACTGGCGGAACATGAGCTTCCGGTTGTCGCGCCGATCATCAATGACCAGGGGGAGAGCCTCTTCCGCTTCGGTGACTTTCGTTTTTCTCTCTATCCTCGCCAGGGCGGCCATGCTCCGGAGTTCGACAACCTGGACAACCTGCTGATCATGGGACGGACACTCGGCCGCATGCACGCGATTGCAGCCACCAGGCCCTTCGAATATCGACCACGGCTCGACTGCGCAGGCTTTGGCCATGCATCTGTTGCCCTGATCAGTGAAAAGTTTATCATTCCCGAGTACAAGGCAAACTACGACGCACTCACCCGCGACCTGCTGCAAACCCTGGACGAACTGTTTGCAAAGGACGATACGCCTTACATCCGGACACACGGCGACTGTCATGCCGGCAACGTGCTGTGGCGCGGAGAAGCCCCTCATTTTGTCGATTTTGATGACGCGCGGACAGCGCCGGCAATTCAGGATATCTGGATGATGCTATCGGGAGACAGATCGCGCCAGACGGCACAATTGGCGGAGATTGTTGAAGGCTATAACGAATTTTACGATTTCAGGCCGAAGGAACTGCGCCTGGTCGAGGCACTGCGAACCCTGCGCATCCTGCATTATTGCGCCTGGCTGGCAAGGCGCTGGGAGGATCCGGCCTTTCCACACCACTTTCCCTGGTTCAACTCCGTAAACTACTGGGGAGAGCACATCCTGCAGCTGCGCGAACAGATGGCCGCCTTGCAAGAACCACCATTAGAAACACAGTGAGAAACGAAGAAAGCCCCGGTTTGAAAAAACCGGGGCTTCAAAAATTTATACGTTTCTGCTCTAGCGCTGGCGAACTTCTTTGATACGTGCCGCCTTGCCCTGCAGATTGCGCAGGTAATAGAGCTTGGCGCGACGAACCTTACCGACCGTCATCACCTCGATCTTGTCAACGCAGGGTCCGTGGAGAGGGAAAACCCTCTCGACACCCATGCCGTTGGACACTTTGCGAACAGTGAATGAAGAACCAACACCATTATTGTGCCGCTTGATGCAGACACCTTGAAAGACCTGGATGCGCTGTTTATCACCCTCGGTGATCTTCACGTGCACACGCAGTGTATCCCCGCCTTTGAACACAGGGATGTCTTTCCTCATATTTTCCATGCCGATGTAATTGATAATGTTCATCGTTATTAGCCTCCTCAGATAAGCGAACCGCTTATTTACCCTAGAACTCAGAAAGGAGTCAAGTCAAAAAACGTATTTCTTCACAGATCATTTTGTTTCTGATCACGATGACTTTTCCCTTGGCTAGAACCTCTGGCACTCCCCCGCGCCAGACAGTCAGCCATGCTTTCAAAGAGTGAATCCTCTCCAAAAGAGATCAACGTTCCACAGAACGGATTCTTGCGTCCTCAAGCATGGCCTGCATGTCCTGTAGGACCTCTGGTTCACTGTCCGGTGCCGTGAAATAGAGGAAAAACCAATACTGCCGGACATAACCGATATAACCTCGGAAGCTCATGGGACGATCATGCTGAAGATAGCCTGCTGAGAGCAGAAAGGTCTCAGCGGAGCCGTCAATCTTTGCAGACGAAACATTCCAAACCATCTCGGTGACATCGTCCTCAGCCTCCAGGCTCTGGGCAGCAAACTCTGCTGAGCTGCGCAGGGTGGCGGAACTCGGAGCCGAGCCTCCCTGTTCGAGAGGGCTGAAATCGATATCAAGATGTGCACCACTCGCAGCATGATAGACAAAGGCTTCATTGGCCGCCAGTCGCTTGCGCGTCACCTTCTCTATCTGCTCAGCCGTCGCGTTGGCAGCGGCAGGTTCATGAGCGACATGGGCAGCCATCTCCTGAACCAGTTCGTCAGGTGCTTCCAGATGCAGAATCCAACCATCCCTGAGGTTGAGACTTAAGACCAGGTTGTCGGCAACAACGATCTCAACAGCATGAGCAGACATCGCGAACAGGCTTGTGACGACAAGGAGCAAGGCGGAGCGAATCATCGTAACCTCCTGACGGCTCAATTGTATCTTATTGATTCAAAAAAGCATGCGAAGTGACCCGGGAGGACGTCCTCAGCTGAGAGGCGCAACCAAACCATGCTCTCCGATCAGGCGATCGAGCATGATCGCGGCGGCAGTCCGCACCGAGAGGTGATTGTACTGACCGGCCCGCACCGGTTGCAGACGGGGACGGTCAGCAAGGTAGATTTCCGGAGCCAGTCCGTGCCCCGTACCGAAAACCAACATCACCGGCTGTTCTGTTGCAAGGGAGCGGGCCTGCTGATAGTCGAGGCCATCCTGGTGACTGGCGCCAGTGAGCACCGCCACGCCTTCCGGTCCAACCAGGGAACGCCAATCGGCGAGAGCCTCATCGAAGCTGTACACAAGCCGCAGGCAATCGAGGGCCTGGCAGCGGTCCGGGTTGTAGCTGGCTCCTGCTCCTTTCTGCCAATGTCCAATGATGCGGGAGGCCAGAAGCTGCTGCTCCTCAGCAGGGGTCACCAGGTAGTAGCGTGTGAGACCATATGATGTTGCCAGGCGCGCCAGATCGTGGATATCCAGATTGGTCACGGCGGAGGTGACCACATCCCCCCGTCGGTCGAGAACAGGGTGATGAACCAGAGCTATGGCCAGAGGCTTGAAGATCACTGGCGTTGTTTCTCTGTTGAGGAGTCATTCGCGAGGGCACGCAGTTCATCGAGATAGCGGAGGTCTTCTTTGGACAAGGGGGCCGTCTCAAGAAGTTCCGGACGACGTTCCAGGGTGCGTCGCAACTGTTCGTGTCGACGCCAGGTCGCAATCCGTTGATGATTGCCGGAGGTCAGGACATCCGGGACGCGAACACCGTTAAACTCAACGGGCCGCGTGTATTGCGGATACTCGAGCAAACCGTCGCTGAAGCTGTCTCCCAGTGCGCTGCCGGCTGCGCCGAGGACACCAGGGACGAGCCGGGCTGTGGCATCGATGATCGCCGCAGCAGCCAGTTCTCCACCGGTCAAGACAAAATCGCCCAGCGAGACCTCTTCGTCAACCAGTGCCCTGATCCGCTCGTCATACCCTTCATAACGGCCACACACAAAGATCAGACCGGACTCACGGCTGAATCGCTCGGCATCGGCTTGTTGAAAGGTTCTGCCCTGCGGTGACATGAGCAGGACCCGTGACCCGGGTCGTTTCTCTTTAAGATCAGCCAGCGCGCTGGCGACCGGTTCGACCTTCATAACCATGCCGTCGCCACCACCGTAGGGGGTGTCATCAGTCACCTGATGCTTCCCCTCTGCCCAGTCACGCAAGTTGTGCTGGTCAACGGTGATCAGACCCTTATCAATCGCCTTGCCTATGATGCTCGCAGACAGCGGGCCTTCCAACATGGCAGGGAAAAGAGTCAGGACATCAAATTGCATGGGAGTTTTTACGGGGTGCTTTCCGGCTCAGGGACCAGCCCTTGCGGAAGGTTGACGTGCAGTTGACCTTTATCACGATCAACTTGCACCAAAAATGGCACGATGGCAGGAATCAGGACTTCGCCTGACAGACCATCGACCTCGAGGATATCGTGGGCCGGCGTAGTGAACATGCCAACGACTCGACCGATGACATCCTGGTGCTGATCAATGACTTCCAGGCCCTCGAGATCAGACCAGTAATACTTCTCATCATTCAGTTCAGGCAGATCCGCCTTGGCCATCCAGACCGAGAAGCCCTGCAGCGGTTCAACGGCGGAGAAGCTTTCCAAACCCGAGAGCCTTAAAAGAACGTTCTGCTTGTGTTGCGTAGAGCGGACAGCTTCGTACTGGACCAGGTGGCCATCACTATCCTTGAGGAAAACCTTGCGGGCACCTGGCAAAGCCAGGTCCCCGGTCGGTAAAGTGCGGATTTTTAAATCTCCACGCAGGCCGTGGGTACCGATGACGACACCGACCTCGAGAAGATCTTCTGACTTGACATCCATCATTCAAGAATCTGCAGTACTGCCCTCTTGTTCTCGCGTGTGGCTTTGGCGTTTAAGAGAGTCCGCATAGCCTTGGCCGTACGTCCCTGTTTGCCGATGACGCGCCCCATATCTTCCTGGGCCGCAGCCAGCTTGATGAGAATTGTGCCATCAGCGTCTTCATCTTCACTGATGACGATCGCGTCAGGGTTATCCACCAGAGCTTTGGCGATGAATTCGATGAGCTCTTTCATGGCGTCCATCCTTTAGGCAACAGAAATCTCCTGTTACGGGCGCCGCAAAGGCTCAGGGCCTTAAGCCTGCTTGAACTTGGCCCAGATCCCCTGCTTGCGCAGCAGTTGAAGGACCGTTGCAGTCGGCTGAGCACCTTTGTTCAGCCACTCAAGGGTCCGATCTTCAACAACATTGAACATTGGGGGATCCTGTTTCGGATCGTACTGCCCCAGTTTTTCGATAAAACGGCCATCGCGGGGGTACCGCTCGTCGGCTACAACGACTTGATAAAAAGGTTTCTTCTTGGCGCCGCCACGGGCCAGTCTGATTTTTACTGCCATCGACTTCTTTCCTCCTGAGCTTACGACTCTTTTTGAATAGGGAGTATCCCTCTGTTGTCAGTTCACGTCTGTCTATCATGCGACCCGGCACCGGGCCAGGCTAAAAATCACTTGGCAGGAGCATGAGCTACATCGGCAGCCCACCACGCCCCATCAGCCCCTTTAACCCCTTGGGGCCCAATTTCTGCATTTTTTTCATCATCTTCTGTGCTTCAGTGAAGCGTTTCAGCAACTGGTTGACATCCTGGACCCTGGTGCCGCTGCCGTTTGCAATACGAAGGCGCCTGGAGCCATTGATGATTTTATGATCCTGCCGCTCCTTGCGAGTCATTGAATTGATCATCGCCTCGATCTTCTTCAACTCATCGTCAGGAAGCTGCGCTCCCTTCATCTGCTTGAGCGCCTTGCCCGCTCCCGGAATCATTGCGAGCATCGACTCCATCGATCCCATCTTCTTGATCGACTGGAGCTGTTCCTTGAACGTATCCAGGGTAAAGCCCTCCTCGCGGAGACGCTTTTCCATCTTGACGGCATCATCCTGGCCAATCGCCGCCTCGGCTTTCTCGATCAGGGAGAGGACATCCCCCATGCCGAGAATCCGCTGGGCCATCCGCTCGGGATGAAATGTTTCCAGGGCATCCAGCTTCTCGCCCATACCGACCAGCTTGATCGGCTTGCCGGTGACTGCACGGATCGACAGAGCCGCGCCACCGCGAGCATCACCGTCCAGTTTTGTCAAGATGACACCGGTCAGGTTGAGACGCTCGTTGAACGCGCTCGAGACATTCACCGCATCCTGACCAGTCATGGCATCTGCCACAAGCAGAATTTCCCGGGGCTCCAGATGATCGCGGATGCGCTCCAGTTCCTGCATCAGGGTGTCATCGACGTGCAGACGACCGGCGGTGTCGAGTATCAGTGTATCGTAACCTTGCCGATCGGCAAATTCATGAGCCAGGCGGCAGATCTCCACAGGATCCTGATCCGCTCGACTGTCGAAAACCGGGACGTCGATCTGCCGCCCGAGGGTCTTCAGCTGTTCAATAGCGGCCGGGCGATAAACGTCGGCCGGGACCAGCAGAGGGTTACGTTTTTCACGGCGCAATTTAAGCGCCAGTTTACCGCAGGTTGTCGTTTTACCGGCTCCCTGCAAACCACAGAGCATGATGGGAACCGGTGGCCGGGCAGCCAGGTCAAGCCGGTTGTCCTCATTGCCGCCCATGAGCAGGCCCAGCTCGTCGCGAACAATCTGAATCACCTGCTGCCCCGGGGTCAAGCTTTCCAGGACATCGTGCCCGACAGCGCGCTCGCGCACTGCAGCCACAAAATCTTTAACAACCTTGAAGTTGACGTCCGCTTCCAGTAAAGCCAGGCGGACTTCACGCAGAGCCTGCTGGATGTTCTCTTCCGTCAGGCGTCCACGTCCACGCAGCTGCTTGAAAACAGCGTCAAATTTTTCTGTCAGGGTATCAAACATACAATCGTCAGTGTGGCGCCGCAAAGCAAAGGAGACACATTAGTGAACTCGCGCTGACTTTGTCAAGATAAATCAAGGCGCTATTCAGGGCATCAGGCGATGAACGCCCGTTAGATTGTGACCTGCAGATAATGGCCATCGCGGCGTTGAAACAGCTCCACCGGGGACAGTTCAGCTCCTGCAAGGACGTCAAGGAGTCTCTCCCTGGCCTCGGGTGAGAATCTCAGGGCGAGTCCACAGTCCGAGGTCAGCTGGCGGGGAACCGGTATCAACAAAAACTCCACCTCGCCCTGCTTGAGAATTTTCTCAGCTTTAAGGACACGGTGAATTGAATGAAATATGGCGACGTAATCGTTCTCTTTAACCATCAAAAGATCCTGTGATATTTTCAAGCGGCGGGCATCATGCCACGATTGAAGCCGCATGGCAAGGCCCATACCACCGCCTCACCCCGGACAAACGCCGGAGTCCTAAGATCTGCACGGACACAGCGAACAGGCGCGCGACTCATTTGTACCCTTCCAGTACAGACCGCTCACGACAATGCCACGTTGAATCCTACCATTATCACCGGGCCTGCCTGGAAAAAAGAGGCCACCCGATGCGGGCGGCCTCTTTCAGTGATCCTGAATGAATGCTGAGCGATCTAGAAATGATGCACAATACGCATGTTGTAACGATCCCCTTCCGGGCGGTTCTCAGCACCACTTTCAAAATAGGCGTTCAGGAACAGGTGGGTATCCTGTGAGAAATGCCAGACGGCTCCCGGACCAATGGCAAAAACTTTCTCATCGTCGTTGACATTGACGCCTTCAATCTCCGTATCGCTGATCTGGTCAAACCAGTAGCCATTGACACCGAGTCGTAACTGCTTGGGCAGCACCTCGTAAGCCGCGGCGAAATTGGCATGCACGGCTTGACCTGGCTCCAGCTTCAAATCTACGGGTGCTGGACCTCCCGGCACGGCACGGAACTCATCATTGTCATCATTCCAGAGATAGTGCAGACGCCAGGAAACGGTTGCCTTGGGGCCGAGAAAAACGGTCGCCGCCCAATAGGGATTGAAAGAGAAATGGTTACTGCCCTGGTTCAGGTTTTTGTCTTTATCGTAATCGCCTGTGGGGAAGATGGTCTGCAGTTCGATGCGGTTGAGCATCAGGGGCCCGTTTGCGCCCATGATCGGGTCCCACTGGATATAAGGGCCGACCAGAAGGTCGCCGAGACCTGTTCCATTGTCGGTCAGAAACGGAGAGTCCATATCAAGGGAGACAACCGGCAGCATGACATTGAGACCCCATTTGCCACCGAAGAGGACCGGCTGATCCGACTGATAGATGTACTGGTTCATCAGTATCCAGGCATCAACTTCACCAGGAGGGCCGTCGACCAGATCGTCCGCAGAATAGAACTGCAGGTACTCCGAGACGTAATGTCCTGGTCCGGCTGGCGGGCCGCCATCCAGAAAGCTGGTAAAACCGAGATTAACGTTCGGTTGCAGGTAGGCAAACACCGACCCGCTCGAGAGCATCATCAGAACAACAAGAACACCCAGAACAATACGCAATCTTTTCATCATCCAACCTCCTGATTTTATGAGTCACCAATGGCCATCACAAGAATGATTTGATGCCGGCAAGCATCTCTATTCTTCGACTTTTTGTCAAGCACAGACAGATAAAGACCAGCGATGCTTCATGGAGCTCTGGCGATGAAAACCGCCCGCAGGGGAGCAGGGTAACCTTCAATCGTCTGAGCCTGGTTCTCAGGGTCAAGAAAATCGGCAAACGACTCGAAAGTCATCCACTCGGTCCGGCGCTGCTCTTTCAGGCTGGTGCAATTGACGTCCACGCACTCCACATTTTTAAAGCCGCAGCGTCGCAACCACAGCAACATGGTCGGCACCGAAGGGATAAACCAGACATTGCGCATCTTGGCATAACGGCCTTCCGGCATCAGCACCTTTCCTTCACCCCCCTCCACGACAAGAGTCTCCAGGATGAGTTCCCCACCGGGACGCAGGCAGCCGCGCAATTCGAACAGGTGGTCCAGCGGTGAGCGCCGGTGATAGAGAACGCCCATGGAGAAGACACTGTCAAAACAGGCCAAATCCGCGGGAACGTCTTCAATCCCCAGGGGCAGAACGTAATGGCCCCTGTCACCGAGATAGCGTTGCATCACCTGGTACTGCATCACGGAGATCAGGGTCGGGTCGATGCCGACCACAAGATCGGCCTCTTCGCCGAGCATGCGCCAGCCGTGATAGCCATTGCCCCCACCGACATCCAGAACCTTGCGACCGGCCAATGACTGGATATGCGGCAGGACACGATCCCACTTCCAGTCGGAGCGCCACTCGGTATCGATCTCGACGCCGAACAGGCTGAACGGGCCCTTTCGCCAGGGATGAAACGTCTTGAGCTGTTGCTTCAGTTGCCCTGAGCTGATTTGACCAAGATCTTCAGCACAACCGACTTCGACCCTGGTCCGCAGCTCGACATGGCTTGGCGTCACATCGGGAAGCTCTTGCAGAGCCCTGCTCCAGGCGGCCATTTGACCATGGCCATCCTCGGCCAGCCTGCCGGGGATAACCTGTTGCAGCTGTTGGGACCAGTCGCCATGCCCCATGGCTTCAAGCCTTGAGTATAAGGACCGGTAAACGCTCATTTCACGGCAACCAGTGAAGCAAAGTTGAAGCACTGGAACCAGACGTCACAAAAAGCGAAACCGGCTTCTTGCAATCGCTGTTGATGACAAAGCAGTGTTTCGGGAATCAGGACCTTCTCCAGGGCGGTGCGCTTCTGACTGATTTCCAGGTCACTGTAACCGTTCAGCCGCTTGAATTCGTGATGGGACTCGACATGAAAGTTCTGCCTGGCCTGGTCAGTGAAGGCGACCTTTTCTGACAGAATCAGAATGCCCCCCGGCTGCAACCCGGTATAAATTCGTCTTATCAGCGACAAGCGCTCATTGAGGGGAATAAATTGCAAGGTGAAGTTCAGGACGACAACAGAGGCTCTTTCAATGGCGACATCCTTTATATCGGCGCACAGCATGGTCACAGGAACATGTGAAGAAGAGTCCGAGGCCAGAAGCTGTTGGCCACGTTCAATCATTGCCTGCGAATTATCCACCGCAATAATCTCACAACCGGGCTGGCGAATACGCTGGCGCATGGCAAGGCTGACCGCTCCCAAAGAGCAGCCCAGATCATAACAGCGGCTATCAGCCTGAGCATACCTGGCCGCAAGGACCCCGATCGTTGAGATCATCGTGCCATAGCCCGGAACCGAGCGCTGAATCATGTCGGGGAAAACTTCGACCACCCGCTCATCGAAACGGAAATCGATGATTTCATCTAAAGCGGTGGCATAAATGGCGTCTTGTTTCTTGACCACGAGTTATTCACCTTGACCTTTGAGAAAAAGAAAAATCAGCCTTGCACAGGTCGTTTAATGTGCTTCACGCCAGTTGCGCCCGCTGCCCACCTCAACCAGAAGCGGCACGGAGATCTCAACCGCATTTTCCATCTCTGTCCTGACCAGGGCCGTCACGCTCTCCAGCTCTGCCTGGGGGACGTCAAACACCAGCTCATCGTGGACCTGCAGCAGCATGCGGGTCTTCAAGCCTTCGGCGGCAAGACGATGGGCAATCCGTATCATGGCCACCTTGATGATATCCGCCGCTGAGCCCTGCACGGGATAGTTGATGGCGTTGCGCTCCGCGTAGCCGCGCACGGCCCCGTTCTTGCTGTCAATCTCCGGGATCGCGCAACGCCGGCCCAGCATGGTGGTGACATACCTCTTTTCACGAGCCTCGGCGATACAGGCGTCCATGAAGGTTCGGATTCCCGGGTAACGCTCAAAGTAGGTATCGATAAAAGTTTGCGCTTCGCGGCGACTGATATCAAGCTGTCTGGCCAGGCCGAAGGCGCTCATACCGTAGATCACTCCGAAGTTGATCGCTTTGGCCTGACGGCGTTGCTCATCGGTCACCATGTCGGGGAACAGACCCAAAACCTCGCTGGCGGTGCGACGATGGATATCCTCGCCGCGAGCAAAGGCTTCCTTGAGGGCCGGCTCATCAGCCATGTGTGCGAGAATGCGCAACTCGACCTGCGAGTAATCGGCAGCGAGCAGCAGACAGCCCTCGGACGGGATGAAGCCTTCGCGGATACGCCGCCCCTCCTCGGTGCGAATCGGGATGTTCTGCAGATTGGGGTCACTCGAAGAGAGCCTCCCGGTGGCGGTAATCGCCTGGTTGAAGCTGCTGTGAATGCGGCCAGTCTCGGGATGAATCAACTTCGGCAGGGCGTCCGTGTAGGTGCCCTTCAGCTTGGCCAGCGAGCGATAATCGAGGATTTTCACTGCGATTTCATGGTCCTCGGCCAGCTTGTTCAAAACCTCGACATCGGTCGACCAGCCGGTCTTGGTCTTCTTGCCTTTAGGCAAACCCAGCCGCTCGAAGAGAACCTCACCAAGCTGCTTTGGCGAGCCGATATTGAAAGTGCTGCCGGCAAGGGCATGAATCTCACCCTCGAGAATGGCGAGCTTCTTTTCCATATCAGCCGAAAGCCCGTTGAGGAGTTTAGCGTCGATACGAATCCCGGCCTGCTCCATGCCCACGAGGACCGGCAACAGGGCCATCTCGACCTTGTCAAAAAGCTCCTGTTGCTCCTCGCTGGCCAGCATCGGCAGCAGCCTCTCGTAAAGCCGCAAGGTGATATCGGCATCTTCAGCAGCGTAGACCGTGGCTTTCTCGACTTCGACCTCATCGAAGGGGATTTTGTTCTTGCCGCTGCCGGTGACTTCACTGTAGGTCATGGTGCGATAATCGAGCAGGTCGGCGGCCAGGTTGTCCATGCCATGAGACTGGGCGGCAGAATTGGCGAGGTAGCTGGCCAGCATGGTGTCGAAGAGAGGTTCGGTCACCTGAATCCCGGCCCGGCCCATCACCAGGATATCGTACTTGAGGTTCTGGCCGATTTTCAGATGATCAGCAGAGCTCAGGAGCGGCCCGACTGCAGCGAGCACTTTATCGAGAGGCAGCTGCTCCGGCACACCGAGGTAACGATGGCTGACCGGCACATACCAGGCCTCGCCCGGAGTCACCGCGAAGGACAGACCGACCAGATCGACCCGCAAAGGATCGAGACCTGTGGTTTCCGTATCGAATGCAAAGCGTTGCGATTTTTTCAATGCACGCACCATCTCCTCCAGGTCGGCGTCAGTCAGAACCGCCCGGTAACTTTCCTTAACCGCGCTGGCACGAGAATCGGCGGAGAACTCCTGTAGCAACTTATGGAACTCGCACTCTTTGAACAGCTCGCTTAAAGCTTCCCTGTCTGGCTCTTTCATAACAAAGGTGTCTTCATCGACATCCAGTTCGAGGTCGTCGACGAGGGTCACGAGCTGCTTCGACAGGCGCGCCTGTTCGGCAAAGTTCTCAAGATTTTCGCGGCGCTTGCCTTTCAATTGATCGAGGCTGGCCAGAACCGTTTCAAGATCACCGAATTCGTCAATCAAGGCTTTTGCGGTTTTTTCGCCAATCCCCGGAACACCGGGAACATTGTCGGAGCTGTCCCCCGCCAGAGCCTGCACCTCGACCACCTTGTCGGCGCCGCCAAAGCGTTCAAAAACCTCCGCAGGACCATAGGTTTGATCCTTCATCGTATCGAGCAGACAGACGTGGTCGTTGACGATCTGCATCAGGTCCTTATCGCCCGTGACCACGGTCACCTCAAGACCATCCGCAGCATATTTCTTTGCCAGGGTGGCAATGATATCATCCGCTTCGTACCCGGGCCTCTCGATCCCCGGCAGATTGAACGCGTCGACCATCCGCTTGATGTAGGGAATCTGCGGCACCAGGTCGTCTGGCATGGCTGAGCGGTTGGCCTTGTACTCCGGATAGAGCTCCTTGCGGAAGGTCGGCCCCTTGCTGTCAAAAATAACCGCAAGCTGATCGGGCTTGCAATTCACGGATCACCTTGAGCAGCATATTGGTGAAACCGTAAATGGCGTTGGTCGCCATTCCCTTTGAATTGGAGAGATGACGGATGGCATAATAGGCACGGTAGATATAGCTTGAACCGTCGATCAGAAAAAGCCGCTGGGGCTGGTTGGGCATGGGATGATGTCTCCTAAGAGATTGAAAGTGCCGGCCATTATTCCACAAGATGACATGGAGGCAAAGAAGAAGAAAGTTTATCGCCTGAGCAAGCTTTCATTTAACAGGCGAGTGTTGCCTTTTCATGAATGCTCGAGGTTGACAATGAGCCCTGGAGTGATTAGCTTTCGAGGAGTTATTTGCCATCCGATTCCGCCGGTCACAAGCAAGTCAGGGCACTGACGGATCAGGATTTCAATGAGGAGTGTAGTCCATGGCTGACGAAGAACAATTCGACGATTCGATGTCCGACTTCGAAATCGATCATGAAAAAATATCTGAGATTATCGAAGAGCACGCCAACGACGGGGGGCTTGTGGTCGCCTCGGAGACGCTGCCCTCAGGCCTGCCGATTATTCCGTTGCGTCCGCGCCCGGCGTTTCCCGGCATCATGATCCCCCTGGTGCTGAATGGCAAGGGTCAGGTCGCGGCGCTGCAACAGGCCATGGAGCACCAGGCCCAGACCCTCGGGCTGGTTATGGTCAGAGACCTCGAAGAGGAAGACGGCGTCCAGAACCTGCACAAGGTTGGCGTCGCCGCCAAGATCGTCAAGGTGCTGCACACCGAGAAGAATGCAGCCCATGTGCTGATCAACAGCCTCGAGCGCTTTTCCATTGAAGACGTCCAGGAAAACGGGCCGAGCCTCTATGCCCGCGTCAAGTATCACTTTGCCACCGAGCTTTCGGTCAATCCTGAATTGCGGGCCTATTCGATGGCCATTCTTTCCACGCTGAAGGAACTCGTTCAGATCAATCCACTCTACAGCGAAGAGATCAAACTTTTTCTCAATCGATCGAGTCTTGACGATCCGGGAAGGCTGGCCGACTTTGCTGCGAACCTGACGAACTCCGATGGCCAGCAGTTGCAGGACATCCTGGCGACCCTTGATGTCCGAAAACGCATCGACAAGGTCCTGGTCCTCCTGAAAAAAGAGCTGGAAGTCTCCCGACTGCAGACCAAGATCTCCAAACAGATTGAGGAAAAGATTTCAGCCCAGCAGCGTGAGTTCTTTCTGCGTGAACAGCTTAAGGCGATCAAGCATGAACTGGGTCTGGAAAAAGAGGGAAAAGATACCGAAATCGAGAAATTTCAAAAACGGCTGAAGAAACTCACGCTCAATGATGAGGCAGAACGTGCGGTAGAAGACGAGATGGAGAAACTCCAGCTGATCGAGCCTTCCTCGCCGGAGTACAACGTCAGCCGCAACTATCTCGACTGGCTGACCATCCTCCCCTGGGGAGTTTTCAGCAAGGACTCGTATAACATTGCCCGGGCCAAGCGGATCCTTGATCGTGATCACTATGGTCTCAAGGACGTCAAGGAGAGGATTCTTGAATTCATCGCCGTTGGCAAGATGAAGGGCGACATCTCAGGCTCTATCCTCTGCCTGGTCGGCCCTCCGGGCGTCGGCAAGACCTCCATCGGGCACAGTGTCGCGAGTGCACTGGGACGGGAATTTTTTCGCTTCTCCCTGGGCGGCATGCGAGACGAAGCAGAGATCAAGGGGCATCGCCGAACCTACATCGGAGCCATGCCAGGCAAGTTCATCCAGGCGATGAAAAACGTCGGCACCTCCAATCCGGTGATCATGCTTGATGAAATTGACAAGATCGGCGCCTCCTTTCAAGGTGATCCGGCTTCAGCCCTGCTCGAAGTTCTTGACCCGGAGCAGAACGGCAGCTTCCGCGATCACTACCTGGATGTGCCTTTTGATCTCTCCAACGTCCTTTTCATCGCCACAGCCAACCAGCTTGACACGATCCCGAGGCCTCTGCTTGATCGCATGGAGATGATCCGTCTTTCCGGCTACATCCTCGAAGAGAAACTCGAGATTGCCAAACGCTACCTGATTCCCAAGGCCCTCAAAAGTCACGGCCTGGTTCGTGGCCAGGTGTCAATCCAAAAGGCGGCGCTCAAGCAGATCATTGACGGTTACGCTCGTGAAGCCGGTGTTCGTAACCTGGAGAAACAGATCAAGAAGATTATGCGTCGCGCAGCCATGGCCTTCGCCGAAGACGAAGAGCTCAGTAAAGTCTCCGTGACCAAACATGATCTGGAGGACTATCTCGAAAAACCGGTTTTCACCGCAGATGAGATCTTCGAGGGGGTTCCCGGAGTGGCCACCGGATTAGCCTGGACCAGTCTCGGTGGAGCCACCCTGCAGATCGAAGCAACGGCCATGCTGGCCAAAGCCAAGGGATTCAAGCAGACCGGACAGCTCGGCAACGTCATGGTTGAGAGTTCGGAGATCGCCTACTCCTACATCATGGCTCATATTGCCGATTACGGCGTCGAGCCGGAGTTCTTTGACAAACATTTCATTCATCTGCATGTTCCGGCCGGGGCCACTCCGAAAGATGGCCCCTCAGCCGGTGTCACCATGGCCACCGCCATGGTATCGATGATCACCGGTAAAATAGTGAAAAAGAAGCTCGGCATGACCGGCGAGCTGACCCTGACAGGCCGCGTCCTGCCAATCGGCGGCGTCAAGGAAAAAACCATTGCCTCACGCAGGTCAGGGCTGAAGATTCTGGTCTTTCCGGAAGACAATCGCAAAGACTTCGATGATTTGCCGAGTTACCTGAAAGAAGGCCTTGAGGTTCATTTCGTGAAGACATTTGATGATGTCTACGAGATTGTTTTCTGATCCATTGTTCCTTCCTTAAACCTGAGCAACGAAAGGATGCTTCTGGCGGAGTGCCTCTACGATTGTTGACAGACCTCACATTGAGATGTTTCAGTAGGCTCTTCAAAGTTACTGTAAATCGTGACAAATAAGAACGACTCCCAGTTACCCAAGAGCCTTTTTTTAGCTGGTAATATCAAAGAGACAATTTATTCCTTTCTTCGCCAGCGCCATTCTGCCATGTTCCTTCAAACGTGTTAAGCTGTAACAAACTTATTGATTACCGGACCAGCATAGCTAACAGCGAAACAGAGGGAGGAATTATGGGCAAGGGCATGGATAGCAAGAAGTCTGAAAAAAAAGCTCCAGCAAAAAGCATGAAAGAAAAAAAGGCGGACAAAAAAGTTAAAAAGGCCGAGAAGAAGTAGCCATCCAGGCAGTCCTGACAAATAGTCAATGGGGATGTCAAAAGATCACTTTGACTGACTGATGCTTGACGGTGGCCTTTTTGAATCTATAAGCCATGCAATCTAATCTAATGATCTAAGAACAAGCCTCTATCCTCAGGCAATAATGCTAGCCTTACAAAAAAGCCTTTTTCATTGATGGCACTTAGCTTAATTCAGATCTTAATCCCTGACTTTTTACAGAAACTGCGAAGAGTCACTTCTGCCTGATTCAAACGTGTAAGACGCATATTTTTTGCCTTTAATTGCATAACGTCTTCCTGTGGCACTTGAAGTGCTCGAGTCTCACGTTGCACAATTCCTATATTTGTTAGAATAACTTTTAGATCGGGGGGGCCATATCTTTTCAGTGATGGCGGCGATAGACTGACAAAGCCATCGGCAATATCCTGCGCTATTTTCTTTGGATTACCTGCAATAGTCATCTGCTTTCCTTACCAGCCTAACAACATCCGTACGAGAAGCTTGAATGCGTTCTCGGGGTCTCAGACCACGCAGGGTCGCCGCGCCTCTCGCGCTATCGAGACGAAGCGTGTTGCCTTCCGCACAGCTTGACTGCGTCGGCACCTCGGCCAATCCTCAGCGCCTGCAAGTAGTCGGAGGCGCGGGTCAGAGTGCCCTCGGGAATAATGATCGAGTAACTGGGTGCCACTGTGATATCTGATGTTCGTGTGTTCAACCGAACCGCCTTTATTCGCCTAACGTCCATATTCACGCGCCAGCATAGCTGGTCACGTGCAATTGCTTGTTAGCTGTTCTGTTCAACATCTAAAAGGAACAGGCGCAGCTGTCGTTCTTCTCTCATTACATGAACAATAAAAACAGTGCTACCTTCGCGCCGATAGAAGATTCGACATGGCTTCACGTACAGCTCGCGATAAATTGAATTGGGTAGTTCGGATGGCAGATGGCCAGAATCTGGGAACAGCTCAAGGCGATCGACAGTTGAGAAAAGCTCCTTAACGAGACGAGAAGCGGCCTCCGGCTTGTCAAGTGATATGTATTCTGCGATTTCTTCTAACTGATCCAGCGCAGGGTTCGTCCAGACTACTTCAGCCACTTCTGCATCCGCTCTTTGGCTTGGGCATGGGTGGTCATTTTACCTTCCAGAATGGCCCTTTCTCCCCTGGACAATCCCTCAAGCAGCGCCAGCCTGCGCTGCATAAATTCGTAATCCTGAACGTCGACAAGGTAAGCGGATGGCTGGCCATGTTCAGTGATCAGGACCGCTTCTTTGCTTTTGTGCAGATCAGCAAGGATTTTAGTGGCTTGGCGCTTCAGGTTTGTAACTAGCTCTACTTTCATTTGATTACTCCTTGGCTCAAGTGTCACTATAGTATCACTTCCCCGCATCCAAATCTACACAATGATGGAGTAATCAGGTGGTATTTTTCGGACACGTTCCCTGCCTCCAATCAATTTCATTGGGACATCACTCAGCGATGCTGCTGCTGAAGATTACGCGAAGCGGCTAAGAAGTATAACAAACTCACTCCAGTGGTTTACACCACGGTCAAAGACTCGGGTGTTATGCTGACGATTCGCTATCTCTGTGACCCGCGCAAACGTCGTGGCTCTGAACAGGAGATATGGGAAGATATCCTTGACGCTTTTGCCGCCCATGACAACATCGATTTCGCCTACCCGACCCAACGCTTTTACCATAACAACACCGAAGGCAAACCGGGAACTCGTCCTGAGGTTCTTTACGCGACCGTCTTCAGATCAGAGCTGAGCGACGAACAACACACAGCACGCCGATTGAAATCGTTTCTCTTTTCTGTTAAGTTCGCGGGCATTCATTCAAAAACTAGATATTTTCAAGGAGTTTCACCATGCGTGTTTTATCCGGTATCCAGCCTTCCGGCTCCCTGCATCTGGGCAACTACTTCGGCATGATGTCGAAAATGATTGCCCACCAGGAAGAGGCCGAGCTGTTCTGCTTTATTGCCAACTATCATGCCCAGACCTCGGTCAGCGACGGCAAGATTCTCGCTCGTGGCACTCTCGAAGCCGCCGCCAACTTTCTCGCCCTCGGTATGGACCCAGAGAAAAGCACTTTCTGGGTTCAGTCTGATGTTCCCGAAGTGCAGGAGTTGACCTGGATCCTCTCCAACTTCACCCCGATGGGGCTGCTCGAGCGCTGTCACAGCTACAAGGACAAGGTTGGCAAAGGCATCGCTGCCAACCACGGCCTGTTCGCCTATCCCGTATTGATGACCGCCGACATCCTGCTCTTTCAGAGCGAGACGGTGCCGGTCGGCAAGGATCAGAAGCAGCACGTTGAAGTAGCCAGAGATATCGCCATCAAGTTCAACAATGAGTACGGAGACATCTTCACCCTGCCGAATCCTGAGATTGATGATGACGTCGCCACCGTGCCGGGTCTCGATGGTCAGAAGATGAGCAAGAGCTACGGTAACACCATCGATCTGTTTGCCGAGGACAAGGCCCTGCGCAAGCAGATCATGCGCATCGTCACAGCCCCGATTCCGGTTGAGGATCCCAAGAACCCCGATGATTGCAACGTCTATAAAATCTTCCGCCTCTTCCTCGACAAAGAGGGCGATGCGGCGCTCAGACAACGTTACCAGGCAGGCAACCTCGGCTTCGGTGATGTCAAACAGGAGCTCTTTGAAACGGTACGCGACTATCTTTGCCCCCCAGGCGGAATATCGCAAGGAGCTGCTGGCCAACCCGGATGGGATTCGTGACATTCTCGCCAAAGGCGCTGACAAGGCGAGGTATGCTGCGAGCAAGACGTTGCGGAAGGTGCGTAAGAAAACCGGATTGATCTACTAAAGTTGAAGACAGATCAATAGTATAAAGCGCAACAGATGATCAGTCTGTTGCGCTTTCTGTCGTTTACTGAACAGCTGAAACAATCAATCAAGCAGATCAACAACTCCCGGGGCCATGCCAACGTAGCTGGCACGGAGTCATCTCGAGCAGGCGTTGCTTGTCTTCTGCCGTCAAGCTCCAACCCTTCGATAAAAGCACGAATGGTTTCCGCAGTGATCTTCTGACCACGCGTCAGCTCCTTGAGCTTCTCGTAGGGCTTCTCGATACCGGCCTTGCGCATCACCGTCTGGATCGGTTCGGCCAGAACCTCCCAGGCATTATCGAGATCAGTCGCCAGGTTCTGTTCGTTGAGCTTGAGTTTGCTCAACCCCTTGAGGGTGGAGTGGTAGGCGATCATGCTGTAGCCGAAACCGACGCCCATGTTGCGAATCACCGTCGAATCGGTCAGGTCACGCTGCAGGCGAGAAATCGGCAGCTTGGCCGAGAGATGGCCGAAGATGGCGTTGGCCAGTCCGCAGTTGCCTTCAGAGTTCTCGAAATCGATCGGGTTGACCTTGTGCGGCATGGTCGAAGAGCCGACCTCTCCGGCAACGGTCTTCTGGCCGAAGTAGGCCATGGAGATATAGGTCCAGATGTCACGGTTGAGATCGATGAGAATGGTGTTCCAACGGGACAGCGCATCAAACAGTTCCGCCATGTAATCGTGGGGCTCGATCTGGGTGGTGAACAGGTTCTGTTTCAGCCCGAGTTCCTCTTCGATGACCTTCCTGCTCAAAGCAATCCAGTCGACGTGAGGATAAGCAGAGAGATGAGCATTGAAGTTGCCAACGGCACCGTTGAGCTTGCCGAGAAGTTCCACGGCAGCGATGCTCGCTCCCTGCCTGCGCAGGCGGGCAACGAACACGGCCAACTCCTTGCCGATCGTGGTCGGCGAAGCGGTCTGGCCATGGGTGCGGGCCAGCATCGGCACAGCCTTGAATTCCTCGGCCAGACGCTGTTAACTCGTGAACGATTCGTTCCTGTAACGGTGCCAGCGCCTTCAGACCATCCTTGAGCATCAGGGCGTGCGAGAGATTGTTGATATCCTCGGAGGTACAGGCAAAATGCAGGAATTCCGACAACCCCTCCAGAGAGGTTCCGGTGATCTGATCCTTGAGATAATACTCGACCGCCTTGACGTCGTGGTTGGTGACCTTCTCGATCTCTTTGACCTTCTCCGCTTCCTCCGGGGTAAAGCTGGTCACGATTGCGCGTAAGAACTGCTCTTCCTCAACCGTCAAAGCACGGCACTCGGCGATTTCCGGCTTCAGCGCAGAGCGCCAGCAGCCACAGGACTTCGACCTTCACCCGGTTGCGAACCAGGGCGTACTCGGAAAAACATTCGCTCAGCGCTTCGACTTTTGATGCATATCGTCCGTCAATCGGACTGATCGCTGTAATCATGTCAGGAGCTCCTAAATTTTGTCATTGGGTTGTGGAAGCTTCGAAATATAGCCCTGTCGGCGCGGTTGTGCAAGACCATTACGTCATTTTTCGCAGATTGAACCGACGATCCTGCACCTCATTGCAACTCACAGATTCTTTGTCATACTGAACACTCATCATTGCAAAACAGCAGGGAGGCGACTATGGCCAGCTACCGTAAGTGGTACTGCAGCTGCAGAGGCAAACCGTTGGAACTCAGCACTGTGGAAACGCTGAAGATGAACCTGTGGAAGCGGTCTGTCAGCGATGCGGCGCGTCACCCTCATCTGATCCCCGGACATACCATCTCTTACCGGGATGTTGAGACCTGGGAGGACTGAATGAGTCTAGCTGGTCAGACTCACGGGTAAAGAGAACAAAAGCCATCGAAGGCCTCTTGCTGGCTTCACGAATGGCGAACTGGATACTGTCGAAATGCCAGCCCTCCGCCGTTCGTTCGTTCAACACCTCTTCTATCGATTCATCAGTCACCACGGAAAGTTCCACAACTTTGTATTCAGATCATAACAGTCCTTTCTCACGCTTGCCCTGAAAGCTCTTAATTCTTCCCAATCCGTGTTATATCGCGCCTCACGTGGAGAGGTAAAGAAATCCCTTCGAACAGGCCGAAAACCATATTGGTAAACTTTTAACCTATAAGTTAAAACATCTTTCTATCCCCACGATCGGTTATTTTTTTACAAAAGATAAATCCTCTGACATTCCGTATACTTTATCTGATTGTGCCCTTTAATTAGCTAATTTACTGAAAGTTTTCTGTTGACTTCTTTTTAGAACGACGTATCATGTCGCAAAATTTACCACCCCATCATGTGGTTGTTTTTCACGAATAAGTACCTTAGATACTTGCTCATAATGATCGTAACAGCCGGTTTTGCAGTCAATTTTTATCGTGTGAATACCTGCCGAGGACAGGCATTAATTTTGTTGATTATGCGGACTCACTTTCGGGTGATTCCGTCATTTATTGTTCACATTTGGCAGATGTCGTTTCTCGGAGAGACGTAAGACAAAACACTGAAAAAAGGAGTCACATCTTATGGGACACGGACCAGCAGTAAAACTCGGCAAGGACAACGCTGCCGCGTACAAGAGCAAGATCGGCATCTCGATGTTCATCGTCTACACCCTGACCTACTTCGGCTTTGTCGTCATCAACGCGGTTAACCCGGCACTGATGGAAAAAGTCTACTTCGGTCAGACTCTGGCCGTCCTCTACGGCTTCTTCCTGATCGTCTTCGCCTTGGTGCTCGCTGTCATCTACAACCACTTCTGTACCGCCGCTGAAGCGCGCCTGAATTGATAAGGGAGAACTTAAGACCATGATCTATACACAATCACCCCTGGCCATCGGCCTGTTTTGCCTTTTTGTTCTTTTTGTTCTCGGGCTTTCTTTCTACCTGGCCCGCCGGACCTCTTCGGCTGACGGCTACTACGCTGCCGGCGGCAACATTCACTGGTTCACCAACGGTATCGCCTTTGCCGGCGACTACCTCTCGGCAGCATCCTTCCTCGGTATTTGCGGCATGATCGCAACCGCTGGTTTTGACGGCTGGATGTACTCCATCGGCTACCTGGCCGGCTGGATGGTCGCTCTCTTCCTGGTCGCAGAGCCGATGAAGCGCCTCGGCAAGTACACCTTCACCGACGCTCTCGACTCCAAGTTCAACTCCAAGGCGATTCAGCTGATGGCCGCCATTTCGACTCTGGCCGTTTCTGTCTTCTACCTGATCCCGCAGATGGTCGGCGCCGGCGTTCTGGTTCAGCCTCTGCTCGGCATGCCGCACTGGGTTGGTGTCTGCATCGTCGGCGTTGTTGTTACCATCATCGTCGCAACCGCCGGTATGGCTTCGACCACTTACGTTCAGTTCTTCAAAGGCGCCCTGCTTCTGATCTGCTCCACCATCGTTGTGATCAGCGTCCTGACCCGTGGTCTCGGTACTGATCCCAACCAGGGCAACACCAAGGAATACCACAAGTTCCAGACCCTCAACGCAGTCGTGACTGACGGCAGCCTGCAGGTTGCTGGCTACGATGTCGTTGCCGGCCTCGATTCCGAATTCGGTCAGGCCAGGCTTCGTCAAGCTCTCCCAGAATGGCGAAGAAACGTGTCTGGCACCTCAAAGAAGCGGCGACTGGCTACGAGCTGGTTGAAGCGCTCTTCGTCACCAAGATGGCTGACGGCACCAAGCTGTACAACGGCTGCACCGAAAGAAGACGGCAAGTTCTTCGCAGTCGGCCATATCAAGGAAATCACCGTCGACGGCAAAGAGATCGCTCAGACCGGAGCCGTTGGCCCGCTTGAGTTCCTGAATCGTTTCAAAGACAGCACCGTGGTCCTGTGGGGCAAGAAATACGTCCAGGTCGGCGACACAACGACCACCATCTACTACCAGAAGCCGACCCCAGGCAGCCGCATCCTGCGTCCCGGCCTGAAATTCAAAGTTGACAACGCCAGCGGTCTGGACAAGTTCAACTTCATCTCGCTGATGATCGCACTCTTCTGCGGTACCGCGGCCCTGCCTCACATCCTGATTCGTTACTACACGGTACCGAGCCAGGCGGCAGCCCGTAAGTCGACCATCGTCGCCATCGCCGCGATCGGCTTCTTCTACATCCTGACTCTTTACCTGGGTCTGGGCGCCATGACCAACGGCGTCATCAACATCACCGACAACAACATGTCGGCACCGCTGCTGGCCCTCTCCTTCGGGGTCGTACTCTTCTCGGTCATCTCGTCTCTGGCCTTCGCCACGGTCCTCGGTACCGTGTCCGGTCTGATCGTCGCCTCGGCCGGCGCCGTTGCCCACGACCTGATGGACAACTTCCTCGGCATGAACATGACGGATGCGGGCAAAGTCCGCGCAGGCAAGATCTCCGCCATGGTCATCGGTGCGCATTGCCATCTACCTCGGCATCATCTTCGAAGGCATGAACGTTTCCTTCCTGGTCGGCTGGGCCTTCGCCGTTGCGGCTTCGGCCAACCTGCCGGCGATCCTGATGATCCTGTTCTGGAAGAAAGCCACCGCCCAGGGCGTTGCGGCCTCGATCTTTGTCGGTCTGACTCTCATCTCTCGGCCTGATCCTGATTTCGCCTGACATGTGGGTCCGTTACGGCCTGCTGCCTCAGGATGCACCGATCGCTTTCAACAGCCCGGCAGCCATCTCGATCCCGGCCAGCTTTCTGGCCCTGGTGATCGTTTCCCTGATGACCCAGAAGAAGGGTGCCATGGTCGAGGAAGGCGCAGAAGCCTGATCCTTGCAACAGAAGGCTTCAACCTGCTAAATAGAGAGAGGGGCTGCCCTGCAGCCTCTCTCTTTTCATTTCAGACGGGGAAAGATCGTTCTTTAAACCTACATCAACGGATATACTTCATGCGTCGTTTCCGCTATACCCTGATCGCCGTCTGCCTGGTTCTGCTTTTTCTGGGCGGCAGTGACCTGCAACTCTGGTACAACAATCAGGCACCACGACCGGTCAGCATTGAACTCTCTGGAGCAGTTCCGGTGCACCGCAGGAGTGGTTGCAGGTGACGGCAGGCTACCAGGATCTCGATCGGGCCATCTCGACCTCCGGCTCGGTGGAAATGGAAGCGCTGCTGGTGCCACTCGTCACGCATCCCGACCAGGAGCAGATCAGGGTCATGGTTGAAACCCGGGACCCGCATCTGCTGCAGCTCTTTCAGGATTACCACTTTTTTACCGACACGATTCCCGAGAAGCAGGACTTCCGCGCAAGACATGGCGCTGAGTTTAAAGGACAACGAGAGATCACCGGCATGCTGGTCGCCGGCCTGATTGCCCGTGGCAACCAGCAGAAGCTGGTAAAGCTGGCCAAGGAGACCGACCTGAACATCGCTGACGACGTGATTTTTTTAAGCGAGGGCAAAGAACCCGGGAAATGGCGTGGAGTGTTCTTTACCGTGATTGGGCTGCTTGGTCTTTTCAAGGTATTTACTCACAAGAGCGAAGAATTGAAGGCCAATACGGAGAGCCCCGCCAAGCCGTGACGGCAAGATAGCGCCAGGTGTTCAGTCACCGAGAAGTACAGGCATAAAGATCTTCAACAAGAGAGGGCCGGTCATTCAATGACCGGCCCTCTCTTGTAGCATACCCCAACAGCTCTCAAGAACAATCCGTTTGATCCGAGAAGCAATCTACACTGTCTCAGTACGTGAAAGGCTCCAGACGCACAGCGGGCAACAGACTTTTGGCCCCGGTCAGATACTCATCAACGCAGCGGGCGACCTCGCGTCCCTCGCTGATCGCCCAGACCACCAAACTCTGGCCTCGACGGCAATCGCCGGCGGCGAAGACACCATCGATCGAGCTCATGCGGGTCTTGGGGTCGGCCTTGATGTTGGAGCGCAGGTCGGTTTCGCAGCCGATCTGTTTGAGCAGCTCGGTGCGGGGACCGAGGAAGCCCATGGCCAGGAGGACGAGATCGCATTTCCAGATCTGCTCACTCCCTGCAACCTTCTCCGGGCGGCCGTTCACCCAGGCGACCTTGACCGTCTCCAGGGCCGAGATTTTTTTGTCCGAGCCAATGAAGCGGGTGGTCATGATCTCGTAGTGGACGTCACCGCCCATGACGTTCATCTCTTCGACCGAGCTGCTGACACGCATGATGCGCGACCACTGCGGCCAGGGGTTGTCTTCTCCACGCTCTTCTGGTGGACGTTCGAGCAACTCAAAGTTGACCACCCTGGTCGCGCCTTGACGCATCGCGGTGCCGATGCAGTCCGAGCCGGTGTCACCACCGCCGATGACGATCACTTTTTTCCCCTTGGCGCTGATCGCCTGCCGGTGCGGGTGCAGCGCGGCGATGTCGGCATCTCCCCAGTTGGCCCGGTTCTGTTGCGGCAGGAATTCCATCGCAAAGTGGATCCCTTCCAGGTTGCGCCCCTCGACCGGGAGGTCGCGCGGCTCTTCAGCACCCGTCGCAACAACGACGGCATCGAACGACGACTTGATCTCGGCAAAGCTCACATCCTTGCCGACTTCGCAGGAGTAGCGGAAGTGGATACCCTCAGCGATCAGCAGGTCGATGCGGCGCTGGACCTTCTCCTTGCGCAGTTTGTAGTGCGGAATGCCATACATCAACAGGCCACCGGCGCGGTCGGTCTTTTCAATGACAGTGACAGCTGTGACCAGCTCGGTTGAGTTGCTGGGCACAGGCCAGACCGGCGGGACCGCTGCCGATGATGGCAACCGTCTTGCCGCTGCGACGGGCGGGTGGCTGAGGGACGATCCAGCCTTCCTCAAAGCCCTTGTCGACGATGGAGACTTCGTGCAGCTTGATCGTCACCGCAGGTTCGTTGATACCGAGAACACAGGAGGTCTCGCACGGTGCCGGACAAACCCGGCCGGTAAACTCCGGAAAGTTATTGGTCGCATGCAGTGCCTGCAGGGCCTGCTTCCACTGGCCTCGATAGACCAGGTCGTTCCATTCCGGGATCAGGTTGCCCAGCGGGCAGCCGGTCATACAGAAGGGCACACCGCAATCCATGCAGCGGGCGGCCTGGGTCTTGACCTTTTCCTCGCTGGGATAGTTGTAGTGCTCGTCATGATGTCTGCAGACGCGAGTTAACCGGTTGCAGGGTCCTGTCGCGTCGGCCATGTTTTATAAATCCGCGTGGGTCACCCATGGGCGGTCTCCTTCTCTTTTTCAGCCTTGGTCGCCCGCTCGGTCAAAACCCGGCGGTATTCACGGGGGAAGACGCGAACGAAACGCGGCAGATAATCGTCCCACTCAGCGAGGACCTCTGCAGCGCGTGGCGAGCCTGTCTCTTCGTAGTGGCGGGTAATGATATGTTTCAGCCACTGGACGTCATCGTCCTCGTCAGACATCTGCTCGAGGTCAATCATCGCCGGATTGCAGCGGCGCCGGAAGCGATTGTCGTCATCCAGAACGTAAGCGAAGCCACCCGACATGCCGGCGGCAAAATTCCGTCCGGTACGGCCCAGGCAGATCACGCGGCCACCGGTCATGTATTCGCAGCCATGGTCGCCCGTGCCTTCGATCAACCGCAGTGGCACCGGAGTTGCGCACACAGAAACGTTCACCGGCTTTGCCGGCGAAGAACACCTCGCCACCTGTGGCGCCGTAGAGGACGGTGTTGCCGACGATCGAGTTCTCATGCCAGACGAACGTGGCCTTGGGGTCGGGTCGGATACTGATCTGACCACCGGCCATCCCCTTGCCGACGTAGTCATTGGCTTCACCGACCAGCTGCAGGTCGATGCCGGGAGCCAAAAACGCGCCGAAGCTCTGGCCGGCAATGCCGGTGACCTTGATGCTGATGGTTCCTTCGGCCAACCCTTCACGGCCGTGTTGCATGGCGACCTGGCCCGAGAGCATGGTCGCAAAAGTACGGTTGGAGTTGCGGATCGGCATCTCGATCGAAACCTTCTCCCTGCGTTCCAAGGCAGGCGCAGCAAGTTCGATCAGCTGGTTGTCCAGTTGCTGCTCCAGGCCGTGCTCCTGCCCATGAATGCGACGGGTGGCGACTTCGGTACCGACCTTGGGTTTGGCCAGGATGCGCGAAAAGTCGAGGCCCTGGTTCTTCCAATGCTTGATCGCCGCGTCCATTTCCAGGTACTGCGTCTGGCCGATCAGCTCGTCCAGGGTCCGGACCCCCAGTTCAGCCATCAGCTCACGGACTTCCTCGGCGAGGAAGGTGAAGTAGTTGACCACGTGCTCGGGCTTGCCGGTGAACTTGCCGCGCAGGGCTTCGTCCTGGGTGGCGACACCGACCGGGCAGGTGTTGAGGTGGCACTTGCGCATCATGATGCAGCCGACCGTGACCAGGGCCACGGTGGCAAAGGCATATTCCTCGGCACCGAGCATGGCGGCGATGATCACGTCGCGTCCGGTGCGTAGCTGACCATCGGTCTGCACGATGATGCGACCGCGCAGGTCGTTGAGCACCAGCGTCTGCTGGGTCTCGGCCAGACCGATCTCCCAGGGGATGCCGGCGTGCTTGATCGAAGAGGTCGGCGAAGCGCCGGTGCCGCCATCGTAGCCGGCGATGATGACGCGTTCTGCGTGGCCTTTGCTGACCCCCGCAGCGACGGTGCCGACGCCGACTTCGCTCACCAGCTTGACAGTGATATCGGCCTTGGGGTTGCAGTTTTTCAAGTCGAAGATCAACTGGGCCAGATCCTCGATCGAGTAGATATCGTGGTGCGGCGGCGGTGAAATCAGGGTGACGCCAGGAACGCTGTAGCGCAGCTCACCGATGTATTCGCTGACTTTGTGACCCGGCAGCTGGCCGCCTTCACCGGGCTTGGCGCCCTGGGCAATCTTGATCTGCAACTCATCTGCATTGACCAGGTAGTGCGGAGTGACACCGAAGCGGCCGGAGGCGACCTGCTTGATGGCGCTGCGACGCGAATCACCGTTGGCATCCGCAGTGTAGCGCCGCGGGTCTTCGCCACCCTCGCCGGTATTCGACTTGCCGCCGATCCGGTTCATGGCGATGGCCAGGGTCTCATGGGCTTCGGTGGAGATCGAGCCGAGACTCATGGCACCGGTACAGAAGCGCTTGACGATGGTGCTGACCGGTTCGACCTCGTCCAGAGGAATGGGTTGATTCTGCCCCTTAAACTTGAAGAGTCCGCGCAAAGTGCAGAGCCGCTCGCTCTGATTATCGACCTGGGCGGTGAACCGCCTGAAATCCTCGCGGCTGCCGGAACGCACGGCATGCTGCAGCAGGGCGATGACCTCCGGGTTCATCAGGTGCAATTCACCCTCTCGACGCCAAGAGTATTCAGATCCACGGTCCAGATCCCGGTTGGGGTCCACTTGCTCGGCGTAGGCGTCATGGTGACGCATCAGGCTCTCGGTGGCGATCTCCTGCAATCCAGCGCCGCCGATGCGACTGGCCGTGCCGGGGAAATATTTATTGGTAAACTCCTGGTCCAAGCCGACAATCTCAAAGATCTGGGCACTGCAGTAGCTCTGCAGGGTGCTGATCCCCATTTTCGAAAAGACCTTGAGCAGGCCCTTGCCGATCGCCTTGATGTAGTTCTTGGTGTACTGATAGATGATGTCCGTTTCTTCATCCGCCTGTTTGTTGCCATCCAGACCGGGAAGCATCTCCTGGTTGACCATGTCCTGCAGGGTCTCGAAGGCAAGGTAGGGGTTGATCGCCGTCGCACCGTAACCGACCAAAAGAGCATAGTGGTGGACTTCGCGAGCTTCGCCGGTTTCGACGATGAGTGAGCACTGGCTGCGTTTGCCCGCCCGGATCAGGTGGTGATGAATCCCGGAAAGAGCCAGCAGGGCCGGAATCGGAGCTTTATCGGCGCTGACACCGCGATCGGACAAGACCAGGATGGTGCGACCGGCATCGACCGCTGCCTCGGCCTCGGCAAACAAGTCTTCCAGGCGTTGCTCCATTGCCTCGGGACCTTGAGTCGCGTCGAAGAGAGTGAACAGGGTGGTGCCACGGAAGCCGTCAATATCACTGTGTCGCAACTGTTCCAGAACGTCGTTGGTAACGATCGGATGATCGAGTTCGAGCATGCGGCAATGTTCCGGGCCCGGGAGAAGAATATTGCGAGCCGGTCCCAGGTACTGGGTCAGGCTCATAACCACCTCTTCGCGCAGCGGATCGATCGGCGGATTGGTGATCTGGGCGAAGAGCTGACAGAAGTACCAGTAGATCAGCTTGCTGCGCTTCGACAGGACCGCAACCGGGGTGTCGGTCCCCATCGAACCGACCGGCTCCTGACCATTGAGGGCCATCGGCGCCATGATCTCCCGCATTTCTTCCAGGGTGTAGCCGAAACTCCCCTGTTTGCGGCGCAGCTCGCCACGGCTTGGCACCCGCTTGGTCGCCGGAGTCGGCAGATCATCAAGGCGAATCAGATGATCTCGCACCCAGGCCGCGTAAGGTTGGGCCGCCGCCAGGTCACCTTTAATTTCGTGATCTTCCTTGAACTCTCCGGTTTCCACATCGACCAGGATCATCTTGCCGGGGGCCAGGCGCTCCTTGCGCAGGATCTTCTCGGGCGCAATATCGAGAACTCCGGCTTCCGAGGCATAAATGATCTCGTCGTCGCTGGTGACCCAGTAGCGGGCTGGACGCAAGCCGTTGCGGTCGAGGATCGCGACGACCTGGCGACCATCACAGGCCACGATGTTCGCCGGACCATCCCAGGGTTCCATCATGGTGGCATGGTATTCGAAAAAGCCTTTGACATCAGGACGCAGATGAGCTTTGGAAGCCCAGGCCTCGGGAACCATCATGGCCAGCGAGTGGGCCAGGCTGCGACCGGTGACAACCAGCAGTTCGAGAGCATTGTCGAGGCAGGCGGTATCGGAACTGCCCTCGATGATGATCGGATCCAGGTCCTTGACCGCGTCACCCAGCCCGGGATGTTCGAGCAGAGCGGTACGGGCCCGCATCCGGTTGATGTTGCCGCGCAGGGTGTTGATCTCGCCATTGTGGGCGACGTAGCGAAAAGGCTGGGCCAGATCCCAGGTCGGGAAGGTGTTGGTGCTGTAGCGCTGGTGCACGAAAGCGATCGCGCTGACCAGACGCTCATCGTCCAGTTCCGGGAAAAAGGTGTTCAGCTGCTCGGAGAGCAGCATCCCTTTGTAGAGGATGGTACGGCTGGAGAGAGAACAGACGTAGAACATTTCCTTGCCGGCGAGTTTGCCGTTGCGGATTGCGTTCTCGGCGCGTTTGCGCGCCAGATAGAGCATCAGATCGAATTTGTCAGTCTCAACCTCACCCAGGCCGACAAAGACCTGCATGACCCGCGGCTCGACGGAACGGGCGTTGCGGCCGATGGTGCTGCTGTCCGTTTTGATCTCACGCCAACCGAGAACGTTGCAGCCGACGCCGGCCAATTCGCGATCAAGCACCGCGATGCACGCTTCACGGCAGGCAGCATCCTGAGGCAGGAAAACAATACCGGCTCCGTACTCACCCTCCTCTGGCAAGCTGAAAGTCACAGACTTCACGATAATAAGCATCGGGCATCTGGATCATCAGGCCGGCACCATCGCCATCGAGAGGGTCAGCGCCGACGGCTCCGCGATGAGTCAGGTTACAGAGGATTTCAATGCCTCGCTTAACGATGCTGTGACATTTTCGTCCTTTGATGTTGGCGATGAAGCCGACACCGCAATTATCGTGTTCGTTGGCCGGATCGTAGAGGCCCTGAGCGGATGGCCTGCCAATAGGGTTCGTCATGGTTAATCCTTGGTCGTTGGTGTGTGGAAGCAGGGTACTCTAGAGACATCCGCTGAGATGCGGGTTTTACCTAACTGTGTAGGCGACCTTTATGAGGATGTCCAACAGAGAATCTGGCGTGATCAACATCTGGAGCAAGAGGCCCGGCTGTCACCGGCGGTCTATGTCTTGCCCGGCAATGTATCCTGTTTCCTGCTTATCAATTCCATTTTTCATGGAACACTTCCAAATTAAGAAGAGGACACCATACACCGGAATAAAAGTCAGGTAAAGATTTTCGTTTCAGATATCGCAGGAGAATTGTTGCGCAAGACCAGGGGATCAGCAGCAGAAAGTATTTTTAATCCGGCGCCACGCTCCGAACGACCTGTTGCAACGCCAATCCCGCCACAATCAGAATCAGTCCGTAAAAGGTAGAAGGTAAAATTTCTTCACCAACCAGGAAATGGATCAGCACCAGCGAAATGAATGGCGAGATAAAGATCAGACTGCTGATGCGGGCGGTACTGGCCGTATATCTCAAAGCCTGCAACCACAGGACATAGGAGATGCCCATCTCGAAACAGCCGACATAGACCGCACCGAGCAGCCCGGTCAACTCCGGGATGCGCATGTCAGTAAACAGCAGACAATAAATCAGGGTCAGTGGCAACGCGCAAAGAAAATTCATGAAAAGTGCGGCCAAAGGAGGCCTTGCTTCTCTCACGTTGTAAATCCAGTAGAGAGACCAGATGATGGTGCTGCCCAGAGCGAGAGCAACACCAAGCGGGTTCGAGAAATTCATACCGAACAAATCACCGCGGGTTGAAATCACCAGGACACCACAATAACTGACCAGGATTGCAATAATTTCACGCAGGCAAAGCTTCTGCCTGAGCAACGGGACAGCAAGGATTGACAAGGTGATCGCCCAGGTGTAATTGAGCGGTTGGGCCTCCTGGGCCGGCAGAAGATCAAAGGCCTTGAAGAGGATCAGGTAGTAAAGAAAAGGGTTGAGAAAACCAAGCCCGGCAGAGCGCAACAGCTCCGGCAGGTCCTTCGGCAAAGCCAGGCCAAGTTGCCGACGACACAGCAGGATTCCACCAAGCAGCAACACGGAGACCAGGTTGGCATAGAGAAGCAGATGAGCCGGAGACAAGGTTCGCAGTGAGACCTTGAACGCCGACGCGACTGTCGACCAGATCAGCACCGTGCCGAGTGCATAGAGGTATGCCTTGCGTTGATTGACCACGCGATCAGCCTCCGAATTCCGCAGGCGTCCTGGGTGTCGCACGCCCGCCCAGGGAGAGCACGGCCAACCCGGAGAAGATCAAAGCGATGCCGAAGAAAGAGAGCGTGTTCAGTTGCTCGCCCAGCACCAGAAGCCCTAAAAGGCCGGCGGTCAGTGGCTCGGCCAGGGTCAAGGTGACGGCCGTCGCAACCGGAACGCGCTGCAACCCCCGGGCAAACAGCCAGTAGGCGAGAGCGGCTGTGACCAGGCCAAGATGCAGAATGACCGCAATGCTGCGAGTGTTTGCCAACCAGGCCATCTCCCGACCGATCAGCAAGGGAGCAAGCATCAGGGCCCCAACACAAAAGACGACGGCGATCACGGTATTTGCATCATGTTTTTCCAGCAACCCCTTGATCACCAGGGTATAAGCGGCATATGCGACACCGGCACCGATGGCGAGTACGACACCGGTCATGTCGATGACGACATTGCCGCCACTGCTCAGAGTCAGGACAATACAGCCGATGATCGCGAGAAAGGTTGCAACAAACCAGCTTCGCCCCGGTCTCTCCCCCCTGAAAAAATAACCCAGCAGGCCGCCGGCAACCGGTGCGCTGCCAATGCCTACAATGGTACCCACGGCCACTCCGGTCTTGGCGACTCCGGCAAAGAAGAAGGCCTGATAAAGAGCAGTGCAAACGGCCGCAGCAAGTGTCGTTTTCAGTGGCCAGCCTTTTAATTTTGAGAAGCCGCTGCTCACCAGTACGACCAGCATCATCGCGGCGCCGCCAAGAGCCAGGCGTAACGTCCCGATGACCATCGGGTCGAAGCCGTCAGGAGCAAAGGCCTGCGTTGTTCCGGTGGTCCCCCACAACATGGCCGCCATCAGAACAAACCACACTCCCGAACGTGAATCATTTTCCTGCATCAGGTGTCTCCAAAGGCGCCACTGGTTACAAGGCCCTCAAGAAGCCCGGTTCTTGAGGACAGAACACGGCCACCAGAGGTAGGCCAGTGCCAACAGCCGGCCAAGCAGATAGGCAAGAGCCGCCGAGGTAATTCCGGGAAACGTTGAGTATAGTACAAGCAGCAGTAGAACAGAAAAAATTCCGAGGGCTTCAATTGCTGTCGCCAGGGTGACCGGCAGGGTCACACCGGCATCGATCAGCAGAGCACGCTGGTAACCTATTGCTACAGTCAAAGCAGGGAAGAGCGCCATGATCTGCAAGGGCGGAATCGCCAGACGCACCAACTCCTGAGGACAAGCCGGAGAGGGTCGCAAACCAGAACACATTCAAGGGCGTAAATGCAATCAGGGAGAAGCCGCCGCCCAGGGCAAGTGCCATGTAAAGAGCAAATTTTTTGACGACAGCACGATTCTGCCGGCCATCTCTCAAGGTGGCGATAGCGACCTCGGGAAAAGAGAGGCCAAGAGCACGGAACAGAAAGGTCAACGAGTAGAGAACCGGCATGATCGCCAGGGACTCGAGGGCCCTGCTGCTGTGACCGAGAAAAAAGGTGACCATCGGATGAACGCTCAAGCCGATCAGCGGGGTCATGGCCAGAGGCAGGTAAAAACGGCCCAGATCCCGATAGGAAGTCATAATCACTTCATCGTCTGTCTCTGCCAGTGAGGTGGCAATGGCACGCCTGGCCAGCCAGCGGGTCGCCATGGCCTCGGCGGAAACACCAGCGCTCAGAGCGCAGGCACCGAGACTCGCTCCAGGCAGGCTGCTGGACGACCAGAGCAAAAAAGCCGTCGAAGACATCGTCACAAGCCTGACCAGGGTTCCGACAGCAACCCGACCCGGTTGGTGGTGAGCGATCAGAACTCCCTGGTAAAAACGACGCATGCCGATAGCGGCCGGCCAGGGCAGGAGCAACCACAAGGCATGATGTACATGGACGGAAACCGCTGGCGGTTAAACCAAGGAGCGTCGTCGTGAGCGGTTTGAACACAGCAGGCACGAGCAGTAACAAAAGAAGCAGCGTGACCAGGCCACACAAAACAACAGAGAAGGACCGTAACCGCAGGTAGTCGCAGCGACTCCTGGCCAGACGCGTCGATGCGCTCAGGAGCATGATCACAGGCGCTTCCGTGATCAGGCCGAACGCATAAGCCACACCGTAGGCGGCCAGGTTCGTAGCGCTCTCGCCCATGCGGGCAATCACTGCCGCCAGGAAAGGACCCTCGACCGCCATCATCAGCCAGGTTAGCGCCAGCGGCCACCAGAGACGATAGATTGTTTTAAGTGTCGCCTGTTGAGTCATACTGGGGACTGTCCCGGTTTCTCACGGATATTGGGGACTGTCCCGGTTTCTCACGGGACTGTCCCCTGCTTTTAGGGATAAAGACAAGGGACAGTCCCCATGCGGGGACAGTCCCGGACAATCTATACGCAAAGGAGGATGCCAGCAAGTGACATCCTCCTTAGAAGCGTATGATCGAGCCTGCATTCAGACAGACTTCGACTTCATGCCGAGCATCTGCCTCAGGGCATGCTGAGCGATGCTTGGGTTTTCCTTGAGACGTCGCTTTGAATAGGGCAGCCATGACTTGCCGAAGGGCACGTAAACCCGCAGGCGATGACCGGCCTTGACAATCAGGCTGCGCAACTCGGGGTCAACCCCGAGCAGCATCTGGAATTCGTATTCTTCTCTTTTCAAACCATACTTCTTGATCAGTTGCTCCGCTTCGAAGACCAGCTTTTCATCATGGGTTGCGATGCCGACATAAGCCCCCTTCTCGAACATCTTGTCCAGACATTCAACAAAGTTCCGATTGATAATCGTCATATCCTTGTAGGCCACCTCGCGTGGCTCGTTGTAAATGCCTTTACAGAGCCGGAAATTGAGCGGGCCGTCGCTCAACTGTTCAATGTCATCCAGTGTGCGGCGCAGATAAGACTGCACAACCACACCGACATGCCCTGGAAACTCCTCACGCAAACGGCGAAAGAACTCAAGCGTGTCGTCCGTGCAGGGGTGGTCTTCCATGTCGATACGAACAAAATTATTCAGGCTCGCCGCCAGGGCAACGATTTCGCGGATATTGCCGAAAGCGAACTCCTTGTCAAGCTCCAGCCCCATCTGGGTCGGCTTGAGAGACAGGTTGGCGTCAATGCCTTCCTTGGCAATACCATTGAGGATGTCAAGACACTGCTGCTTGAAAAAAACCGCTTCTTCCCTGGTTTTGATGAACTCGCCGAGGATGTCGATGGTCGCAACCATCCCCTCGCTATTGAGTTCCCTGGTGACCCTGACAGCCGCCGCCAGATCTTCACCGGCAATATAACCTTTGGCAAAGAAGCCAACGATCGGGCCGGGAACATGCATGATGGTCTTTGAGACAAGGAAATTAAAAATGGACATGACGTCCTCCAACAATGAATTTAATGGGGGCAGCTTGACTGCCCCCCGCCTGATCTTATTCAGCATCCATGAAGGGGTAGGCGAAGTGCGTCGGCGCATCAAAGGTCTCCTTGATGGTGCGCGGCGACACCCAGCGGACCAGGTTCAGGTAAGACCCGGCCTTGTCGTTGGTGCCGGAAGCTCGGGCACCGCCGAAAGGCTGCTGGCCAACCACGGCCCCGGTCGGCTTGTCGTTGATATAGAAGTTTCCGGCAGCATTCTCCAACCTGGTCATGGCCAGACTGACCGCTGCACGGTCCGTGGCAAAGATCGCGCCGGTCAGCGCGTAGATCGAAGTCTTGTCGCAGAGTTCGAGGGCCTCTTCGTATTGGCCGTCTTCGTAAACGTAGATCGTCATGACCGGACCGAAAATCTCTTCTTCCATGGTGCGGAAGTGAGGATTCGTGGTCAGGATCACGGTCGGCTCGATGAAGTAGCCCTTGCTGTCATCGTAGCCGCCTCCGATGATGACCTCGGCGTCTGCAGCCTTTTTGGCGTAATCGATAAACTCGGTGATGGTCGAGAAAGCGTTCTTGTCGATAACCGCATTGAAGAAGTTGCGGAAATCGTCAGTCGGCCCCATCTTGATCGTCGCCATATTCGTTTCAAGTTCCTGGCGCACCTGGCCCCAGAGCGATTTCGGGATATAGGCACGGGAAGCGGCCGAGCATTTCTGTCCCTGGAACTCGAAAGCACCACGGATAATGGCTGTCGAGAGGCGCTTTACGTCGGCACTCTCATGCGCCATGATGAAGTCTTTGCCGCCGGTCTCGCCGACGATGCGCGGGTACGATTTGTACCTGGCGATGTTGTTGCCGACGGTCTGCCACATCTGGTGAAAAACGCCGGTAGAACCGGTGAAATGAATGCCGCCGAGGTCCTTGTGATCAAGACAGATCTTGCCGACCATCGAACCCGGCCCGGGGATAAAGTTGATCACGCCGTCGGGCAGTCCCGGCCTCTTTGAGGATCTGCATGAAGAGGTAAGGCGTATAAACACAGGAAGAAGCGGGCTTGAGCAGGATCGTGTTGCCCATGATCGCGGGAGCCGTGGCCAGGTTGCCCGCGATCGCGGTAAAGTTGAAAGGGGCGACGGCAAAGACGAAACCTTCGAGGGGCCGCTGTTGCACGAAGTTCCAGAAGCCTTTGGGGGAATACATCGGCTGGTCGCTGTAGATCTGCTGGGCGTAGTAGACGTTGAAACGCAGAAAATCGATCAGCTCGCAGGCGGCATCAATCTCGGCCTGGTAGGCGCTCTTGCTGGTCGAGAGCATGCTGACGGCGTTCATCAGGTAACGGTACTTGCCGGAGAGCAGTTCGGCGGCCTTGAGGAAGATCGCGGCACGCTCTTCCCAACGCAGATTGGCCCAGCCCTCTTTCGCTGCCATGGCCGCATCGATGGCCAGGTTGATCTCTTTCTCACCGGCCAGATGACACTCGCCCAGAACATGCTGATGATCGTGAGGCATGACAACCTTGGCCAGCTTGCCGGTGCGGACTTCCTTGCCGCCGATAATCAGGGGAATCTCGACCTTCCTGTTTTTGATTTCATCAATCGCCGCCTTGAGCAGATCACGCTCTGGAGTTCCGGGAGCGTAGCTGTAGACGGGTTCATTGACAGGTGTCGGGACCTTAAGGATGGCGTTGTTCAACAGATTCATGATGGGCACCTCTCTCGTTGAAAGCTTTTATGTGAGCAAATCGTCTCTACGCAGGATTCAGGACCGGCTGCAGTGAGCACACGATCATTCTGACATAGAGGTAAGAGCAAACAAGATGCCAAGCTGCGTTTTCTTGCCAACAGAGAGCAACATTCTCCGTCCCGGACACAGCCACATCCGGCGCACAAACAAGCTAACAATCTGAAACAATTATGATTTTTTAAACTTGCAAGAAAAACAACAAAGAGCAGGTACAGCGGCGGAGAGATGTTTTTTCCTCTTGAGGAGGGGAGAAGCAGGGGAGAAAGGACCTTCCGGTTAGCAAGATTATGCTTTAATGCATAACACAGCCACGGAATCAAAGCCAAAGGTCACTGAAATCACGGGATATAATGCATTTATGCAAAAAAGGATAGCAGCTCTAAGAAGCACTCAGTATGCGTATAAGCATAAAATAAACATTCAACCGCCAACCGTTGCTGTCAGACCGTGACGGGCGAAGAGGGCAGTCACTCTTTTTAAAGCATCCGCACCCGGTTCGTGCAGACCGGCAAGATCGCGAATCTGGCCGAGCTTCTCATCCTTGCCTCTTGCGACATCATGGAAAGGGAGAAGGCTGACGGCCCTCTTCTCCCCGGGTAAGGAGGCAACATAAGCGGCCATGGCGACGACGCTGTCTTCATCGTCATTCACGCCGCCGATCAATGGAATGCGCACCTGGATTTCTGAATCATGGGCGGCAAGAGCCTTGAGGTTGTCCAGAATCAGGCGATTATCGACTCCAGTGAAGTGTTTATGGCTCTCGGCATCGATCATCTTCAGGTCATAAAGAAACAGGTCCGTATGCTGCGCCACCTTGAGCAAAGTCTCTCTCTTAACGTAGCCGGAGGTGTCAACAGCCCGATGTATCCCCTTCCTGCCACACGCCGAAAGGACTTCAATGAGGAACTCCGCATGGAGCAGAGGCTCCCCACCGGAGAAGGTCACCCCGCCGCCGGACCGATCAAAGAAGGGCCGTTCTTTTTCAATGATCTCAAGAAGCTCGCAGACCGAGTAGTGGCGACCCGACATCTGCATCGCCAGGGTCGGGCAGACGTCCGCACATTTGCCACAAAGGGTGCAGAGAGCCTCATCAGTCAGCACGCCCCCTGCAGAGAGGGTGCAGGCCTGGACGGGACAAATCCGGCAACATTCGCCGCAGCCGATGCACTTGGCCGCGGTAAAAAGTTTCTGAGCCTTTGGAGAGAGACTTTCCGGGTTATGGCACCACCGGCAAGCCAGCGGACATCCCTTGAAGAAGATCGTGGCGCGGATACCGGGGCCGTCGTTGATCGAGTAGCGTTTGACATCGAAGATCAGCGGTTGCGTCATTTCAGAATGACTCGTTTTCCGTACGCTCGACCACTTCCTGCTGCAGATCAGAGTTCATGTCGTTGAAATAATCGCTGTAACCGGCCATACGCACCAGCAGGTCCTTATAATCCTCCGGAGTCTCCTGGGCCGCCTTGAGGGTCGCCGTATCGACGATATTGAACTGGATGTGGTGACCGCCCAGGGTGAAATAACTGCGCACCAGCTGCCCCAGGCGGGCAACATCCTCATCACGCTTGAGCAGGCTCGGCAGGAAACGCTGATTCAGGAGGGTCCCGCCCGACAGGGTGTGGTCAAGCTTGGTCAACGAACGAACCACAGCTGACGGACCATGGGTATCAGCGCCATGAGACGGCGAGGTGCCATCCGAGATCGACTTGCCAGCCAGGCGGCCGTTCGGCGTCGCTCCCATCACCTTGCCGAAGTAGATATGACAGGTCGTCGACAGCATGTTGAGATGAAAAGACTCCCCCTTGACGTTCGGCTTGCCGTCGATTGCGGCAAACAGGTCGGCGTAAACCTGTAGCGCGATATCATCGGCATAATCATCATCGTTGCCGAAGAAGGGAGTCTTGTTCAGCACGGTCTGCCGCACATACTCCTCCCCCTCGAAGTTCTTGCCGACGGCATCGAGGAGGCGCTCCATAGAGAACGTCTTCACTTCGAAGACATGCTTCTTGATCGCGGAGAGGCTGTCGGTGGTCGTACCAAGGCCGGTACACTGGATGTAGTTGGTATTGTAGCGCGGCCCAGCATCGTAATAATCCCTGCCCTTGCTGATGCAATCCTCGATCACAACAGAAAGGAAAGGTGCCGGTGCGTACTTGGCGAACATGCGATCAATGTAGTTGCTGACCCTGATCTTGGTGTCGACGATGAAATTCAGCTGCCTGACAAACGCAGCGTAAAGCTCCTCGTAACTGGAGAAATCACACGGAGTGCCTGTCGCTAGACCAGCGACCTTGCCGGTCACCGGATCGACACCGTTATTCAGGGTTACTTCGAGGATCTTCGGCACATTCAGATAGCCGGTCAGAACATACGCTTCCTTGCCGAAGGCGCCGACTTCGATGCAGCCGCTGCACCCCCCTTCCCTGGCATCCTTGAGCGACTTCCCCTGGCGCAACAGCTCAACCACGTAAACATCGGGATTGAAGATGGACGGATAGCCGTGACCCTGGCGGATCACCCGGCAGGCCGCCTCGAGGAAACGGTCCGGCGTCTTGCTGCTGACGTGGACCGAATTGCCCGGCTGCAGGATGTGCAGCTCCTCAACCACTTCGAGCATCAGGTAGGAGACTTCACTGACACCGTCTTTGCCGTCGCTGGTGATGCCGCCGATATTGATATTGGTGAAATCGTTGTAGGTGCCGCTCTCGCGGGCCGTGATTCCGACCTTGGGCGGTGCCGGATGGTTATTGACCTTGATCCAGAAGCAGCAGAGCAGCTCCTTGGCCTGCTCCCGGGTCAAAGTTCCGGCGGCGAGCTCTCGCTCGTAAAAAGGGGCCAGGTGCTGGTCGAAGTGGCCCGGGTTCATGGCATCCCAGCCGTTCAGCTCGGTAATCGTACCCAGGTGCACGAACCAGTACATCTGGATCGCTTCGTGGAAAGTGCGCGGCGCGTTGGCCGGAACCCGGCGACAGACCTCGGCGATCTTTTTCAGCTCCGCAACCCGCTGCGGATCACGCTCGTCGGCAGCCATCTCTTCGGCTAAATCGGCATGACGTTCGGCAAAGACAATCACCGCATCGCAGGAAATATCCATCGCCTTGAGTTCTTCGAACTTGTCGGTCGCTTCAGGGTCATGCAGATAATCCAGAGCAGCAATCTCTCGGGCAATCTGTCGTTTATAATCGAGCATCCCCTTGCGATAGATCTGACCGTCAAGGGCCGTATGACCCGGCGCGCGCTGCTCCATGAACTCGGTAAACAGACCGGCCTCGTAGGCTGCCCGCCACTCATCGGGGACGTGACTGAAGATGCGTTCACGAATCGTCTTGCCCTGCCAGTAGGGGATCACCTCGCGGGCATAGGTCGCGACATCCTCATCGCTGATCGTGTAGCGCTGCTGATCACGGGTGTTCAGGACATGAAAGTCTTCAACGCTGTGGCAGGTCAATTCGGGGAAGGTCGGTACCGATTTGGGTCGTGGACCGCGCTCGGCAACGATCAATTCACCATCACCGAGGTAAAGGGTTTTCTTCCGGCAGTGATCGAGAAAATTCAGGGCGCGCAAGACCGGTATCGAATACTTGCCGTAGTTTTCCTTATAGAAAGCGGTCTCGTGCAGCGCACGTTCGATGGAGAGGCTCGGCTCTGTTTCAACGCTCAGCTTGCGCAGGCGCTGAATCCGTTCGTTCATGCCGGGGCCGATCACATTCCTGCGTGCTGCATAAAAATTCCCCTCTGCGGCTGGCTTGCGCTCGGGCACCATCTTCAATGTCTGTGCTTTTGTCATAGTGAGATTCCCTCGAACTTTTGTCTCGGCCAGGAAGCTGTTCGGACGATATGTCAATTTCCATTGTACTCCGCGCGACCATCCAGAAACAAGAGGGGCACCCTGATTCGAGTGCCCCGGCGTTCTTGCGGACGAACTTTTGAACAGTCCCGGGAAGGACAAACTGCTAGTGCGACATCAGCACCGGAACGGTCATCGACTGCAGCAGGTAACGGCCGACATCGCCGAGAATCTGGTTGCCACGCCGGAACTGGGAAAAGGCGCCGAACACCATCAGGTCAATGCCCTCGTCGGCACAGCGGTTGAGCAGCATGTCACCGACACTGAGCCCGGCCGTGACGCGCTTTTCACCTATGGCATTGATGTCGTAGCGACGCAAATGACTACAGATATCAGCATTGTGAGATTCGTAGTCCTCATCGCCCCCGTACCCCTGGATCGATATGACGTGAACAGATTCGGCTGCACGCAGCAGTGGCATCGAATCGTGCATGGCCCGCGAAGATTCGGGGCCACCGCGCCAGACCAGCAGCACCCTCCTGCCGATGGTGCTGCTGTCACAGGCGTAGGGGACGATCAGCACGGGGCGGCCTGCCCCCAACACCGCTTTTTCCGGTAGATCCGCAGGGCTCGACGGCGCCTTCGCCTCGAAGTCTGCCTGGCTGACGATCAGCATGTCACGGTAGTGGGCGTAAAGATTGATCGACTGCACCAGGTCAAGATGGCTTCTGGAGGTGTCGGCACAGATCCACTCCGCTTCCAGACCAGCTTGTTCCACTGTTTGCAGGAACTGGAGTCTGGCCTGTTCCGCCAGTTTATAGGGTTGTTCAAAGTCACTGGCCCGGTGGTGTGGAATTGTGTAGAGACCGGTCAGCTTGGCCCGCTGCTGACTGGCCAGCTGGATTGCGGTCGCCAGCCTTGCTGAACAGGTGGATTCCAGATCGATATGTACCAGAAGGTCTTTTAAGTTCATTGCTTGATCCTCGGGGCACAGCTCTGCGCTGCCCCGGCGAGAAGATTAATGCTTCTTGCCAAGGTAGGCTTCCTGCACCTTTTCTGATGCCAGCAGTTCCTCGGAGGTGCCGGACAGAGCGATCTTGCCAACATCGAGGACATATCCGCGATCGGCCAGCTTCAAGGCTGCCTTGGCATTCTGTTCAACCAGCAGCACGGTCACACCCTTGTTGGCAATTTCTTTAATCTGTTTGAAAATCGCCTTGACCAGGATCGGGGCAATTCCGAGCGACGGCTCGTCGAGCAGTACCATCTCGGGGTTGCTCATCAAGGCCCGGCCGATCGCCAGCATCTGCTGCTCACCGCCGGAGAGGGTTCCGGCCAGCTGCTTGCGCCGCTCCTGCAGACGGGGGAAAAGCTCGTAAACCCAGCCAAGGGTTTCACGATCCATTTTGCTTTGGGAAAAGGCGCCGAGCATCAGGTTCTCTTCAACGGTGAGTATGCCGAAGACACGTCGCCCTTCGGGAGAATGGCTGATCCCGAGCTTGACGATCTTGTGGGCGGGCAGTTTGGTCAGCTCTTCACCTTTGAACTTGATCGAACCGGCCTTGGCTTTGAGCAGCTGGCTGATGGTGCGCATGGTCGTGGTTTTGCCGGCACCGTTGGCACCGAGAATCGTGACGATCTCTCCCTTGCGCACCTCCAGGGAGATCCCCTTGATCGCCGCAATGCTGCCGTAGGAAACTTCCAGGTCTTTTATTTCAAACAAAACGTCATTATTCATCGTCGTCATCCTCACTTCCCAGGTAGGCCTCGATGACGGCCGGGTTTTTCTGGATTTCTTCGGGGGTGCCTTCGGCAATTTTTTTGCCGAAGTTGATCACCGTCAGGTAGTCGGTGACCTTCATGACCATGTCCATATCATGCTCGATCAGCAGCACGGTGATCCCCTTGTCACGGATTTTGAAGATCGTATCCAAAAGCTCGAGGGTTTCCTTGTCGTTGAGGCCGGCCGCCGGTTCATCGAGGATCAGCAGGGTCGGCTCAACAGCCATCGCCCGGGCAATTTCGACCCGCCGCTGGATCCCGTAGGGCAACGAGCCGACCGGGGTGGCGGCAAACTCGCTCAACTTGAAAAAGTCGAGCTGTTCTTCGACCTTCTGCCAGTTTTCCAGCTCATCGCGCTTTTTCCCGGGGGTCGGGATGATGCCGTGCCACCACTTTTGCGTACTCTTGATGTGACGGCCGCTCATGATGTTTTCAGCGACCGACATCTGACCGAACAGGCGGATGGTCTGGAAGGTGCGAACGATGCCGCGATCGACAATCTGGTAAGGGGTCATGCCGCGGATCTCTTCACCGCGCCATTTGACCGAGCCCTCTTCCGACTTGTAGATACCGGTAATACAGTTGAAGACCGTGGTCTTGCCTGCGCCGTTGGGGCCGATGATCCCATAGATTTGACCACTTTCGACTTTGAAACTTAAAGCATCGACGGCGGTCAATCCCCCGAAGCGCTTGGTGACATCGGTCAATATCAGTTCGTTATGCGCCATGGTTATTTTCCTTGATCAAGAACCTGGGGATTTTTCCGAACGTGGCCGGCCAGATACCACGTGGCCTCATAATCATCGCGGCGATCATCGCGAAGCCGAAGATGAAGTAACGCCAGGTGGCAAACTCACGGAAGATCTCCGGCAGCACGAACATCACGAACACCCCGATCAAAACTCCCGGCACCGAAGAGCCGCCAACCAGGACGATACTGAAGAAGAGGACCGACTGGATAAACTCGAAAGCCTCCGGGACTGACGGCCGAGTACTGGGTGGCATAGACGGTCCCGGCCAGTCCGGCGATCCCTGCACCGAGACCGAAAGCGAAGATCTTGTAGACGCGGGTGTTGATGCCGATACTTTCAGCCGCCAGCTGATCCTCGCGCAGATAATGCAGGCACGTCCCGGTTTACTCCCTGCCAGGTTGTGCATCACCCAGAGTGTCAGCAGCAAAACGATGAATGCAAAATAGTAGACCGAAATCTGGCTCGACAGGTTGAAGTTTAAAAAGCTTAACGAATCGAGGCCGAAGATGCCGTTGGGGCCACCGGTGATACCGCCGAGATTGTTCTGCAGAACCTGGACGAAAACGATATTGAAGCCGATCGTGACGACCAGCAGGTAGTCGCCGCGCAGGTGGACGATCGGTCCGGCCAGCAGGATGCCGAACAGGGCCGGGATGATGATCGCCAGCGGGATCGTGGCAATGATCGACCAGCCGTATTCGTTATTGAGGATCGCCGTGGTGTAGGCGCCCATACCGAAGAAGAGCGCCTGGCCCATATTAAACATGCCGCTTTTACCGAGGATGATGTCCTGAGACAGGGCGACCACGGAAAAAATCAGGAAGGTGATTGCCACCGCCTGCCAACGATCGTCGAGCATATGCGGCAGCACCGCCATCACGACGAAGAAGACCGGATAAGCAAATTTCTGCAACTCTTTCATCAGACTTTCTCCGCGACCCGCTCACCGAGGATACCGGTCGGGCGGACAATCAGGATTAAAATCAGGAGGATAAAGGTAAAGGCGTCGGCCCAGGTGCTGGAGACATAGCCGGCGATAAAGGCGTTGAACAGGCCAAGCAGCATCCCGCCAAGCATAGCTCCGGGGATGTTGCCGATGCCGCCCAGGATCGCTGCGATAAAAGCGTAGAGGCCGTATTGCCAGCCCATATTAAAGGTGATGCCGCGATAATAGAGACCAATAAACAGGCCGCCGACAGCACCGAGCGAAGAGCCGATGATAAAGATCAGGGCGATAACGCTGTTGACGTTGATACCCATCAGGCGCGCCGCATCCTGATCGATGGAAGAGGCGCGGATCGCTGCACCGATGCGGGTTTTTTCAACGAACAGGTAGAGAGCGACCATCAGAATCAGCGACAGCACCAGGATAATCACCTGGATCATGCTGATCACAACGCCGCCGAAATCCCAGTAGACCTGCGGAACCAACTCGGGGAAGATGCGCATCCGCGGCCCCCAGATCAGCATGATACCGTTCTGGATAACCAGCGAGGCACCGAGCGCCGAGACCACCGCCGACAAGCGCGGCGCTTCACGCAGCGGGCGATAGGCAACCCGTTCGAGGATAATACCGACAACCGCCATGGCAAGCGCGGTCAGCAGGAAAATCGTGATCACTGCAACCAGCGAGGTCGCCTGCCCCATCACCTGGGTGTAGATCGTCAGGCCGACAAAGGCCGAGGCCGCAACCATGTCGCCATGAGCAAAGTTGATCAATCTCATGACACCGTAAACCATGGTGTAGCCAAGCGCGACCAGGGCAAACATGCTGCCGATGGTCAGGCCGTTCGCCAGCTGTTGTAAAAAAATGTCCATAAAACGTCTCCGGGGTTGGTGAACACGCTGCCTTTCAGAAGCCAGAGGAGGACAGTGCTGTCCTCTGCTCGCGCCTGAAGAGCACTTTATTCGACTGCAGGTTTACGTTTGAGAAAGGTGTAAAAAGGGGCGGGGAAATAAATTCTCCCCGCCCCCTGGAACAATCAGGCGTTGTTACTGAACGTACTCGTTGAAGTAGGTTCCGTCAGCCTGAACTTTTCTTGACGACGTAAGCACCGCCCTTGCGGTTGCCGTCTTTAGCGAAAGCGATCGGACCGGTGATACCAGGTAGTGGCTCTGTCATGTTGTGCAGGTAATCAGCAGCCTTCTTGGTGTCGAAGCTCTTGGTCTGCTCCATGGCGTGAATGATGGCACGCATGCCGTCGATGTTCATCAGACCCCAGATGGAAGGAGGCATTTCACCGTACTTTTTCTGGTAGTCAGCAATGAAGGTCTTGGCGATTTCGTAGGGGAGCACGTCCGGTGAGGGAACGTTGATGATGAATGCGCCCGTGGCAGCGGAGCCGGCCAGCTTGACGAAGTCCGGGTTGTCGTTGGCGTCACCACCGATGAAGTCAGCCTTGATGCCGAGAGCCATCTGCTGGGCGCGCAACTGGCCACCGTCGGAGTAGTAACCGGCGAAGAAGATTGCATCGGGATTCTTTGACTTGATGTTGGTCAGAACCGGGGTGAAGTTCTGGGAATCAGCCTTGATCTTGTCGCGGGAGACCACGTTGCCGCCCAGTGCCTTGATGGCTGCTTCGGTGGCGTTGGCCAGGCCGTCAGCATAGGTCGAGAAGTCGGAGATAACGACAATCCGCTCATACTTCTTGACGTTGACCATGTACTCGGCCGCAAATTGTGCTTCGGCGCTGTTCGGGAAGGAGTTACGCAGGAAAGTCCAGTAGCCGTTCTCGGTCAGGCTGTCAGCGGTACCATCAGAAGTCTGCAGAACGCCAGCATTGAAGTAGGTCTTCTGAGCGGCTTCGGCACACGTCGAGGTGTAGGAACCGATGACCATCTTGACGCCTTTGTTCACCAGGTCTTTGGCGCAGATTGCAGCGGCCATTGCAGTGCCCTGATCATCACAAACGATGACTTCGATCTGCTGACCCATGACGCCACCCTTGGCGTTGATCTGCTCGGCGAGCAGGCGGACGCCGTTTTCAATCCCTTGTCCTTCGTTGGCGTAGCTGCCGGTAATCGGGGCCTGAACGCCGACCTTGAGGGTGTCCGCAGCGAACGCGGTGCCGGTTGCGAAGAACACGGCCAACAATGTTGCCAGATACTTTTTCATCTCTTTCTCCTTGTTGGTGTAGATTGTGAGTCGACTGGATGTCGATAGCCCACTGATTAAACTGCATGCAAACTCGAAGATTATACCACTTTCATGGACACTTGAAAGGACAACCACAAAGAACTGACTGCTATCTAGAGCAAGGCTGATGCCAAACTCTGTTTTATTTATATGACTTCAACTTTTTCAACAAGGGAACAACGCCTGGTTTGACCGACAGAATAATAAAAAACAATATAATTACAAGATATTAGGGAAGACGAACATGTGGGGACAAAATACCCGCAAAAGAGTTTGAGCCATGAATATGAATTTTACCAACCGTGGGTAACATCTAAAAACGAGGCTCGCAACCCCGCCTGCTCGCGCCATTTATGCATGATCGCATAAAGTCTGCAATCCAGGCAGTAACCGTGCAGGTCAAACCTGACGCAATGCCAGCCCGCTGGCGGCTGAACCTCTCCAGACAAGCTCACAAAAGACCATAGCGCTTCAGCTTGCGGGCGATTGTCGACTGATTGACACCAAGCGCTTCAGCAATTTCAGACTGATTCCGATATCGTTCCCGCGCCCTGGCAAGGAGCTTGCGTTCGACAGCTTCAACAGCCTGTTGCAGGGGCACCTCTTCACTCCAGTCCTGATCTTCAGGCGCAGCAGACTTCACAGAACCTGCGATATGCAACGGCAGGTCGGCCAGATCGATCATCTCCGTCTCCGACATCACAACAAGACGCTCACAAATATTCATCAACTCACGGACATTTCCCGGGAAGGCATAATTGAGCAGGGCATCCAGAGCGGCACGGGACAAGCGCCGGGGCTCATCATTAACAACGGAGAAGTGATCAATATAATGCCTGATCAACGGCACCAGGCAGTCTTTGCGCTCGCGAACGGCAGGGACATGGATGGGAATGACATTCAACCGGTAGTAAAGATCGAGTCGAAACGTGCCCTTTTCTATCATTTTTTCCAGGTCCCGATGGGTCGCAGCCAGAACACGCACATCGAGTTTGCGCTCTTCAGTTCCACCCAAACGGGTGATCCTGCCGTCCTCAAGGAATCGGAGCAGCTTCACCTGAGCCGACAGCGGCAATTCGGCAATCTCATCAAGGAAAAGCACACCCTCGTTCGCCAGCTCGAACTGACCCGGCTTGCCGCTCGAACTCGCTCCGGTGAAAGCGCCCTTTTCATAACCGAAGAGCTCCGCCTCAATCAGCGACTCCGGGATCGCGCCGCAATTTATTTTGATCAGCGGCCGGCCTGCCCGACGGGAGTTATGGTGAATCATGTCAGCAACCACACCCTTGCCGACACCGGATTCTCCGAGGATCAATACCGAAGAATCCGCCTTGGCCACTTTCATCGCCTGACGCAACGCCTTGAGCATATTCGGGCTGCGGGCAATCACCTTGCGGCTCTCCAGCTCCGTCTGCTGCATTTCAAGTATCTGGTGGCGAAATTCATCCTTGATCGCCTCCTGGTTCTCCAGCTCACGCTGCAGGGTATCAATTTCGGTAATGTCCCGTTCACTGACCACAACCCGGATCAGCTCACCGTTGTGATCGAACACCGGGGTTCCGATCGAGATCAGCTTCCTGCCATTTGGCAGACTCTGCAGCAGGCTGACAACCTTCTTCTGCACGCTCGCCTCGAGTGCTGCCGAACGGTCGATAAAGCCCTTCAGGGATCAGTTCCCGCATATTGCGTCCGACCATCTCTGAAGCAGGCACGCTTGTGTATTCTTTCCGAAGCAGGGTTCACGCGGATCACCTTGGCATCGCCGTCACACACAAACAGGCCGTCGGAGGAAGAATCGATAATGGCCTGCAATTCGAGAGTCTGTGCTTCAAAATCAAGCATGCGTTGCGCAGAATCAGGGGGTGTGGGGGCCGGGGGTAAAAGACACAGGGTGAGGGACTGGCCGTCAGGCATTTTCGCCTTGCTGATCATTGCCAGGTACGGCGCCATGGCGCCTCGCAGAATCGTCACCGGGGGAGAGCTGGTCGCGCTGCGGCGAAAGTTGCCGACAACTTCCGCCAGCTTGGGAAGGGTCTCGGCAAGAGGCATTCCGACCCTTACATTGAGCTGGGTGTGTGCAACGGGGTTGGCAAAGACGACCTGTCCCCCTTGATCGCACGCCAGCAACGGCACGGAGAGCGCCTCCAGGAAATTGAAAGCGAGCTGTTTGGACATCAAACGCAGCAGATTGATCAGGCATAAGCTCCTCCCTTGAAACAGAGGAGACAGATTATGCGATAACGCATCAATTATGCAACAGGGAATGACAGAAGGGTTCAGAGTGGCCTCTTGCAGCTTAAGAACACTTGAGAGGAGTCACTGATACGAGGTAAGGTGGACTTCAGGGTAAAGACGCAGGAACGACACAACACCGGTGGCCGGTCAACATGGCCGGTCACTCGGTGTTCAAGTTGTCAATTTTCTCTATTTCTTTTCTTTTCCGAGTTCGCGCGAACGAGCCGTTGCCGCACCGACCGCCTCCATCATCATGGCGCGCAAGCCGCGCTCCTCAAGAACCCGGATGGCGCTGATGGTCGTTCCGGCCGGACTGCAGACCTTCTCTCGCAGCAAGGCAGGATGTTCACCGGTCTCCTTGACCAGGTGGGCGGCGCCGACCACGGTCTGCACAGCCAGGGCGCTGGCAATATCAAGTCGCAGCCCTTCCTGCACGCCACCGGCCGTCAAAGCCTCGATAAAGGTGTAGACAAAAGCCGGCCCGGATCCGGACAGGCCGGTCACTGCGTCCATCTGTCCCTCTTCAACCCAGAGGGCAATACCGACCGTTTCGAAAAGGTGCTGGGCGACCCGCCGGTCTTCCTCGCTGATATACTTGCCTGGGCAGAGCGCAGCGGCCCCCTGCCCTGCCAGGGCCGGGGTGTTCGGCATGGCGCGCACCACCCGGGGTTGCCCGGCAAGACCAGCCTCCAGGGTGGTCGTTGTGATGCCGGCCAGAATCGAAATCAGCAGCGTGTCATCTGTAAAAGCGGAGACGATCTCTTCGAGGACCTTGTCCAGAACCTGGGGCTTGGTTGCCAGCACAACGATATCGCTGGCTGTGACCAAAGCCACATTGTCCGCCGCGCAGACGATACCATAGCGCTCCTGGACCCACTGGCGACGTTTCTCGTTCGGCTCGAAGAAGAGGATGTCTTCCGCGGGAAAACCGCCTTTCATGAGCCCCTTGATAAAGGCTTCGGCCATATTGCCGCCACCGATAAAACCGATCTTACCCACTTTCGTCAAAGGCACAGTCGTGATCCTTCCTTCTCTGTAAAAACGTGAATGCCACCCTGACAAGCAGGGCATTGCGTCAAGATTCAACGGACCGATCCAGAAGCAAAAGGGCAGACCGGCTTTCTGACGGTTCTACAATATGGCCACTATCCTGTCAAACCGAAAACCCGCTTGCCTTTCCAAGGCTTCTGTGACATCTATCGCCGCTATGCAACCAACATCACACCTCAAAGGCTTACTGATCACCTTTGCCGCCGTGCTGATCCTCAGCCCGGATGCCCTGCTGGTGCGCCTGATCCGCTGTGATGTCCTGACGTTGCTCTTCTGGCGCTGCCTGTTGACCAGCGGCATGCAGGCCATCTTTCTGGCCGCGTCTTATCGTCGGCAGTTTCTGCAGTGCTTTCGCAACATCGGCCGCATCGGCCTCCTCTCGGCGGGCACGGTGACGGCCGGATCCTTTCTTTTCGTCAACTCTCTGAAACATACCGCAGCAGCCAACACCCTGATCATCCTTGCAGCGACGCCCCTTTTCAGCAGCCTGCTGAGCTGGCTCTTCCTGCGCGAAAAGATTCCGCAGCGCACCTGGCTCGCGATCATCATCTGCTTCGGTGGAATTCTGGTTATTTTCTCCGGGAGCTTAGCGAACGGCCTTCTGCTTGGCGACCTTATGGCTCTGGGGGCCACATTGATGTGGGCCAGCAACCTGGTCATTCTGCGCAAAGGCAAAGAGATCAACATGGTCCCGGCCAACTTGATTGGCAACGTTATGGTTGTTCCGATCGCCTTCCTGGCAGGGGCTCAACCCCTTGCGGTCACCTCAGCCGATGTGACCTTCCTGCTCCTTTTGGGCGGAGTGGTCCTGCCGGTCTCCTTCACCCTGATCACTCTGGGGCCACGCTATCTGCCGGCCCCGGAAGTGAGCCTCATCCTGCTCGTCGAGACGATCCTCGGGCCACTCTGGGTCTGGCTGGTCCTGAATGAATCCCCGCATGCAGCCACACTGATCGCCGGAGCCTTGATTATCGTCACTCTGGCCCTGCACACCGTCATGTCTCTGCGGTCGTCACTTCAGGCAGACACTCGGGAAGTCCGTGCTAGTTTTCAGCTGCATAGCTACGGCTAGGCACCAGAAATCGCGCCTTGATGACAAGCCAAAGCCCTGCGCAATCTTACGAATCTTAGGGTACTAGAACCTCGCATGTCCCGGCGTGCGCGGGAAAGGGATCACGTCGCGCACATTCTCCATGCCGGTGATGTACATCAGGAAGCGTTCAAAACCGAGGCCAAAACCGGCGTGCGGACACCTTCCCCAACGGCGGGTGTCGAGATACCAGTCGAGGCTCTCAGGTTGGATATCCGAAAGACTTCATCTTCTGCTGTAACACCTCCAGACGTTCCTCACGCTGGCTGCCACCGATGATTTCGCCGACCTTCGGCACCAGCAGGTCCATTGCCGCCACAGTCCGGCCATCATCATTTTTCCGCATGTAAAAGGCTTTGATCCCTTCCGGGTAGTCGGTGACAAAGAGCGGCCCGCCGACGATCTTTTCTGTCAGGTAACGTTCATGCTCCGACTGCAGATCACACCCCCACTGCACCGGGAATTCAAAGTTCTGCCCGCACTTTTGCAGACGCTCGATTGCTTCCGTGTAGCTCATCGACTGGAATGCCGTGCTGACAACCTGTTCCAGGCGGTCAATCAGCCCTTTCTCAATAAACTGGTTGAAAAATTCCAGGTCTTCACGGCAGTTCTGCAGTGCATATTCAACCATGAAGCGAAAGAAATCCTCGGCCAGTTGACAATTGTCCGCCAGGTCGGCGAAAGCCACTTCGGGCTCTATCATCCAGAACTCGGACGCATGGCGGCTGGTATTGGAGTTCTCGGCGCGGAAGGTCGGGCCGAAGGTATAGACATCCGAGAAGGCCATGGCAAAGAGTTCAGCCTGCAGCTGGCCGCTGACGGTCAAACCGGTTTTAGAACCGAAGAAATCGTCGTGCCAGGCGATGCGGCCATCGACCTGGGGCGGGTTCTCAGGATCCAGGGTCGTCACCCGGAACATTTCACCGGCACCTTCGCAATCGTTGGCGGTAATGATCGGCGTGTGCACGTAGATAAAGCCGCGCTCCTGGAAGAAGGTATGAACGGCGTGAGCAATACGACTGCGCATGCGGAACACGGCGCCATAGGCGTTGGTGCGGGGGCGAAGATGTGCAATTGAACGCAGGAAGTCGAAACCGTGCCGCTTTTTCTGCAAGGGGAAGGCCTCATCGGTCTCACCGTAGACAACGATCTGGGCAGCCTGAATTTCCCAGTTTTGTCCTTCGCCGGGTGAAGCGACCATCTCACCACGAACACCGACACAGGCTCCGGTGCCGAGCTGACCGGCGACAGCAAAGTCGGGAGAATCCTCGCCGACGACAACCTGCAGGTTGCCCAGACAGGAGCCATCGTTCAGCGCCAGGAAAACCACCGCCTTGCTCCGCCGCACAGTACGCAGCCAGCCCTGCACAAACACTTCTCCCAGGCATTGTTCAGCACCCAGCAGCGCATTGACCCGGATTCTTGTTCCTCTTAAACCAGCCTTATTCATAGTCGTTCCCTTAATTCACAAGTGAGCCCATTCATGCAAAAAGGCCAGCCTTTCAGCCAGCCTCAGTTGAGATCACGGGCGAGCCCCAATCAGTTTGGTATCGCAACAGCAGAAACATGAAAAGTCTACTTGACGGCCTGGCGCTGTCAACCGCTGCAGACCTGACTTAATCATGCTCCCGCGTCTTGGCGAATTCGATGCCCGGATTCTGCTCCATCACATATCCAAGCCGCCACTCACTGGGCGCGAGGTAGCTGAGGTTGCCCTCGGCATCATAAGCCAGGTTGGCCTGGCTCTTCTTCTCGAAATCTGCCAGTTTCTTGGGATCTGCGCAGCTGATCCAGCGGGCGGTCGCATAATCGACGCCTTCATAGATCGCATCAACACCGTACTCCGTCTTCAAGCGCTCCATGGTGACGTCAAACTGCAGGACACCCACGGCGCCAACGATGTAGTCGTTGCTGATGAGTGGCCGGAACACCTGGATCGCGCCCTCCTCCGAGAGTTGCTTTAAGCCCTTCTCCAGCTGTTTCGCCTTGAGCGGAGACTTCAGCCGGACGCGCCGGAAATGCTCGGCGGCGAAGCTGGGAATCCCCGTAAATTTGAGCGGCTCCTTATCGGTGAAGGTGTCACCGACCTTGATCGTGCCATGGTTGTGCAGACCGATGATATCTCCGGAGAAAGCCTCTTCGACGTTGGCGCGGTCCTGGGCCATGAAGATAATCGCCTTGGACAGGTTGACCTCCTTGCCGATGCGATGGTGACGGACCTTCATGCCACGCTGGAAACGTCCCGAGCAGATGCGCAGAAAAGCGATGCGGTCCCGATGGGCCGGGTCCATGTTGGCCTGCACCTTGAAGACAAAACCGGAGAAGGACTTCTTCGTCCGGCGCCACTTCGCGAGTCTGTGTCTGGCGGGGGCCGGGAGCGGGGGCAAGATCGACCAGGGCATCGAGCAGCTCTTCGACGCCGAAGTTATTGATGGCGCTGCCGAAGAAGACAGGCGTCTGGTTGCCCTTGAGATATTCATTCAAGTCAAACGGGTTGGCCGCACCTTCGAGAAGTTCGATGTCCTGACGCAATTCATCAGCGGCGCTGCCGAGCAGCTCATCAAGCTGACGGTCGTTGATGTCCTTGATAACGCAGACATCTTCATTGGCCCGCTGGCTGCCAGGCCGGAAAAGACGCAACTCCTTGCGATAGAGGTTGTAAACCCCCTTAAAGCGCTTGCCCATGCCGATCGGCCAGGACATCGGCGCGCACTCGATCTGCAGCTTGTCTTCAACATCGGCGAGCAGGTCGAGTGGATACTGCCCTTCTCGGTCCATTTTATTGATAAAAGTCAGTACCGGGGTGTTTCGCATGCGACAGACTGCCATCAACTTTTCGGTCTGCGCCTCAACCCCCTTGGCGCTGTCGATCACCATCAGGGCGCTGTCTACGGCGGTCAGAACCCGATAGGTGTCCTCGGAAAAGTCCTGGTGACCCGGCGTATCGAGCAGGTTGATTTCACAGTCGCGATGCCCGAACTTCATCACCGATGTGGTCACGGAGATGCCGCGCTCCTGCTCGACCTTCATCCAGTCGCTGGTCGCGTGACGGCCTGCTTTTCGCGCCTTGATCGCCCCGGCCATCTGGATGGCGCCGCCAAACAACAGCAATTTTTCGGTCAGGGTGGTTTTACCGGCATCAGGATGGCTGATAATGCCAAATGTTCTGCGTTTTGCTATTTCCTGCAATAATTGGTTACTCAAACTCGCCTCTTGAATTGACCTGTGTTTTAACGCACCGACTGACAGACAAAACGGGCACAGAGCCCGTTTTTATCTTAATGATTTTAAGTATTTAAGAAGCTAACAACCCCAAAAAGACCAATGCTACCTACATTCCTCTATCAACATGACGTTGGCAAAGGCACAACGCACGACACGTTGAAATCCTGCAACACAGGCTTTTGCATTTGAACATAACAAAGAGAGTCATAAAAGGGCAAATGATTCTTTAGCAAGGGCTAGTATAGAGCCCGTTTCAAGCCCCTCAAAAGCATATGGATTTAAGACCTGATTTCCCCACAAAAGATTTCTGTCCACCTCGCTCATCATTGCCTCGTCACAAACTGTCGTCCAATTTTGTCTGATGCAAGAAAGCTGGTTAATTATAATTTCGACGGCTTCTTTCTCAGACAAAAGGAATTGTGGCGCAGCACTGAGGCAGGTCCGGAGACGACTTGAGCGATCACTTCCCGTGATCAGCATTGACTGAGTGGCCGTCTGCCCATGGCGTGACTGAGGGCAAATGTCATATGCCGGGGTCAGGATTAGCATCTCGCCATCCCAGAAGGCAGCATGATTGCGGGCGTGGTCGTCTGTATTGCCGACTAATATGTTGAACGCGATTCTGGCATACAGTTCGCGCAATGTATCCGGCGCATTTTTAAATCTCATTCGAATAATTTCGGCCAGAGTCTCGTAACTTGCATAACGGGCCATCATTTCATCCAGAGCCAGCAACGTTAAGGCTGAAACAAGGCTCTTGCGTTGCCAACCGTTGTCAGTTGCCGTTCGTTCGAAACGTTCAACGAGCAACACATCCTTTCCGGCGACAGACTTAAGTGCGACTGGCGCCACATCCAGTCCCACTAGGTTCGCTAACCTCATAGCGATAAACTCTGCCTTGACGACAGAATACAAGTCGGTAGACGTGGAGAATTTTGCTATGAATTTTTTGGTATCACTTTCAATAAGAGCTTTGGGTCGTGCTCCACCGATGGAAGTTCCATGTAGAAGTGCTTGCGCAAGCTCAGGTGTCAGAGGGATGCCCTTTTCGACACGTTCGGTTGCATCAATCAGTTCTTCAAGGGAGGCCCCGGATGAAAGTCGTGGCTTATACTCTGTAGGCGATAGTTGAAAATCCAGGGCGCCAATCCGGTCGGACCCAGACTCGATAAGATAGCTAAGCTCACTGAGTGCCGCCGGATCAAGATTCGAGGCCTCCCTCCCGAACTTTTTGTTTAATATGACCCTGCGCCCCCAGGCGTCAGGGGCCGCATCGCGAAGGCAGCCTGGAATGGTAAGCCCTCGAAGCAAGGGGAGTTCCCCTGCTCGAAGTGGCAGTTCGACGTCGTATATCGGAATGGCATTCTCTCTCGCCAGATAGCTTTTACCGTAGTTGAAGATGTAGGTTGAGCCTATCGCAGAAAGCTTCCCCGCCACCACCGGCGCAGTCTCTTCAGGCAGCCATATCCAGACAAAAAGCTCTAAGTATTCAGAATTCATCGTCCACCTGAATGTTCCTGCGAATTTGCTTGGGAAGCAGAGTAAGCTTATCTTCCACGCGGTCGATATTGTCGCGCGTGCTCTCGTGTCCTTCATCCCCAAACAGCTTCACTCCAACTAAGTAAGCCGTCTCGAAAACCAAACCAATTTCACACTTAGGATCTCCGCGTTCGATCTTTTGGAGTGTTTTCCTGGAAATTCCTGCTCGTCCAGACAGCTCTTCAACTGTCATTTTACGATCTTTCCTGCCGAGCTGAATTAATTTACCTAAAAGCTCTGCGGCATCCCTGGTAGGGCGAAGGTACGTTCTGTTTCTTGGAGAAGGCATTCGTCACCTCATGCATACTATTTCATGTGTACTATCTTGCCCTCAAACGGCACTTGTGGGCAAGATAGTACGCAAAAAAGTTAAATTCGTCAATAATTTTCAGGGTAAAGATGACTGTCACTATCGAACAGGCACTGTCATGATGACCACAACCAAAAGGAGATTTCTCAGATGAGCGGAGCTCTCAACGAGTCCTCACAGCACAACAAAAGACCTGCCTGGTCAACATGAAAGAACCATCCAGAAGGTCTGAGGCGGCAGCATGGGTCATCACTTGTCATGTGCCGATGATCGTTTAAGCTTTTGACAGGAGACATGTCGATGGAGACTGCAACCGGGAACAGACTGATACAAGCCATGCAGCAACCAGGCTTCTACGACCACCCTGTGGCACAGGTCGAGCTGATCGAAACCCACATCTCCTGGGTTTTTCTCGCGGGAGACTTCGCCTATAAAGTGAAAAAGCCGGTTAATTTCGGCTTCCTCGACTTTTCAACCCTGGCCAGGCGCCAGCATTTCTGCCTTGAAGAGTTACGCCTCAATCGACGCTTCGCCCCGCGACTCTACCTGGACGTTAAAGCGATCGGTGGTGACCCTGCGTCTCCCCGGATGAACGCTACCCCGGTTCTTGACTATGCCGTGAAGATGAAGCGCTTTGAGCAGCAGGATCAACTTGACCGGGTTCTGACAAGAGGCCGCCTGGACGACCGCCAGCTTGCCTGCTTCTCCACCATGATCGCGAAAGTCCATCAAATAGCAGCCGTATCTGAGGCAGAGCAGCCATATGGCACCCCGCAATCAATCATTGAACCGGTTCTGGAGAACTTCAACCAGGTTCGTTCACTTCTTGCTGCTGCTGAGTGCCGGCATCTGGGTCAACTGGAAGAGTGGAGCCGCAGGACCCATGGCGAGCTCTACGAACTCTTGCGACAACGCAAAAGAGACGGATTCGTTCGCGAATGCCACGGAGATTTGCACCTGGCCAATATGGCCTGGGTTGACGGCGAACCCATCCTTTTCGACTGCATCGAGTTCAATGAGAACCTGCGCTGGATTGATGTCATCAACGATATCGCTTTTCTGTTCATGGACCTGGCCGACCGTGGACAGAAAAAGCTCGGTTGGTCTTTTCTGAATCACTATCTGCAGAAAACCGGCGACTACCAGGGTTTGCAGCTATTGCGCTTTTATGCAGTCTACCGTGCCATGGTCCGGGCCAAAGTAAACTGCCTGCGACTCGCCCAGCCCGGGCTCAGTGAATACAGAACGAGAGCAGGATCGCAAACTCTACCAAAGCTATCTGAATCTGGCCAAGAGCTTCACTGCAAGGCCACCCAGAAGTCTGATCCTCACGCACGGCCTTTCAGGAGCCGGCAAGAGTACCTTTGTCCGGGAGCTGGCACCACGATGCGGCGCCATCCATCTGCAGTCCGATCTGGAGCGCAAACGTTTACACGGTCTGACCGCAACAATGGACAGCCATTCACCGCTCACTGGGGGGATCTACAGCAGCGGGGCCAACGCTGCAACCTACGCGAGATTGCAGATGTTAGCCGAGACCGTTCTCACTGCGGGTTATCCCGTGATCATCGACGCCACGTTCCTGCAAAAATCACAGCGGGACAGCCTGCGATGTCTCGCCGCGGCCATGCATGTCTCACTGGTCATCCTCGACTTCCCTCTTGCCGAGGCAGAATTGCGCAGCCGCATACAACAGCGAATGACTGCAGGCGGCGACGTTTCTGAAGCAAATACCGAGGTGCTGAGCCATCAAATGGCCGTTCAACAACCATTGGACACGAATGAACTGAAGCTGACCATAACCGTTAAACCTGATTCAACTCCGGCAAAGGTTGCCGCGCATATTTTAGAACGGAGCACCTGCGAGTAACAGATCCTGCCCGGCAGAGGTCCCCGTCTTATCCATTCCACAACATGTTCAACAGCAACCATTTGGCCGCCTCAAGAATGAGGTCGATAGCAACGACCTCACGTTTGCGGAATTAACTTTCTTAGAACTGCCCTTAATGATGTGCACTCGGCTTTTATTGGTATACTCAAATGGAGCAATCAAGAATGTAGTGCAGGCCATTGATCAACAGCAACCCATTAGGGAGGTTGCCGTACACCGCAACTCTGCTCACCCACGGTCTCAAGGGGAACTCTGTTTTGTGGCGAGGGGCTTACCGACCGGTATATTCAGAAATTCATGTGAGCCATTATGGCAAAGCAACGTAAAATCGGACTGGCCCTCGGTGGCGGTGCGGCGCGGGCTTTTTCCCACATCGGGGTCCTCGACGGACTCACGAGAGCATGGCATCCCCATCGACATTGTGACCGGAACCAGTATGGGCGCAATTATCGGTGCCATGTATGCCACCAAGCCCGATGTGGCGGCGATCAAGAAGCGCTTTGCGGCCTATGTTGACAGCGAGGTCTTTGACAAATCCGGCTTCAACTTCTTTAAGGAGCTTGACTCCCATGACGAGGGGATTCTTGCCGAGATGGGGAGACTGGCGAGGCGCGGCCTGTTTAACACCTTGATGGTGACCAAGACCGCTCTGATTAACGGGGAGATTGCCGCGAACAGCTACGCTTTTCTGCTTGAAGATATCCGCGTCGACCAAACCCGCATTCCCTTTGCCGCGGTCGCCCTTGATCTGTGGAGCGGAGAAGCGGTGGTGCTCAGGCATGGGCGCCTGCGCGATGTGATCGCCGCCTCCTGCGCCATGCCGGGGGCACTTAGCCCGGTTAAACTCGATGGGCAAATGCTGGTCGATGGCGGCTGGGTTGAAACGGTCCCGATCAACGCTGCCCGCCAGCTTGGCGCCGACTTTGTCATTGCCGTCGACGTGGGAGACGCCCCCAGTACATTCAAAGAACCGCGCAACGCTCTCGACGTCATCGCCCGCGCCGATTCTTTGGCGCGCGCAGCACTCAACAAAGAGCAGCTCAAAACCGCCGACATTGTCCTCTCACCACAAAACAGGGTCGCACACTGGGCCGACTTTTCAACGGCGGAACGCGCCATTGCCCGTGGCGAAGAAGAGGTTGATCAGCGCATTGGCGACTTGCAGAGTGCGCTCAAAAAGGCGCGTGGCAAGAGCTGGTTTGGATGGTAACAGGGCTGGCTTCTGCAGACCCTCTCCATTTGTTAAAAAGAGTGAGTCATACCCTTAAAAAAAATTCTTCGAATTCGCCAAAACTTGCCGCTTAAAAATTGAACGTCAGGTATTGCTGTAACAAATGATTTGCACTCACCATGGTATCGACTCAACCGCTACCTTGCTCTAAATCTCGACAAATAGCGAAGATTTCAGCCTGGCGTTGCTGTTCTGCAGACTACGACGATTTGAAAAATCTTGAGTGCACAAACAGACCGGCGCCCGGGTCTACGGATGATCGTCCCGGCCCGCACCAGACAGGACGCCAGCAACGAATGCAGAACCACCTCAAAAGAAGAAAAAAATGGTGCGATTTGAAATAAAGAATCACACCATGGAAATGGTGACAGGCTTGAGCAGCCTAATGAATTTCAATCTGCTTGCGAAACCGGGTTGCATCAGGAGCCTTTGGGCAAATGAACCGTCAGCAGGCCTTTTTTGTAAGTCGCCTTGATCTTTTTGTCATCAATCTCGCAGGGCAAGTGGAATTGCGCGATAAAACGAGCTGTAAGCGCGTTCCACATGATAATAGGACTTATCTTTGTCTTCCGTCTTTGATTCTTTCTTCCCACGGATAATAAGGGAGTCCCTCTCCAGGGAGACATCAATATCTTTCTCGTCCAGGCCAGGCATCTCTGCTGTCACAGTCACCTCTTTATCGGTTTCAGAGACATCGAGTGCGTGGTGAAAGAACCCCTTCTTCTGTCGTCACAGGCCAATCCCAATGGTCCATGAACTCATCAAACAGCCTGTCAATCCCCCAATGGAGTTGCTGCAGGGGGTGACTTGCCCCTCTCTCCATACTGGTGTCATTGTTGTGTCTGCTGTTTCCAGGGAATCAGATCGCGAAGTGTCATGGCTGTCTCACCTCCTTTGAATCTGGTTACGTGCTGTGATTTCTATATGTCGGGCTTGGCCGCTTCGGACTTTGGTAAGTTGAGTGTCAGAACCCCATTTTTCATTTCTGCTGTAATTTTTTCCGCATCGAAGGTATCCGACATCTGGAATTGACGGTAAAAGTTGCCGGGCAGAAATTCACGTTGAATGGCTCACCCTTAAGATGCGATTTGGCCATTCGCCTGAATGGTCAAGAGACCCTGCTCAATGTCGACGTGCAGGTCCTCTTTGGCCACTCCCAGGCAAATCAGCCATCAGGGTTAAACCCTCGTCAGTTTCAAAGATGTCGACAGCAGGCCGGATGAAAAGATCGTGAGTCTGTTCACGCCCTTTCATTTCACGGCCGCTCCTTACAGAGATATCTTTTTGTCCCATGATGTCACCTCCACTATCGTTTGCTCGCCTGGCTTGCAACTAATGTGCCTTGACAGTGATTTTCTTTGGCTTGACCTGTTCCTGAATCGGCAGCGTTACCAAAAGGACACCGTTACTGAACTTGGCGATCAACTTTGTCCGCATCGACTTCGCAGGGCAGATCAATGGTGCGCATGAACTTGTCATGACCGCGTTCACGACGGTGCCAGGTTCGTTTGGCCGCTCGCCTCTTCCTTGCGTTCGCCAGTGAGGGTTAAAACGCCGCGCATCACCGTCAGGTCAAGATCCTTGGTGTCGACTCCCGGCACAAGAACTTCAACGTAGACGTTGTCCTGGTCCTTCGCAAGATTGACCTGCGGGAATCGTTGCAGGCCGACACCGGGAAGAAATGAGGGCTCTAAAAAAGACCCCATCCCAAACCCTTTGAAGGCACCATCAATTTCCCGACGTAGACTTTCCATTTCTCTCAAGATGTCCATTTCCATGACGAAGTCCTCCTTTCTTGTCCTTGGTTTTTTAACGGTCATTAGCTCTTCCTAACCGCAACTTTATCACCGTCAGTCCACTTGTCAATTCGCAAAAAAAGACTATTAAACAGCATCTTACAAGAGATTCCAGCGGCAGAAGGCGCTCCACGAAAATAAATCTTCAAACGAGGAGGACTCGAACAAAAAGGTGTCATCCACGCCCATAAAAAAACAGCGCGGCGTAAAACGGGTTTTGGCTGTGGTAATGATTTTCAGGGGGCTGTTGCGCGTTCAGGTCAGATGTTCAGGCGGCTTCCGGCATCCTACCTCTCATTCTGCGGCCTGACCGGCAAAGAGTTCCGCCCGGGGATTGATGGCTCTGAGAATTTGACCCAAAGTTGCGAGGCTCAACCCTCTCTGCCTATGGTCCTTCGGCCCCAGCGTGCTCCGAGGTCATGGCTGCAGCCAGCACATCTTCAACCCGTTCGACAAAAACCAACTCCATCTCGGCTTTGACTTCCTCCGGCAGTGCCACCAAATCCTTCCTGTTCTCCCGCGGCAGGATCACGCGTCTGATCCCGGCGCGCCTGGCTGCGAGGATTTTTTCCTTGACCCCACCGACAGGCAGCACCAGGCCGCTTAAGGTAATCTCTCCGGTCATGGCCGTGTCGCTGCGCACCACCCTGCCCGTGTAGAGAGAAGCCAAGGCCGTCGCGATGGTCACCCCGGCCGAGGGTCCGTCCTTGGGAATGGCGCCAGCGGGGACATGGATGTGAACGGCCTCTGCTTTTTTTTTGATACCGTAGTCCTGGCAGTGAGAGAGGACATAACTGTTCGCGGCAATCGCCGACTCCTTCATGACCTCGCCCAGGTGGCCGGTCATGGTCAACTTTTCACCTTCCGGAAGCTCGATCGCCTCGATGTAAAGGACATCTCCTCCCGATTCTGTCCATGCCAGCCCGGTGGCAACTCCGGGCGGGAGCTTCTGGCGAAGCTGCTCTGCAAAGAAACGCTCAGGACCGAGCATCTCCGGCAGGTCGGCGATGGCAATGGTGGCCGGGGCGGTTTCACCTTCGGCGAAGGGGACCGCGACCTTGCGGGCCAGGCGCCCCAACATGCGCTCGAGCTCTCGTACGCCCGCCTCACGGGTGTAACGTCGAATGATCGTTTTCAAGGTCTCCTGAGGAAGTTTGAGCTGATCATCCTGCAAGCCAGCTTCGCTTCTCTGGCGGGGGAACAGATAGCGGTTGGCAATCTCGATTTTCTCCTCATCGCTGTAGCCACTCAGGCGCAAGGTCTCCATCCGATCCAGCAACGGCCTGGGAATGGCTTCGACCGTATTGGCCGTGGTGATGAAAAACACCTTGGAGAGATCAAAAGGCAGATCAAGGTAGTTATCATGGAAGGAGTTATTCTGCTCGGGATCCAGGATTTCCATCAGCGCCGAAGCCGGGTCACCCCGGAAGTCGTGGCCAAGTTTGTCGATCTCATCCAGCATGATCAAAGGGTTCCTGGTCTCTGCCCGGCGAAGAGCCTGGATCACCCGGCCTGGCATCGCCCCTATGTAGGTGCGCCTGTGACCACGCAGCTCTGCTTCATCATGCATGCCGCCGAGGCTGAATCGCTCAAACTTTCGATCCAGGGCCCGGGCAATGGACTGCCCCAGTGAGGTTTTGCCGACACCCGGTGGCCCCACCAGGCAGAGTATCGGCGCCTTGGCCTGCGGGTTGAGTTTCATCACAGCCAGCTGCTCGACAATCCTCTCTTTCACCTCTTTTAAATCGTAATGATCTTCGTCAAGGACCTGGCGGGCGTTCTGCAAGTCGAGGTTGTCCGTTGTCACAGTGCCCCACGGCAGGTCCAACACCAGGCTCAGGTGGGAGAGCAGGACCTGGTGTTCTGGCGACGACGCCGGAATCTGTTCAAGGCGAGACAGCTCTTTATCAACCTCGGACTGAACATTCTCCGGCAAAGACACCCGCTCGAGTTTTTCTCTCAACCGGGCCGTTTCTGTGTCCGGGGCTCCCTCTCCCAGCTCCTGCTGCATCGCTCTGATCTGCTCGCGCAGGATATAATCGTGCTGTTCCTTGCTCATTGTGTCATGTGCACGATCGGAGATTTTCTTGCGCACTTCAAGAATCTGAATTTCGTGACGCAAAAAACCCCTGAGCATGGACATGGCCTGATTTTCGTCAGGGGCCTCCAGGAGAGCCTGCTCCCTCTCCAGGTCAAGCTGCAGCAGCTTGGCCAGGGTGTAAACCGTGACCATAAACCCCGTGCCGGGCGCGACCACGAGCGGCAGCTTGTGTTCAACCTCCGGGTTGCTGAGGGCGAGATAGCGGCCAGACAACTCGAGGACCTCTCGCTGCAAGGCTTCACCTTCCACATTATTCATCGTTGCAACCGGATCGGGCCGCACTTGCGCTTTCAGGAAGGGTTGGAGCTGGATGAAATGGACCACCTCAACACGTTCCAGGCTTTGCAGGATCACCTGAAGCGTTGAACCAAACCTCGCAACGACGGTGATGTTGGCAGTGGTCCCGATTGAATAGAGATCTTTGCTTTTGGGGTTTGTGAGGTTGATGTTTTTCTGGACGAAAAGAACAACTCTTTTCAGTCCTTCAGAAAGCGCAGCATCGACCGCCTTGACTGCCGCAGGATCCTGTATCGTGATTGGCATGGCCAAGCCAGGAAAACAGACCGTGTTTTTCAATGGTAAGACTGGCAATGTGTATGTCTGACTTGAGACATCCATACTTCACCCATGCGGGCTAGTGCGACATCAGCACCGGCACCGTCATCGACTCCAGAACCGTTCGGGTCGCACCACCGAGCACCCACTCTTTAAGACGGGAATGGCCATAGCAGCCCATCACGATCAGGTCGGCAGAGAGGTCTGCGGCGCGAGACAACAGCTCATTGCCGGCGTCAATCTCAACGCCATGAACATCCTCAACCCTGGCGCGAACACCGAGACGCTGCAGATAACGAACCATGTCTTCACTTTGCAGACTGTCGTCCCCGACCGGCTTGGAGTTGACCGCCATGACGTAGACGTTCTCCGCAGAGGTGAGCAAGGGGATGGCATTTGAAACGGCACGCGTCGCCTCCTGGCTGCCATTCCAGGCAACGAGAATACGCTTTCCGATGGAGGGGAAATCACCCGCATTGGGTAGAATCAACACCGGTCGGCAGGAGCAAAGCACCAGTCGCTCAGGGGAAGCCATGGCGACTCCCGAGTCGTCCGAAGGGTCGCTTTGGCTGAGCACGATGAGATCAGCATATCGTGCCTGCAACATCATGGCGTTGACAGGGTCCTCGAAAACAGTCTGCCACTCGGTCTTCTCCAAACCAGCTGCGGAGGTTTGTTTACGGAAGATTTCCTCGGCACGTGACATTGATTCGACGGCGACTTTGTTCTGGGCGGTCACGATCTCGGCCCCCATGTGGGCCATGATGTAACCGGGTGGAATGTAGGGAGAAAACGCGTAAAGCCCGACGAGACAGGCGTCGTACCGCCTGGCTAAGCCGATAGCGGCTTCGAGTCGCTTTTCGCTGTATTTTCCCGGGTCGATGTAAACAAGAATGGTTTTGTAGCTCATGGGACCCCCTTGATTGACTGACGGTTAAGGGTTCACGTTTCACTCTGCCACGCGGGGTGTTCAGTAACGACCTCTATGCGCAATCCCAACCTTCTGTTCTCTGCAGCCGGCGCCCTTAAAGAGAGAGGTACAGGGATGGTTTCCCTGCCGGTTGACCGACGACAACCTTCTTCCTGCACAAAGGCCTCACCGCGCTCGATCAAACCTTGAGACCGGGCTGCGCAGGCAGCCGTTCGGGGCGGACGCTAAGGACATGTCAAGCCGTCGTCCCAAAGGTAAAACAAAAACAGGAACCTTTTCCCTCGCCCTCGGATTCGGCCCAAAGCCGACCACCGTGTGCTTTGATGATCCGCTTTGCGATGGCCAGACCGGCACCCGTTCCAGCGGTATTTTTATCCAGGTGCGTGAACAGCTCGAAGATCCTGTCCAGGTGCTCGGGAGAAATGCCGATGCCGTTGTCTTTCACAAACACCACGGTCTCCTCCCCCTCGTCACGGCAGGCGATGCTGATCTGGTTGGGTTTCTGGCCGATATATTTAATCGCGTTATCCAGGAGGATTTCCACAACCTCCAGCAAGCGTTCCCGATCCCCCAGCACGGTTGGAAAGTGAGACGCGAGCTTGACCGGAATCTCGGCATCCTCAAGGCGTTGCGCCATCATGGAAACCGTTTCCTGGATAATGTCCCTGAAATCCATTGCTTCTGTCGGCTCAATGATCTTGCCCACCTTGGCGAGTTTCAGCAGCTCATTCAAGCGATTTTCCATCCGCCTGGTGACATCAACGACCCACCGCAAGCTGTACTTCGCTTTGGAAACATCGCCCTTGTCCAGTTGCGTGGTCGCGAGTTCGGCGAACCCTCCGATGGCGGTCAAGGGAGTTTTCAAATCGTGTGAAACGGTGTGAGAGAACTGCTCAAGTTCGCCGGCCTTGGCACTGAGCTCATTGAGCAAGGCCAGATCCTTTTTAGCCATAACATGACCGATGGTGCGTGAAAGCTGTAACGCGATCTCGTCCAGCAGCAGCCTCTCCTCTATGAGAAAAGGGCCTTCTGCCGCCGGAGGATGCTCCTCGGTATAATAGACTTCGATCAACCCCACTTTGCAGCCACGGACATGAAGGCCACTGCAAAGAGCCCATTGAGACACCTCGAAATTGTCGGTCTTGTAGATTTTATCCTCGAAGACAATGCGCGCGCAGGTGCTTTCCGGATATTGGAACGATGGTGGAAGCAGTTCGACGACCTTCGGTAAGAAGGTATCCAGAGCAAGGTCGGCCTGATTGGACAGCAGGGAAAGCTTGTAGAGGCAATTCAGTTCTTTGACACGCTCCTGTAATTTATGCTCCGTTTGCCTGCGGGCGGTCACATCGACGCCGACCCCCCAGTTTGCCCAGCCATCGACCGGGTGATGCTTTGAAATATTTGAAAATGAAATTATTTTGCGGGATCCGTCCCTGGCCGTTATTTCCCATTCCCAGTCGCGGAAATCATCCTTTTGCTGCCGGTACATCTCGAGCATTTTATGGCGATTGACCGGGTCCGGACAAAGCAGCGCCAGGGCATCGGGATGACCCATCATCTCTTGTGCGCTGTAACCGCTTAAACGTTCCGCCTCGCGGTTCCATGCACACACGTTCCCCTGCCTGTCAAACGCAAACAAGAGAGCTGGCATCTCCGAGAGAATGGTTCGGGTGCGCTCATGGTGCTGTTCCAGCTCATAAGCAGACGTCTTCGACTCGTGAATGTCCGTAATCGTACCCAGGTAGCCTTCGACCGTTCCGTTTTCCGTGAGAACGGCCCTGGCATCACCGATGACCCAGGTGACTTGTCCTGCGGGGGTCACGAATCGATATTCCGCATGAAAGGGTTGATTCTTTTGGGCGGCCTCATACCAGAGGAGGGAAACGTTTGCAAAATCCTCCTGATGAATCCCGCTCAGCCATCCCCTGCCCATCGCCTTTTCGGGGCTGAGTCCCGAGATCTCGCACCATCGCTGGTTCACATGGATGCAATCACCATTGGGGTCCGTAAAGAAAATGCCGACCGGGGAGAGTTCTTCGAGGGTTGTGTACCATCGAGAAGTGATGATCGCGGGACTCTTTTGCCTTGGTGAAGTCACAACCCGCCTCCGTTCGTCGGGTTCTGGACAGACCCAGACCCCACTTCAAGGATCTCTCATGACCGGAATACGCAACTTTAAACCAGAAGGGATGCCCGTAACGCTCGCAAGAGTCACCTGTGCAGCGATGACAGAGAGCCTTCACTCATTTCAGACAGTCCTGGCGCCACAGACACTGATTTTGCTCACACACCTCAGCCTGGCCCGTCTGAAAACAGCTCTCGTTGCCTTCCTCTCTTTGCATGGTCCGAATGAGATCGATTTTTTTGAGGCTCCCCGGACTCAGACCACGACTTTTTGCTATTTCCTTGATCTCTTTCATATTCATGGCTTTTTTCTCCGTTATCCAGCGATGGGCTCGCCGCGCTTTGCTATCCCGAGACAAGATGAATGACACAAACCTGGTCACAATATGTGAATTTTTAACCATTGGTTGTTTTTAACAATATTACTCATATACTTGTTGTCAAGGGAAACAAGACGGATTACCGAGAAAACCAAAAAAGATTAACCTTCTGTTTTAAGGAAGTATTTTCGGGTCAACAGTTGATAAACACTGTGGATTCATTCAGAGAGGCGCCATGATCATCCTGGCTCACGACGGATCAATTTACGGTGACTGGGTTGCACGTTACGCGTTACAGTTTGCCGCCAACGAGGCCGATCGCAAACTCCTTCTCCTGCATGTTCTGGACGGCAAAATAAATTCCGACATTGTTGAAACCAGGCTTGACCGGTTCAGGGAAAACAGCCAGAAAGCCGGAGTGGAATACCTCCAGCGCACTCTCCCTCTCGGCAAAACGGTCCATCGCAGCCTGCGTCAGGCGATTCCCCACGACCCCGAGTCTTTGCTGATCTGCGGTACCCGAGTCAAACCCAACAAAAGTGCGTTTCTGGCCGGGTCAGTGGCGGAGCAACTGCTGCGCTCCCACCAGTGCCCGGTTCTGGCCCTGCGGGTTGTGCAACCAGGGCTGCTTGGCACCCCCCATGACCTGCTTGTCCCACTGGCAGGGCATCTGAGCGGGTTTGCCAGGGTCTGGCCAGTATTCCGACGCCTGGCCGCACAATTAGAGACGGTCCACCTCTTCCGTGCGTTAGCCATCAACCCCCTGCTGGAATCCCATCTGACCCCGACCCGCAGACAGGCGCTACGTGACATTGGCCGTACACACCTGGCCCAAATCTGTGAGGAGCTCAAAGAGTTGATGCCCCTGCAGTCCTTCCGCCTGGACCAGAGCATCACGGTCACCACGAACTGGCCGCATGAACTGTTGACTCTGTCCAGCCGGCTTAAAGTCCAGATGATGCTGTTGGGTGTGAGTGAACGCAGCCTGGCACACCGTATTTTTCACGGCGCGGGGATTGAAAAAGTTCTGCGGGAAACACCATGTGACATCGGGATTTATCGGGGACCATGAACGAGCACGGGCAAATTCAGAATCTGTCTGTCGAGAAGGTCTATCACGCTCTGGGCAGCGGTGCGGACGGCCTGGATCCAGACGAGGCAGCGGATCGCCTGCGCGAGGTTGGCAGGAACAGCGTCGAGGTGAAAGACCCCTGGCGGCTTCTGCGCAGCCTGATGCATCAACTCACCAATTTTTTCACCCTGCTGTTGTTTGCGTCAGCCGGGATTTGCTTTGTCGCCGAGTACCTGCAGGAGGGGCAGAGCATGATGGTTCTCGGCTGGGCTCTTGCTGGCGTCGCTCTGCTCAACGCCCTGTTCAGCTTTATCCAGGAATATCGGGCCGAACGGGCGATGGAATCCCTGCGCCAGTACCTGCCTCCGATGGTTCAGGTCGTACGTGGCGGGCAGACCCTGTCGTTGTTGAGTGAGGCGCTGGTGCCGGGCGATCTGCTGCTGCTCAAGGAAGGGGACCGGGTTCCGGCCGACACCCGCCTGGTCCTGGCCGAAGACCTGCTGGTCAACAATGCGCCGTTGACCGGAGAGTCGCTGCCGGTCTCCCTGACAGCGGAGCCAATCGACGGCCGGCTTGTGGAGAGTAAAAATATTGCGTTCGCGGGTTGCCTGGTGCTGCGAGGCAGCGGGCAAGCCATCGTCTTTGCGACCGGCTTGCGCACCGAATTTGGCAAACTGGCTCACCTCTCCCAATCTCTGCGCCGTACAGCGTCGCCGCTGGAACGGCAGATTGCGCACATGGTCCGCACGCTGACATTCATTGCCGTCAGTCTCGGCTTTTCATTTTTCCTGTATGGCATGTTCAGTGGTCGTTCGCTCTGGGTCAACCTGGTCTTCATGATGGGCATTATTGTCGCCAATGTCCCCGAAGGACTGTTGCCGACCTTTACCCTGGCCCTGGCCATGGGCAGCAAGCGCATGGCTCGAAGGAACGTGCTGGTCACCAGCCTGAGCGCAGTCGAATCTCTCGGTGCTGTCCAGGTCATCTGCACTGATAAAACCGGCACCCTGACCCAGAATCAACTGGCCGTCACCCGCCTGGTGCCAGCAGGTCCTGAAGCTGAATTCAGGAGTCAACAGGCACGCACGCGTCTTCTCGAGCTGGCCCTTTGTGCCTCCCAGGTCAGAAAGACCGAGGATGGCTACAGCGGAGACCCGCTTGATGTTGCAATTTTCGAACGGCTTGCTGCTGAGACAGGCGAAAAAGACCAGGAACTGCCTGACTCGCTACGGCACTTTCCTTTTGATGCGGACAAAAAGCGGGCCGCTGGCCTTGGCACGGTGGAAGGGCAACAGGTCTTTGCTGTCAAGGGAGCCTGGGAAGTGATGCGTCCGATGCTGACCGGCGTTGAATCGGCAGATGGCACGATACTGTCGCTGGACCAGGCCACTCTCGATCAGTCAGAGGAAACCATGACCTCACTGGCAGCGACGGGCTTTCGGGTGGTTGCTGTTGCTTACCGGGCCATCAAGGCCTCTCCAGACGCTCACTCTTCACAGGACCAGTTGGAAAAAGAGTTGATCCTGGCAGGCTTTCTTGGCATCGAAGATCCGCTTCGTGAAGAGGTTCCGGCCGCACTGGCCAGTTGTCACGCCGCCGGCATCAAAGTAATTCTGATTACAGGGGATCATCCCGACACAGCCATGAATGTTGCGACTCGCTGCGGCCTGATCGGGCAAAACTCTTCCATCGAAGTGGTAATGACCGGAGACGTCCTTGAAAAACTCAGTGAAGCCGATCTCGTAGAGGCGCTGAGCAGGGGGGTCTGTATCTTTGCCCGCACCAGCCCTGCGCAGAAGATGAAGATCGTTATGGCCATCAAGTGCATGGATCAGGTCGTAGCCATGACCGGTGACGGGGTCAACGATGCTCCGGCGCTCAAGGCGGCCGACATCGGCATCGCGATGGGGAAAAGCGGCACCGACGTGGCCCGTGCTTCGGCTCAGATTATCCTGATCGACGACAATTTCGCCTCGATCGTTGCCGGTATCGAGGAGGGCCGAACGGTCTTTCTCAATATCCGCAAATTCACCAATTACGTGCTTGTCAGCAACGGTCCGGAGATTCTGCCGTATCTCATTTATATCCTGCTGCCGGTGCCCCTGGCCCTGACGGTCATCCAGATTCTCGCCATCGACCTGGGAACAGACATCATCCCTTCGATGGCGCTCGGCCAGGAGCCCCCCGACCCGGAGTCGATGAAACAGCCACCCCGCGGCCAGGAATTTCGGCTGCTCAGTCCCGGGTTGGTCGTGCACAGCTACCTGTTCCTGGGTTTACTGGAGGCCATGTGGTCGCTCGGCCTGTTCTTCTATGTCCTGGTCGATGGCGGTTGGCAGTTCGGCATGGAGCTTGCCGCCGATGACCCGCTCTATCGCTCGGCGACCGGGATTGCCCTGGCCACCATCCTTCTCATGCAGATCGGCAACCTGGTCGGTCGTCGCTACGCTAAATCGTCAGGACTTGATTCCGGTCTCTTCAGAAACCGCCTCATGCTGGCGGGGATCATGATTCAGATCATCTTTTCCTGGGGTCTTTTATACGCTCCGCCGTTGCAGAAAATCCTTGGAACCGGCCCTGTGAACGGCTCGGTCTATCTGGTCGCCTGGTTGGGAGTCCCTTTGATTTTTGGCGCTGATTACCTGCGTAAAAAGCTGTTTTTAAAAAAGGAAACCGATCATTATGCAAACGGCATTCTGCTCCCATGACACATTGAGAACAGGTTGTAACCGCAAGAGTAGCGTCGTCCAACAGGACAGCACAAAGAGAGCACAATCACGTCACAAAAGGAGTTTCGTCATGAAAACACAATCCGTCATAGCTATTGCGTTGGCAAGCGCACTCCTGTTGCCAACAGGTTTTGTCGTTGCTGCCGATCAGGCCACCGAACGGCAAAGAATCCAGGTACAAGAGCAGGAGCAGATCTACGGCAGCCAGATGATGACAGAGCAGGAACGCAACGAATATCGTGCAAGAATCAATGCGGCAAAGACCAATCAGGAGCGCGAGCAAATCCGCATGGAACACCACGAGCGCATGATGGAGAGAGCCAAAGCTCAGGGTCTGAGTATGCCTGAGACACCCCCCAAAAAAGGCAACGGCATGGGTTCAGGCAAAGGCATGGGGGGCGGTTATGGCGGCGGCAAGGGTGGAGGTAAAAACGACAAGAAATGACGGGCGTCGCCCTGACGCATGCCAGAAGGACGGTCAGTCAGGAGAGGCTGGTCATGAACCGGAGAATGACTGGACGCTTTCTACCGATCCGCCGGGACAGGTCAGCGGCAGGGCAATACGAACCCTTGTGCCCTTGCCGAGTTGACTTTCGACCTGTATGTCACCGTGGTGAGCGAGCACGATATTCCGCACGATACTCATCCCCAGCCCAACGCCCTGTACAGCGGTATCGGAGGAATCGGCCCGGTAGAAACGGTCAAAGATATGGGCCAGGTGCTCTTCGTCCATACCAAGGCCCTGGTCTTCGACGGTGAGTTCGCATTCGTCATCAGACATCGATAGATTGATCGTGACATCTCCGCCTGCAGGGGCATATTTGACAGCGTTGCTGATCAGATGGTCGACCACCTGCTTGAGGCGCAACCGGTCAGCGAAGATCGGGGCGGGCTCGTGCAACGTGGTGACGAAGTGATGCGGTCTCCCTGCCTCCACATACGAGGCCACGACCTCCCGGATCAGGACGTCAAAGTCAACATCCTGATAATCAAGAGAGAGAGGACGGCCCGACTCCACCCGGCTGACATCGAGCAGATCATCGACCAGGCCGCCCAGCGCCAAAGCCTTGTCGTGGATCAGTCGCAGGAAACTCTTACGTTGTTCCCCGGTGAAGTTGTCTGAGGTCTCTTCATCGGTCAGCAATTCGCTGTAACCGATAATCGTGGTCAGGGGAGTGTTCAGTTCATGGGCGGCCATACCAAGAAAAGCACTCTTCATGCGTTCAACTTCTCGCTCACGAGTGACATCGCGAAGCAGCAGAATGACTCCGGACGATTCCGTTGCAGAAGGAAGCAGCTGCGAAATACGCACCTGATAGATATGCGGGTTGTGTGCACGTTCGTTGCTGACTTCGAGATCGAAAGAACGTGATCCGTAAGGCCGTTTAAGATGCTGCGTGACTCTTTCTCCGAAATCAGGTTCCCTGCTGATCTCGCCGACGGGCTGTCCCAGGACTTTCTCCAGAGCGACATCCAGAATCTTCTCTGCCGTCGCGTTCATGTGCACGATATTCATTGAGCCGTCGGTCAACACAACACCATCGGGAACGGAGCTTAAAATGCCGTCAAGTTTTTCACGATCAATCTTGATCTCTTCGAGCGCCCTGGCCAGCGACATTTGAGCCTGGGTACGTTCGGCAATCTGTTCGATCAGCTGTTCATTGGCTTCAGAGAGTTCATGGGTCCTCTCGGCGACACGTTCTTCCAGAACCTCATTGGCGACCTGCAGAGCCTTTTCAGCCTTTGCCCGTTCCTGGAAGCTGACATAGGCCCGGTAGAGCGCGATCAAGATCGCCAACAGAAAAGCGAGAGCCAGTAGCGTCGTCGACACGATGGAGTGCAGGGAGAGGGCACCGATATCGTTCATTTTTCCCGTGATATCGTAATAAACTTCGATCGCACCGCCAAAGGCCTCTTCAGCCATGAATGGCACATAGGTCTCGACGATGTCGATCTTGGCCGTTGCACCTTCCGCCGTTTTGCGATCCTTGGCCACAACCTTTGAGTAGACATTGCCCCGGGCAACGATTTCACGGAAATAGTCGTTTTCGTTCAGCCGGCCAATCTCTCCGGCATCAGTGGAGAAGATAATCTCTCCTTGAGCGGAGAAGACGCGCAGCTTGAGCAGCTGTTTGTCTCTGCTCACCGGCTGCAGTTTTTGTTCCATCCCGCCAGGGAGCCGATCCCTGGTCAGGAACTGGTTCTCCAGCCCCAGAGTTCGCACCATGTAGCTGGCATAACGAACCGCTTCACTCTCGGTTTCTGCGATCAGAAGATTCTTATAGGCAGGGTGGAGGACAAAATATTCATGAGCTGGCAAAAAAATCGTAATTGCCAGGGAGAGAAGAAGCAGATTGCGGAGAAGCTTGATACGCAACATACAGACATCCGGTGTTCATCACGACTCAACTTAAGGACAGCAGGTGAAGCCGACGGGCCGAATAATTAGCAGCCGATAAGCAATATACATTAATTTTTCCTGTGGTCCAAGCGACTTTAATCCTTACGGTCTTTAATCTTAATGCGGTCAGAGACCCTTATTATTAAACCACAGAGCAAATCCAAAATTTCTCCTTAGCTCGAACGCTCGTCTATGGCATAATTCACTCAGGAGAATAAATCGAATGCAACGTGCAAGTGGTGTCTTGTTACATCCAACGGCCCTGACCGGACCTTTGAGAGTTGGCGATATTGGTCAAGCAGCCCGTCTTTTTGTCGATTTTCTGGTCTCTTCAGGTCAGAGTGTCTGGCAGATTCTGCCTCTCGGACCGACAGGCTACGGGTATTCCCCTTACAACGCACTCTCGGCGTTCGCCGGGAATCCGGTCCTGATCGATTTACAGCCGCTAGTCAGCGTCGGAGACCTGGAACCTTCTGAGATTGAGCACGCCTTTACGCAGAGCTCCGGAATAGGTTTCAGCCAAGTGCATACAGTCAAAAACAAGCTGTTGCTGAGCGCGGGACAGCGCTTTTTCAGACAAGCCACAGAAGCCAGGAAAGCGGCATTCGAACATTTCTGCCGGGAACAATCAGAATGGCTGGACGATTTCAGCCTCTTCATGGCCTTGCGCGCCAGCTTCTCCGAACAGGCATGGGTGAACTGGCCGGAAGGTCTGCGCACGCGTCAACCCCAAGCCCTGCAACAGTGGCGGGACAAGCTCGCAGAGAGCTGCCAGCTTTTCAAATATCAGCAATTCATTTTTTCTGAGCAATGGCACGACCTGAAACGTTACGCCAATCGCAACCGGGTTCAGATTTTCGGTGACATTCCGATTTTCGTTGCTTACGACTCGGCGGATGTGTGGGCCAACCAGGAGTTCTTTCAACTCGATGAGCAGGGCCGTCCGTTAGCCGTCGCCGGCGTTCCCCCCGATTATTTCAGCGCCACCGGGCAACGCTGGGGCAACCCGCTTTACCGCTGGGATCGTCTTGCGGACACTGATTTTCACTGGTGGCAGAAACGCTTCGAGTACCAGCTGGAGTGTTGCGACATGATCAGGATCGATCACTTCCGGGGTTTTCAGGCCTGCTGGTCTATCCCGGTCGACGAAGAAACAGCGATCAACGGCCACTGGGAAGAGGTCCCGGGGCGTGCCCTTTTTACAAAGCTCATCGGTCAAAAAAAAGACCTTCCGATCATCGCCGAGGATCTGGGCGTGATCACTCCTGAGGTCGAGAAGCTTCGTGATGATTTCGGCTTTCCCGGCATGAAAATCCTGCAATTTGCTTTCGATTCGGGACCGGACAACCCTTACCTCCCCGGGAACCATGAGACCAACAGTGTCGTCTATACCGGTACACACGACAACGACACCACCCTGGGCTGGTGGCTCAGCCTCACCAGGGAGCAGAAAGAGCAGGTGCGCAACCATCTCGGTACAGCTCACCTGGACATGCCATGGGATTTAATCAGAGTGGCCATGGCCAGTGTGGCCGACCTCTGCATCATCCCCTGCCAGGACATCCTCGGCCTGGGCAATGAAGCACGCTTCAACACGCCAGGAGATGCGATGGGCAACTGGAACTGGCAGATGGGACCGGGTGAGCTGACAGACGGGCTGGCCAAGACGCCTGCGCGAGCTGACCAGACAACATCACCGCTTGATCGTGCAGTAGGACTTGATGTACAATCGCACACTATGCTATAAGCTCCCATTGGTGTTAAAAAATAACCTAGACCTGACTGGGCATTCCGCCCGAAAATTAAAAGGACCGGAGGTTTTACCCGTGAAACAAATGATGACCATTCTCTGCATTGCCTTGTTCTCTCTCTCTCTACTTGCCGGCTGTAGTGAAGATGCTCCGGCTCCTCAACCTGAAGCAGCCAAGCCTTCTGCGCAGACAGCCCCGGCAACACCTGCAGCAACAGCTCCCGGCAAAACGGGCAAAGTCCTCGAGACAATGGATGCTGCCGGCTACACCTATGTTCATGTCGACACTGGCACGGAAAACTTCTGGGCCGCAGCTCCTCAATTCGCCGTCAAGGCGGGTGACGATGTTGTCGTTCCTGAAGGCATGCCGATGCCCGACTACCACAGCAAGACCCTCGATCGCACCTTCGACATGGTTTACTTCGTACCTTCCGTCCTGGTTGGCGGAGCACAAAGCCTGAGCGGCGACATGCCTGCAGACCATCCGCAGATGAGCGGCGGCAAAACGGTCGTCGAGAAGACTGAGCTCGACCTGACCGGGATTACTGCCGTAGAGGGAGGCCAGACCGTTGCAGATGTCTTTACCAAGAAAGCGGAACTGGCGGGAAAGCCGGTGAAGATTCGTGGCAAGGTGGTTAAATTCACCCCCGAGATCATGGGCAAGAACTGGATCCACCTTCAGGATGGCACCGGTGCTGCCGGCGCCAATGACCTGACCGTCACAACCAGCGCCATGGCTAAAATGGGCGACACTGTCGTCGTTGCTGGCAATCTGGTCATTGACAAGGATTTCGGCTACGGCTACGCTTATGACGTGATTGTCGAAGATGCTGAAGTCACTGTCGAATAAGACAAAAACAGCTGGACTCTAAAGCCCCCGGTGATTTCCGGGGGCTTTTTTGTTGCACTTAATGAACAACTCCGCCGCAAGCAGCGGGGTATCAACAACCTAAAACCTTTGCGTAACTATTCAGCGCATCAGAGAAATGTTGTCATTCCCGAGGGTTTAATCGGGAATCCAGCTTTGAACCATGGATCCCCGATATAATCCTTCGGGGATGACAGATTTTTTCCATGGCATTAATTGTGTTACCCTTTGCTAATTCACGCCGCAAGCGGCGGGGTATTAGACCCGAGTTACGCAATAAACGGCTTCCCTCGCAAGTTCCGCGTAAAGTGGCTTGATTTATCCTCACCCCCCAACTTGCCAATTCCTCACTCTTGTAGTAATAATTAGAGTCACGCACATAGCGTTCACCTGAACTTAAGGAGGGCACATAACCATGTTGACTTTTAGAAGAATACTCATCGTTTCTCTGCTCGTGATCATTCCGCAGCTCTCGCTGGCAGCGACCTGGAAGGTCGACCCGGTGCATACAGCCATCGAATTCAAAGTGCGACACCTGATGGTTTCATGGGTCAAGGGTGTCTTTACGAACGTATCCGGCACGGTGGACATCGACGAGACAAACCTGGCGGCATCGAACGTCAAAATCCAGATTGAGACTGCATCCATCGACACCAATAACGGCAAACGCGACGACCACCTGCGCAGTCCCGATTTCTTCGAGGTCGCCACCTTCCCGACCATGACATTTGTCTCGAAAAAGGTGGTGGTTGCTGAGGGGAAACCGGTCAAGGTCATCGGCGACCTGACCATCCGTGATGTGACCAAAGAGGTTGAGCTCGATGTCGAGGATTTCAGCCATGTGGTGACAGACCCATGGGGTAAGTCACGCCGTGGCGCATCGGCCTCAACCGAAATCAACCGCAAGGACTTCGGACTCACCTGGAACAAGGCGCTCGAAGCGGGTGGTGTCGTGGTTGGCGATGAAATTCGCATCAGCCTGGAAGTTGAAATGATCAAGGAATAAAAATCAGTACTTCCACGCCCCCTAATTGCGGGCGTGGAAGTACTGGTAAATCTGCTCTGCGACCGTCACGGGCAGACCCGGCATCGCCTTGAGAGCATCAAGCTCGGCGGCCCTGATATTCTTCAGGCTGCCGAAATGCTTCAGGAGCTCCTTCTGCCGTTTGGGGCCAACGCCCTGGATATCACTCAACGAAGATTTCAGCTGGTTCTTGCCGCGCACTTTACGGTGGTGGGTAATCGCGAAGCGGTGAGCTTCGTCGCGCAACCGCTCGAGCAGAAAGAGCGCTGCCGAGCCACGCCTGAGGGTCACCGGGTTCTTGCGGCCGGGAAGAAAAAAACGTTCTTCGCTGCGTTCCACGGCATGGCCCCGGACGTTGGCCTTGACACGGCTCTTGGCAATTCCTGCGATGTCAATCATCCCGTTCAGGTTCAGTTCCCCAAGCACCATGGTCAAGATGCCCAGCTGACCTTTGCCGCCGTCGACAAGGATAAAGTCCGGCAGGTTCCCTTCAACTTTCCCCCGTTGCAGACGCCTCTGCAAAACCTCCTGCAAAGCCGCATAATCATCTGTCCCGACAACCGTTTTCACGCGGTAATGTCGATATTCGGCCGGGGCCGCTTCACCATCCTGCACGACCGACATACTGGCCACAGTGGCCTGGCCCTGGATCGTCGAGATATCGAAGCACTCCATGCGCAGAGGCAGACGGCTCAGGTGAAGACGCTGCCTGATTTCATCGAGGACCCTGCGACGAGCCTCTTCACGGCTGCCACGCTCCTGCCACGCCTCCCTGGCATTACGATTGGCCAATTCCACCAGACGCACGCGTTCACCGCGCTGTGGCGCCAGCAGCCGAACCTTGCGGCCACGACGCTCCGAGAGCCACTCAGAAAGAGCCGACATCCCCTCAACTTCGAATGGCAGCACGACCTCATCCGGCAGCGGGATGTCGCGGCCGTAGAATTGTGTCAAAAACTCGGCCAGGAGTTCGTCTTCATCCAGTTTCCAGTTGAGATTGTCGTTGCGCCGCGCCGTCAACTTTCCCTGGCGATAAAAAAGCATGACAACTTCAACTTCACCACCCTGGCGGAAAACCCCCAGGACGTCCTGATCGATCACTTTATGGCGGACCGACTTCTGCTGCTCAACCGTCCTCTCGATATCATGGATATGGTCTCGCAGACTGGCGGCATCTTCATAACGCTGCGCTTCTGATGCGGCGAGCATCCGCTGACGGAGAGCTGCGACGACTTCTCCCTGCCGCCCCTCCAGCAGAGCGATGACCCCATCGACGAGTTTTTTATAGTCTGCGGAAGAGATGTTGCCGTGGCAGGGGGCACTGCACTGCCCAATTTGGTGGAAGAGACAGGGGCGTCCCCGTTGCCGGCATTTTGCCTCGGGGTAATGTCGCAGGGGGAAAATCCGGTAAATTTCCTTAAGAGTCTGCCGTAGCGAAGATGACGAAGCGAAAGGGCCGAAATATCGGGCGCCATCCTGGCGGACCTGGCGAACCACCTCCAGCATCGGGAATTTGTCCCGCAGGTTGATGCGTAGCGAGACAAAGGTTTTATCATCGCGCAGGTGAATGTTGTAGCGCGGTCGATGTTTTTTAATCAGGGTATTTTCGAGAATCAGGGCTTCTTTCTCTGTGTCGGTGACAATGGTCTCGATAACAGCCGCCCGCTCCATCAGGAACTTGATCTGCGGGCGACTGTCACGCTCCGCCTGCAGGTAACTGCGCAGGCGAGCCCGAAGATTTTTGGCCTTGCCGACATAAAGGATCTCTCCGGCGCTGTCCTTCATCAGGTAAACGCCGGCAGAGGTCGGCTGCCTGCGCAGATCAAAACTTGTCACAGAAGCTCCTTGCAACTGCCTAAACAATCGATTATCTTCATGATATGCTGTTTCCAGACAACGCTTCCATCTGATCCTCTATTTCAAACTAACAACGCTCTAAAGGGGTGTCAACCACCGGACCGCCTTGGAGGGACATCATATGTTCAAATCACTTTTTATCGCCCTGACCTTCTTCTCCCTGGTTCACCCGTTCTGCTTGCTTGCCAGCGACGACCTGGCGATCCTCGAGGCCGTCGTTGCCGCAAATCAGAAGGTACAGCCGGGGCTGGAGCACTACCTGGTCACCGTGGAGACATCACGGATCCAGGAGATGATGAGCCGCATGACCATCGGCATCCCTTCAGACGTGGCGCCGCCGCCAACCCCCACCATCACCAAGTTCTGGCAACGCAACGGCAAAAGCATCGTCTACTCACAGGAGGCCAGGACAGCTCCCTATGTCGAAAAAATGGTCAAGCAGATCTCCAGCAACCTGGCCATCGAGTTGAACGAGATGCTGCTGCCGCCCGGCAAGGCAGAACAACGCCTCGCGCTGGTGAAAGACGCGGCCATCAAATCGAGCGAAGTCGCCCTGGCAGACAGCCTGATCAAACGCCTGGAGATCTCCTTTAACCAGCCAACAGACCTCGACGGCGCCTTTTACGTGAACGGCATGCGCCTGCCACAAAAACAGGTCAAGTCTCTGGTCTTCGATATCGAAACGAAGTCCGAGACGGTCACCGAGTTGGTCCTCGTGACCGGAGACGGCCTGCAATTGACGTTGGAAATCCGTTATCTGGACGCGACCGGTGGGCGCATTCCGGAACGCTTCCAGATCACCAGCCCGGGCGGCAAGATCGATGATCATTTCAAAGTCAAGTTTGTCGAGGTCGAAGGCTTTCTCCTGCCGGCGAGCATGCACCGGGTCATCCGACGTCCGGAACTGCAGGAGGATCTTGAAGTTTTCTTCAGAGATTACCAGGTCAACCAGCCAATCCCCGAGGATGTCCAGATTCAACTTAAAAACCAGTGACAGGAGCAATCGATGGACCCCCTCTGGAGCAACATATTCCGTAAAAATCGTGATGAAGAGTCACTGACCTATTTTCTCAAACACCTGACAATCTTCTCGGATTTGTCGCCGCGGGCTCTCGCGGTTCTTGAAGACCTTGTCCATGTTCGCAGTTACAAGGCTCACGAAACCATCTTCGAGCAAGGCGATCCGGGCACCGGCATGTATATGATCCGCAAAGGTTCGGTGCAGATTTACGCAAAAGATGATCACGGCGTTGAAGATGAGCTGGCCCGCCTCACACCGGGCGATTTTTTTGGAGAGACGACTTTGACCGCGCCGGCGCCCCGCAGCGCTTTTGCAAGAACACTGGAAGAGACTGAACTGGTCGGGCTGTTTCGCGCCGACATCAAGGAACTGACAGAACGGACACCCGCGGTTTCCAGCAGCATCCTGCTCGGCCTGACACGGGTTGTCAGTGAGCGGCTGCAAGCAGCCAGCCTGGAACTCCGCCGCTTGCAAAAACAGGATCAGCGAGCAGACTCCGCCCGAAAATATCGAAACATGAATAACTCTCGGCATAAACATCGTGGCTGGTCACGCGCCCAGGTCGCCCTGGCGTTCCTCATCCTCACGGCCGCCATTGCCTGCGGTCTGTCTATCTTTTCCTCGGCGTCATCCCTGATTGGCCTCTCGCGGACAGCTTTTTCCGTCCTGTTCCTGCCCCTGCTCTGCTCGCTGGTGCTCTCCTTTTTACTTGATCCGCTGGTTACTCTGCTGGAAAAACTCTTCAGCCGAACGGGCAGCATCTTCGTCATCTATGTGCTCACGCTTGGCCTGACTTCGCTCTCGGCCCTCTGGATGGCTCCGCACTGGCATGAGTTCTGGAGTAACATCGGGGCCGACTTTCCGCGCTACACCACCAGGGTTGTCGAAGCCATGAAGAATCTCGTGTCTGTCCTGCACGATCGTTTCCCACTGGTTGAAGCTTACAACCTTCCGCTGAAAATCCGCGTTTGGGCGGAGCAGCTGATGGCGACCATCTTCGCCCAGACACCGCAGTCGGCCATGAGGGTTGGCGGCCTGATGGTCATCGTGCCGCTCTTCACATTTTTTTTCCTGCGCGACGGCCGCAGGATTCTGCGGGCGTGTGTCTCGCTCGCGCCGAACCGCCAGTTCGAGATGGTCCGCGATCTCTCCCACATGATCAGTCGACAACTCTCGCAGTTTGTCCGCGGCAGGGTGATTGAGGCACTGATCGTTGGCCTGGTTGTCACCGCAGGCCTCTCTCTCACCGATATCCGCTATGCACCGGTCCTCGGAATTTTTGCCGGGGTCACCAACCTGATCCCCTACATCGGCCCGATTATCGGCATGGTCCCGGGAATCCTGATCGCCTTTGCGGACCTCGGAGTCGGCGGGCAGTTCTGGTGGATCGTCATCCTCTACATCCTCATCGCCCAGGTCCTGATTGACAACTTCATCCTGATCCCCGTACTCATTTCACGAGTCTCCAACCTGCACCCGCTGCTGGTCTTTTTCGCGATTATTGTCGGTGGCAAGCTGTATGGCGTGATCGGCATGATCATCGGCGTGCCGATCCTCAGCGTGGTTAAAATCATCCTTTTGGAGATTCGCACCTATCGCCGCACCTTCCGCTTACCGGAGTCCGCTCTCGAGAGCGAGCGACCACACTAAAAGAGCTGGATCTTTCATGAAGTTTTTTGCAACGACAACCAAGGGACTGGAAGCAGTCCTGGCCGATGAGCTGACCGAATTAGGCGTTCACGAGGTCTCCGCAGCAAACGGTGGCGTCAATTTCAGCGGGTCCCAGAGGGATGGTTACCGGGCCTGCCTCTGGCTGCGGACCGCCAACCGGGTTCTGCAACCGATCGCCAGCTTCCACTGCCCCTCCCAGGAGGCGCTCTACGAAGGCGTCTATGCCCTTGATTGGGCGGAAATTCTGACCCCGAGCATGACCCTGGCCGTCAATGCCAAGCTGCGGGACTCGGAGATCACCCACTCCCACTTTGCCGCTCTGAAAACCAAGGACGCCATCGTTGACAAGATCAGGGACAACTGCGGCGAGCGTCCAAACGTCGACGCCAAAGACCCGGACCTTCGCGTCAACCTGCACCTGGCCAGAAATCACTGCACCATCAGTCTCGACCTGGCGGGATCAGGCCTGCATCGACGCGGCTATCGACGCGACACGACCATCGCGCCGCTCAAAGAAACTCTGGCGGCCGGGCTTGTCGCTCTGACCGGCTGGAACCAGAGCAGCCCCTTTGTCGATCCCATGTGCGGCTCCGGCAGCCTGCCGCTTGAAGCCGCCCTGCTCGCCAGCAACACGGCTCCCGGCCTCTTCTCTCCCGATTTCGGCTTTCAGCGCTGGGTCAACTTCGACGCCTCAGCCTGGCGGGAACTGCTTGAGGAAGCTGAGCAGGTCCAAAGGGAGCTTCCAGCCAACCTGGTCTTCGGCAGCGACCGTGATCAGCGCACCGTCGATCTGGCCAGACGCAACGCCGAAGGAGCAGGAGTCGGCGCAAGAGTCCGTTGGTCCTACAATGACTTTGCCAAACTCAAGCCACCGGCCGACCATGGCACGCTGATCTGCAACCCGCCCTACGGCGAGCGTATCGGCGACGAAGCCGAGCTTGAGGCCTTCTACCGCAAGATCGGCGACACTTTCAAACAGAACTGGAAGGGCTGGACCGCCTGGGTCTTTACCGGCAATCTCGCACTGGCCAAACGCGTCGGGCTCAAAGCGTCCCGCCGTATTGTGCTCTACAACGGGCCGATAGAGTGCCGGTTGTTGAAGTATGATCTTTATTAAGGCGCGGGGCACAGTGCTCTAGACAAATGGACAGCCTCATTGACAGCCAACTGATTTTCTCGGCGGCACTCCCTACTTATGGTCATCAAGCTTGCAATTTCAAAGAAAGATATCGTTGCATGAAGAATCCCGTCAGTCATGATTTCGGTTGCCTCGTTTGTGGAGCCGACCTCATCTATAGCGAACACAAGAGACAAGCGGTCTGCAGCCTTTGTGAAGAAAATCTTTCATCAGATGTTGAATGCTCCAATGGACACTACGTTTGCGACACATGTCACGGCCTGCCCGCCATCGAGTTGATTGAGCGAGCATGCTGCTCCTCCAGCGAGACGGACCCATTGAAATTAGCTGAGAGCTTGATGAGACATCACACCGTCAAGATGCACGGCCCTGAGCATCACTTTCTTGTCCCTGCAGTTTTGATTGCCACATACTATTCGGTTCGCGGGGAGAACATCAGGGCTGAAAAACTGGCAACCGCTCGAAAACGCGCCGAGGACGTGAAGGGCGGCTTCTGTGGCTCCCACGGAACGTGTGGGGCTGCCATGGGGGCCGGAATTGCCTGTAGCACACTGACTGGGGCAACACCTTTGGCCAGCGACGGCTGGCGACTTTCAAACTTGATGACGGCCGCCTGTCTGACGGCCATCGGCGAAGCGGGGGGGCCTCGCTGCTGCAAACGAGACACTTATCTAGCTTTGTCGGTCGGACGTGACTTTCTCAATGCTCACCTTAATGCAAATCTTCCTGTTGGCAATCGACCTGTCTGTTCATTCAATGCGAACAACAAGGAGTGTATCGCAACCAATTGTCAATTTTTTCAACACGATTAGATGTTAAGAAGCGACTATCCGCGTAGAAGTTTTCCTCACTTGGTGATGCGAATTTTTCTATTTAAAAAAATAGCATCTCGTCCAAGAACATAACCTCCACATAACCTCCATGCAATGCAGTATTATAAATAAGACAGAGAACTTTACCTGCTGATTATTCTAGAGTAGATTGGCGTTGCCATATTTGATGCGTTCCATGGGGGATGCAAGTGATCAACTGGCTTGCAGAGAATATTGAACGAAACTATCGACCGCTTTTATCGGCTTTGCGCTGACCGGCGATTTTGTATTTTAACCTCTTCTTTACAACTGTCTACTTCACGGGGAAGCTTACGATGCCAGTGCAAAAGAAGCCATTTACTAAATTTGCCGTTCTTAGCCTGTTGATGCTTATCTTAGTCATCTTTGCTCTGGGCAAAACTCTCATCGACGACGTCAACGACCGTCTGACCAAGACTCATCTCCGAAGATTGCCCGAAACCGTCCATACAATATTGGATCAGCACCGGGATGTAACACAATGGTTTTTACAACCACCAGGCACAGTCTTGCCGAAATCTGTAGCCAGGCTCTCTGCGGGGCTACTCAACATCCCTGGAGTCTTCAGGCTCAAGGTGTGGAATACTGATGGTACGATCCTGTGGAGTGATCATACTGATCTGATCGGGAAGAACTTCGCCCAAAATCATCACTTCCAAGTCGCTTCAAATGGCAAGGTCGCCTATAATAACGAGGGCTTCCGGAAGGTCGAGAACCAGACTGAGCAGAACGAGCAGATCGTCGTCGAGGTTTACTTGCCGGTCTACGATGGCAATCGAGTCATCGGAGTGATAGAGCTTTACGAATCTAACAAAGAACTTTCTTCATTGATGGTGCGCTCGATAGAAGCTATTTGGTTGTCTCTTGCCGTAGCAGGAGTAAGCCTCTACTTACTCATGCTTGCTGCATACCTGCTTTCCCATGACATTGTCACTGAACTCTCCCAAAAAAAGAATATGGGTCAGTGAGAGCAAAGCTGTTGCTTGCGGCAACCTGGAACCATAGGGGTTTTGTGCCTAGACAGCTAAATCTAGAAAGAGTAATTTTGGAGACATTTAGTGTGTAGAACGGCCCATGTTGAGGTTTGGCTCCAAGTGTCCTCTTAACTATTAGTCACGGCTTATAGCACGCAAAATGGCCACCTGGAAACGGGTGGCCATTTTCTTACATTGCAGGGTCAGCAAGAATTTTGCTGATTTCAACTATTAAAAAATTCTGACATAACTTTTTGCACAGCTCGACTTTTGACCTAGATCTCTGTTCAAAGTATATTACAGATTATAAAAAATCGAAATTTCAAGGTGCCGTCAGCTTTGGCGGTGAATCTCAGAGGGTGTTAGATGCTCGCTATCTGGTCAATCGCCGCAAGGGAAACTTTGAACCATTACCTCCGCTTTCTGCCGGCCATCCTGTTCACCTGGCTGGTCGCCGGAGTAGCGGCAGGTGAAGTTTCGGTTGCGCCGCAGATCGCCCAAACAGGTTTACTGATCACTTGTTTGCAGATCTATTCTCACACTGCGGCCCGCATCGCCGGGTTCAACGAAGAGTGGGCCTCTTGGTATATCCCGCCCCGTCCGGGGATCGAAGTTGAACCGCTATTGATCGCCTTGGGGATGTTGATCCTCGCCGTTGCCGGGCTGGGTTTCGGCTACCTACTTGGCGGCGAAACCGGCGCCATCGTTGGTTTGGTCGGTTCGGGACTGGTCCTGCTCGGCCTGCTGGTGCGAATCTGGCCGGTTTTCTCCGTGCCCTATTTCTTCAAAGGTCATTTCCGCTGGTCTCCAGCAGCCAAAGGACTCTTTTGGCATGGTCCCGGCCTCGGGCGTGCCTGGAAGCTCACTCGTCTGCCTTTGGCGAAACGCCTGGTTACCTGGGCTTTCCTCGTACCGCTGCTCGGCCTGCTTTTGCCGCTGCTGACACTGCGACTTGTCTGTGGGCCAAGCTTTTTCATCAACCTGCTGTTCTACGCGGTTTTCCTGCCATTCCTGAGTCTACTCAACTTGCGAATGACCGCCTTTCTGCTTTGTGAAGAAGAACAGAAAGGGGTCTCCCGATGAGCGCAACGCCATCTGCTGCGCCTACGTCGGCAGCTGCTCGCCAACTTCTCGAGCAGGGGCTGCAACGCCTGGCGCTCGGCGGACGCAAGTTGTCCCTGCTACTGTTGGCGTGCTTCGCAGCGAGCAAGCTCGTTCATACCTGCCGCTTTCTCGATATCGCCGACACCGGAGACTTGTTGCGCGGGCTGCTGTCTGACCTGGTCGGGTTAGCTATTTTGGCTCTGGTAATTTACCTGCTGCTACCACGCCTGCTGCGCGGAATCTACCACCCCTTGCTGGAGCATGGCACAGTCGCGCCGGCGCAAATCGTCAGCGGTACAAACACTTTTAGCCAGCGTTTTGCCGGCATGGGCACCCAGCCCTACATGCTGCGCGGTGCCCTCGCCGGGATAGAGAGACTGATCGGTGGCTGGCTGCCAACTCGGGCGGTCAACTTTCGCGTGGCAGGAGCCCGGAAAAGTCTTCACACCGGGGCACTGTACGCCGATGAAACCCCGGGCGCCCATGCCCTGGTGGCTCTGCACAAGCCCCGTCATGCCTGGCTGATCCGGCAGCACCAGGGAGATTCGTCATGAGTCTGACCATCGTCTTCTTCGGTCGTCGGGCCGCGCTGGAAAAAGCCAAACAGCAGCTAGAGAAACAGGGGATCGGCTGTCGCGTCTCCCGCCCCCGCCGAGATGAAGGTTCTCTGCGGGTCGAAGCCGTCAATGCCGAGTGCGCCCGACGCCTGCTCGCGACCCAACCGGATGGTCGGGTGGTCTCGGCCAATGAAGCGGCCTGGTTTAGCTGTCCGGTCTGCGGGGCCACCCTTTCCGGTGGAGAAAAAACCTGCCCCGGCTGCCACACCTTTATCGGAGACCCTCATGGTGGATAAAAACTCTTCTCCCCTGACCGTGGCACTGATCACGGCTATCCAGGAACACGACCTGGACGCCCTTGATCGGGCCCTGGTCGATGCCGCACCCGCCGATCTCGACATACGTGATGAGCGGGGCTTTACCCCGCTGATTTGGGCCGTGCGCAAGGCGTGGCTGGAAGCCGTTGAGAGGCTTCTCTCCGGCGGCGCCGACCCTAACCTTGGCGGCAGCAGGAGCGGCTACCCTCTCTCCGAAAGCATCTGCCGGGCTCATTATGAGATTGCTACGCAGCTGTTGCGGAGTCCGGCGCTCAACCTGTCCTGGCAGGGATTTATCGCTGCCTGCGATGCGCTGCTCGGCGGAGATCTAGCAGGGCTGGACTGCCTGATCGAGCATGGTTTCGATCTGCGCGGCCCGGTGCCGCCGCAGGTGGGTCCCCAGGAAGGGATGAACTGCGCCTCGGCGCTGCTGTTCAGCACCATCAGCTGCGGCCTGCCCCGGCCGGAGGTGTTTGAACGGCTCATCTCACTGGGAGCAGATCCGGACACCCGCAGTTTCGGTGACACCAAGGCCGGACTGCTCTGTGCAAGGGTTAACGAAGACCCCGATGTCCTGCGACAGCTTCTTCAGGCCGGTGCCAGCGTCGATGAGCTCGATGCAACGGGCTACGCACCTCTGCACTATGCCGCCGCCTCGGACCACCTGGAGAGCGTGCGGCTTCTACTCGAGTTCGGTGCCGACCCCAACCTGAAGGCCACCGACGGCAGCTTTCCGCTGCTCTGGGCGGCGAGCAACAACCAGGGTAGGGTTCACACTCATCTGCTCAAAAGCCCTCAGCATTCGCCTGTAGGCGACAACGAACTGGCCGAGCTGCCACAGTTCTGGCATTGGGACGGAGGTGCCGCCTGGGGAGCTCTGGAGCTTGCCGAGCAGGACGGTGCCTGGCACGGAGTTGTTTGGGCGTCCGATGAAGCCGCATTGCTGACTGAACTGAAGCGTCGCTACGCTTCGCTGCGTGGTAATTCTCCGCTCTGCCTGGTGGTCCGACAGTTGCGCCCCCCCGTCTACTACCCACCCGACCCTAATCTGCGGCCGAGAGAAGGTGATTTCAAGGTCGGGCAAACAGGCTATCTGCACCACTACGCGCCGTGGTTTGCAAAGGGGATCAACCGGCCGCCCTCTGATCCTGAACACCACCGTTTTGTCCTGCAGACCAAGGGAAGTGCGGAAGAACAGGGCAAACCTTGTCCAGTGGAAATTCGCCAGATTGTCTCCTTTTACGAGGGGTGGAAGGAATCCTGTCCCGCAGTCGAGTGTCGACGGCAGGGGGAACGCTGGCAACTCTTCCAGCAAGCCTAGACGAACACGATCTGCACACCGGTCCCGCTGTGTACGATTTTTCTCATATGTCACCACTGATAGGACGGATTAAAGGCAGGGGGCAGATTACTGGATTGCAGCAGGGTCAACAAAAATTTCACACCTCAGCCAACTCAAACACCTTAAAACATTATGATAGGATAAATAATAATCTGTGTGATTGAAAAAACCCACTACCGAGTTAAGCGAGAGGAACAAAGATGCGCTCTCTTGCCGTTGTTTTTGTAACGTTCATTGTGCTTCCAACTCTGGCCTTGGCCGGCGAACCGTTGCCCCTGGCCACGCAGATCGTCCAGCAGGCGAAGCAGGAATGCAACAGCCTTGATAACGGAAGCTTTCACTCGACCGAAAAAACCATCACCCTTCATGACATCACCGGCGATGGCCGTCCGGAAGAGTTCATCGATGCCTCGCAATTCTTCTGCTCCACTGCACTCACCCTCTGGGGTGGGACCGGCGGTACTTTCTTGTGGGTAATAGTCGATGGGGAGCCTTTTGAATTTCTAGCACATAAGTGGCGTGTGATTGATTTTGATGAGCAGCAAGTGCTGTTGCTTGCTGTACATTCTTCTCAATGTAGCGACGATATAGGCCCTTGCTACCGTGCTCTGGTGTGGCAGGAGGGTTTCCGGTCTATACGATAAGAAGAAATTTTGTAAGTCACGACTTACAGAACGAAAAATGGCCACCTGGAAGCGGGCGGCCTTTTTTCTCGGATTGCAGGGCTTCCGGTAAATCATGTCGCAAGTACTGCTTTAAGTGAGCCTTTTACCTTGGCAACACATGAAGCCTTGAGACCGAGAGGGCGCATTCGAGTAGTAGCGAATAGCGACGACGTTTATGTGTTGAATGAGGCAGAATCAGGCTATTGCGCTGATTTTGCAGTTGAAAATTAGGCCTATAGCACAAAACAACACCCATTATTGGGATGTATCTCGAGTGATAACAGTCGTTGGGCTTGGTCAGACCCAAGAGGGTGAGTCCTGGGAGCTCAAAACTTGTACCAACTCCATCAAGAACCCTTTCCCAAGGGAAGTGCCAAACCTCCTTCAACCTCGGTAACCCGGTATCCGCGAGAGAGCAGAGTTGGTTGAAGAGGAGAAATATATTACCAGGGGCACTCACACAAGGCTATGCTCGGCCACCAGTAGCCGCCCGCGGCCGAGCACTGGGTCTCGGAGATAATCCTGGCCATGGCGATCGGGTTGCAATCCTCAGGCGGAGCTGGCGGATCAGGTTCATCCGGCTGATCGCACGCCTTGTTGACCGCAAGAGGGGGGAAGGGCCCGAAGACCGAGACCGAGGTCTTGGCACTGGTCACGATGTCGGGATTCTCACCGGCCGCCGCCAGCCCCGGCAGTCCGCCTTGAAAATCGGCGACAGCCTGGATGGCAAAGGTATCCGTGCCCAGCGCCCAGTCTATTGATCGCAGGCCAGGCTCTACACGGTTGCAGACTGCCCCGAGCAACGAAGTGGCTTCTGGAACCTGAGCAAGACTGAATCCGAGGGTGCCGCAGACCAGGTTGGCGGTATTGAATGCTGCTATGCACAATGGGAACACCGCCACGGAATCTCCGGGTAGGGGATTGGCCACCTCGACGGCCCCCGCTAGCTGAGCACACAAGCCGGCCTGATACACCTGAAGGGCCGCCGGATTGACCTTCGAATGGACCGAGCACATATTGCCGATAGCGGTATTTACCGACTGGCAGACCGCCGCGACTTCTCTGGCGTCGTTGTTATGTTGCGGCAGCTTGACGACGTATTGCCCGGGAATCGTGGTAGCCTCGGCGGTATAACGCTTGGTGAAGTCCGCCCCCGGGCGACCGAGCAGGACACTCAGGCTGGATGGTGACGCTGGTTCCCCGCATTGCGTGACGTTAATAGTCAGATTGCCGACTGGGTTCCAGGGGCGCAGTTCAGCCACGTCCTGGTCAAGCATCACAGTGATCGGTTCTTCAGAGACCAGGCTGGTGTGAAAGATAATACCGTCTCCCGAAGTGCCGATTTCCACCGGCACCGATGCGACACTGAAAGGAGTCGCAGTCCTGAGCCAGGCGGAGCTAACCGTTTCGTATTGTCGCACTGAAAGGATAAAGGGGTTACCGCCGGTGAGATCAGCTGAAGCCCCTCCGGTGAAATCAAAGGAAATATAGTTGCCGTGGGCATCGCTGACCCTGCTGACCAGGGCGTAGGGGTCCAGTTCTACGGCGAACGCCTCGCCATTGGCATCGACCAGGTCTATCCCCATGACGGTTTGCGCCAAGCCATCAGCATCCTTGCCGCCGAACAGGGTCAAAGTCTCCCCAGTATCGGTAAAAAACGACAACAGGGAGCTATCGGTGGGGTTGGTGAACAGTGCAAGGTTGTTGACACCCTCAATCGAGCTGGCAGATGCCAGCGGCAGGGTGGTGTTCCACAGGTAGTAGTCCCCGGCCAGAGGGTCGGCGGTGCTGGCCGGGGCCAATAACAGATACAGGCTGTAATCGTCACCGGTCAGGGACTCCAGGGGGAGCGACCCAAAGGGTACCTCATCGAGGGAGCTGACGTTGGTGCGCCAGGGCACCAGCGTACCGGTGAACAGCTGCAAGCCGCCGGTGGCATTGATCAGGTACAAAGCGTCCGGGTTCTGGCGCAGCAGCTTCAGTCCCAGGTAAGCGTCCATGGCGACATCCAGGTCTTCGACCCGGATCTGCACGGTGACGTTACCGTTGCCCAGGGCCACCTCGCCGAAGGCGATCGGCTTCATTGACACGGCATCACCAGCCACCACCGGAGTGGCGATAGCGGCATAGGAAGCGATCACCTCCTGACTGTCAGGAGCCGGCAGCGCCACCACCTGTGCCGGAATCGCCATCGTCATGCACAGGGCAAGTACCGGAAGCCATAAAAGCCCCCACACGGTGAACGATGTCCCATTCTTCCCCTTGCTCAGTGGTGGCATCGGGTTCGGGGCGCAAAGACCTCTGATCTTCTTCAGCGCGTCCTTCATGATGTCTCCTCCCAAGTTTTGTGGGCCACAGCTTACCCGACAGGCTCCAGAGATTTTCCTAGCAGCAGGAAAAGTATTTTCGCAGCGGGGGGAAGCGTTGAACCCAACCAAATTAAGAAGCCCATTGTGAGGTGTGATTAATAAAAGCTACCATACAATCCGTAGACGTCAATTTCGTGAGCACTCTGGGGCCATCGCAACTCCGGGTGGACGACGACGTTTTGCCTGTTGCGCATATAACTGCATGGTAGCTGCAGCTATATATGTTTTGGCGGTGGACAACTTTAACCACCCAGACGGTCAACTGATGTTATTGTATGGAGTAAACGATTCGATTAAAGTTTAACCCAGACACTTTCGCTTCCAGTCTGCGGATTACCTTGTCGAGAGCGGTGAGGTTGCAATCAATCTTTCCGTAGCTCCTCTTTTTGCTATTGATGATTTCCTAGTCGGTATAACAGAGTTCTTAAATGTCACGACTTGTGAGACGAAAAACGGCTTCTTATTGACAGAGGTATTTAGGAAGCTCTTTAAATACGCAAAACAATGGCCACTTGGATCGTCTCCAGGAGGCCATTTCTCTTTTCGGTATCAGGGCAGCAAAAAAGCCCCGCGGAATCCGCGAGGCTTTTTGCAAATCGATGTAAATGTGTACTTTACATTTTGCGAACATTTGACGACTGGGGGCCTTTCTGGCCTTGAGTGACGTCAAAATTCACCCTGTCTCCCTCGGCGAGAGATTTGAAACCGTCGCCTTGGACTTCAGAGAAGTGTACGAACACATCCGGTCCATTGTCCTGCTCGATAAAACCAAAACCTTTTGCATCGTTGAACCACTTCACAGTACCTTCAGCCATTTTTAACTCCATGTTCCCCTGTGGGAACGTTTAGGTTGTGCAACCAGATCTGCTTAAAAATAAAAAACACGCATCCATAATAAGGTCTGCGTGGCATATTCGTGACTGATTAACTTTTAATCTCGTCCAACAAACTATCTCTGCACAAACGTTTAATGTTCCTGACCCTACCACAGACATCCTGGTCAATACAATGTTAATATCATCTTCAGGTTAATGCCATGCTCTCTTGGTCAACTTTGTGGCCCTCGTAACCTTAATATTAAAGTAACGATGAGTAGCGCATTTTCTTACTGATCACGACTTATGAATGAAAAATGGCCACCTGGAAGCGGGTAGCCTTTTTCTTACATTGCAGACATAATGGCTGACACCTGAAGACAAAAAGAAACCTGCCCCTTGTAAACGTGGGTTATGTTGGGTTTTTCGTTAGAAACCCCATCACAGAGCCAAAGCCAAGGAGGCAGGTCATGAAAAAGTCTAGCATGTTTGTCGGTCTTGACATCCACAAAACGTCTATTGAAATTGCTATCGCTGAGGTGGGTCGCGACGGCGAGGAGCGTAGTTACGGTGGCATTGACGGAACCCTGGAAGCCCTTGATAAGGTTGTCCGGAAGTTAGTTTCAAAGGGCAGCGACCTGCATTTTGTCTATGAAGCTGGTCCCTACGGTTATGAAGTGTACCGCCATCTGACTACGCAAGGTTTTAATTGTGTTGTTGTCGCTCCCTCGAAAATTCCCAGGCAGAGCGGTAACCGTATCAAAAATGACCGCCGTGATGCTCAGATGCTGGCCCGGTGTCGCCAGAAGTGTGTGCCATCTCGTGGAAAGCTCAACTTCGATTATGTAACCGTTACAAACGATTTACCACAAAAGGCAAGCCCCATCAGTTGGTCGTGACGGCCATTGCCAGAGAGCTCTGTGGGTTTATGTGGGCGATCGCCAACGAAGTCCAAGGTCCCGTTAAAGTGTAACGAATCCGAAGAAATAGAAGAGCACCCCTTAAAACCGGTTGGAAGGAGCCTATAAGAGTAAGAGCATTTATCCAGAACAGTTTCAGGAGCGCAACCACGGTCAGGAGAATCCTCGGTGACCCTGTTGGATAAGACCCCAGGTCGAACTCCCGAATTGCAGAGAGAGCAGCTCCACGACGAAGCCAAGTCTGGCGGTAACCAACCCGCGAATATCAGAGCGATCAACCGTCGTCAAACTGGTTCCGCCCCTGATAGTGTTCTGGAATTAACTTTTAAAAAGAACCGCTGAAAACCAGTTGGGCAGGAAACATTTCGTCTATTGACAACTGACAGCCATATCAGGGTCGGCAAGAATTTTGCGTTTCGGCCAAACTGAATACTTGAAATCAATGCAGTAATACTTATGAGACGATTGTGAGTATACGAGGGATTCATAAGACACCATCAACAAGGCCGACCTTCCTGGATGGGTAGGAAGAATATTGAATGATTAACATAGGCCACCCGCATTGCTGCGGATTCCCTTTCCTGCACGTACTATTGCCATCTCGAGCATACCTGTGTTATCCATAAGATCATGAGACTGATATTCCAAAAGATATTGACTCTACTCCTCCTTTCAGCATTCCTGGCGTCAAGTCCAGCGGGGAATGTATTGGGTTATACTGACTGTGTGGGCGGTGAAAGCTCACAAAGAGTCAACTCCGCAGCGGTTAAGGAGTGTGGTACTGATCAACGAATACACAGCCATGATGTCCCTGCTATCCATCAATTAGGTGACGAACAGCATGGTTCATGTCCTGACTGCACCATACAGCAAGGCTCGACAGTTTTCTCAAAACGGACCAAAAGAATTCCAACTGCCGCCACTGTTCCTGTAATATCAAAAGGCTTTTCGCTGCCCTCTGCCACAAGTATCAAGCTGGTTGTTGGCAACCTTGCACCGCAACCGCTGACTAAAACGTCACAAACCCTTCTTGCTCATCGGACAGTAGTCCTTCTTAATTGATTCACCCTTCTCTGAAACCGTCGGAAGGTTCACACCTTTAATGTGGTTTCGCCCTATTTCTGACTAAAATCACAATTGAACAACAAGCGTCCTTCTCACCTGAGAGCGGATGATTAACATGCTATATCCATTAACTCAAAAGCTTCATGTGCTTGCTGTGGCTGTTGGTGCGTATGTTTCCTTGGTTGGAAACTGATGCCAAGAACGGTGATAACACACATCGTAACCAGCCAGACTTTGCGTTTATCTTTGAGGAATTAACTAAGGATTTCGATGACGTATTGTCATTCTGATGAAGGAATAAAATATGACCAGTTCACTTTTGTTTAATATCACCACGATAGCTTACTTCGCCGCAATGGTGGTTTTTATCGTCTACCTGACCTCCAAAAACGACGCGGTCGGTTTTGGCGCTACCCTAATCTGCTGGGTTGGCTTTGTCGCCAACACCGGCGCGATTGGCATGCGCTGGTACGAAGCCTATGCGATGGGCTATGAGCAGGCGCCGCTCTCCAACCTTTACGAGTCAGTGGTCTTCTTCGCTTGGTCGATTCTGCTTATCTACCTGTTATTTGACTTGAAATACAAGCAGCGTGCGATCGGTGCTTTCGTTATCCCGTTTGCTTTTGGTGGCATGATCTGGGCGCAGTGGAGTCTTGATGCGACGATCGCACCATTGGTGCCGGCGCTGCAGAGCAACTGGCTGACCTATCATGTTATTACCTGCTTTATCGGTTATGCGGCTTTTGCCCTGGCGTGTGGAGTCTCGATTATGTACCTGGTTAAGGTCGGCAAGGAAGAAAAGTCAACCGAAGAGGCCCCGGTTGTCGGCATCCTTGGGATGTTCCCGAGCACCAAGGTTTTAGATGATTTGAACTACAAGGCGATTATGGTCGGTTTTCCGATGCTGACAATCGGCATCATTACTGGTGCAGCCTGGGCCAACTACGCTTGGGGGACTTACTGGAGTTGGGACCCTAAGGAGACCTGGAGCCTGATCGTGTGGTTCATATATGCGGCTTTCCTGCATGCCCGCTTTACGCGTGGTTGGGTAGGAAGAAGGGTTGCCTGGCTCTCGATCTTCGGTTTTGCGTCCACGATCTTCTGTTACCTGGGGGTGAACCTACTACTTTCCGGACTACATTCTTATGGTGGCTAGGCCCTGTTTTGATTGGCAGATCCCGTTGTTTGTAAGTAAGAAAAAAACAGTGAGGTGATGAATTTGGCCTATTCAAATCGAAAGATGGTCCCGTTGTATTTGACGGACGAAGAAAAAAGGGTCTTGGATGATTACGCTGAAAGTATGCAGGTTTCGCGGCAGAAGGTTTTAGAACGGATAATCAAAATGTCCCTTGATGATATGAGGCTTGCTGTTCGTTCAAAAACTGGCAACAAAAGAGATGGATCTTTGAAAGTATTTTAATAACAAGGACCTTTGGATCATAGGGAAATTAGGGCTGTAAAAGATGATGTTAACCCAATCCTCGTTACTATACGCAAGCTTCACACTATATCTGCTGTCGGTCTCTTTGTATCTGTTACATTGGATAACACGGCATCGACTGCTATGGCGTAGTGCCTTTGCTCTGGTTTTAGTGGGTTTCATAATACAAAGCATTTTGTTGGGCATCCGCTGGTATAGCGCCGGGTATCTGCCAGTAACAAATCTGTTTTCAACACAGTTTTTCTTTAGCTGGGCACTGGCAGCGACCTATTTGTATTTTGAACTCCGCTATCGTATCCATGCCGCAGGATTATTTGTGATGTTTTGCAACCTGTTGCTGTTAGGTAGTGCTCTGCCACGTGATCTGAACATTCCTCCACTGATACCGGCCCTTGATACGCCATTGTTTACCTTGCATGTCGCTTTTTCATTCACGGGCTATGCCTTTTTTGCCATGGCGTTCTCCATGGGGGTCTTGTACCTGCTGCAAAAACGTCTTCAAAGTGAGCTGTTGCCAGATCTGGCCCTGCTACGAAAACTCAATGAAGAGTCTGTTTTTCTGGGATTCAGTCTGTTTACACTCTGTATGATTTTCGGATGTATTTGGGCTTATGTTGCCTGGGGTTACTATTTCTCATGGAACATCAAAGGTGTCTGGTCTTCTCTTGTCTGGCTTTTTTATGCCGGCATGTGTCACGCGAAATTTATTCGTCGATGGCAGGGTAGCGGATATGCCGTTTTGTCTATAGCAGGGTTCGGAGTGGTGCTTTTTACCTACCTTGGCATTGGCCTGCTCATGAGCAGCAATCATCCTCTGGATTAATCGGAGACAAATGATGACGATAAAAGCGATGTTGGAAAGTAAAGTCTGGAAAATATTGTGTTCCCTTAAACTGGCAATCGTCCTTGCCTCCATGACGACGATCGTCGTTATAGGGGGGTCGCTCTACATGCCTTTTAATCCAAAAGTTTTTGGCAGTATGGATAACCTGACTCTTGCCGGGTGGCTCACAGAATTTGGGGCTCAGAGCCCAGCGTTGACATGGTGGGTTCCAGTCGCGGCTGTATTAATTGGAGCCTTGGGCGTCAACACCCTCTGTTGTTTTATTGATTGGCTGGTGCATATAAAGAACCGATGGCGCAAGTTGGGAGAATACCTGATCCACCTTGGTGTTGTTCTGGTTCTGACCGCCTATTTGTGGGGGAGCGTTGCCGGTTTTCGTACAGAGGGAAATCGAGTTTTTGTAGGACAGACCATACCGGTTCCTTTTAGTGACAAGTCAATAACGCTTGAATCATTTGAGCCTGTATTCAATGAGTCGGGAAGACCTGTGGATATGATCAGTGAGCCTATCTCTCTATGATGGGGCGCAACTTCTCGAGAAGAAAAAAGCTCGCATCAATCACCCGCTGACATGGAACGGGCTGGTTATTCTGCCTGGAACATATGGCCAGGAATGGCACGGTGGGCAATACCGAATTTTCAGCATGTTTACCATCAACTATGATCCTGGAGCAGGCGCTGCTCTAGCTGGAGCCGTGGTTATGGGATGCGGCGTACTTTTAACATTATTCTCTTTCTATAGAAAAAGAAGTAGTGGAGACCATCCAAATATTGCTTAAAGATTGGCAACCACTTTACCGCGAAGAATATTACGGAGATAAAAGAAATGAACACTCTCAAGACCACTTTCCTACTCACCTGTCTCACCCTGCTGCTGATCGCCATGGGCAGCGCTATCGGTGGCCAAACCGGCATGATCATAGCCTTTCTCATTGCCGGCGGCATGAACTTTTTCTCTTACTGGTACTCGGACAAAATTGTCCTCAAGATGTACAAGGCCAAGGAAGTCTCTGAGTCTGAGAATCCATCTTTTTACAATATGGTCAAGCCGGCTTGCCCGGCAGGCGAATATGCCGATGCCGAAGGTTTACATTATTCCTTCCGAGGGACCGAATGCTTTTGCTACCGGACGCAACCCCGAGAATGCGGCTGTCGCAGCGACAGAAGGAATTATGCGCCTTCTTTCGGATGAAGAACTCGAAGGAGTGATGGCCCATGAGTTGGCTCATGTGCAGAATCGAGACACCTTGATTGGCACTATCGCAGCGACTTTTGCCGGGGCAATTGCAATGCTTGGAAACATGCTGCAATGGGCGGCTATTTTTGGTGGTGGCAACAATGACGAAGAGGGCGGTGGCAATCTGTTCGGGAGCCTGGCGCTCGCATTTATTGCACCTATGGCGGCCATGCTGATCCAGATGGCGGTCTCCCGCTCCCGTGAATACCTGGCAGACGCAACAGGAGCAAGGATTTGCGGCAAACCTCTGGCTCTGGCCAATGCCCTGCGCAAGTTACAGATGGGTGCACAGGCGATACCTATGACTGAGGCGACCCCCGCGACCTCGCATATGTTTATTGTCAATCCTCTGACCGGCGGATCAATGCTCAAGCTCTTCTCTACCCATCCCCCCATGGAAGAGCGCGTTTCCAGACTGGAACTCATGGCCTCGGGACAACGTTAATGGGTTTGGAATTTACCGATCTGGCCATGGCGCCTGTTTCTTAGAAGAGCAACAAGTTTCCATGACGAATAATGCACAGGGAAAATCATTTAACCACTAGGGAGAAAAACATGACTGATGCAATTGACTTAAACAAGATACTTGTCGGAATTCTTACTGGTAGCCCTAATGACCTGCCAAAGGTGGTCAAGGTGCGTGACACCCTGACCGAGTTGGGCATACGCAGTGAAATCGTGGTCGCTTCCGCACACCGAACCCCGGATAAGGTCTTCGCCTATCTTGACCGCGCTCACGCCGAAGGGGTGCAGGTTCTCATCGGCTGTGCCGGGGTCGCAGCCCATCTTGCCGGAGTCATCGCAGGTCACACCCGTCTGCCGGTGATCGGCCTGCCGCTGGGGGATGGACCACTTTCTGGTTGGGATAGCCTCCTCTCCACAGTGCAGATGCCTCCCGGGGTGCCGGTGGCCACGGTGGCCATCGACGGGTCGCGCAACGCGGCGATCATGGCAGCTCGTATTTTGGCGCTCAAATACCCCTATATCGATCTGGGTTTGCAGGAAATGGCCGATCGGGAGAGAGGACGCTACGAGCAAACTGCGGACGAAGCTCTTTCATGTCTCTGATACGAGAAGTTGAGGGGGTGTCATGATGGACAGGTCTTACATCGGACGATTGCGAAAAACCTATTTGCAAGAGCAGCATCAAAGCATTTACCGCGAGCTCAAGGATGACGGAGTCCTTGATGCACATCTCAGACATGTGCAAAGGAAGGCTCAAGTATATTTCGACGCCTTGATCGATGCTGGACATTGTGCTGGGCGTGCTGTGGAGAAAGTCTGTCAAACGATCGTTTTTTCATGCCCAAAGAGACATCGGCCGTAAGTCAGGTGCATCGTTTCATTCGCCACCAGGGGTGAATGTCCTTAAATATCCCCTGTGATCGGACGATAAATGCAAAATTTATAAGGAGATAATATGGAAGATATACAAGGTTTTATAGCTGGTTTTCAAAGATTCCAAAGCAGCCCTGCTCCACAGTCGTTCATCATCACACATGATAAGTAAGATATTAACCACAGAACACAGCACATTATTTTTACCTCCGAAAAGCAAATCCCATAGAACTCGTTGCCCCACAATCACCCCCATGGCTGTGGGACTGTATTTATTACAAGTCAGGAATTATAGGCATGTAACGCCGGTGTCCATAGAGGCCACTGGCTTTATTGTTTTTTTGAAACAGCGCCCACTGAATCCAAAACAGTTGAGGTAACAAAGCCTTGAGAAAAGGTCGTTCGTTTTTAATAGTGAACCATTATTCACCGTGCGTCCTTATGATCGGTCGCTTTGTACAACCTTGGTAACAAAAGGTGAGGTCATCGCTTGGACCAATGCGCTGTAGTTGAGTTGAAACGCCACTTCCGAACCGACCGGCAGGTTACAGTTGCCTGAGACCAGTATTAGGTGGTCGCTGCTGGCCCCCATGATCTCGATTCCGTCAGGAGGAAGCAGGCCGTCTGGGTCGACGTCCTGACGACCGATGGCAAGAATCGATTGTGACACCTGGCCCCGATCGATAACAGGTTCTGCCTCGCCGAATGCAGTTTGTGCGATTGTCCCCGATGGGTGTGATGGCTTGATCTTCGTTTCGATCACTTCCGCGACGAGAGTGAGAGCATCGGTAAAGAGACCTTCGATCGGTTGGCGATGCAGGGTTTCGCAGCCGAGCAGGATCGCCTCACCAAGGCGGAGATTGTTGATCCTGCCTGTCTCTGCACCACTCAAGGCCCATTCCAGGTTCGCCGAGTTTCCTCCCGAAACAATCTCCAGTTTCAAATCGAATGTTGCCTCAATTAAATTCGCGAGTGCGGAGAGCTCGGCCATATTCCTGGCGTCTGGAGAGACTCCGCACCGGCAGGCTAGATTGGTGCCGATTCCTTTCAAAGCGATGTTCGGCAAGCACAGCGTCTCACCTACCAGAGCTATCAGGTCATCGGGCATGATCCCTTCGCGCAGGTCTCCCAACTCGACCATGATAACCACTCCGTGGGTACGATGAAGTTTCTGCGCTTCGAGTGAAAGATTTCTGATGACTTCGATTTCGGTGTTGAAGCTCAGATCGGCGTTCACAACGACCCGCTCCGCCTGACTGAGCATCGGCGAACGAATCAGGGTCATCGGTGCAGAGATCTGGTCAAACCGCATGGTTTCGATATTTTCTATGCGCGAGTCGCCAATAGAACTCACACCGGCTTTTATCATCGCTTCGGCAATCTCGGTTGAGCCAAGGGTTGCCTTGGTCACACCGGTCACCGAAATGCCGCGACCGGCAAGTCGTTCAACTAATGTGCGGGTATTATGAGATATTTTTTCGAGGTCGATCTCTAACCGTGGTGCAGGCATCATGCGACAGCGATCAGCTTCCCTTGAAGCTCCGGGAACGCAGCAGTGACCATTTCCACGAGGTGCTCAGGGTGGCCGGGTCAGTGCATCGGTGCTCGGGATGCCGAGTTCATGCTCATACTGTGTGATCGCCGTACTTACCTCGTTGTCACTCATCTCCTCGTGGTTGATCGTCAGGCCGATGACTTTCGTGTCTGAAAAGGTCTGGATGAGGTTGATCTCCGCCGCCGGGTCCGGCATCGCCATCTGCTCGAAGTCACAACGTTGGCTGCGTCGCGGTGCATGTTGTAACACGACACCGTTGGGGCAGCTGCCACGGAGAATGAAAGATGTAGACGAAAAAGCAGGATGACTCAGTGAGCCTTGCCCTTCGATAATGATCACGTCGGGGTTTTCATTCTCAAACGCTTCGACGATCGTTGCTTCAAGTTCTCCAGCGCAGAATTGTGATGGGATGGCGTCAAGTGCGACGCCGTAGCGAGCGCCCTGAATCAACCCGGTCTGGCCGGTGCCGATCATGACCGTCTTTATGCCGCGATCATTGAGCGCGCGGGTCAGGATGTTTGCCGTAGTGCGTTTGCCAATGGCGCAGTCGGTGCCAAGCACAGCGATACGCGGGCAGGTGACCTCAGAGATACGACCACTGAACAGGCGCAGGTCTTTCTTGTCTCGAGGTTTTCGTACGTCGTTGATCGTCACCTTGTTCGCGACACACGCTGCTGCAAAGACCGGGTCGTCGTTGAGGAATTCATGAAGACCGTTGACGATGTTCATACCATGGCTCATGGCCTCAAGTACGAGCGCTCGCTCGTGTTTCGACAACATGCCACTGGATGGAGCCATACCAAAAATGAAGGCGTCGGGGACAGAACCTGCCTGCGCCAGGGAGTCAGCGAGGTCACGACATATGGGGATAGAGTTAGGCTTGTCGTCGAGTACCATGCCGGTATCGAGACCTGCTTTTTCGCTGTCGATCACCGAAAGGATTTCGTATTTCTCCGAACGCCGGATAAGTCCATTGGCGGTTTTGCCGTCAAGAGCACCGAAGTTGGCTTCGCAGTAGACGATCGCGGTGGCGAGTCGACTCTGGTCTTTGCCGAATCGGGACGCTGCGGACCGTTTGTGTTCGTTCCTGGTGATTGATTTAAGGTTAATTACAGGAGAGATTAAAGATGAAACCGGAGGGATTACCAGCATAGTCGTTCCTTTGAGTTAGAGCTCAGAGGAAGCGACGGGATCGTGCCAGCCAGAATTGGCCGAAGGTCAACGAGTGGTCCCTACTAAGTTGTATTCCTGTGAGGAGTATTCCCCATTAGGACGAATCTGTTTGCAAGTATAGCACAAAGTTCGATAATCAAATTGTTTTTATCGATTAGCTAGTTACGGTCTCTCACAGAATGGCCTTTGTGACTCGTGGAACGGTAGCTGCTGATAGTTCTTCTGCCATCGAAACAGTCAGCTATGTAAGGCGAAAAGTCCGGTTTTATTAAAAAGTTGAAAATGTGAAGACATGTTACTGTAACGAATAATATCTTTTCTCTTTATAGACGGAATCGCCTGATGAGTTTCAATGTTCTGACTGCAGAAATTTCACATGAGACCAACTCTTTCAGCCTGCACAAAACTGGTAAACAGGCCTTCATGGCCCGTTACGCCTTGATGGATGTAGCGGCAATAGCCGAACGCGGCTCTGAAAATACAGAGCTCGCCGGTTTTCTCGATACTGGTCGTGCGTATGGCTGGCATGTCGAGCATGTCCTCAGTGCGGCGGCCGGGCCGAGTGGTAAAATAAGGCGCAAGGCGTTTGACTGGCTCTGCGAGCCGATAATCACCGCAATCAGGAAAAATTCTTTCGACGGACTTCTTCTTGGCTTGCATGGTGCGATGGGCCTTGATTTCTGTGAAGATGGCGAAGGTGAATTGCTGCGGCGCATCCGTAGCGTGGTTGGCGCAGAGATGCCAATTGCCATCACGCTTGATCCACATGCAAATGTCAGCAACCTGATGTGTGCCTTGGCGGACATCATTGTTTCGTTTAAAACCTATCCGCATATTGATATGCGCGATACCGGTCGTCATGCCGCCGAAATTCTGCACCGGACGATGGCTGGCGAGATCAAACCGCGCACGATCCGCGTGAGTCGGCCCATGCTTGAAGAGGTCAATGGTGGCCGCACCGACATTGGCCCAATGATCGAGCGTATTGCCAGGGCACGGAGGTATGAGAAACAGGCGGATGTCTTTGCCGTGAGCATCAATGCGGGTTTCGCCGGTGCGGATATTACAGAAGTCGGGCCAACTGTGCTGGTGACCGGGCAGGGAGATTTTACAGCCCATAGAGCTTTTGCCGAAACGATCGCCGATGACATCTGGAACAAGCGCTTTGATGTGCTGAACGACTATCTCAGTGTTACTGAGGCTGCAGCGATTGCAGCAACTTACAAGCCTGACCAGGGGCCGCTGATCATCGCCGATTATGCCGACAACCCTGGCGCAGGAGGCTATGGCGACTCCACAGCATTGTTGTGTGCAATGCTTGAGGCGGGGGTGACGAATGCCTGTTTCGGTCCGATGGTGGATGGCGAGGCTGTGGAAGAATTGCACTCCTCGGTTGTGGGAGAACGAGTTCAGATTGTGCTGGGAGGGAAGACAGACCCGCTCTACGGAGGAGGGCCACTCACTCTGGAAGGCGAACTCGTCTCAGTCAGTGACGGGCATTTTATCGGCGATGGTCCAATGATCCACGGACTCCACGGCAGTTTCGGGCCAAGTGCGGTTTTAAGTGTCGGAGGTGTTGAGATATTAGTAGTCACCAGAGCTCGCCAAATACTTGATTTGCAGCAATTCAGAGCCTTTGGTATCGATCCAGAGAGTAAGCATGTTGTGGCGTTAAAATCGATGCAACACTTCCGCGCTGCGTTTGAGCCGATTGCCGGACATGTGATTGTTTGTGACAGCGGTGCACTTTGCACTCCTTGTTACGATCGGCTACCTTACAGAAACGTACCAAGGCCCATTTTCCCTCTGGATCAACCAGAAGGTCTGTTTGCTCATCCTTGATGACTGGACTTGAGCCAGCGCCTCCCTGCTCTTGAAGCAGGTGTGCTACCAGACTACGCTATTCTTAAAAGTCACGACTGGTGAGAGGAAAACCGGCCTATTATTGATCGACATATTTAGTAAACATTTTAATCCGCAAATAATTAAGGTCACCAGGGAACAGTTTGGGTGACCATTTTTTTCTTCACCTGTGCCAAAGCACAGTCCATTTTCGTGAATCAATCACGCAATTTTTACGGGTTGCCACGTATATTTTCTTGCTTCGCTACGATACTCTAAAAATCATCAAAGAGTTGTTGTGGCAGACAACTCAGAGACCAACAAAAAAACTTCTTCATAACCTCCTCAAACCCATTTGCCCCATTGCTTCCACCTCCTTAGCTTTGGGGTGCTTTTTTATCAGGCCTTTAGGCATAACTTGCAAGACGTTTAACCTGTAAAAATTTACATAGATTGGACTGATATTAACGTGATGTGATAATTATCAATATTAACCATTCACACAAGAAACTCAAAGAGGTCAATTATGGATAACAAACTTTGGATGTACAGCGTTTTTATTTTTCTCGTATTGATTGCCCCAGTTTTTTTAATCATGATGCTGTTGGTTCTAACAAGTATTCCTCTATATTTTGCATTTTTGGGCTGGTTTCCAGTAGCTATTTTATTAAGTTGGCTGATGGTTAAATGGGCTAACCGTGAAAGCCAAAAACTGCTAGGTCAAAATACATAAGGGCATAGTTAGAGTTATATATGGAGTGATTAACTGGCCTTTTATGGATAGCGATTGAGAGGCTTTTTAATCAGCACAACTATGGCCACCTGGAGACGATCCAAGTGGCCTTTTACTATTTGTCAGGGTCAGTAAAAATTTCGCGTTTCAGCCAATCCGACAGCCCAGAGCAATGCAGGAAAACAAAGAAGAAACCCTTTTCTTTGACTTCAATCTATGTCCGGTATAATTGGGCAGGGGTAATATTTGCGTCTATGAAACAGGAAAGAGGTTGTAAAAAAAGGAGTTTTTCCATTTGTGTCAGTCATCAGATGAAGATGATAGTTGGACTTGTCATGGCAACATTAGGATAACGTCTCTGGTAGGGTTACGACGAACCGGCTACCGGCGCCGGGCGTACTGAATACATTCAATTGCCCTGCATGAGCGGTAACGATAGCCTGGGCAAGGCTTAGCCCCAGCCCGCACCCTGCTTGGCTTCGACTATTGTCACACCGGTAAAAACGATGGAAGATGTACGGCAGGTCATTCTCGTCGATACCGATGCCGTTATCTTCAATTGTAAGGATTCTCTCCTTCTCGTGGGCCGAAACCTCTATGGATATCGTCCCACCCGTAGGGGTGTACTTAAGGGCGTTGTCGAGTAGGTTGCTGATCAGGCGTTGAATTTTCTTCAAATCTCCCCTGATGTTACAGGCATGTGGTGCCTGAATAGCCAGTGACAGCTCTTTCTCCTCTGCTATCGGCAGGAAAATATCGCAAGCCTGCCTGACCACCTGTGAGAGGTCGATGTCCTCGATCTCCATTTTGCTGACTCCGGCTTCGGCTTCCGAGATGTCGAGCATTGAGTTGACCATAGACAGCAGCCGGTCGCATTCTTCAACAGTGTTCCCAGCCATAGCCTTGAAATCATCAATATCCGATCCGTTCATCAAGGTTGTTTCTGCAGTTCCGCGCATGCTGGTAATCGGGCTGCGCAGATCATGGGCAATATTGTCGGTCACTTCGCGAATACCATTGAGCAGGGACTGAATGCGGTCAATCATGTAGTTGAAGGCCGATGCGAGCCTCTCGATTTCGTACCCTCTCAGCTTGATCGGCACTCTCTGGGTAAACTCTCCCTTGGAAATGCGCAGGGCGGTTCTGGTGACTTCTTCTACGCCGCTGAGAGCCCTACGCGCCATCAGCCAGCCACATAATGTTGCTATGATGATGACGAAGAGCATGGTCTCGGTAAATATCTCGACAAAAACAGCAAGATAGCTCTCGCTCTCTTCCAGGGATTCTCCGAACTGAGCAAGTAACGTATCTGAGAGTGGAGCTACGATTGTCCGAGCCTTGTGGTTGGTATCCGGGATGGTGATCGTACTGAACAGAGGCCTGCCTTCGATTTTATAGCGCCGCGCAAGAGAAGCACCGTCTTCAAGGTCACCCCAGGCGTCTAGATTGGTGGTGAAAAGGGTTTTTCCTTCGTAGTCGAACAGACGAAAGAAGACGCTCTCCTCGCCGTCACCCTCGGCTTCCTGAGAAAACTCCTCTTGTAGAGCCGCGATATCTTCTTCCAAATACAGTACTGAGAACTCTTCTACGTCATCGAGGAGATCTTCGTCCACCTGCTTGATGAGGGCCTTGGATGTCAACATGTAGATGCATACAAAGGCAACGACTGTCGAGACAACAAAGAGTACCGTATATAGGAGAGTTAGGCGAAATGCCAGAGTATTGAAAAAGTTATTTTTCTTCTTTGAGGACATAGCCGACTCCACGGACATTGTGGATGAGTTTGGTTGTGAACCCCTTATCTATTTTGTCGCGCAGACGAAACATCCTGACTTCGACAACATTCGTCTGTGGATCGAAATTGTAGTTCAGGACGTGCTCTATTATCATGGTTTTAGAGACGATTCGACCCGTGTTACGCATTAGGTATTCGAGCAATGAAAACTCTGCAGGCTGGAGGTTGATTGATTGATCGTCGCGCAACACCTCACGTGTGAGCAGGTTCATTGATAAACCTCCAAGGGTCAGGGAGGTCGGCTCAGAAACGCCTGTGGAACGTCTGATCAGGGCTTGGGCCCGGGCAAGGAGCTCAGTGAAGGCAAAGGGTTTGGTCAGGTAGTCATCGCTACCCAACTGAAGCCCCTTGACCCGGTCATCGACTGACCTTTTGGCGCTGAGTATCAGGATGGGGAGATTTTCTTTATGGCTCCGTAAAGTTTCGATAACCGACCAGCCATCCAGCTTTGGTAACATCAGGTCAATAATTGCCAGGTCATAAGGCTCCATCAGCGCCATGTGCAGTCCATCCTCGCCGTCCGCCGCATGATCGACTGCGAAACCTGCCGCCTCCAGCCCTTTGACCACGAAAGAAACGATTTTTATATCATCTTCGATAAAGAGCAGTCGCATCTGGTGTTCACCTATAATGATGTTTCGAAAACTGACTCAGATGATTATGCCGGTGCTGAGCAAAACGAGTCCTGCCCAGATGCCTCCTATTGGGAGGATGCATACCAGGTAGTATCTGAAGAAGGTTCCAAATAGACAGTGTCAGCCATTGCAGATTGTTACATGGAAACCGGATTTCTTGCAAATGCACATTGTGGGGTCCATTGTTGGTTTCCCTGCTGCGTTCAATGATAGACAACGGCAACGGTCATCGACGATAACTGAAAAGAGGGAGCACCTGAAGATCAACCTTGGCTGTTTCCAAGATTGTAAGGAGGCATAGGTGCTCCCGAGCTACCGTGTCGATGGGGCTAGAAGAAACTTATGTCAATCAGTTCAACTCTTTCTCCGTTCTCTAAATTGACTTCCAGGATCAGACCGTCATCTGGGGCATAGTATTTGTTCTCCTGAACATCCGGTTCAACCGGCGTCCATTCCTCGGTAACCAGCACATCGGAATATTGGCCATAATCGATATCTACATTCTGGCCCGTATCAACGACGACAGCCATGTCTTCCGCTTCTCCGAGAAGAAATTCCTGACGATACATTTTGTCTGCTATTTCCGGATGGGCCAACATGACGATGCCAGGCTTTGCACCATCCTCGCCAGCTTTCCAGGAACCTTCCAGGCTCACCAGTTCACCGTCCTCATATTCCATTGACAGTTCACCGAAGTACCAGACGTTGCCGTCGACATCCTGTGCGAACCAGTCCCAAGTGTCCTCGACAAGCTCACCATTTTCCATGTCCGTGACTGTGTCGCGGACCACTGTGCAGGGCACCTCGAGGATTTCCACGGTGTCGTAGGTTACTGTCACAACGATAGTCTCGTCGCCGCCCTCGTAAGTCATAATCGTTCCAGGAATCAATGGCAGGAATAGATTGTCGATAGGGAGCGGCTCGCCCGATGAGTCAACAAAATTGGCCTTGTCGATCAATGGGTCATAACGACCCTCGCCAAGTTCATCACAGATCTCCTGCCGGGCAGCATATTGATCTTTACAATCATCAAGGCCCCACTCCTCACTGGCCAGTTCCAGACATTCTTCACGGGCCTCATCATCCACCAGGTTGATACATTTTCCGGTTGCCAGGTAATAATCCGCTTTCATCTCTTGGTAGCAGGATTTTTTGGCTAGACCCGCTGTCGCAGAGCAAAAGTTGTTGCCGCCGAATTCATTGGCCTCGGCTGGAACGATGAAAACATAGGGGAGAACAAACAGCACTCCCACGAAAACAAACCGAACCACTATCTCTCTGCCTCGTCTGCATGGGTTGAAAAGTTCTCTGTTCATGTTTTTCTCCTTTCAGAATGGTTTGATGTTGCTAGAAATGGTCCTTACTGTGTAGTGTTCATATATACACGGGAAAAATGTCGTGAAGCTTACGCCAGGATTACATCTTTGTAATTATTCTAATGATTTAGCTCTGCTAAAATAGCAACGAATAATGTCAGACACAGGCAGAGCTTTGGTTTCCATGGATTTCTGACAATGAAAATCATTTTTCCTGTATTCTTTTTTTTCATTATTATGTCCTCTTTTAATCTGGCCGTTGCCGGTGATAAAGAAGATGATCCCGGCGATTTCCCCCAGCCACTCGAAGAATATGGTATCGAATTCCATGCCAGCCTTGAGTTTGAATACCGAACCGAAGAGGGTTTCGATGATACGGAGGAAGCAAGTTCATCGACCACAAGTTCTGACTCTGCAACGCTTGACCTTGAATTTGGCTATCAGCCTTGTGATTGGTTCAGGGGGGACTTGTTGATTACATGGGATGATGAAACGCCGCTTGAAATCGACGAAGGCTTCGTCACTGTCGGTGATACAGAGACCTTTCCGCTTTTCCTCACTGCCGGAAAATTAACGCTTCCTTTCGGTTTGTTCGAAACCAGCATGATCAGCGATCCCTTAACCCAGGAGGTCGGCGAAATCAAAACATATGCAACGGTTTTGGGCGTTGAATGGCAGGGTCTTTATGTCTCCACTTTTATCTACGATGGAACGACGATCGATGGTGATGATGACGGCAGAGATTTAAAAGTCTTTGGTGCCGGAGCCGGTTACCTTTATGAAAACGATGACGTGGTGTTCACGGTCGGTGGAGGCTGGATCGAAAATCTTGCTGACGCTGATAGCTTCTCAGAATTTCTTGATGAAGAAAACCTGCATCTCAAAGATAGATCGCCGGGTGCTGTCGTTTACTCTCTGCTGGAGTACGGCCCGTTAACTTTGATTGCTGAATATGTTGCTGCTCTCGAGCATGTTGATGTTATTGATGAGGATGAAGCCGTTGATCTGGGACGCTCTGAAGCCTGGAATGCCGAAGTTTCGTACAGTATAGAGATTGAGGACGTTGAGGCTGTCGCGGCGTTAACTTATGGCCAGAGCGAATCTCTGGGAGATTTACTGCCGAAGAAACGCTTGGGGGGTGGCGTCACAGTCTTCCCGCGTCCGTATCTCAAACTGGCTGTAGAATATCTTCGGGAATACGACTACTCTGTCAGCAAAGGAGGAACGGGGGACGAAGCAGATATCGTCACCCTCCAGCTGGGACTTGAGTACTGATGCGTCACCTTACGTGTGTGATAAGGAGGAAGGGAGGTGGTTCCCCCTCTTTTTCAAAGTTCGATAATGGATTTTTCCGATGCTTCTGTCTGGCAATAGCTTGTAGCCTCATAAGTCACCATCAATAAGAGGCCAAAATGGCCCTTCCGCTCTGGAGGGGCCATTCTCATAAGTCAGGGGCAGTAGGAATTTCGCATTTCAGCCAATCTGAGAGCCACAGAACAATGTAGGAGGATTTATAATAAAGAAGAGAGTGCCTCCAGGAAGGTCGCTCCATGTAAACACTGGTCGGGATGACTGGATTCGAACCAGCGACCCCCTGCTCCCGAAGCAGGAGGCGTACGTTCGGCTACGCCTCTCTACCGTGTGCTTACCAGACTTGATGCTACATCCCTTGAGAGTTCTGAAGGGCCGCAGCGGATGGTGTTCAAACGTGGATGTTTGGCAGGATAGTTTTGAGGCAAAGTCTGTAGAGTTATGTCCTACCTAAAATAAATGTCCCTTCGCCTTTTCAACAGAAACTCAACTGTTAAGATGTAATCTCCCCGTCCACCTATAGGGAGGTAAACATGACCCAACTGCCTGCTCTGCCCATTGCCAAAACGGATGAATTCCTCGGCCTTCTTCCTCGAATGGCCAACCGACATGGGCTCATTGCTGGCGCCACAGGGACCGGTAAGACAGTAACTTTGAGAGTTCTTGCCGAACACTTCAGTCGTATTGGTGTACCTGTCTTCATGGCCGATGTGAAAGGTGACTTGTCAGGCCTGGCTCATGAAGGTGGCGACCATCCTAAAGTCATGGAGCGTGTTGACTTGCTAGGCCTCTCGGATTTCACCCCTGAGGGTTTTCCGGTTGTGTTCTGGGACCTGTTCGGTGAGCAGGGACATCCTGTTAGGACCACAATTTCAGAGATGGGGCCACTCTTATTAGCACGTCTGCTCAACCTGAATCCGACTCAAGAGGGTATTCTCACTCTGGTATTTAAAGTAGCCGACGATCAGGGACTGCTCTTGTTGGATCTCAAGGATCTGCAGGCTATGGTACGTTTCGTTGGCGACAATGCGAAAGAGTTCCGGACAACATATGGCAACGTTTCACCGGCAAGTATAGGTGCAATTCAACGTGCTCTGCTTTCCTTGGAACATCAGGGCGCCGAAATGTTTTTTGGGGAACCAGCGCTTAACCTTGATGACTTCATGCAAACAGATTCCAAAGGGCGGGGTGTTATTAACATTCTAGCTGCAGACAAGTTGATCCAGACACCCAAAATATATGCAACCTTCTTGCTCTGGCTGATCGCTGAACTTTTTGAGCAACTTCCTGAAGTTGGAGATCCATCAAAACCACGTGTCGTTTTTTTCTTTGACGAAGCCCATCTGCTCTTTGACGATCCACCTGAAGCTCTTCTTGACAAGATCGAACAAGTGGTTCGCCTGATCCGTTCCAAAGGCGTGGGTGTCTACTTTGTGACTCAGAACCCTTTAGACATTCCTGATGCCATTCTAGGACAGCTTGGTAATCGTATCCAACATGCTCTTAGAGCTTTTACCCCACGTGACCAGAAAGCTGTTCGTGCAGCAGCACAGACATTTCGGACTAACCCCAAACTGAATGTGGAGCAAGCAATTACAGAAGTCGGTGTTGGAGAAGCATTGGTTTCATTCCTCGATAACAAAGGAATCCCTTCTCCTGTCGAACGTGCCTTGATATGTCCTCCGGCCAGCAGGCTTCGCCCTCTTGATTTTGAAGAACGTGACAAGGTCCGGGCAGGGTCAATTGTTGGTGACTATTATGACAATGAGATCGACCGTGTCTCTGCATACGAAAAGCTGTTGGAACGCGCCAAGCAAAAAGAGGAGGAAGAAAATCAATCAGTCAAAAGTAGCCGCACTCGCAAAACGAATTCTGCAGGTGACATATTCGGTGCAGCTGCAAAGAGTGCAGCCCGTTCTTTCGGCACACAACTTGGTCGGCAAATTATCAGGGGAGTGTTGGGCTCTTTCTTTGGTAAGAAGAGATAAAAACATCAGCTTTTGTCGTTAGAGAAAACTCAACGAAAGGAGAAGTCAGATGGCAGGCAAATTTGTAATCGAGAAAGCGAAGGATGGACAATTCTATTTCAACCTCAAAGCCTCCAACGGTCAGGTCATTTTAACCAGCGAGATGTATAAGGCAAAATCAGGCGCAACGAATGGCATTGAATCCATTCAAAAGAATGCAGCTGATGATGGAAACTATGAGAGGAAAGAGTCCAAGAGTGGTAAGCCGTATTTCGTTCTAAAGGCCAAGAACAAGCAAATCATTGGTCAAAGTCAGATGTATTCTTCTGCCTCAGCAATGGAAGCGGGTATAGAGTCAGTCAAGAATAATGCTCCTGGAGCCTCCGTTGAAGACCTAAGTTGATTAATCTTGTAACGGTATACATGAACAGGCCCTTGGAATCTCCAGGGGCTTTTTTTATTAAATGTCAGGGTCAGCAATAAACTAGCATTTCATCCAAACTGGAGAGCCCGAAATAATGTAGGAGGATTAACGAGACGCCTAATCTTTTACCTCCTCTTGACTCATAAATAACGAAAAAGGTATTATTTATTTAAGGTAAGTATTGATCTTACCGAACATAGAAGCACGGCCCCACAGTCTCTCCCCCCTCCTGACTGTGGGGCCTTTTTTTGTCAGGAGCGTCAAGAATGTCTCATTTAATTTAAACAGACAGGCCCAAAAAATATGAGATGATATTTAGTAATGTTTGCCATCTGACTTTCGTCGACTTCTCCCAAAAATAGACTCACACTTTTCAACTATTTTTTATTGTAAATTCTCGGTGAAAACACCAAACTTCCATCTTTAGTTCTCGCCACTAGAACGTTAGGCGGCATCAATAATTGGCCATTATCTACAGTATGCGTGACTTCCTATAAAATTTAGGGAGAGCACCATTTTTTTTGAGAATTAAAAATCTTTATTTGACAGGAGGTTGCACACATCGCGTAACAATATAAGCAGATATTTCTATTTTATTCAATAATATCTATTGCTTATGGGGCTTGTCTTGCATACAATAACGTCGTTTATCTAATAATTGAATCAACATTGGGGACCTCACAAAAAAACAACATATAAATATACCTCTCCGAAAACGGCAAGCCTGTTGTGAGGCAGTGTCGCAATGTTTTGAATCCTAGGGGTACAGCCTGTTTGCCGAAGGTTGTTTTTGTCGGTATTTTTTGGGCGATCTAACTGTGCACACGTTAATGGCGAAGGTGTTGTTTGTTGCAGTTTGATTCTGCATCGGATGCAAAAAAAAGCTAAGGGCCGTTTCATACTGCTCTGATTAATTTGATTGTTCGGTGTTAATTTAATTAGGAGGATGGGATGTTGAATAATTACAAAAAAACATGGTTGTTTGTGTTGTCTCTCATGATTTTGGCAGGGTGGAGTTGGACTGCTCAGGCCGCTACGCCTCAAGTTATTGCAGGAAACTACCACTCGGTCGCCCTCAAGGCCGACGGGACGGTTTGGGTCTGGGGGTATAACAATTATGGCCAACTCGGTGTAGGCACTACCACCGACCACGACTCACCGATTCAAGTCCCCGGTTTAACTGATGTCGCAGCAATCTCAACGGGATCGTTTCACACGGTTGCACTCAAAACTGACGGAACAGTCTGGGCCTGGGGTTTCAACAATTGGGGTCAACTTGGTGACGGTACGACTACCAACCGAACTTCACCCGTCCAGGTTCCAGGCTTGATTAACGTTAAAGCCGTAGCATCAGGTGATGGTCATACGGTTGCACTTAAATATGATGGCACGGTCTGGGCCTGGGGAAATAATTTGGCTTGCGGTCTCGACGACGCCAGCGGGTATCGCGCTTCACCCATCCAGATACCGGATCTAACTGAAGTGATGGCACTGGACAGTGGGTACTATCATACGGTTGCCGTCAAAACCGATAGCACGGTCTGGACTTGGGGACATAACAACTTTGGTCAGCTCGGTGATGGCACCAACACAGACAGTACTTCAGCCCTCCAAGTACCGAACCTGTCGAGTGTGAAAGCCGTAGCGGCCGGTCTCTTTTATACGGTCGGCTCTCAAGACCGATGGTACGGTCTGGAGTTGGGGAGATAACGGCGTCGGCCAACTCGGCGACGGTACGATCACGGAAAGCCATATCCCAGTCGAGGCGTCTAATCTAGCCAATGTGGAGACCATAGCGGTCGGTGCTACGGGTGAACATACGGTGGCCCTAAAGACCGACGGTACGGTCTGGACCTGGGGAGAAAATGGTTCCGGCGTACTTGGCTACGATACCATTTATACCATTGACCCGGATACCGGTCATGGCTCGATGTGGAGTACTTCACCCAAAAAGGTGCCAGACCTGACAGACGTGGAGGCCGTTGCGGCCGGTGAGACTCATACGTTGGTCTTAAAGACCGATGGTACGGTCTGGGCCTGGGGAGGGGGAAAACTCGGCGACGGGACAACAACTGAAAGTTTAGTTCCTGTTCAAGTCGTGGGCTTGGACCTAGGCACGTTCAATGATATCCCTGTTCCGACAGGAACTAACACGACATTGCATCCCGCCTCCACAGTCCAGGTGCAATTCAGTTCAGTCACCGCCTCTGGAATCCTCTCCGCTCAACCTGTCTCGGGGCTGGAACCACCGGCTAATTCCGCAATCGTTCCTGGTACCGCATACAACATCACAACGTCAGCGGAATTCAACGATCTGGTGACCGTCTGTCTGGACTACGATGAAAATAACCTGGGCGATGTTGCCAACGAATCGCAACTTACACTGCAACACTATGTCAACAATGCCTGGGTGGACATTACAACAACAGTTGACACTCTGGCGAACGAGGTTTGCGGTGAAACCACCTCCTTTTCTCCGTTCGTGATTGCCGAACCTGAGCCGCAAGTCGATACCGACGGTGACGGCATCGTGGATGGTGTCGACAACTGCCCCTCGATCGCCAACGTAGGCCAATCCAACTTTGACGGTGATGCCCAGGGAGACGCCTGCGATACCGACGATGACAATGACGGCATGTCGGATGGGTTCGAACTGGCATATGGCTTCCATCCGCTTGATTCTTTTGACGCGGGTGATGATGCCGACCTGGATGGCTTGACAAACCTTGAAGAGTTTAACCTGGGGACGAATCCGTTGTCTCCCGACAACCCCAATAATAGTCACACCCTTGGCGTCACCGTCGCAGGTCAGGGGGCTGTTCACAATACACCGGGCGTAGACATGCAGTGCATTGATGACTGCACACAGGATTTCGTCGAAGGTCAAATCGTCATCTCTGACCGCAGTCCCAAGCACCAACTACGATTTCACTGGCTGGTCAGGCGACTGTTCCGGTTCAGGTAACTGCATCGTGACAATGGACGCCGCAAAGAATGTGACTGCGACTTTCTCGGTCAACACGGTTTCTGATCCTGCCATGCTTGTAGCACAAGGCACGTTCAGTACAGTTCAGACGGCTTACGACAGTATCCCTCTTGGCGAGGGTGACACGATGAAAGTTAAAGCCGGTGAGCAGGGTAACTTAGGGCTTGATTTCGACAGGGATGTTTCAGTCATCTTTGAAGGCGGTTATGATGATTTATTCGAAAATGTTATTTCTCATACAACCATCACTGGCCCTTTGATAATATCTGATGGTCAGGCCACCATATCGGATCTGAAAATTAAATAGCTAACGTAATAAACTCGAGAGCCCTCAATCTTCGGATTGGGGGCTTTCCCATAAATCACGACTGCTAAGACGAATTAAAGGCCGGACCAGATTCTTAGATTGCAGGAAAAGCAAAAATGAACAGCCATCAGGCGATTGGCAATTTATCATTGACTTGAACAAATAATTTGGCGATTATTTATCCGTGCTGCATGACATTACATTTAAGGGAACGCCCCGCTCCTACCATTCGGTGAGCGGGGCGTTTCCTTTCTTATAAGTCAGGATCAGTAATAATTTAGAATCTCAGCCATCAATCAAACCATGGACCAATTCGAGAGGAATTATAGTAATCTAGTATCTATATCAAATATTAAACATTGCTCCGATAATTTCGATCCTAGAAATCGAGAGAATCAATAATTCTGATCCATATGACTGGATTTAAACCAGCGTCTCCTGCACCCTAATCGGTGGGGCAGCCTACTGCAAATTAGCGCACCAGAATTTGCATAGTCATCGAGCATTTGTCCTCGAAGCAGAAGAAAATATTATCAGGGGGTTGATTTATGACTAAAAGAGTGTTATTTATTAATCGTATGTTTCGACATCGAAATAAATGGAGATTTTATGAAGTACAATCAATTGCCAGAAGACCAACGTCGTTCTTTGAACCTCTATGTCAAGTTGATGCGAACCACGAATAGATCGACCAATCGTGTTCACAAGCACTTGAATGACGACAACCTCACGATAAGCCAGTTTGGCGTACTCGAAGCACTGTACCATCTAGGGCCACTCTGCCAGGGGCAGTTGGTCGAGAAAATCCTCAAAAGCAATGCCAACCTCACGACAGTTGTTGATAGCCTGGAAAAAAGTCTTTTGGTCCGACGTGACAGATCTGGTAGCGACCGCAGGAAGGTCACTGTACATCTTACAGAGTCGGGCGAGGCGTTGATTGCCCGTGTCTTTCCCCGCCATGCAAAAGTGGTTGCAGATGAGTTCCAATTTCTTACCGATAAAGAGCAAACAGATTTAGCGAAAATATTGAAGAGGTTCAAAAAAGACGATTAGTTTTTTTTGCGGAAATGTTTCGACATCGAAACAAATAGTGTGCGTTGCGATGTTGAGCTACTTAACAGATGAAAGGCAACGAAATGAAAGAAATACTCCATAAAAATGAATCACGTGGCCTTGCCGATCATGGCTGGCTCTTGAGCCGCCATACTTTCAGCTTTGCTGATTATAATAATCCCGAGCGTATGAACTTTGGTTTGCTGCGGGTTATCAATGACGACATTGTCAAACCCTCGATGGGCTTCGGCACTCACCCCCATGAGAATATGGAGATCGTTTCAATCCCGCTAGCAGGTTCTTTGCGACATCAGGACAGCATGGGCAACAAACATGTCATCAAAGCCGGAGAGGTTCAGATTATGTCAGCCGGAAGCGGCTTGACGCACTCCGAATACAATAACTCCGATGATGATGATGTGAATTTTCTGCAAATCTGGGTGTTCCCCAAAAGAAAGGAATATCGAACCACGTTACGGCCAACTGTATTTCGATCGTAATGACAGGCAAAACAGGTTTCAGGTTCTGGTCTCTCCAGAAGCCTCTGAAGAAGAAATCTGGATCAATCAGGACGCCTGGTTCTCTATGGCAGATCTTGACGCAGGCAAACAAGTAACCTATCAGAAACATCACAAAAACAACGGCGTTTACTTCTTTGTGATTGAAGGCAGTCTCAAGATTGATGGCAATGCGATCAATCGACGCGATGGACTAGGCTTGTACAGGGTGAGAACTTTTCCGTTAGAGCAGAGTCAGATGCTCAACTGCTCGTCATTGAAGTGCCGATGACTGGGAAATGATTAATAAGAGAAAGGAAACGTCATGAAGTCATTGAAAGTCCTAGGAATATGCGGCAGCTTACGTCGACAATCAACCAACCTTGGGTTGTTGAAATATGCACGAGAAAATGCTCCGCAGGAATGGAAGTCAAACTCGCAGACCTTACTGAAGTCCCATTCTTTAATTCAGATTTAACTGACGTGCCAACTTCAGTGAAGAGGTTGCTGGATGATATCGAACAGGCCGATGCCTTGCTTCTTGCTTGTCCTGAATACAACTACTCGATGGCCCCGGCACTCAAGAATGCACTCGATTGGGCTTCACGAGCACCCGAAAATCACCTGCTTGCCGGCAAGCCAGCAGCGATACTTGGCTCAGGTGGTGGCATGGGCTCAGCGAGGGCTCAGTACCATCTTCGGCAGGTGTGTGTCTTCCTCGATATTCGACTACTGAATAAACCGGAAGTCTTCAGTAACGCTTTCAATGGAAGCTTTGATAAAGAAGGAAATCTGATCGACGAAAGAATCCAGAAATTGGTGGTCGAGCAATTGACAACCTTACAGTCCTGGACGCAGATGTTGCGGCCATAGATCGAAGCAGAACTCAAACATAACAAGGAGTTTACAATGGCAAACATACTTACCCATACCGATGGCGGGCTTTTGACCCCCGAAAATTGTGCAGTCGTATTTATCGATCATCAACCCCAAATGACCTTTGGTGTTGCCAACATCGATCGTCAATTGCTGGTTAACAACGTTGTCATGCTGGCCAAGGGCGCCAAAGAATATGGTGTGCCCTGTTATTCTCACTGCGGTTGAAACTGAATCCTTCAGTGGGTATATCTGGCCGGACTTGATGGATGTATTCCCCGGACAACAGCCCATAGAACGAAGCAGTATGAACTCCTGGGATGATGAAAAATTCCGCGAGGCAATCAAGGCAACAGGCAAGAAGAACATCGTGATTGCAGGCCTGTGGACAGAGGTTTGTGTCGCTTGGCCCGCCTTGAATCTGCTTGCCGAAGGATACAATGTCTACGTGGTTGAAGATGCTTGTGGAGCCACCTCGCTCGCTGCTCATGATGCGGCATTGCGTAGAGTTGTACAGGCAGGTGCCGTGCCGATGACAAGTGTTGCCACCGTTCTGGAGTTCCAGCGTGACTGGGCCAACAAGGAACACTATGATGCGGTTTTGAATATCTTCCGGCAGCATGGTGGGGCATATGGTGATGGTATTGATTATGCCTACACCATGGTGCACAAGGCGCCTCAGACGGCAAAGAATCCTCACGTTGTTGAGTAAGAAAATCCAAAAAGCCGCTCATTGACAATGGGCGGCTTTAAATCACCAGCTATAAGACACAAAAACCCTCGATTCCAGGATCGGGGTTTTTTCTTACATTGCAGGGTCTGTAAGAATGATGCGTTTCTAAGTTTGACCTCATCAAAACAATGTGAGAGGATTTCTGGGAATTAAGTGTGTCAGTACCAGGGTATGTAGGAATTGCACGATTTAGTCCGATTTTTCTTTAATGAGCCGCTGGAACAACTTCTGACAATCCTGATTTTGACGATTTAGCCGATTTGCTGTAAATTGGCGACTGTGTCAGTGGCTGGGTGAACAAGAATTTAGGGGGGATATGACGATTAACTACAAGCCATCCGTACAACTGCGGGTGGCTTTGTTGTTTGTCTTATGAGTTTATGGCTGGACTAAAGCGTATAAATATCAATTTGCTTACTTGGCTAGTCATTGCTGCCTCTATAGCATTCACATTTTCCTGCTCAGAAGGGCCAAAGGTTGTTTTCCAAATAGTTGACGACAAGGGAGTTCCTGTTGAAGGTGCAGAGGTGTCTGCTGGCTACACAACTGGTGGCGGTTGGACAGGAACTCAAGCAAAAATGCATCCACAAAAAAATCTTTCAGATCAAAATGGTTACTTTGTCTACCAGGGACTCGATGGGACAACAAAGCCTATCTTCGCATCAGTCAGCAAAAAGGGTTATTACGAATCGAACTTTGCTGAACAAAAAATTTCTCGAGCTACCAGTAAAGATAGACCCATAAAGTTGATTCTCAGAAAAATTGGGAATCCAGTACCTATGTATGTACGTGACTCCAGGTTTGATACCTCGATAGAAATACCAAAGGTAGGTATAGACGTTGGCTTTGACCTAACAATATATGATTGGGTAGAGCCATACGGGAGAGGGATAAAAAGAGATTTCATCTTCAATTTAGAGAGGCAATTTAACGACTGGAACGATTACGAATCTACTTTGAAAATCACCTTTGCCAACGTAGATGATGGAATATTGAGTGTCACCGAAGATACGATTTATGGCAGTAAATTTAAGCTTCCAAGGTATGCTCCTGATTCAGGCTATAAGAGTGAACTTGTATTGACTCTCAAAAATAAAGACGGAAGGATTAGTAAAATCAGTAAATCCAACAGCTATGTTTTTCGAGTGAGATCAACAGATAGTGATGGAGAGGGCCACAGAAAAGCAATGTACGGAAAGATCAGAGGCCCTATAGAATATGATGTCATCAACTCAGACACGGCTTTGATCCTAATGAATTACTATCTGAATCCGGACAATAGCCAGAACTTGGAGTTTGATGTCAAACAAAACTTATTTGCAGGGTTGCCAACTCAATCTGTAATTAGACACCCATAGGTGGTGTCTTCATAAACTACGCCCCTGAGTCATGATTTTGGGTGTGTCAGGACCGAGGTCTTGAGACGGGCTGAGGACTATAACGAATATGATTTTTGACTATCTCCCATATGCGAAAAGATTGATAAACGAAGTGATTGATTGCCAAGAATTGAGCCTTTCAAATCACGACAAGTCAGCCATGGGAGAATGGTATGTGAATTTTGAAAATAATGAATTTGTTGTGACCGTCAGTCAGGATCGTGGCGGATCAACGTGCATCGAACTGGGGTCAAAGAAAAGAATCAGACCTAAAGCACATATCAGAGGGCCATGGTCTCTGAGCCATTTAAAGGGCTATATGGAAGGCAGTAAAGATCACTATAGATTCACAAATATTGAAGAACAGGTGGAATGGTTTGTGAGCCATAATAAGCAGTTATTTGATAGCTCATTTCTAAATGCGGATAATCTTAACCAATGGTCTGTTAAGGCGTCTCGCAGGCTTTTTGGACAAGAGTGAAACGAAAACAAGGTGTGTCAGTAGCACGCTCCTGAAACACGAAAACGGGTGTGTCAGGACCGAGGTGTTTAGGACTGATAAGAGGAGCATAGATTCCACTTCACTATGACCTGAAAATTATGAATTGTAATTGTCACAAAGAAAATTTATTCAAGGGTAATGAGGTCGCAGATAAGGTTAAAATCGATAACCTTGAACAAGTGGAGTACGGAACGAACTTTGGTGAAATACTTTATCGTTGCCCAACATGCAACCAGTGGTGGGAGAAGAATCTGTCAGAAGCCACACACCATGACTGGCCACCTATATTGATTAAACTCTCGGAAATGGAAGCCAGAGATAAATATTGAGTATATTCGATTCAGAGAGGATGTCTCATAAACCACGGCCCTCAGTCGTTCCAGGACGTGTGTCAGGACCGAGGTTTGTAGGACGGATAATATGAGCCAGATTATTGAAAAGATATTGCAGCTCAGAGATGAGGGGTTGAAGCATTCTGGGCACTTTGATTATGGTGCAAATGTGTTGCCCGTGATTAAGTATTTCCTTGCCATCAATGACTACGAGGAAAGAAAGAATTTTCTTGATGCTATTGAGGAGATGCTCTCATCAGAGGATGGTGAAATTAGAAAGTATGCTGTAACTCTTTGCTTGGGTTTCGTTATTTTTAGAGATGCAGTTTAAGTGTGTCAACAGCACGTCCCTGAGTCATGGTTTCTGGTGTGTCAGGACCGAGGTTTATAGGACGGCAGATTATGATTGGTAAATATATGACCAACTCCCCAACCTTAAAACTCATACAAACCCTAGATGAGATTATTAACATCCTCCAGTCAGATGATGAAACGCACTGGTGTGATTGGATGACTAAAGCAAGAGATAGACTTTTACATTCTGATTATTCAGGGGTTGAATATCTTTTAAGTGCTTATGGTGGGATGGGGTCCTTTAATGACTTAGTGATTTGCCAGTCTGCTGTTGACGGTAAGTTTAAATGGAAAGACGGTTATAAGGAAAAAAACTCTAGGCTTGATGAGTTGAGGCAGAGGGCTTACGAATTGGCCAATGGAATCAAGCGAAATCATGAAATCGTTGGTAGCTAACTAAGCCTTCAAGTAGTGTGTCAGTTGCACGCCCCTGAGTCATGATTTCGGGTGTGTCAGGGCCGAGGTCTTGAGAGACAACAATATTGAGGTAGAAAACTTGTTGCGAATAGCTTTAACAATCTCTCTTCTTACCGTTGTTGCCTTTGCACCGTCATACTCTTTTTCTGCGGAGAGCCAGGTGTCGAGCATTGAGTATCACAGAATACTTAAAGATACTGACTGCACTGACAAGAGAAGGTTAAATGTGATTCTCCCAGATTATTCATTACATGGGTTTGAAGGTACAGAGTGCATTTCAAAAGAACCCTATTCGTCAGTCAGCGGTGAACTGATAAACGGGATTTCTTTGGAAAAGAACTAGTTCTCTGACCCTCTCTGAATGTATATGACTTGCACATTTTGTTTACGAAGGAACTCAGTAGCCAAAATGCCGGAAGATAATGAGGGCTGCCGTGTACGTTGATGACTACTTTTTAGGGGTCTATAAATTACATGGCGAGAAGGGAACTCGTTTGCAGTTTTTGGTCGTCAACACAGACACTGATGAATTGATCAAAAACCTTAATCAGCTAAACGGTGAAGTAAAAACTTTTTTGATTGAATAGTGTGTCAATCGCACACCGCTGGAACGTTAAATCGGGAGTGCCAGGACAGAGGTCTTGAGATAATCTGAACAGGCAGAACAACCATGAAGAAAAGCACTTCCATAGTTTTAATTTTAGCTGTCTTGGCGGGCTTAGTCGCTGGCCCAGCAATGTTTGTGTCTGCACATGCCGCTCAGCCACCGTTTACATGGCCAAGTGTCGTGCTGTGCTTCTTTGGAATATTATTTGGGTTGCCTTTTGTCATAGGACTACAACTATTCAGGAGTGACCCCAAAGTTTGCTCAGATGGGCGTGGCTTGTTTTGGCCCTATTGCAATCCTGCTGTTTGCCTCCGGCTTGAGTGCTTTGGCAGTTGGGTTGTTCAGGGAAGGGTTCACTCCACAGAGTACCTTTTTCTTTGCTGCTGGAGTTGTGGATGCTTATCGCAGTAGGTATTTGTAGAGTGCTGAGTCAGATCAAAACAAGAAAACATGATTACCAGATGACACAAGAAGAACAGTCATCGTGAGTGTGCCAGTTGCACGCTGTTGAATCATGAAATCAGGTGTGTCAGGACCGAGGTGAATAGGACACTATTTCGTAGTGCAATATTAGCGATCAAGAGAGTGTTATGGAAAAATTTGCAATTATCTTTTTCATTGTCTGGGTGATATTGGCGATCCGACAATTATCTTTGCTCTGCGTGGAATCAGTAAAGCTAGGCAGATGTTTGATGGTGTTGACAGACAACCTGTTCAGGGAAAAAGGGGCTTCTGGTTATTCAAAAAAATCATTTATTACTCGTGTGGGAGGAGCCAATAAGGTGTTGGACATAATTCTGACAGACGCAGAGTTATGTATTAAGGGCATCAACTCTATATTCTCCTTTATCGGCTCCTATTATGACCTGTCTCACAGGGTTAAGAGAGAGAACATACTGAACATTCAAAAAGTAAAAAACCAGATAGAAATTAAATTCATTTCTAGTAAAGGTAGAGAAACTGAAGTCGTTCTGTCTTT
>CAVPPD010000035.1:0-94009 GCA_963707155.1 uncultured delta proteobacterium | reverse complement strand
GCCATTGTTCGCCGCTGGAGAGATCCACAAGGTGTTCCATAAGCCCGACCAGAAGTGGTCCTGCGCCGCCACTCAAAGACGAACCGATATAGTCGCCCTGGAAGAGGTCTTCGTTGTGCGTGACCTGGAGCGCATTGCTATCCACGGTAAAGATCTTCTCTTCACCATGCTCACTTACCACCTTGACCTGTGTCGTATCGCCAGGTCAGAGACAGAGGCAACGTGACCATCAAAAGGGATAGGAAACTACGGTTTCGTCGTGATAGAGGAAGTACTGCGGAACGCGATTCGCAGCGCCGAGGTAATCGATCTTCTTGGCGGCGACCCAGAGCCCGGCACCCATCATAAAGAGGATGGTCGCCGTAAGGAGGTGCCATGCCCATGTATTCCTGTTTAGAGTCAATGTATTGTTCCCGCCTCGGGACTGATAAGATGGCGGGACCACTCCCTGAAAGGAACGATCCCGCCATCTGTCAGATTGACTGTTACTGAAGATCTTTGAGCCACTCGTCGCTAAGGAACCACTTCTTGTAGATCTTGTCGTAGGCGCCGTCGTTGGCCTGGACCAGGAGTTGTCCAGCCAGTTGTGAGTCTGCGTTGCCCTTGTTGACTGCCCACGCAAGCGGCTCATAAGTAAAGGGCTCATCGAGCAGGACGATTTTGCCCTGGCCCTTTTCAAGCGAAGGCGATGGCATTGAAGGGCAGGTCGTAGAGCGAAAGTGTCGATCTTGCCGTTGAGAAGATCCATAACGCCTTCCTGCTCGGTTTCAAAAGAGACTGAAGCGCAGTCAGGGATCAGCGCTTGGTCGCCTGCTCGCCGGTGGTGCCGAGCTTGGAGGCGACCTTGTATTTTTGGCTTCAGGTCCTTGTAGGACTTGATCTCACCGGCCAATTTCTCGTCACCATCGACGTGGTCTCGCCGATAACGAGTAGGGATCGGCGAAGCTATCTTCATATTGCGCTTCCTGGGTCAGCGTCATACCGCTCATGATGATGTCGAATTTCTTGGTGATCAAGGCCGGGATGATGCCGTCCCAGGCGGTGCTGACCGCTCGAGCTCAACACCCATGGCTTTCGCCATACGTTTCGCCATGTCGACGTCGAACCCGACTATCTCACCTTTCTTGTTGGTCATCTCAAAGGGCATATAACCGGGCTCCATACCGACACGCAGTTTGCCGCGGGATTGAATGTCGTCGAGAGTATCAGCCACGGCGACTCCGGTCAGGACGACACAAAGAGCAAGAAGACAGACGACCAGAGCTTTACACAGTTTCATGATTTCCCTCCTTGCATAATAATTTAATGCTAGCCGAACCATTCGGCGGTGTAAATAATCAGTAGGATTTTCCTTCATCGAGAAGCTCAGAAATAGACATCCGGATATTGCACTGGGGACAGAGGTAAATCTTCGATCGGTAGATAAACAATCAGTATAACGACACTTCGGGCAAATCACTTCGATGGGCTCACGTCTGCCACGCTCCATCATGGCAACTCTCCCTCTCATCTGCCTGAGAAAACAATTGAAATAACTGATCTCTGCTTATACCATAGCGCCTTCCCTGGAACACGACTGTAACAAATCTACAGACTCTCACTGGATTATATGGATCCTAAATAACAAACGGCAACTCCTGCCGAATATGTGGCGACGCGTCACGCTCTTCTGGGCGCGACATTCCCGATCGTCAAGGATGCCATCATCGAGATGCCGGTGATGGCATTTCTCTGGGCGCGCTTTGCCATGGCTGCCATCCTGCCGGCATTTATCGCGGGGCCCGCCGGCCTGGCCTGCCTGCATCGCCGGGGATGGCGTCTGGGTATCTTACTGGGAACGCTGATCGTCCTCATTGAATCTGTTCCAGACCTTCGGCCTGGAGCGCACCTCGTCGGCGAACGCCGGTTTTCTGACCGGTCTCGGCGTTGTCTGGGTACCGCTCATGGCCGGTCCGATTCTGAAGAAGCCAGCCGCCTTCGGCTCCAAAGTCGGTGTGGCGCTGGCATTAATCGGTCTTTTCCTGCGACCTGGCATACCCCCTGGCGATCAACTTCGGCGATCTGCTGGTTGTGGTCTGTTCCATCTTTGTCGCGCTACACATCCTCGGCCTGATGCTTTTACCGAAGGCGTCACGATGCCCGGGCGCTGACTTTCGCCAGATCGCCACCATGGCGGGCTCGGTTGTTTTGGCAGCCTGGTCTTTGCCGGCCGGCTGCAGCTGGTGAGCTCAAATTCCCTGATCTTCGCCTTCGTCATTACCGCAGTATTGGCCACGGCTTATGCATTCTGGGCGATGACGACCTTTCAGAACCGCACGACACTAACCGGGGCCGCGCTGATTAGCACCCTCGAGCCGGTCTTCGCCGTGATCTTCTCTGTCTGGCTGCCGGAGATCGATTTGACGGCGATGGTAGGCCCTGGTTGGTGCGTATGATCGTCGGAGACGATCGTGGCTAATTCTGGCCTTTTCTGAGTGCCAGAAGAATGACAGCCACGTCTTCAAAGCCTCCGCCGTTTCTCCGGAGACTTTTCTGCTATATTGTCAAACCAGTATGTAGATAACTTCCAGGGAGGCAATTTACGCCTCAGAAAAAATTGGTTACAAAAGAGTGGTTGCGGATGCTGAACAGCGGATAAAGACTATTACGGCAGAAGCTGCGCTTGCCATGGCGGGTTCAAACGATGCCGTTTTCGTTGACCTGCGTGATGTGCGAATTAAGAGAGGGGAAAATCCCGGTGTCCTTTCCACTGCCCAAGGGGTCTTCTCAGTTCTGGATTGATTCAGAGAGTCCTTACTACAATGAAATCTTCGGCCAGGAGAAACAGTTTGTCTTTTATTGCAACCTCGGTTGGCGTCTGCACTCGCCGCGGATATTGCACAGAAGATGGGTTTGAAGAGCGTCTGTCATATCGATGGTGGCTTCGAAGCCTGGAAACAGGCCGGCGGGTCAGTCGAGGAAAAGTGATCAAATCTTTTGCGGAGACCGAACTCCTAAACTTTGCACATCCGTCAAAACTGAATTTGTTCCGGAAACGGCCCTTTCCCGCAATCTCTGTGTTAATCAGCAGATTTGATTGTGCGGCGCAAGCACTACGCCTCCGCTCAAATCCTTGATTTCCTTCACCTTGCGAAAAATCGCTCGTTTCCAGATCGAAAATCTAGCGTCATCCGGCGTTTCCGGATGGCCACTAAAGAGGAGACAGTCGATGAGCGATGTGCCGACCGCAATGCGGGGTACCTCGGAATACGCTTACGAAGACAGGGGCTTGCTCGTCTGCCCGGAATGCGCCCATGAGTGGAGTCTGCATGTCGTCGAAGAGGACGCAGCAGAGGGCAAAACAGTCAAGGATGCTAATGGTCACGTCAGGATGGTGATTCAGCCACCGTGATGAGGACCTCAAGGTCAAGGGGTCTTCGCTGGTCGTCAAGGTCGGCACAAAAGTCAAAAAGCATCGTCTCGTTGATGGTGATCATGATATCGATTGTAAAATTGACGGCATCGGAGCCATGAAGCTGAAATCGGGGTTTGTCGTATCCCAGATTGAAGCCGACGGCTACCATTTAAAGGTGTCGTAGGCCAGGCTTGATCTGGCATAGGATTTAGCACATTCTGAAAATTTTTAAGGGTCGGCAACTGGCCTTTGAATGATAAATTGGGTGTGTCAGCACCGATGTGAATGGGACGCAATAGACAGATATGGGACTTCAGGGTTGCTATAAACGTATTGCTTATGCGGGTGAGCGGTCGCTTCTCTGGATATAAGCGGGACGCAATAGTGGTTCTACACCAAATGAATATGATGGCATTTTTTCATTCTAAGTTCTTGTCGGCCTGCTTGGATTGCTAATGTTCATCATAGGCCTCGCTCAGTCACAACTAAAAACAATGGAAAATGACTTGAAGTGTGCCAACGATAGGTTATTAAGGACCGCAAGAATTTCGTCCATTACCAATATTTTCTTCAGAGTGCCATCGCATGGTTGAAGATCGAATTGCTTTAATGGCCGGATTGGTAATGATTTTCACCCATGTGTGGATGGCGATCATGGCTAGGGGATGCTTCGAGAGCGAAAGGCTTTGAGGCGCTTCTGTTTTTGTGTTGTCCACCATTTGCCCTCTTGTATTATTCGCGAATGCCAAAAAGAAAGAAGAACAGGATTGTTTACCTGCACTGGGTATTCCTGATGCTCTACGGGCAGTTCTATACAAGGCATTTTAGAAACAACCACATAATAAAACACCAAAGCCCTCTCGATCTTCGGAGCGGTAAGAATTTCGCTTTTCGACCAATCTGAGCGACCCAAAACAATGCGAGAGTAATTATTAGGAATGAACCTTTTGACCAGATCATCAGACTAGAGCGGGCGGCCAAGTCCCAAAAACACGCAAGGTGAAAGGATAAGTAGGGAGAAACTTCACCTCACTGTGATTTTCTAGTAGTAGACCAGCTCCAACATATTCGATGAAATCCATTAGATGGAGAGAGTAGAAACACGAGTAACGAATAACAAGACAGCTTCCCTTCTCATAACATCAAAAGAGAGTAGGCTATTAACTACTGCCTTTTAAGAGGAAGCAAAAGAGTACGATTTTCATTCTGCGAAATTTAGTATTAATTTCCTTTGGACTAACAATGGGTCGTGGTGCTTCTTGACACTGACATGACCGGTTCTTGGACAAATTCTGATTTCAAAGGACCAATTAAGAAAGTTTACGTTGTCGGGATTGCCAAAAGCGAGATGAATCACGGATTTTTGAGGATGCCTTCAGCAATCAATTTTTCAGCAAAGGGGTATCCTCTTGAGGCCAGTTATAGAGATATCACCTTCTCCAAAGATGTTAACAAAGAGGTTCTTGCCAAAAAAATGGCTGAGCGCGGATGTGATTCAGTTGTACCTGACAGCTTATTGGGCAACGGAAGGAGCGAGGACCACGTATTACGATCCCGTGTATTCACCGGGTCCGTATTACGGAGGTTATGGGCGCTACAATCGCCCCGGCCACTATGGAAGTTGGGGGAATTATTACGGTCACCCGAATGCTTTTTCTTATATGACAACCACAATAAACCCAATCATCCTGACCGTTGAATCTGTTATGTACGACTTAAAAAACCGACCATATCAATTGTTCGGTTTTTAAGTCGTACATAACAGATTCAACGGTCAGGATAACGCGCTCGGTTGTTGTGGTTGTCATATAAGAAAAAGCATGCGGGTGACCGTAATAATTCCCCCAACTTCCATAGTGGCCGGGGCGATTGTAGCGCCCATAACCTCCGTAATACGGACCCGGTGAATACACGGGATCGTAAACAGTGGTAGTCACAGTCTCCTTCCGTTGCCCAATAAGCCTTGTCAGTACGACTGAATCACATCCGCGCTCAGCCATTTTTTTGGCAAGAACCTCTTTGTTAACATCTTTGGAGAAGGTGATATCTCTATAACTGGCCTCAGAGGATACCCCTTTGCTGAAAAATTGATTGCTGAAGGCATCCTCAAAAATCCGTCGATTCATCTCGCTTTTGGCAATCCCGACAACGTAAACTTTCTTAATTGGTCCTTTGAAATCAGAATTTGTCCAAGAACCGGTCATGTCAGTGCTGGAGCAGGCAACCATTGTTAGTCCAATGGAAATTAATACTAAATTTCGCAGAATCAAAACCATTGCTGTTTTCCCCATTTTGTTCCTCTTAAAAGGCAGTAGTTAATAGCCCTTACTCTCTTTGATGTTATGAGAAGGGAAGACTGTCTTGTTATTCGTTACTCGTGTTTCTACTCTCTCCATCTAATGGATTTCATCGAATATGTTGGGACTAGTCTACTCTAGAATCACAGTGAGGTGAAGTTTCTCACTACTTATCCTTTCACCTTGCGTGTTTTTGGGACTTGGCCACCCGCTCTAGTCTGATGATCTGGTCAAAGGTTCATTCCTATAATTACTCTCGCATTGTTTTGGGTCGCTCAGATTGGTCGAAAAGCGAAATTCTTACCGGTCCGAAGATCGAGGGCTTTCGTGTTTTATTATGTGGTTGTTTCTAAAATGCCTTGTATATAACAACTGCCGTAGACGTCAGGAATACCCAGTGCAGGTAAACAATCCTGTTCTTCTTTCTTTTTGGCATTCGCGAATAATACAAGAGGGCAAATGGTGGACAACACAAAAACAGAAGCGCCTCAAAGCCTTTCGCTCTGGAAGCATCCCTAGCCATGATCGCCATCCAGACATGGGTGAAAATCATTACCAATCCGGCCATTAAAGCAATTGGATCTTCAACCATGCGATGGCACTCTGAAGAAAATATTGGTAATGGACGAAATTCTTGCCGTCCTTAATACCCTGTCGTTGGCACACTTCAAGTCATTTTCCATTGTTTTTAGTTGTGAGCTGGCTTGCGAAGCCTATGATGAACATTAGCAATCCAAGCAGGCCGACAACTAGAATGAAATTACCATCATATTTATTTGGCATAGAACCGCTATTCAGCCCGCTTATCAAAGCCCAGGAAGCGACCGATCCACCGCAGAAGATAAGCAATACGTTTATAGCAACCCTGAAGTCCATATCTGTCTATTGCGTCCCATTCACATCGGTGCTGACACACCCAATTTATCATTCAAAGGCCTGTCGCCGACACCCTTAAAAATTTTCAGAAATCCTCTGCTGAATCCTATCAGACCTGACAACGTGTGCCAGATCAAGCCTGGCCTACGACACCTTTAAATGGTAGCCGTCGCTTCGATCTAGATCTTCTTGACAAACCCGGACTTCAGCTTCATGGCTCCGATGCCGTCAATTTTACAATCGATATCATGATCACCATCAACGAGACGGATGTTTTTGACTTTTGTGCCGACCTTGACGACCAGCGAAGACCCTTTGACCTTGAGGTCCTTGATCACGGTGACTGAATCACCATCCTGCAAAACATGACCGTTGGCGTCCTTGACAGTTTTGCCCTCTGCTGCGTCCTCTTCGACGACATGCAGACTCCACTCATGGGCGCATTCCGGGCAAACGAGCAAGCCCCTGTCTTCGTAAGCGTATTCCGACCCGCATTCAGGGCACTCAGGCACATCGCTCATCGACTGTCTCCTCTTTAGTTTTGACGGATGAGTTTTGACGGATGCTGCAAAGATAAATTTGCAGAGTCGGTCTCCGCAAAAGATTTGATCACTTTTCCTCTACTGCGCCGCCGGCCTGTTTCCAGGCTTCGAAACCACCATCAATATGACAGACGTTTTTCAACCCCATCTTTTGAGCGATATCGGCCGCCAGTGCGGAACGCCAACCGAGGTTGCAATAAAAGATGAAACGTTTATCCTCGCCGAAGATTTTGTTGTAATAAGGGCTCTCTGAGTCAATCCAGAACTCCAGAAGACCACGTGGGCAGTGGAAAGCGCCGGGGATTTTCCCCTCCCTCTTCAATTCGCGCACATCACGCAAATCAACGAAAACCACATCGCTGTGAACCCGACAGGGCAAGCGCTGCTTCTGCCGTAATGGTCTCTATACGTGTTCAGCATCGGCAACCAGCTCTTTGTAACCAATTTTTTCTGACATAAAACCTCCAGGAGATTTATCTGGAAATCTGCTTGACAATATAACAGAAAAGCCTCACCGTAAACGTGGCTTTTGCAGAGAGCTCTATCAAGCACAGACCTTCACAGCTGTGGCTAGGCTTCCTTCTGGCTGACTCAGAAGAGGCCAGACTTCCGCGACAATCATGCCAACGACGATCATGGCACCGCCAAACCAGCCAATCGCCGTCAAGCGATCACCGGCCAACCAGACCGAGAAGATCGCGGCAAAAACCGGTTCAAGGGTGTAGATCAGCGCGGCACGGGTCGGTGTCGTGCGGTTCTGGAAATGTCGTCATTGCCCAGAAAGCGTAGGCTGTCGCAAAAACAGCGGTAATGACAAAGGCGAAAATCAGTGAACTGGTCCACGTCTGCGGCCAGGATGGTCGGTTCAAAGACCAGGCTGCCAATACAACCGAGGACCGCCATGGTGGCGATCTGCACGAAAGTCAGTGCCCGGGCATCGTAACCCTTGGTAAAGGCATCAAGACCAATAATGTGCAGGGCGACAAAAACAGAACAGATCACGACCAGAAGATCACCGAAGTTGATCGTCCAGGGGGTATGCCAGGTCAGCAGAAAAAGACCGAGCAAGGCCAGCCCGACACCAATTTTGGAGCCAAATGCGGCCGGCTTCTTCAAAATCGGACCAGCCATCAGCGGCACCCAGACCACACCGAGCCCGGTGAGAAAACCTGCGTTGGCCGAAGAGGTCCGCTCCAGGCCAAAGGTCTGAAAGAGATAGGAGAAAAGAGCAAGGTGCCCGAGCAAAATGCCCAGTCGCCAGCCACGGCGGTCAAGAGAGGCAAGCCGCCTGCGTCCGGCGATAAACGCCAGCAGGATGGCCGCCATGGCAAAGCGCACCCAGAGAAAGGCCATAACCGGCATTTCGATGATGGCATCTTTGACAATCGGAAAGGTCGCACCCCAGAAGAGGGTGACGGTTGCCAGCATAAATTCGGCATGAAATTGCCGTTTGTTCTTTATGATCCATGAATAATCCAGTGAAAACCTGTAATCTGTTAGAGTCTTGTTTCAGAGCGAAGGCGCTATGGTATAAGCAGAGTTCTGTTAATTCAATTGTTTTTTCAGGCAAATGACTGAGGGAATTTATGATGAGTCGTGGCAAGAAAGAACCGATCGAAGTCATTTGCCCGAAATGTCGCTACACCGAGATTGTTTATCTGCCGATCGAAGACCTGCCCCGCTGTCCTCAATGCAATATCCGAATGTCAATTTCAGAACTTCTCGATGAAGGAAAATCATACTAAATATTTATCTGCCGAATGGTTCGGCTTAGCTATCCCTATAATTATTATCAAGGAGGAACAATCATGAAACAAGTTAAACTCCTGATCGCCTGTCTGCTGGCTCTTTGTGTCATCCTGCCCGGTGTCGCCGCGGCTGACACCCTCGACGACATTCTTAAGCGCGGCACCCTGCGCGTCGGCATGGAGCCTGGCTACATGCCTTTTGAAATGACCAACAAAAAAGGTGAGATCGTCGGCTTCGACGTCGACATGGCCAAGCGCATGGCAAAAGCCATGGGTGTTAAGCTCGAGCTGGTCAGCACGGCATGGGACGGCATCATCCCGGCCCTGATCACCAAGAAATTCGACATCATCATGAGCGGCATGACCCTGACCCAGGAACGCAACATGAAGATCAGCTTTGCCAACCCCTACATCGTCATCGGCCAGAGCATCCTGGTTGACAAGAAGCTGGCCGGCGAGATCAAATCCTACAAGGATCTGAACAACAAGAAGTACAAGGTCGCCTCCAAACTCGGCACCACCGGTGAGCAGGCCACCAAGCGCATGATTCCTAACTGCACTACATTTCCTTTGAGACCGAGCAGGAAGGCGTCATGGACCTGCTCAACGGCAAAATCGACGCTTTCGTCTACGACCTGCCTTTCAATGCCATCGCTTTTGCTGAAAAGGGCCAGGGCAAAATCGTTCTGCTCGACGAGCCCTTCACTTATGAGCCGCTGGCCTGGGCCGTCAACAAAGGCAACGCTGACTTCATCAACTGGCTGGACAACTTCCTGGTCCAGGCCAAAAATGACGGAACCTACGACAAGATTTACAAAAAGTGGTTCCTCAGCGACGAGTGGCTCAAAGATCTTCAGTAACATAATCTGATAATGGCGGGGTCATTCCTTTAGGGAGCGGTCCCGCCATCTTTTGTACTGCCCCAATCAGGAATAGAGACATTGAACTGAAACAAGAATATCTGGCCCTGGCACTTCCTGACCGTCGCCATCCTCTTCATGATGGGCGCCGGTCTCTGGGTCGCCACCAAGAAAATCGATTACACCTGGCGCTGGAACCGTGTTCCGCAATACTTCCTCTATCAATGACGAAACGCTGGTTCCGATCCCTTTTGATGGTCGTGTTGCTTCTATCCAGACCTTGGCGATGCTACGCAGGTCAAAGTGGTCAGTGAGCAATGGTGAAGAAGAAATCTTTACCGTGGACAGCGACGCCCTCAAAGTCAGTGAAAATGAAGACCTGTTCCAGGGCGACTATCTCGGTTCGACTTTCGAATGGCGCGCCGGTCCGCTTCTGGTCGGGCTTATGGAACACCCTCTGGATCTCTGCGGCGGCAAGCATCATCGGCATGATTATCGGGCTTGATCACAGGCTTGTGCCGGGTCTCCAACAATCCGACCCTGCGCAGCCTCTCGATTACCTACATCGAGCTGATTCGCGGCACCCCGCTGCTGGTGCAGATTTTCATCTTCTACTTCTTCCTTGGCACCGTCCTCGATATCAGCCGGATCATCGCCGGCATCAGCGCCCTGGCCATTTTTGCCGGTGCCTATGTTGCTGAGATTATCCGGGCCGGCATCCAGTCGATCCCCAAGGGACAGATGGAAGCCGCCCGATCCCTCGGCATGAATATCCCCCAGGCGATGACTCACATTATCCTGCCCCAGGCCTTCAAACGCACCCTGCCGCCCCTGGCAGGTCAGTTCATCAGCCTGATCAAGGATTCATCCCTGGTCTCGATTATCGCCATTACCGATCTCACCAAGAGTGGCCGCGAAGTCATCACCTCGACCTTCGCCACCTTTGAGATCTGGTTCGTCGTCGCCTTCCTCTATCTGATGCTGACGTCGGTGCTGTCCCAGGTCATTGCCTGGGTGGAACGGAGGCTTTCAGTCAGTGATTAAGACAGTCGACCTGAAAAAGACATTTATCGGACGCGGTCAGACGGTGCACGCTGTTGACGGCGTGACCGCGCACATCAAACCCAGTGAAGTTGTGGTTATCATCGGCCCGTCCGGCTCGGGGAAATCAACCTACCTGCGTTGCCTGAACGGTCTGGAAACACTGACCTCCGGGCAGCTCGTGATCGACGGTGTCGATCTGACTCGAAAAAGACCGACCTCAACCTGGTCCGTCGCGAAGTCGGCATGGTCTTTCAGCAATTCAACCTTTTCCCGCACAAATCCGTCCTGGAGAACATCGTCCTTGCCCAGAAAGTGGTGCGCAAGCGCAAGCGTGAAGAAGCCGAAGAAAAGGCCCGCATGCTGCTGAAGAAGGTCGGCATTGCCGAAAAAGAGAATGAGTACCCGATTCGCCTTTCCGGTGGTCAGCAGCAGCGTGTCGCGATCGCCCGCGCTCTGGCCATGGATCCGAAGATCATGCTCTTCGACGAACCGACCAGCGCTCTCGACCCGGAGATGGTCGGCGAAGTCCTTGAAGTCATGAAGCAACTGGCCCGCGAAGGCATGACCATGGTGGTTGTCACCCACGAGATGGGCTTTGCCCGTGAAGTCGCCGACCGGGTGCTCTTCATGGATCAGGGGAAACTGGTCGAAGAAGGGACTCCTGAGCATTTCTTCACAACACCTCAGGAAGAACGGACCAAAGCCTTTTTGCGACAAGTCCTTTAGTCAAAGGATATCGGCCAGAAATTTTCTCCAAGGGCGCTTCAAGGCGCCCTTTTATTTCACCAAAGTGTTGCCGCGACAGAACGAATATCATGCTTCAAGAACACAAACAGAACCATCCGCCAGGGAGCATCTGCCGCCTGGCCGATTTGTCTCGGCTACTTCCCCATCGGCCTGGCCCTTGGCGTGCTGGCCCAGAAAGCCGGCCTGCCATGGTGGGCAGTGGCGATGATGTCGGTCATGGTTTTTGCCGGCAGTGCCCAGTTTATCTGCGTCGCCATGATCGCCTGCCGGGGCGTCAACTCCGGCCATCATCCTGACCACCTTCGTTGTCAACCTGCGTCATGTCCTGATGAGCTCAGCCCTTGCTGTCTACCTGCAGGGCGTCAATCGCAGATTTCTTGCCCTCTATTCCTATGGTGTCACCGATGAGAGCTTCGCCGTTAACCTGACTCGTTTTCGTGACGGAGACTGGGGACGCTGGCAGGCCCTGATCGTCAACCATCTGGCCAATTCTGTCTGGATTCTGGCAACGATCTGCGGCGCTCTCGTTGGGCAGTTTGTCCCACAGGGTGCGCTGGGTATCGACTATGCTCTGACCGGCATGTTTATCTGCCTGCTGGTTTTTCAATTGCAGGGGCGGATTTACATCGTCACCGGACTCCTGGCTGCAGCCATCTCTGTCGCCTGGTACCTCCTGATTCCGGGCGACTCCTATATCGTCGGCGCCTCCATGAGCGCAGCGACCATCGGCTACCTGTTAAAACGCCGCTACCGGGGGAGCAAATGACTTTCAACGACTATCTGCTGCTCTTCGGCGGCATGGGGCTGGTCACCTACCTGCCCCGCTCCCTGCCGCTCCTCTACCTGGCCCACAAAAAGATGCCGCAATGGCTGATCGACTGGCTCAGCCTGATTCCTGTCGCAATCCTCAGTGCCCTGCTCGCGCCAGCACTCTTTACCGAGGCAGCAAGCCGCAGCTTCGCTTTTGGCAAGCTGGAACTGCTGGTGGCCATTCCTACGCTGCTGTTTTCATTGAAAACCCGGAGTCTCGGCGGAACAGTTCTGGTGGGGATGATTCTGTACTGGCTGGCCGGGATGGTGTAACTAGAGAGTCTCCCTGTGCAGAGGAGACGATAAGTTGGGACAGTCCCCATGGGCCGGGGACAGTCCCTCTCCCTCGCTTTAACTCTTCGCGATGGATCGAAAACGGTCCCCAGGCCTGGTCAACCGGCATGATTTCAAGGCTGTTGATATTCACATGGGCAGGTCTGTTGACCACCCACGTCACAGTCTCCGCAATATCAACGGCTGTAAGCGGCTCTGTTCCCTTGTAAACCTTGTCAGCCTTGCCGTCATCCCCTTTAAACCGCACATTGGAGAACTCAGTCTCGGCCATGCCGGGCTGGATGCATGTCACCCGCACCTTTTTGCCAAGCAGGTCGGCTCTCAGGTTGCGTGAAAATTGCGACACGAAGGCTTTGGTGCCGCCGTAGGCGTTGCCGCCTGGATAGGGCCAGGAGCCGGCCGTAGAACTGATATTGACAACGTGGCCGCGGTTACGTTCAACCATGCCGGGGAGAATGGCACGAGTGCAGTACATCAGGCCCTTGATGTTGGTATCAACCATCACCTCCCAGTCCTTGATGTCAACCTGGTGAGACGGTTCCAGCCCAAGCGCCAGGCCGGCGTTGTTGACCAGCACATCGATCTCCCGAAATTCTTGCGGGAGTCCGGCGACAACCGATTCGACTGCGGATCGGTCACGCACATCAAGCTGAACGACATGAACTCCGGTGGCAACACCCGACAATTCCTTGCTTAACGCAGTCAGCTTCTCCTTGCGGCGTGCCGTCAAAATCAGGCGCGCACCTTCAGCGGCGAATATTCTGGCACAAGCTTCGCCAAAACCGGCTGACGCGCCGGTGATAAAGACGGTTTTCACAGACATAGGACACCTTTCATTTCGAGCCGAGAAGCTGTTTCACCAGCTTCTGTTCGTCAGGGAATTCACCTGTCTTCTTCTTTGAGTAGACAAGGGCATCATCAACCACGACTTCAAACACTCCGCCGGTCGACTTGATTAACTCAACGTCTGCCTCACAATGTTTCTTCAGTAATGCCGCCAAACTGACAGCACGGACTTCATAACCTCACATGGTGCAGTATTCAATGCTGGCCCTCATATATAACTCCTAATTTATTTTTAAGTATTTTCAAGCAACATCACTTCAATCCGCGCAATCGTTTTTTCAAGAACCATGCTGCTGACTCCCATGCCGAGATATCCGGTCTGTCCGTAAGTATCGTAGAGGGTCAACTGTTCGATCAACTCCAGGATTTCATTGTTTAGAGTACGACCATCTGCCAGGCTTTCTGCAATGGCATAGATTCGTTTCGCAAGAAAATCAGGCAGATCATCTTCCTGCTGTGCAGTCAAGGTTGCCAGATATAAACGATTGATGAGATCCATTGCTGTATCTTCCCTCATTTCACACAGTGCATTTATACCATGCAGCGTGAAAAATTAAAGAGCAAAGCGAAAAGTGAAGCAGGCTGACAGAGAGCACATCGGAAACTTGTGCACTCAAACAGAGCTCAGGTTATAATGGCACAAGTATTTTCGTACACACTTTGTGGAGATCATCATGAAAATCAATTATCCTCTCACAATTTTTTTCGATGGTGCCTGCGGGGTCTGTTCAACAGAGATCAAACACTATCGATCGATAGCAGACCAGAGGGTCATATTTGTCAATATCGCAGCTGTTGATTTTGATGCCTCGCAATACGGTAAAACGGCTGATGAGTTTCAGAAGAAGCTACATGCGCGCGACGCGGACGGTCATTTTTTCATCGGTGTCGAAGCTTTTCGCCGACTATGGGAGGCCTTGCCCTCCCCCTTCTATCCCCTGTTATCAACTATTGTCGGCTTGCCTGGCATTCATCTTTCAGCACGGATTGGCTACAAGGTCTTTGCAAGATTCAGGCACTTGCTGCCAGCGAGCCATGCGAACAGTTGCCCGATAGCCAAAGATCATCCCAGACTGCCTCCATGAGCATGATGCCAGACGATAGGACAGCCAGATCACTCCGGGTGTCTGTCGACCCAGGTTGTAAAGAAGATTCGCGAACAATAAAAAACTTGTGTTAGAATGCCCGAAGTATAACTATTATCGTAATCCAATGAGGTCAACATGAAATTACGCATCCTGGTTATTGATGATGATCCGGAGATCCGGACTTTACTACAGACAGCTCTGAGCAGCAAAGGGCACCATGTTACGGCCCTGGCTGACCCGACTGAGTTCCCGTTCCTTCAAAGGGAGACCTGTCCATGCCCCCCTAATGAGCCATGTGCTGACATCCTGCTGGCAGATAACATCATGCCCAACATGGAAGGTCTCGACCTTTTCAAAACACTCAAGAGCCGGGGCTGCCACCCTTTGGTGAGAGGAAATGTTGCAATCATGAGTGGATATCTGACGATTCACTATATGAACGAACTCAACGATTTGGGGATCAACTATTTTCGCAAGCCCTTCGCTCTGAGCGAAATCTACGAGTGGGTCGATCAATGTCAAGCCCGCCTTGAAGAGTTCAACACACATTCTGACACAGCATAAACAGAGATCAGGACCTACTCCCTCCTGAGGAACAGCATCATAACCTAGCGGGGCAAATTCATGAACAATTACACCATTGTTCGCCAGGAGCATCTCAACCACTACGGTTTTCTCTTTGGTGGAGCATTATTGCAATGGGTCGATGAGTATGCCTGGCTGGTTGCCTCCCTTGACTTTCCAGGCTGTCCGCTGGTGACGGTCGGCATGGACAAGATCAGCTTTCGCAGGCCGGTTGCCAACGGTTCAATCCTGAGGTTCAGCATCAAGCCGATCAAGAGGGGTCAGTCCTCCGTACAGTATTCTGTTGACGTTTTTGCGGATGCACCTGGATCAACCACAGAAACAGACGTCTTCTCAACCACGATCACATTCGCCCAGGTCGACGCCGACGGCAAAAAGCGCCCTCTGCCCAAGAGAAACAAACTGAGGTCACAAGAAGAGTGAGGGGTTGAGAGTTGAATCAAGAACCCATTCAAAATGGTTCGATAGACTCTTCGTTCATCTGTGGCTCTGAACAGCGACAACGTAAAAAAAGCCCCACAGCCAGGAGAGTGACTGTGGGGCAACGGGTTTTGGTTTCTCTTAAGGAGGTAGAACCATGAAGAGTTATCTTCTTGGGTTATATCTTACCTGTTTAGTCATCTATGTCAAGTAAAATATGTTACGACATTCACAATGACTTTCTGACATAAATCACAGACTGTCAGAGTATCAATTAGAAAGAATATAAAGAGGGCGAACCCAGTTGGGTTCGCCCTCTCGTACGTCTCAGTAAGTACCTATAATTACTTGATCAGTGCCTTCATGTATTCGCGGTTCAGCTTAGCGATAAACTTGACGTTGATTCCCTTCGGGCAGGAGGCCTGGCACTCGTAATGATTGGAACAGTTGCCAAAGCCATGCTCCTTGGCCGCTTCAGTCATGGCATTGACCCGGATTTTGGCTTCAACCTTGCCTTGTGGCAGGACCGCCAGTTGGGCAACCTTGGCACTGGTATAGAGCATCGCCGAGCTGTTCGGACACGAGGCGACACAGGCACCACAACCGATACATTCGGCAGCATCCATGGAGTAATCAGCAATGGGCTTGCCGATCGGCAGCGCGTTGCCATCAGCCACACCACCGGTGTGACAAGAAGTGTAACCGCCGGCCTGCATGATTTTCTCCAGACCGCCACGGTCGACGACAAGGTCTTTGATGACCGGGAAAGCACGTGCTTTCCAGGGCTCAATGAAGATTTCATCGCCTTCCTTGAACTTCCGCATGTGCAGCTGGCAAACCGTGGTGCGATCCTGGCCACCGTGGGGAACACCGTTGATCACCTGTGAGCACATTCCGCAGATACCTTCGCGACAATCGTGGTCAAAAGCAACAACATCCTTGCCTTCTTTAGCCAGCGCCTGGTTGACATCATCGAGCATCTCCAGAAAGGACTGGTCAGGGCTGACGTTAGGAGCCTCAATAGTCTCCAACTTCCCTTTATCATTCGGCCCGTTCTGGCGCCATACGTGCAGTTTGAGTTTCATTATTTGTAACTCCTTACGGCAAGCTTAACATTGTCAAATTTCAAAGGTTCTTTGTGCAACTCGGGCTCAACACCCACGCCTTTGAATTCCCAGGCAGCGACGTAACAGAAGTCTTCATCGTTACGCATCGCTTCGCCATCATCAGTCTGATGCTCGGTCCGGAAGTGACCACCGCAAGACTCTTCGCGGTTGAGCGCATCCTTGGTAAGGATCTCGGCAAACTCGAAGAAGTCGGCCAGACGACCGGCGTTTTCAAGCTCCTGGTTGAACTGCTCATTGGTACCGACCACCTTGACGTTTTTCCAGAACTCTTCGCGCAGCGCAGGAATCAGCTTGAGAGCTTCCTTGAGGCTGGCATCGCTGCGAGCCATGCCGACGTTCTCCCACATGATCTTGCCGAGTTCACGGTGGTACTCAGAAGGGGTCTTGGTGCCATTGACGGAGAGCAGCTTGTCGATGTCAGCTTTGACTTCGTCAGCAGACTGTTTGAATGCTGCGTGGTCGTCTTTGATTTCACCCGGCTTCACGGTCACCAGGTAGTTGGCAATCGTGTAAGGGATGACAAAGTAGCCATCGGCCAGACCCTGCATCAGCGCCGAGGCACCGAGGCGGTTGGCGCCGTGTACGGAGAAGTTGGCTTCGCCGAGAACGAACAGGCCGGGGACATTGCTCATGCAGTTGTAATCGACCCAGAGGCCACCCATCGAGTAGTGCGGCGCAGGGTAGATGCGCATCGGCTGCTTGTAGGCATTTTCGTCGGTGATCTTTTCGTACATCTCGAAGAGGTTGCCGTAACGCTCACGAATAGTGTCTTCACTGAGGCGATTGATCGAATCAGCAAAATCGAGATAAACACCACGCTTACCGGGGCCAACGCCGCGATTATCATCACACTGCTCTTTGGCTGCACGAGAAGCGATGTCACGTGGAGCGAGGTTGCCGAAAGAAGGATACTTGCGCTCGAGGTAGTAGTCACGATCGTCATCAGCGATTTCGCTGGCTGGCTTCTCGCAATCTTCCACTTTCTTCGGTACCCAGCAGCGACCATCGTTACGCAGCGACTCGGACATCAGCGTCAGTTTCGACTGATGCTCGCCATGCTGAGGAATGCAGGTCGGGTGAATCTGCGTGTAGCAGGGATTCGCCATGTAGGCGCCTTTTTTGGCGGCCTTCCAGGCAGCGGTGACGCTGCAGCCCATGGCATTGGTGGAGAGGTAGAACACGTTGACGTAACCACCGGTCGCCAGAATGACTGCGTCACCCCAGTGGGATTCGATCTCACCGGTCACCATGTTGCGGCAGGTGATACCCTTGGCGACGCCGTCAACCACAACCAGGTCAAGCATTTCGCGACGCTCGTGGAGGGTGACAGTGCCGGCTTTCACCTGACGTGAAAGCGCCGAGTAGGCACCGAGCAGCAGCTGCTGTCCGGTTTGACCACGGGCATAGAAGGTACGGGAGACCTGGGCGCCGCCGAAAGAGCGGTTGTCAAGGTAACCGGCGTAGTCGCGGGCAAAGGGCACGCCCTGGGCGACACACTGGTCGATGATATTGTTCGACACCTGGGCCAGACGCCAGACGTCTGCTTCGCGGGCGCGGAAGTCTCCGCCCTTGATGGTGTCGTAGAAGAGACGGTAAACGGAGTCACCGTCGTTCGGGTAGTTCTTGGCGGCATTAATGCCACCCTGGGCTGCGATGGAGTGAGCGCGGCGGGCGCTGTCCTGGTAGCAGAAGGCTTCGACCTTGTAGCCGAGCTCACCGAGGGAAGCTGCAGCAGCGCCACCGGCCAGGCCGGTACCGACACAGAGAATCTTGTATTTACGTTTATTGGCAGGATTGACCAGCTTCGATTCGAAGCGATGACGATCCCAGGAAGTTTCAATTGGTCCAGTAGGACATTTACCGTCGAGTATCATTGAATCGACCCCCTAAATCTTGATGAGTCCGGCAATAATCAGCAACGGAATGGAGACGTACCCGATAAGGAGTACGAAACCAACCAGCTTGCTGACCATTCCCATGACCGGAAGTGACTTGTCATTGCTCAGACCCAGAGTTTGGAACAGGCTCTGGAAGCCGTGGCCGACGTGCAGGAACAGGAAGAACAGACCGACAACATAAGCGATGACCGGCAATGCGCTCTTGAACCCGTTGACCACCATGAAGTAGACATCGACCATGCCCTGGTCACCGAGCGGAATATAAATCTCGGGGTTGGTCACTCGAACGGTGAAGTGCAGCAGGTGATAGACGACGAAGAAGAAGAGGATCAGCGCCAGAAATAATCATCGTTTCAGCACCGAAACCGGTCTTCAGCCGTTTGACCTGAACATTGCTCTCCGGAGTAGCGGCCTTGTTCTCCAAGGTCAGCTGAATCCCGAAAACAATGTGAATTGCAAAAGCTGCCAGCATGACCAGCCGGAAGACCCAGACGAATGGTCCGAGACTGTGCAGCTTCTGCGCATAAGCATTGATTGCGTCCGCACCGATAAACATGGACGAGTTGCCCAACAGGTGCACACAAACAAACGAGACCAACACGATACCGGTAACGGCCATGATGATCTTTCTGCCCACAGAACTTTGCGTCAGTTGCATGATTTTGATCCCTTAATCAAATGTGTTGTGATGGATGAAACCCGAAAAAAGACCTGCTCGATAACCGGCCAGGAGCCGGCACAACAGGAAAGACAAGACAACCCGCTTGTCTTCGCCTACCGAGGAGGTCCTCGCCAACGACTTGACACTCCCATATTGATATCCCTTGTCACATTGCCACGAATCAGCGGTACTTCTCTCTCCTGACTCGCCGCACACGACTGCATACTGTATACAAGACCTCCGTATACTAAACACCGTTTGTAAAAAAATAAAGGAAAAATTTCCCTGACATCAAATTCAAAAAAAAACACGCAAAAACTGTATGTTTTATTGACTGGAAGCGGAAAGAAACTGAAGCGCCTGACGCAGGGCCTGACCGCGGTGACTGATGCGATTTTTTATGTCAATGGGAAGCTCGGCCATGGTGCAGCCATACTCATGCAGCCAGAACAGCGGATCGTAACCGAAGCCACCATCTCCCCTGCCCTGACCCAGAATCAGACCTTCGACTCGGCCTTCGAAAAAACGGGTCGGTTCGCCTGGCAGGCAGAGTGCCATAACACAGCAGAAGGCAGCTTGACGCTGATTCTCTGGCACCCGGGCCATTTCATCCAGGAGCTTTCGATTGTTGCTGAGGTCATCCGCATCGACACCGGAGAAACGCGCCGAATGAACTCCTGGCCGGCCCTGCAGAGAGTCAACGACCAGTCCAGAATCGTCGGCCAGGCACGGCAATCCTGTGAAACGGGCGATGGCTTCCGCTTTCTTCGCTGCGTTGCTGGCGAAAGTCGCTCCATCTTCCTCAACGTCCGGTGCCCCTGGAAAACGATCAAGACTGAGGACGCTCACATTCAGAGGTTCCAGCAGGCGCCTGATTTCCTTGAGTTTGCCAGCGTTACGAGTCGCGACGACCAGTTCCATCATGCGTGATTCCTGGCCTGGTGCTGCAAATGAGTCAGTTGACGACACCCCTCTTTTGCCAGGTCGCGCAGAGCATCAAGCTCGTTCTCCGTGAAAGGCTCGTCTTCCGCGGTTCCCTGCACTTCGACAAAACGGCCATCACCGGTCATGACAAAGTTCATATCAACGCCGGCCCCTGAATCTTCCACATAATCGAGATCAAGCACCGGTTGTCCATTCACGATCCCGGAGCTGACCGCGGCAACGCTGTCTTTTAAGGGAGACGTTTTGAGCAACCCCTGGGAGATCAGCAGCTCTATCGCGTCGGCAAGCGCGATCCAGGAGCCGGTGATCGCCGCCGTCCGTGTGCCGCCATCCGCCTGCAGCACATCACAGTCAATGACAATGGTGCGCTCACCGAGGAGTTCAAAATCAACCACCGCACGCAGGGCCCGACCAATCAGTCGCTGAATCTCCATGGTTCGCCCGCCGAGCTTGCCGCGGGCGGCCTCTCGTACCGAGCGCGTTTGAGTAGCGCGGGGCAGCATGCTGTATTCAGCCGTGACCCAGCCACGGCCCTGCCCACGCATGAACGACGGGACTTTTTCTTCAACGGAAGCGTTGCACAAAACCCGGGTCTCTCCAAAACTGATCAGCACTGACCCTTCTGCGTAACGGGTAAAACCGCGTTCGACCTTGATCTGACGAAGCTGATTCGGCTGGCGACCGTCATGACGGGGCTGAGAGAGTAAACTCATGGAAGCTCTCCTGAGAAAGAGTCAAAAAAGGCCAGCAGACCGTCAAAGAGGGCGCGGGCAAAATCCTGTTGGCGGATGGGGTCCTCAAGCGTTGTCAGATCAATCGTATTGGTCAAGCTGCCCATTTCCACCATAACGCGCGGCAGGTCACCGCGCCCGAGAGGGTAAACGGGTAGTTCTTTGATCTCATGCACATCAAAACCATTGCCCCGCAACTTGCCCCGCAGGATCTCGGCAAGCTTCAAACTTGAGTTTTCGACAACAACCCCGTCGGGGACATCACGTTCAGTCTGGGGTTGTATGTAGAGATTCACACCAGAGGCCTCCGCAGCAAAAAAGGACTGCGCGTGCAGCGAGAGCATGACATCGGCCTGACCAGAGGCGACGATCTCCAGGCGACGCTCCATATCGAGCGCATAGTCACCGTCGCGCGTCATGATGACCGGGGCATCCTGTCGCATTTTCAGGAGTTTTTCCAGGCGTTGCCCAACGGCGAGGGTCACCACTTTTTCCTTGCTGCCGTTCAGGCCGAGCGCACCACTATCCTCTCCACCGTGTCCGGGGTCGATGGAGACCACCCACTTGCTGCCGTCGGCAACAGGCTCCTTCTTTCGCAGCAGAAAAGCAAACAGCCGGTCGAGAGGATCTTCTTCCTGGATTTCTGATGGAGGGTTGTGGTTGCGGTAATAAATGGGTTCGGTAAGAAGCGGCGCCAACTGGCGCAACAGGAAGGTTTCCGAAACACGCAATTTGCCATCAATAAAACGTGGCCTGTGAGAGACAGGGATAAAGTTGTCGCCCAGCTTCAGAAACTGGCTGCCCGGCGAGATGACAGCCCGGCCATGTGGCGTGCGAATTTCGTAGACATGGGCCACTGATTGCCACTCTCCCTCCAGTTCAAGGGCAGCCAGGACATCGTCAATAGGGACAAACGCGGTTCCCTCACGCAGATAGACATCTTCGATGACCAGAGGTTCTTCACCGGGGCGGCCGACTTCGACGAGGGCACCGGCAGGAAGAACTTGAAGCAAGAGCATAAGAAGCAGGGCAAGAGATTGTAAAGCAAGGCGAGGCATGGCGCGTTATATACTCCAGATGTGCCGGACTGTCAACGAGATGTGCCGGACTGTCAACGCGGAGCGGCAGCTTTTCATTGGACCAGCGGCTCCGGCTCAACCGGGGTGCGGTCCAAGGCTGCGAACAAGCGTCTTATCAGCTCCGATTCCAGCTTATCGATAGCGGCTCGATCTGTCGATTCGAGGTGTATCTGGCCACCAGCGGTCATACTGTGGCCACCGCCGGTACCGAGGCCCTTGATAATCTCCTGCATCAGAGACCCGGCATGAGACTCGAGTTGACTGGTTCGCATCGAGAGGACCCCTTCTCCCTGGAAGTGCCCCAGCCCCAGAACAATTTCAATACCCTCCACCCGCATCAGGAAATCGGCAATCTCTGCAACGATCTCGGGATGATCGATCGCGTAAAGGTTAAAAATCAAGGTGTTGCCGAAAATTTTCGCGTTGTTCAAACCGACGTTAAAATACTTAAAATAAACTCTTGAGGCCTTCGGCCGGGTAATCTCATGCAGAATGCGATTGTTACAGAGCGGCATCAGCTTCATGTAGGCATCGCGGTCAGATTTCGTCCAGTCACGGCCGAGATCTTCCGTCTCCGACTTGATCGCATAAAAAAGAATCGTGGCCAGCTTGGTGGCGATTTTGACGTTCTGTGACTGCAAATACTCAAAGAGGATACTGGCCGATGCACCATATTCCGGGCGCACATCGACCCAGCGACTGGACTGGGTCAGTTCTTTGTATTGATGATGGTCGATTACCAGGTCGACACGGCGATCTATCGGATAGGAGTTATTGCCGGTTCCCGGTTGAGTATCAACCATGCAGACAGCATTGAAAGAATCAAGGTCCAGATCATCGATCGGCTTCGACTTGATCCCCAGCTCATGAACCATCACCAGGTTCTCGCGACGACCGACGACACCTCCGAAGGCGATCGTCGCTTCCTGGCCTGTCTTGACCAGAATCAGGTGTTGCAAGGCGAAGGCGGCCGCGAGAGCATCGGGGTCAGGATGATCATGGGTGACGATCAGGATGGCCCCTTTACCGCGCAGCCACTCGATGACTCCGATGGAAAACTCTTCGGAGTGGCTCAAATTACAGGAAATTGAATCATTCATGGTTTCATACTTTCCAATGCAAGGGCGACGGCCGCCTCTGGAGAATCAACAGCGACGGTCCCGGCAAGTTCGAGGCCTCCGGGCAGCACGAACACCGGTTTGCCGAGTTTGAGACCGATAGCCGCTTCCGACAATGTCCCATACTCACCTTCGACTGCAATCAGGGCATCTGCGGTGTGAGCAATAATCACATTGCGCGCGTGCCCCATGTTCGTCGGCACAGGCAAGGAGACATAAGGGTTTGCTGATGATTTATCCGCTCCGGGCAGGATGCCGAGCACATCACCTCCGGCTTCGGCCGCACCCTTCGATGCCGCCGCCATGACGCCTCCGAGACCTCCACAGACCAGTGTCGCACCAGCGAAGGCAATCTCACGGCCGACGGCTTCCGCCAAACGCAAGCCTTCAGCAGATGGCTGCGATGCGCCGATGACACCAAGGATCGGTCTACGTTTATCGGGCATAGGTCAATTCACGACAGGTGGCGATAAGAACATGAAGCAGCATTAAACCTCATAAACGATAAAAACGCAAAAGGGGAAGCACGATCCTTTATATTTTCTGACTGAACTTACAGCTTGAGCTTCCTTGCATAACGTTTCAGCAAGAGGCTGTTCGTCACCACCGAAACGCTGGAGAAAGCCATGGCCAGTCCGGCAAACTCGGGCTTGAGCACAAGACCGAAAGCAGGATAGAGCAGACCGGCAGCAACCGGGATACCGATGACGTTATAGAAGAACGCCCAGAACAGGTTCTGCTTGATTTTGGCAAGCGTCTTGCGGCCGAGGCGGATGCTGCGTTCAACATCGCGGATATCACCTTTGACCAAAACCAGATCACCGGTCTCCTTGGCGACATCAGTGCCACTGCCGATAGCAATGCCGATGTCGGCCTGGGCCAGCGCCGGAGCATCGTTAATGCCGTCGCCAACCATGCCGGTCAGATGAGCCCCTGCTCCTGGTAACGCCGCACGACGGCGAGTTTGTCAGCAGGCAGCACTTCGGCTTCGACATGATCGATGCCCGAGCTGACCGGCCACTGCATGAGCGGCAGACCGTCGGTCACCGGTGATCATGACCGTTTCCAAACCGAGCTGCCGTAACCGGGAGACCGTCTCCGACAGCCCCTTCCTTGAGCGTGTCAGCCAGGGCGAGGACCCCATCAACCTGCCCGTCCCTGGCGACATAAATAACCGATTTGCCGACCTCGGCCCAGGCGTTAACCTGAGCATCGAGAGAGGTCGATCTCGATCGACTCACGTTCCATCAAGCGATGGCTTCCGGCCAGAACCCGAACGCCATCAAGCGTACCAGATCAGACCATGCCCACTCACCTCCTCAACATCAGCGACTGACGGGTAAGCGACCGCATTGTCTCTCAGCGTGCTCGACAACAGCCCTGGCAAGCGGATGACTGCTGGCCGCTTCCACGGCGGCAGCAAACCTGATCAACTCTGTTTCGCTGACACCATCAACGACTCAGCAGATCAGTGACGGCAAAGGCACCCTTGGTCAGAGTACCGGTTTTGTCGAGCAGGATCACCTGCAAGCGCGAAATATTTTCCAGGGCCGAAGCTTTTTTAAAAAGAATCCCGGCAGAGAGACCAACGGAGCTGCCGACCATAATCGCCGTGGGTGTGGCCAGACCGAGAGCACAGGGGCAGGCGATCACCAGTACGGCGATCGCCATTTTGAAAGCAAAGAGGAACCCGGCATCGGCCGGACCGTACCAGGCGAGAAAAGTCAGTGACTGAGATGACCACGACGGCTGGCACAAACCAGTTGGAGACGGCATCAGCCAATCTCTGAATCGGGGCCTTGTCGCCCTGAGCCTCTTCAACCATGCGCACGATTTGCGCCAGCACTGTTTCACGACCAACCCTGGTCGCTTCGACGACCAAACGTCCACTGGTGTTGATCGTTGCTCCGGTGACTTCGTCTCCCGGAACTTTTTCTACGGGGAGGGACTTCACCAGTGACCATCGCCTCATCAACAGCCGAAGAGCCTTCGATGACGAGGCCATCCACCGGGATTCTCTCGCCGGGACGCACCACCACCTGATCACCGACAGCAACCTGACTGGCTGGGACTTCCACTTCGTTGCCATCCACCAGCAACAGGGCACGATCGGCCTGCAAGTTCAACAGCGACTTCAGCGCCTGGCTGGCCTTCCCTTTCGCGCGGGCTTCAAGCCATTTACCAAAGCGGATGAAGGTGATCAGCATGGCGCTGGTTTCGAAGAACACATCACCGGAAATGCCCAGAATATTAAAGAGAGCCAGAAGCGAATAACCGTAGGCTGCGGTGATCCCCATGGCGACCAGCACATCCATATTGGTCGACAGGTTTTTGAGTGATTTCCAGGCACTGCGATAGAAGGTTAAACCGGCACTGAACTGAACGATGGTCGACAGAGCAAAGATGAGATAGATCGTCGTTTTGCCGAAAGGGGTGAACCACATCAGCGGCATGATCGGCAAGTGACAGGCTGGCGGCAAAAATCAGCCAGTAAAGTTGTGTTCGACCTTCTTGAAGATCGTCGCTATCTTCAGGCGACAGCGCGGTAACCAAGATCTGCGACTTTGGCGATCAGATCTGGGACTCTGTACTCGGGCCGGATCGTAGATGACAGAGAGTTTTTCTGCGGCGAAGTTGACAGCAGCCGAGGAGACTCCCGGCAGCCTGGCAACACCCTTTTCAATGGTTTGTGCACAATTGGCGCAGGTCATCCCCTGCAAGAGAAAAGTACCCGTGTCGGTTGCTTCCAGGCGTGGAGGATTTCTCGTCTGCCGGGCTCTCTGACTTGGCAGCGGTTCATCCTGTGGCAATCGGAGCAACGATCTGAAAGCCAGCCGCGATGACGACACCCAGCAGTTGCTTCGCGATTCGGACCACCAGCACCAACCTGCACCCTGCCCTGCTGCTCCTCTAGTGAGACGACAACCGCGACCACCCCATCAACCGCCTGCAAGGCCGCAGGTGACCTTGGCAACGCATTTTTGACAGCTCATGCCGTAGATCGGAAGAGTGATTTCAGAGTCTGCCGTCAAGGGTCAAACCTCCGTACTGATCGAGCCGTCCCGCGGCTTCCAGAGCCTGGCCAGCAGACCCGTCAGCAGGATCGCCAGCAGCAGACGCAAGCCAAGCATCACCACCGCATCTCCACCCAGGACAACAAAGATCAGAACATCCTCGATCACGGCATGACAGGTCGCCAGGAATAGACCTGTCAGAAAGAGCTCACGCTTGTCCATCTGCCCGGTGGCCGCTGAACGAATGATAATCCCTGCGCCATAAGCGATACCGAGAAAAATTCCGGTAAAGAGCGGCAGAACAGCCGATTTTTTCAGGCCAATGCAGCGCATCGCCGGCTCGGTTCGTGACCCGAGGCTGCGAAACACCCTGACATAGCGCAGGACTTCGAAAATCACGACCAATGGCACAACGATGAGCACCAGTTTACCACACAGCATCAGGGCCCCCGAGGCAGGCATCAAAGAGAATCGTCATCCCGCCACCCCCAGCGCCTGCATGGCCACCATCAACCATCCGGCCAGTGCCGCGAGCAGAATGCGAAAGAGCGTCAGAACCCCGCCACGGGCTCCCGTACTGCTCAACACGCCTCCCTCGAGAACCAGGTTATGGGCGATGCCCATCATGACACCACACTGGGTGACCTGCCAGGGAGTCAGATCGAGAGGTGCGAGGACCGCGATCGCAGCGTAGAGGTTGATCAGCCCTCCGGCAATAAAGGCAAAGGCCGTGGCTCCGGGGAGACCGAACAGGCTCATCAGCGGGGCACACCATACGCCGAGGCTATCAAGCAGACCAGACGCTTTACACAGATCGACAATGATATAGAGCGGCAGGACAAACTTGATCATTTTAAAAACTGTCCGCCAGCCTTCCAGCGCCCCACAGCGAACCCGCTGCATGATGGGCGGCACTTCTGCTTGTTCTGTTATTTCCATGTTTTAACCGCCCTTAAGTGTAGTTGACATATCAATATCCCAGCCCTATAGTGACGGCCATGAGAGCTATTTTCCTCGCAGATGCCCACCTTTGCAAACCCGCAGACCCGAACTACCGTGCCATGCTGGCCTTCCTCGAGGAACAATGCGGCAAAACCGACCTGCTGGTTCTGCTCGGAGATATTTTCGAGTTCTGGATCGGCAAGGCAACCGTCACCGAAAACTATGCCCCCCTGATCAACGCCTTTGAACGAATGTGCCAGCAGGGAACGAAACTGGTCTACGTGGAGGGCAACCACGATTTCCATCTCGGCCCGGTCTTCAGCCAGCGACTGAATTGCCAGATCTTTCCTGACGGCGGCAGCATCGATCTCGATGGCAAAAAAATTTACCTCGACCATGGAGACCTGGCCAACCCTGACGATATCGGTTATCGCCGTCTGCGCAAGCTGTTACGCAGTCATCTGACTCGTTTCCTGCTGCAAACACTGCCGAACAGCCTGCTGCTGAAGATTGGTGACCGCGCAGGTTATGAAAGTCGCAAAAGTTCAGGAGAAAGACGCAGTCGCTGGCCAGCACGCAAGATTTTACGACCCTACGCAGAAGCGATTCTTGCCGCAGGGCACCAGGCTGTCGTGACCGGCCACTACCATCAGCCTTTCCACGAAAAACTGGGCGATGGAGAACTCATCGCCCTGGGTGACTGGATCACTCAATATTCCTATGCTGTCTACGAAGACCAGACTTTTACGTTGAAAAGTTATCCTTTCGACGTATCTCCAGAGCAAGCCTCTGTCTGATCACCGGCGGCTTCAGCCTGCAGAACCAGGTCCCTCAATGTCATCCCCTCCAGAGCCTGTGCTTCGGCTTTTTGCAGCATTGCAGCCAGTTCAGCGATAACGCCACGCTCCCGGGTCTTGGCTTGTCGGTTGTAATCGGTGCCATCGGCGGCGAGTCCACGAATCACCTCGTGCAGCCTGATCCTCTCCAGAGCCAGGGCAGGCTGATAACCGGCGTCGTCCGTATTCTGTGCCGTCGCCGTGATCAGGTTAAGCCGGGTCAACTCCTCCAGGATTTTCTTCAGCACCCGCGGTGAAGCATCCAGCTCGATCGCCAGCTGCTCCTCGCTGATTGCTGGCTGACCGAGATAAAAACGACGGCCAACAACCAGCAGGACAGTCAGCGAGATAAACTCAAGGCTGGCAAAATTCACTTTTGCTCCGCGGATATCCTGCCGGATCGTCCGAAGATTCTGATTCGCGTAGGTCATTTCCAGACCGAGCAGAACAATCATCCACGAAAGATAAATCCAGACCATGAGGACCGGCAAGGCGGCCAGGGTTCCGTAGATGGCGTTGTAACGCGCCACGCCGACCTGGAAAGTCAGATAACCCCACTGGCTGACCTGCCAGAGCGTGCCACCAAAGACACCCCCGATCAAGGCCGCGCGCAGGCTCACCTTGACGTTCGGCATAAAGAGATAGAGCCCGGCGAAGACCAGCCACATCACCATGAATGGCAGGATCTCAAACAACAGCACCAATGCTTCTCCGATATATTGCTGTTCAAGCAGAGTCTGGACAAGGCCCTGGTTTTTCAGGGTGCTGGTCATGGAGATGGCGACAACAACCATGATCGGGCCAATTGTCACAACCGAGAAATAATCGGCAAAACGCCGTAACAGGGGACGGGTCTCCTTGACACCCCAGACACCGTTAAATGAATCCTCGATATTTGAAAGCAGGGTCAAGACCGAAATGATAAGAAAAATCAGGCCGAAGGTGCCAAGCCTTGCGACATTCGTGTTGTTGATATATTCGACGACCTTGGTGACAGCAGCACCACCACCGACCGCCAGCTGTTCGAATAGCAGCGGTTCCAACTCTTTCTGCACCCCAAACCCCTTCAGCACCGAGAACACCAGGGCCAGAAACGGCACCAGGGAGAGCAAGGTGGTAAAGGTCAGAGCGGAGGCCCGCAACATGCAGCCGTCAGCATAAAAACCGCGAACGACCAGGATCAGGATCTGCCCTTGATGAAGCAGAAAACGCCGCCACCCGCTCTGCTTGGCGGCATCCATCTCCCAGAGATCGTGCTCCACGAAAACCCGGCTGCGGTCAATGAATGTACGTAAAAAACTCAATGGCCCTCTCTCCCCCAACTCTTTAACGGGGCTCCTCAAGGTCAACCTCTGTGACAGGCAAGCCGAGACCCGACAGCTCTCCGGCAAAGTCCTTCGCATGACCGACCAGAACCACCTGCTGCCGGCTCAGGTCAATAAATTCACGCGCCGCCCGTTGCACATCGGCCACCGTCACGGCGGCAATTCGATCACGGTAGCTGGACAGGTAATCATCGGGGTAACCGAAAAATGCGAGCGTCATTTGCTGGCTGACCACCGCATGGGCGTTTTCAAAACCAAAGATGAAGGAGTTGATCTGGCTTTCCCTGGCGAGTTGCAACTCCTCTTCAGTCACCGGGTTGTTACGTAAATCCTGCATAATCTCGCGGGTCAGGCTGAGCGCCGGGATCACGGAGACATTCTTGGTCTCGGTTCCGGCGACAAAAGGACCGGGCAGGCGTCTCCCGACCTGGAAGTAGGAATAGGCAGAATAGGCCAGGCCGCGGTTCGAGCGAATTTCTCGCATCATGCGAGAGTTGAAGCCACCGCCTCCGAGGATATAGTTGAGCACACGCACGGCATATTGGTCAGGATGATCCTTGGTCAGACCCAAATCACCGATCACGATCGTTGTCTGGGCGAGGTCCTTGTCTGCCACCTGGATCAAACCCGACTTTGGGCGTTGCACTGCGGCCAGCTTCTGCTCAGGGATAGCGCGCTGGGGCCAGGAGCCAAAAAGGCCCTGCAACGAATTCAAAAGGCCGTCACGATCAAAATCACCAGAGACGGCTAACCAGAGGTTGTTGGGAGCAAAATAAGTCTGGTGGAAATCAAGCAGGTCCTGTCTCGTGATTGCCGCCAGGGTGTCCGGAGTCGGCGAATAGCCAAGGTAGTGATCCGGGTACAAGGCTGCCATCAGGAGACGCCTGGAGATGGATTCCGGGTTATCATTCTGACGTCTCAACTGCTCCTGGGCCTGCAGACGCGCCAGTTCGAGCCGCTCATGTGCAAAGGTCGGGCGCAGCAGCAGGTCGCCCATGACAGAAAGCCCCTTGTCCAGGTCCTCAGCGCGCATTGAAAGATCCAGGTTGGCGGTATATGGCCCCAAGCTGGTGCTGACATTGGCCGCCAGGTGATCGAGGTACTCATCCAGCTCTTCCGGAGTACGATCCCCGGCACCGCCAGTGCGCCAGGCACTGCCGAACAAATCACTGAAACCGACTTTTTCAGCCGGAGTCGTCATGGCACCGGAACCTATCATCGCCGTAATCTGAACCAGAGGGAGCTCTTTGTCCTCTTTGAGGTACAGCCGGATACCGTTGGCAAGGATCAATGTTTCCACTTCAGGCAGCTGGAAATTCAGCACGGGATACTGAAGCTGATCGGGATGCTTTGCCTGGGGCGCGGCACAGCCGGCCAAAATCGCCAGAGAGAGACAACAAATATAAAAAAGCAGATGACAAGAACGGAAGAAACTCATCACAGCACATCCTCCCGTTTCAAAACGACAACGGTTCGATTCGTTGCAGTAAAATATTTTTCTGCCGCAGCTTTGATCTCTTCAGCAGTAATCTTCTCAATCTCCCGGCTGTAGGTCGCAAGATAGCGCCAGTCACCCGCCAGCGACTGGTAGCTGGTCAGAAGCCTGGCCAGCCCCGAGTTACTCCTGAGCCGCCGCAGTTGATCAGTCACCAGCCGGTTCCTGACTTTGGTCAGCTCGGTTTCATCAACCAGTTCGTTTTTGAGCCTGTCCAGCTCGGCGTAAATGGCCTCTTCAAGCTCACCTGTTGTATGCGGATGACGCGGCACCGCGTCAATGACAAACAGGTTGGGATATCGCGAACCCGGAGCGCCGTAGACGGAGGCTGACGTCGCCAGCTTCTGTTTTTCCACCAGTGAACGGTAGAGCCTTGAGGTCAGGCCACTGCCAAGAATCTGGTCGATCAGATCGAACACGTAGTCATCCTTATGCGGCAGGGTCGGTTTATGATAAGCGATTGCCAGGCGCGGCTCAGCGTCGAAAATATCGACAATCCGTTTCTCACCGTTTTGCTCGGGCTCAACGGCTGCGACATGTGGAACAGGAGTTCCCGGTTCAAGATCACCAAAATAACGATCCACCAGGGCGATGGCGTCTTCGGCCCTGACATCGCCGACCAGGGCAATCACGGTATTCACAGGAGCATAATATTTCTGCAGGAACTCCCTGGTTTTCTGCGGGCTCAAATTGGCGATATCCGAATGCCAGCCAATGATCGGGTTCCTGTAAGGGTGCACGGTGAAGGCGTTGGTCACCAGGCTTTCGTAGTGCCGCCGGCTCGGGTTGGTATCGTAAGAACGCCGCCGCTCCTCACGTATCACATCGCGCTCGGTGTAGAACTCGCGCAGGACGGGATCCCTCATTCGGTCAGACTCGATCATAGCCCAAAGCTCCAGCTTATTTGACGGCAGAGAGATCAGGTAGGTGGTCAAATCCTTACTGGTAAAGGCGTTGTAACCAACGCCACCGTTTTCAGAATAGAGGTTGGAGAAAACATCCTTGACCACGTACTGTTTGTGCTCTTCCTGAAGATCCGCCAACTGTTTTTCAAGAGCCGCAACCTTTGTCGGGTCTGCATCAGCCTGCAATCTCAGGGCGTCCAACTGGCTGCCAACGGTTTCGATTTTTTCCAGAATCGGCCGCTCTTTCTGATAGTCAGTCGTACCCAGCGTTTTTGTCCCCTTGAAAAGCATGTGTTCAAGGAGGTGAGCAACTCCGCGAGACTCGCTGGTCTCGTGCACTGAACCAACCCCGATTGTGATATAAGCCGAGACAATCGGCGTATCATGCCTTTCGACGACCAGCAGCTGCATGCCATTGGCGAAGCGGTGTTCAACCACCCGCTCTTCAAGAGCACTGCTGCCGAAAGCCGCCCCGGCAAGGAAGAATAAGAAAGTGAACAAACCAGCCAAAGTTCTCATGATCGTTGTCCTGTCAGAATAAATTTTTATCGCGCACCGTTCCATTATAACCATGTCATCAGGCCCGGTCGAGGGAGACATCACGTTTTTTAGATGTATCACATCTCTGGTCATAATATTATTAAATTGCTCGCGTCATTGTGGTCATGTCATCTTTTGACAAAGTGATCTCAGCTGTTTAATCTCTCGCGAGTATCTATTTGAGCCAACAGGAGCCTTTCATGAAACGCATCGCAGTACTGACCAGTGGTGGTGATTGTTCCGGAATGAATGCAGCAATCAGAGCTGTGGTCCGTGCCGGTCTCATTAACAATATTGAAGTTTTTGGTGTCCAGAAAGGTTATCAGGGATTACTTGATCGACATTATGAGGTTTTGACAACCAAATCCGTCAGCAGCAAGCTGCAGATGGGCGGGACTTTCCTGCAGAGCGCGCGCTGCCTGAAGATGCTTGAAGAACCTGGCCGGAGACTGGCCGTCGACAACCTCAAAGAGATGGGAATCGACGGGCTGGTCGTGATTGGCGGTGATGGTTCCCATCGTGGAGCTCTGGAGTTACACAAGCGCGGTATTCGGGTGATTGCCATCCCTGCTTCCATCGACAACGACATCCCCTTCACAGACATGTCACTTGGCGTCGACACGGCATTGAACAACATCATCCATGCGGTTGACTGCCTCAAAGACACGGCATCGTCACACGACCGCACCTTTATCGTGGAAACCATGGGACGGAATTGCGGCTACCTGGCCCTGGTGGCCGGCATCGCCTGCGGTGCGGAATACGCCCTGATTCCAGAATCTGCTTATGATCTCGATGATATCTGCGTAAACCTGATGAAGCGCTTCAAGGAAGGGCGCGACAATTCGATCATCATGGTCGCCGAGGGCGCCGGAAAGGCCCAGAATATCGCCGACCAGATCAAGGACCGGGTCGGTTTTGAAACCCGTATCATGGTTCTGGGTCACTACCAGCGAGGCGGCTCACCATCGAGCTTCGACCGCTTGCTGGCCGCCCGTTTCGGTGTCACCGCCGTGGAGACCCTGATGCGAGGCGAGTCGGGGAAAATGCTGGGGCTTGCCTGTGGCGCCATCGTGCAAACAGATCTTGAGAAAACGGTTCAAGGTGGGCGACGGGAGATTGACGCGACGTTGCTCAGGCTGGCAGCGACGCTCGGGATTTAGAGGCAATAACCGCCTGGCCCAGAGCAAGGCCGCCGTCGTTGGGTGGAACGAGTGAGTGGCTGAGCACCCTGAAGCCCGACTTTTTGAGACACAACAGAGCCAACTCTGTCAGGAGGCAGTTTTGGAAAACGCCCCCGGAAAGGACGACCAGGTTGAGTCCCGTCCTCTGGCGAATCTGGGTGCAGGCTTCTGCGATCATCACAGCAAGTGAGCGATGGAAACGCCCGGAAATCTGTGCTGCGGAGCCTCCCGCCAACTGATCTTTGACGATCGCATCAATCAACAACGATGGATCGAAGATAATCTGTTCGGCGTCACCGACCAGCTCATAAGGATAGCTTTGTAACTGCGTCGGATCAGCGATCATCTCCAGCTGCATGGCGGCCTGACCCTCAAAAGTGACTTTCCGGCGCAGCCCGAGTAAAGCCGCAACCGCATCGAAAAGACGACCGCAACTGGATGTGAGCGGCGCGTTGATTCCTTTCCTGGCTGCCTGGGCGACCAGACGCAACTCGTTTTCAGCGATGCCGTCAAGAGCTTTTATCCCATCCGGTATTTCACCATAGGTCGATTGCAGATAACTCAGCGCCATCCGCCAGGGCTCCCGCGTCGCGAGGTCACCGCCGGGCATTGGCTGATAACGGAAATGACCGACACGCTCGTAGCCACCCATGTCACCAACCAGGAATTCCCCTCCCCAAAGGTGGCCGTCCTCACCATAGCCGATGCCATCAAAGACGACACCGATAGCAGGCTCATCAACGCCGTGTTCGGTCAGGCAACTGACCATGTGGGCGTGGTGGTGCTGCACGGCAACAGTCGGCAGGCCACTCTCTTCCACAGCGTAGCGGGTCGAGTCGTAGTCAGGATGAAGATCATGCGCGACCAGTTCCGGGGTCACGTCCAGAATCGACTGCAAATGGCTGATGGTTTGCCTGAAAGATTCGTAAACCTCGAGATTTTTCAGATCTCCAACATGCTGGCTCAGAAAGGCACGATCGCCACGGGTCAGGCAAACGGTATTTTTTAATTCGGCACCCACCGCCAGAACAGGAAGAGTCTCACCCGGCATAGCCATCGCACGCGGCACAAAGCCACGCGAGCGGCGCAGCAGCAACGGTTTCCCTGCCATGAGCCGGACGATTGAATCATCCGTGCGCATATGGATGCGGCGATTGTGAACGAGGAAGGCATCGGCGACCTTTGCCAGGCGCTGGCAGGCCTCGTCATCTTCAAAGGCAACCGGCTCGTCAGAGAGGTTGGCGCTGGTCATGACCAGAACTTCGAAACCGTCCTGGAACAGCAGGTGATGCAGTGGCGTGCAAGGCAGCATGACACCAAAATAACGGTTGTCCGGTGCAACGCTTGCAGCAAGGTGATGATGTGGTTGTTTCCGCAACAGGGCAATGGGCCGCTCAACTCCAAGCAGGAGTCGGGCCTCCTCATCGTTGACATGAACGATGCGCTGTACCGCTGCAAGATCCTTCGCCATCAAGGCAAACGGTTTTTCGTCCCGCTGTTTACGGCGACGAAGCTCCAGAACCGCATTCTGGTTGCTGGCATCAACAGCCAGATGGTAGCCACCCAGCCCCTTGATCGCCATGATCTGGCCCTCTTTAAGGCGACAGATGGTTTCCAGCAGGGGATCGTCAGTGACGATAACGTGACCCGCGGCATCCAGCAGCCGCAGCTGAGGTCCGCATTCGGGGCAGGCATTCGGTTGAGCATGGAAACGACGCGAGGTCGGATCCCCGTACTCTGTCTGGCACGCCTCACAAAGGGGGAAGTCGGCCATGGTGGTCAATGGCCGATCGTACGGGATGCCAGTCACAATCGTGAACCGTGGACCACAATTGGTGCAGTTGATAAACGGGTAACGATAACGGCGATCAGCGGGATTGAACAACTCCTGCAGGCAGTCGTCGCAGACGAAGGTATCCGGTGCAACCTGGGCGCGACGGGTTTCGTCCAACTTGCTCTGCAGGATTTTGAAACCAATCGTTCCCTGCACCGGAATGATCTGAGAATCAATCGACTGGATCACGGAGAGCGGTGGCTTTTGATTCCGGACCGAAGCAACAAATTGAGTGAGAAGCGATTCTTCACCTTCAATCTCGATGGTCACACCGCGGCTGTCATTACACACAGACCCGGCCAGCTTAAGCCTTTCGGCCAGCTGGTAAATGAACGGACGGAAACCGACCCCCTGAACGATTCCCTCAATGCTGATTCTCTGGCGTTGCAATGTGCCTCCGTCTTAACTCGAAGGGCTCCTGAGATAGTGCCCCAGAACCTTTCAGGCGCAGCGATCCCCGCCGTACAGGAAGGGCGCATAAAGCTGACATCACGTTTTTCGATTGAGGATTATGACAGGCTTAGAATAGCGGAAAGCTGCAGAAATGCCAGTTTTAAAAGGACAAACCGGAATCCCCGGGAGAGATGAATGACCGATGTTCTGGCCGTCAGTCAGGGGTTATGACGGGTTATTCTCATCATCAACGAGATCGCCAATCAGCAGCTCCTCGACCAGTTCGGAAAGGACTTCGAGTTTTTTCGCAGTTAACCGATCAAATTTAACCGCGATCCCCTGAGAAATCACCGAACTGCCTCCATTCAGAGCCTTGCCATAAATGACCGAACCACCAACCTGCATCGTCTCGCCCGAGGCAAGAGGCAGGTCAATCTCGACATGGGCTCCTTTTGGCAGTTGTTCACGCATGTGCAGGAAGATACCGCGTTCCGACAGGGTGACGCTCGAGACTTCGCGCAGCGAACCTTGGTAGTGCAAGCCAACCGTTTTTTCGAAGGGAGCCCGCAGATAACGCCTGCGGCTGCCGGAATACAGATCACAGCGTTGAATCGCTTTGTGCAGACGTCGCAGGTCCACAGGTTTGTCAAGGACATCAATACAACCGAGACTCAAGGCTTCCCACTGTCTGTGCTTGTCCTGGTAGCTGGAGATCATGATGACCGGCAGGTCAGCAAGGTCTTGATCATTACGGATAGCGTGCAGAGCCTGCAGACCATCCATATCCGGCATCATCATATCCATGGTGATGAGATGGGGCCGTGTCACCCGCGATATTTCGAGCGCATCGGCAGCATTATTAACCGGCAGGACTTCCAGGTTCATGCGATTCAGAAGAATCGAGAGGTACATGAGAAAAGGTTTGCTGTCATCAACAACAACTGCGATCGGCCGTGCGTCCATAACACCCTCCGTCTACCTCACCCCATAAAAAAACCGCCTCTCAGTTCCGGAGACGGGTGATATCCTGTGCGACCCCTCTTCGGCAACCCGGCTATCCAGCCTCCCCTGTTGAGATTCTGGACCCGTGGCTTTGCGTCCCCGGGTTACCCCGGGTTTGCTATTATCGGTGAGATAATGATTACTTCAGGGCACTATAACACATGAAACTCAAAAATATCTCAAATTGTTGACTAAAATACTTTAACTAACAAAAAAACTTCTTCTGAGGGGGATACGACTGAGAGCGGCCCTTGCATCCAAAAACGAAACAGAGTTCCTCTTCATCTCGTCGCGGACATCAGGAGGCTTCGGTCAATCCATACTTTTCCATTTTGTAACGCAGGGTTCCACGCGGCAGATTCAGCAAACGGGCTGTTTTTGCAACATTGCCACCTGTGATTCCAACCGCCTGAGCGATTAAATCTTTCTCCAGACGACCGACAATCTCATCAAACAAAATCCCTTCAGGAGGGATCTGGTAATCAAAGGAGGCCTCACCCCGGGGCTTATCACCCCAGATTTCGCGCGGCAGGCAATCAGGAGTGATCACTTCCTGGTTGTGCATGATACAAATTCGTTCCGTGACATTACGCAATTCACGCACGTTACCCGGCCAGTGATAGCGCATCAACAGGTCCAGCGCAGCGCGTGAAACCTCGCGCACGTTCTTGTGGAACTCTTCACTATAATATTTGAAGAAAAAGTCCAGGAGCGGAGGGATGTCCTCGCGACGGTCACGCAAGGGAGGGACATGGATGGGAAAAACGTTGAGTCGATAGAAAAGGTCCTCGCGAAAAGTCTTCTGTTCGATAGCCTCTTTAAGCTCGAGATTCGTGGCAGCCACGATCCTGACATCGATCTCAATATTCCGGTTCCCACCCAAGCGACGGATCTTGCGATCTTCAAGAACCCTCAGCAGCTTGACCTGAAGGTTCGCGTCCATTTCTCCGATCTCGTCGAGGAAAATCGTGCCGCCATTGGCCTCCTCAAAGAGGCCGATCTTGCGATTCTTGGCATCGGTAAAAGCTCCCCGTTCATGTCCGAACAACTCGGTTTCCAGAAGGTTGAACGGCAGGGAGCCACAGTTGATCTCCACAAAGGGCTTTTCCTTGCGGGGAGAGAGTTGGTGGATCGCCCTGGCCACCAGTTCTTTACCGGTTCCCGACTCACCGGTGATCAGCACTGTAGAGGTCTCGTGCTTTGCGACCTCACGGATTTGCCGGTAGACCTGGGTCAGCTGCTCGCTTGAACCAACCATGATGTTGACTCCGGAGACCTCCCGGGCCTTGCTGCCCCGTCTTAATTGGCGAACTTCGCGACGCAGATTTTGGGTTTCCAGCGCCAGTCGCACAATCAGCCTTATCGCATCAGCTTTAAACGGTTTTTTAATGTAATCGTAAGCCCCCATTTTCAATGCTTCGACAGCGCTCTCCACGGTCCCGTAGCCAGTAATGATGATGACCAGCACTCCGGGATCAACCTCGCGCATGGCACGCAGAACATCAAGACCGCTTTGGGCACCGAGATTCAGATCGAGCAGCACCAGATCGACGTCAGCCTCACTGACTTCTTTGACGGCATCATCTCCATTGTCAGTGGAATAAGGGTGATAACCATCCTCCGAAAGAATCCTTTCAAGGTTCTCGCGGATAAAAGCCTCGTCATCCACAATCAGAATACGTTCCATCAAATGAGCTCCTCAATCAGCCTGGAAGAATGTGCTAAAGGCGACATGATATCTTTTCAGGGAAGATGAGACAACAAAATATGGCCAATAACGGCCACATTCAAAAATTGACCCGAAGAGAAGTAACGGGAGCCTCCAGTTGGTGGCTAACCTTGGCCACGATCCGGGAGATAAACGGAAAACTCTGTCCCCTCTCCCTGCCGGCTCTGCACTTCGATGCGCCCTCCGTGACTGGTAATAATCGTGTGAGTAATCGAGAGTCCCAAACCGGTCCCCTCCCCCTTGGTGGTATAGAATGGCTCGAAGATCAGTGCGAGACGATCTGCAGGAATCCCCTCCCCGGTGTCGCGAATCTTCAGCTCAACCCCAAGGCTGCTGCGTCGTGCATCCACCCACAATTCACCACCCTTCGGCATGGAGTCCAGTGCGTTGGTCAACAGGTTCAGAATCGCCTGCTTCAGTCGGTCACTGTCCATACGCGGTTGCGGTAGGGTCTCCGGGATATTTTCATGAAGCCTGACCTGGTGATTCTGGAACTGCTTACTCATCAGAAAAAGCGTATCACGCAAGATGGTTGCAAGATCACCTGGGGCCAGTCTCGCGTCAGGGGGTGACGCGAAATTCAGCAACTCGTTCACCAGGCCCTCCAGCCTCTCGATCTCCAGCAGCGCCCTCTGGATCAACCCCTGGTCAACCGGATTTGCAAGCATTCGATCGTGCAGTTCGTCCAGCAACAGACTGATTCCGGTTAACGGGTTACGCACCTCATGGGCAAGACCCGCAGAAAGGCGTCCCAGGGAAGCGAGACGTTCGAGACGCGCCACCTGCTGGCGAAAATTAACCCGTTCGGTCAAATCCTCGATGGTCAGGATGTAGCCATCTTCGCGCCCGGAAGAAAGCGGGTGCAGAGCGAGGCGGTAGGTGAGCGATCGTCCACCTCTCTCGGAAGAAACGTACTCACTCCAGCGCCCTGAATGCATGTTTTGCGAAATCGCGTCGTACAACTCCGGGAAATTCAGCAAAACCTCCTTGAGCGGCAGCGGCACGCTTGTTTTCGCCTCAACCATCAGGATGTCACGGGCCACACCGTTCAGGGAGGTGACACATTGGAGATCGTCCAGAGTCAGGATTCCGACCTCGACGTTTTCAACGATCGTCTGCTTGAAATCCCTCTCTTGCTTTATTTCTTTACGGGATCGACGCAAAACGTCCAGAGCCTTGAGAAGCCGCTCTCTTCGCTCATTGAGTTGCCTCGCCATGGTATTGAAAGCCGTCGCCAGTTCGACGATCTCTATCGGACTGGCGATTTCGACCTGCGTCTCCAGCTTGCCCTGGGCCATCTCCTTGGTCCCGGCGATCAGAGTCGACAATGGGCTGGTGATGTTGTGTGAAAGACGATAGGCAACATACACGACCAACAGGGCCGTCATGCCAATCAATACCCAGGCCCCCGTCAGAAAAGATTTGTACAGGACGCGAATGTGAGCCGAGGTGGATTCCGCCATCCGGTGAAACTGTTTCACCTCGGCCCCGATCGTTATGCCACCGAAAACGCCCGTCTCAGCGTAAGGGCCGGAATCGTAAAAAATTGGCGCAAAGGCCATGATCTTCCGGGAGCCACCGACATTGGTAATGTCGACAACTCCGGAACGCCCGCCAAGCACAGCCTGGTGAACCTCCGGATAGTTGGGATGGATAAATGCCGCCTCACCCAGGTTGTAGGGGATGTCACCACTGGCGATCGCTTCAGGGCTGGAATCCTTGGTGTAGGGCGCAACGAGGTGCCCTTCCTTGTTCAGCCCCCTGATATCCCAGAACTTGGGGTGGGTAATAATCCAGCCCTCATTGTCGAACATGAAGGCGTAGTTGGCGCTCTGATATGAAGGGAAGAGGACAAATCTTTCGTCCGTAGGGGAGATGTGCTGGGTAAACTCCATCAGGTGACGATGGTCGAGCGACAAGACCACAACTCCCTTCAGCTGGCCATCGACCTCGAAGACCGGTCGTGCAAAGCGAACGACCCCCTCGTAGTTTGCCCCTTCAACAGCTTTCTCGGGAGTTGTGGCGTCACCGAGCTGGGCCACTTTGTTGACGTGCCATCCTGTGACATGAGAAACGTAAATCTGGCCAGCCTGAAGATCTCGTGCAGCTTTGAAGTAAATCTCTGAGAGATAAGTCGTGTTCGCCGGGTTGGAAACATCGCGCAGATCTTTGGACAGACTCCCGTCAGCAACCCGGAGAATCTCCATCCCATTTGCGTCTATGTAGGCAATCTCCTTATAGAGCCTGACCGACGGTCGCAATTCGCGCGGCCACTGGTTGGTCCCCGTACGCACCCAGATAGGGCGGAGATGGTTTTGATCAAACCAGAGGTACTCGTCTTCTTCGACAGGCAACCGTGACAGCACGTTCAGGTCCCCTTCTACTCTCTGTAAAAAGGTGCGGACTTCGTCGGCAACCATGACAGCACGCAGCTCAAGGGTTTCAGCAGCCTGCTGATCAAGTGCGCTGATTGCGCTGCTGCGTAACAGCTGCTCAACTGAGTCGAGGCTCTGACCGGCAAAAACAGCGAGGAGAATCAAAGGGAGGAGAGTCAGTCCGCAAAAGACATAGAGGACTTTCTTATGAAAAGACAATCGTGGCATTCGGGCATTATAGCAGGGAAAGTCGCCGGCAGGATACAGCCGTATTCAATGATCAGTCAGGAATCAGTTCAGCACGCGGGAAGAGCAAGCCATTTGCCTGGAATGTATGGCGAGAGGCAGGAGGTTCTGGTGCTTCAGGAGTACGTCATCGAGGCTGAGGCCATCACTGATGATGACATCTTTCGAGCTGAAAACCGTACGTGCAAAGTGATGTCCATCCGCGCGGCTGAACACCTCGATCAAGTATTCTTCACCCTCGAAATCACATATCAGATGATGTACAAGTTGAACGTTCTCCACCTGACCTCCGGCATTCCGCATCGTGGAACATGCTGGGCATATCCTTACTTAAGCAAACCTTGGGCCAACTAAGGAAACACCGTTCTACCGGGAGAAAAAGGCCGACAGAGACGTGAGAAACAGCTAAAACACGATTGTTTTACAGGCAAAATGGCGGGATAGCGGCTAATGATTGCGGTTAACGACATAATCCGCAAGTCTGTTCATCGCTTCTTTGGCGGGGCTTTCGGCAAATGTGGCAAGTTGCGCCTTGGCTGATTCAACCAGGAGCTTTGCACGCTCACGAGTGTAACCGATACCATCGTAGGAATGAATCAGGTCAATGACATATTGCAGGTCTTCATCCGGCAGAACTTCTTGTTCGACAATGGCAGCGACCTTCTCCCTCTCCCCTGTATTGCACTGGGCCAAGGCATGAATCAGGGGAAGTGTGACCTTGCCTTCCAGGAGATCATGGCCGCACTCCTTGCCGAACTCACTCTGCTCGGCGACATAATCAAGAGCATCATCCATAAACTGGAAGGCGATACCAAGGTCCATACCGTAGGCCGCCAGGGCTTCTTCCTCATCGGCAGAGCAGCCGCCAAGGATCGCACCACACCGACTCGCAGCCGAGAGCAACACCGCAGTCTTGTTCTGGACAACCTCGATATACCGCTCTTCATCTAGCTCAATGTCGCTGGTACTGATGAGCTGCAGCACCTCCCCTTCAGCCATCTGGGTGGTGGCATCGGACAGGGTTTTGAGTACATTCAAATTGCCCGCCCGCACCATGATCGAGAAGGATTTGGCAAAGAGGAAGTCTCCGACCAGAACGCTGGCTTCATTGCCCCAGACGGCATTCGCGGAATCCTGGCCACGCCGCAAGACGGCGCTATCGACCACATCATCGTGCAGCAGGGTCGCTGTATGAATAAATTCGACGACACTGGCCAGCCCGATATGAGCGTTGCCCTGATAACCGGCCAGCCGTGCGCTGAGCAAGAGGATCATCGGGCGGACACGTTTGCCGCCGCTCGCCAGAACGTATTCGCCAACCTTGCGGATCAAAGGGACACGCGACGCCAGGTCGTGACGAAACTGTTCTTCTACGCGATGAATGTCGTCGTTTAAAAGCTTGAGTACAAATTCCATAATAGTGGGGCATCCGGTGGGAAAATTATCGCTTATCCTAATGAATCCTCACGAAACATGTCAAAGTTTTTTTCCTTAAATCGTCGCCATGTGCGAACTAATCCAACCGTGGCAAAGAGATCGAAAGTCTTGCGCCGCCCAGTGGAGCATGACTGGCGAAGATCTCACCGCCCTGCGCTTCGACAAGTTTACGGCAGAGGGGCAGACCCAGACCTGTCCCTTCACCGTGGGCCTTGGTCGAGAAGAAGGGTTGAAAAACTTTTTCCCGGTCTTCTTCCGGGATCCCCGGACCACTGTCATCGACATAGATCAGCGCACGATCCGGCTGCTCGACCAGGGAGATCTCAAGACGTCCTTCTCCCTGCATCGCCTGGGCAGCGTTCAGCAGAATATTGATCACGACCTGGCGTAATTGGTCAGCGTCGCCAGTGACACATAAATCCTCATTGGCGGCATTGATCGTCAGGTGGAGATCCTTGAACAAGCTTTTGTGGTCTCAGAGAAGCCACCGTCTCCCTGACCAGCTGGGTCAGATCGACGCGATCGAGGTGGCCTTCGGGAGAGCGGGCAAAACCAAGCAGCCCGCCGGTGATCCGCTTGCAGCGCCGGCATTCATCGATAATCGCCGCCACATCATCACGCATGGGATCATCCTCCTGCAGATCCTGCATGCAGAAGTTCGGCATTGCCGAGGATGATCCCGACCGGGTTATCAATCTCATGCGAAACACCCGCGGCCAATTGTCCGATGGCAGCGAGGCGCTCACTGCGCAGCAACTGTTCCTGCATGGATTGCATATGTTCATTGGCTGCACTCAGGGCTTCATTCTTGCGGGTCAGCTCAGCACGACTGACAGCCAGGCTTTCGGCCATGTCATTGAAAGCCTGGGCCAGGGTGCCGAGTTCATCGCGGCTCTCGGCAGTAATCCGTATCTCCAGCTCACCCCGGGCCAGGGAACGCGCACCATCGGTCAGGCTGGCAATCGGCCGGGTGATTCGTCTGGCGATCAGGCTGACCATGATCAGACAACCCAGAAGTGCGGCGATGGCAATCAGGACAAAGTATCTGCGCGCCTCCTGCATGCGCGCATCAATTGAGTCGTAGGAGATCAGATAACGAACCGAAACCACCTGTTGACCGGTCGGACCGAAAGCCGGCTCAATCAAATCAAGCAGGCGTCGTGCCATCGGGCAATTGACGTGTCACCATGGTCGTTCGCGCGGCCGCCAGCCGGACCGAGAGATCTTCAGCATCAAAGGGCTGCAAATTCAGATCGGAGAAATTATCGAAAACATTTGACAGGTAGAGGCGACGACCTGTCGCCGACACCAGAGAGAATTGCACCAGGTCGCGGTTCAGCCCGAGGAATTCATGCATGTCGGCGATATCGGCCGGCTCATCGGGTGGGAAAGACCCGCGAAAACGCTTCAGAAGTTCGGGCGTTGCCAACCGGGCAAAAGAAAGGCTCTGGTTGAACAGGTAGTCTTCCCAGGCCTGCGCCTGGTTGCGCTCCAGCACCATGAAGGTCACCACCAGCAGCAGGGCGAGGATACCTCCGGTGTAAAACAATAATTTTTTGCCCAGACTGGTTCGCAAAACAAAATCTCCATCGAAAAGATTTGATTTAATAATTATAGTCTACCGACCAAAATTGGAAGCCCAATCTGTGCAGGCATGGGACAAGACAATCATTTTAAAGACAGGAGTTGACAAAAGTTTTGACCTTCAGTATAAATGTTACCGTTTTTGTAATATTTAATTAAGCCTTGACAATCACATCCCGAACCATAAACTTTGGAAGAAATTAATTCTTTACAGGAGGTGCTATGGAGAAGCAGAACTACAACTACGCCATCGTGCGCAGCTTTGTCACCTGGAGCCTGATCTGGGGACTGGTCGCCGTTCTGGTCGGAGTCATTGTCTCCTTCCAGATGGTCGATCCGGACCTTAATTTCCCGCCGTACCTGACCTTCGGACGTCTACGTCCGATCCACACCAATGCGGGAATCTACGGCTGGGGCGTCGGTGTCATCTTCGCCACTTTCCTCTACATCGTCCAGCGGCTCTGCAAGACTCCGCTCTGGAGTGACAAGCTGGCAAAATTCCAGCTCTACTTCTTCAACGCCACGATCATCGCATCGGCGGTGACCCTCCTGCTCGGCTACACCACATCAAAGGAATACCATGAGATGGAGTGGCCGATCGATGTCATGATCGTCATACTCTGGGTGGCCTTTGCCATCAACATCATCATGACCATCCTCAAGCGCAAGGACGAGCAGATGTACATCTCGCTCTGGTACATGATGGCGTCGATCGTCGGCGTGGCAATCCTTTTCCTGGTCAATTCAGCGGCAGTGCCGGTCTCCCTCTTCAAATCCTATTCGGCCTACGCCGGCACCAACGATGCCAACGTTCACTGGTGGTTCGGCCACAACGCCGTGGCCATGGCCTTAACAGCGCCACCACTGGCGATGTTTTACTACTTTCTGCCAAAATCGACCGGTGTCCCGATCTACAGCCACCGCCTCTCGATCATCGCCTTCTGGAGTTTGATCTTCATGTACCTCTGGACCGGAGCCCACCACCTGCTCTGGACCCCGGTTCCGGACTGGATTCAGACCCTGGCCATGGGCTTCTCGGTCATGCTGATCGCACCGTCCTGGGGCAGCGTATTCAACGGCTACCTGTCGATGAACGGTCAGTGGCACCAGATGCGTGAAAACTACCTGGTCAAGTTCCTGATCCTCGGCATCACCTTCTACGGCCTGCAGACCCTGCAGGGTCCGATGCAGGCGATTCGGACCTTTTCGGCCTTTATTCATTACACAGACTGGGTCCCGGCACACATCCACATGGGCACCATGGGCTGGGTGTCGATGATCTGCTTTGCCAGCATCTACTATATCCTGCCACGCATCTACGACCGCGAGGTCTACAGTATTCCCCTGGCTAATCTGCAGTTCTGGCTGGTACTGGTCGGTCAGCTGATCTGGTCGATCTCACTCTGGGTCGCCGGAGTCCTGCAGGCCGGCATGTGGAATGCCATGAACTCTGACGGCAGCCTGACCTACACCTTCATGGAAACCATGGTCGAGATGTATCCCTACTGGTGGGCGCGAGCCTTCGGCGGCATCATCTACATGGTCGGCCTGATCATCTTTATCTACAATCTCTACATGACGGTCAAAAAGGGCAAACCAATGGCCGTTCCAACCGTAGCTGCAGAAGGGAGGGCCTGATCATGTGGGAAAAGAAACCTGTCCTCCTTATCGTTATGGCCACCTGCGCCATCCTCGTTGGCACCATCGTCACCATGGTGCTGCCCTTTGCCTGGGTCAACACCGAAGCGGATCGGATTGAAGGCGTCACCCCCTACACGGCCCTGCAACAGGAAGGACGTGACGTCTACATTCGTGAAGGCTGTAACAACTGCCACACCCAGACCGTACGCCCGCTGGTTTCGGATGTGCTGCGTTACGGCGAGTATTCGAAATCGGTGAGTTCGTCTACGATCGCCCTTTCCTCTGGGGCTCCAAACGAACCGGCCCGGACCTGGCCCGCCTCGGTGGCAAGTACCCTGACTGCGTGGCACTACAAGCACATGGATTCCCCTCGTTCCATGGTACCGAAAACCAACATGCCAGACTACGACTGGCTCGCCGATTACAAGCTTGATCCGGAGATGATCCAGCGCAAGATGGAAGTCCTTGATTTTCCTTACACAGCGGAGGAGATCAAGGCCCTGGCAGGCAAGAACGAAATGGACGCCATCGTTGCCTACATGCAGAAGCTGGGTTCAGACATACCGTGGCGAGAAGCAACAGCAACCGAGATTGTTGGTGAACTGGTCAACCCCTACACCGGTGTTGACCACGACACCATGGAGCCCTGGGAAGCCCTCTACACTGAGAACTGCGCCGCCTGTCACGGTGAGCACATGGAGGGTGAGATTGGTCCGGAACTGGTCGGTGAAGACTATGATGATGAGATTCTGTTCGAGCTTATTTACTCCGGCATCACCGACGGCGGCATGCCAGCCTTCTCGAGCCTGGGCACCGATAAAGTCTGGAAACTGGTCAACTTCATCAAGTACTACAACCAGGGCGAGGATCACTGAGCATGGATCTGGCTTCGATCATCTACCTTGGCGTCACTTTCGGCCTCTTCGTGATCTTTGCCCTGATCGTGAAACGGACCTACAGCAAAAAGAATAAAGAAGACAGGGAAGTCGCCAAGTACCGCATGCTGGACGACGACTAACTTCACCTGTGACACAGAACTGATCTTATGACTAAAGGATATTCACATGAACACGACTGATCCTAACCACGAAGAACATGCAGACGGCATCGTCGAAGATCGCGAAAAGGCTCCACCGGTCTACTTTAATGTTCTCTTTTACGGACTGATCATCTGGGGTGTGGTCTTCATGGCCTTCTACCTCCTTTCCGGGTGGAGCTCTGACGCTGAGCTCAAGGAAAAAATGGCTGCACACAAGGGAGAGCCGCCCACACAACAACAGGCCAAGACACCCGCGGCCCCCCAAGCCCCTGCTGCCCCTTCTGCCCCGGTTCCAGCGGTAGCCGTAGCAGAGACGGATGCAAGCGGCGAGGAGATATATAAAAAGCATTGTGCAGGATGCCACGGCGCAAATGGCAAGGGAGCCTTTGGTCCCGACTTGTCTGCGGACTACAAGTACGGAAAGACAGAGATGGCCGTACTAGAAAGTATTACCGCCGGTCGCCCTGGCAATATGCCGGCGTTCGGGGGAAAACTGACCTCCGAGGAAATCGAGGAAGTTACCGAATTCATCCTGGAGTTGAAATAACGCCCTTCAGGTTAAACCTTTGAGCCAATGAGCGGCAGAAGGGTCTCCTTCTGCCGCTCTCATTCCTATGACCGAAAAACCCTGTTCAGCAAGCTCCCCTGCCCTCCTCTCTCCCTGGCGCCGCCGCTGCCAGTGGGGTCTCACCCTCCTGTTGCTGCTGCTGCCCTGGTTCCGCATCAACGGCGAACAGCCTGTTACGCGTCGACATCCCCGAGCTGACGCTCTACTTCTTCGGTCAGGCTCTCCGCATTGAAGAACTCTACCTGGTATTGCTCTTCAGCCTGGCACTGACCTTCTTCTTTCTCCTGATCACCATGCTGCTGGGGCGGGTCTGGTGTGGCTGGCTCTGCCCGCAAACAACCTTGACGGACCTGGCAGAATGGTTTGCGTCACGTCTCGGGATAAACACCAGGAAAAGCCAAGGTTCACCCGGGGTCGTTAAAAAGCTGACCCTGCACTGCGCATACCTGTTACTGGCGTTTCTCGTCTCGGCCAACCTGCTCTGGTATTTTATCGAGCCGCTCGACTTTTTGACCGGGCTTGCTTCCGGGCAGCTTCACTATGCGACCTGGATTTGCCTGGTGTTGGTGACCTTGATCATCTATCTGGACCTGGCCCTGGTGCGCCGCCTGATGTGCAGCGAATTCTGCCCCTATGGCCGCTTTCAGACAGTCCTTGCCGACCAGGCGACCCTGAACCTGCATCTGCCGTCGTCTGAGCTGGAGCGGTGTATCAAGTGCAACTCCTGCGTCCGCGTCTGCCCGATGCAGATCGACATCCGCGACGGCTACCAGGTTCAGTGCATCAACTGCGGGCGTTGCCTCGATGCCTGCCGTCAGGTCATGTCGAAGCGCAATCAGCCGGGCTTGATCAGTTATTCTTTCGGCACCGACGGCGTGGGCGCCAAGGGGTTATTGAACCTGCGGACCCTGCTTTTGAGCATGGGAACGGTGACTCTGTTCGTCGTGCTGCTCGTCGCTGCCTACCAGCGCCCGGCGGCATCCCTGAAGATCGCCGTCTCGCACACAGTGTCAAGCCGCACCCTGAAAGATGGCAACCGGGCAACATTTTTCAATGCCTGGGTCAATAACCGCAGCAACCACCCGGCGACCTATCACATCGAGGCCAGACGATCGGACAACGGTCAGCCGCTCCTCCTCAAAGGGCAAACCGACCGACTCGAGATGACGGCCGGTGAGAACCTGCGAATCGACTTTGTACTGGTCACACCTGTTCCGGAAACCCGATTAGAGGTAGTATTCGTTCTTCTGGATCAGAACAAAACAGAAATTGCGCTCAGCGAAGCATTGATCAAATAGGAATATTATCTTCCGATGACTGACAAAAAGAACATCTACCCGTTTCTCATTCTTTTACTGCTCGGCAGCTTTCTCTGTTTCTCTGTCTGGTCAGCAAAGCGCGCTGTTGACTCCGGGCCAGAGGTGACCGACACCGACTATTACAGTAAAGGGCTCAAGTACAGTTCAACTGTGCTCGAAAAGAGGGCTGCCGCTGTCCTTGGCTGGAATGTTTCTACACAATTGGTTGACCGCACTCTTGAATTTCACCTGAGCGACAAGGATGGCCAGCCTGTCCGTTCTGCAAAAGGGGTCATTTTTCTCTATCTGGATGGATCTGCCACGAGCAGGAAGTTGCCACTGCAGGAGGTCTCTCCGGGCACCTACATTCTCAATCTGACCGCAAGCATGAAAGGTTCGATCAACGCGCGCCTTGATTTTGAATATGATGGGGCCCGCCTTAACCGTCTGCTGTTGCTTAATCTCTAGTACCCTGTACCTTTAAGATTTCGAAAGATTGTGCAGGGTTTTGGCGTGTCAGCAAGGAGCGATTTCTGGTGCCTAGCCGTAGCTAATCAGCTGAAATCGGAACGTAGCTGACGCGGCAAAGAACAAGCAAGATGCGAAAGATTAGGGGTTACAGGGTACTAGGCTTATGTCTGTCACTGACACATGCGTCCACTGCAAGCTGCCAATCCCGCCGGCTGAACTGGTTGTCGATACGATCGATGGCAAAGAGCTGCATTTCTGTTGCCACGGTTGCCAGGGAGTCTACCGGATTATCAACGGTGCCGGCCTGACCCATTTTTATCAGCAGAGAGACTGGCCTGAAGAGGGCGTTCCAACAGGAGTTTTCGAAGCTGAATTCGATGAGAGCACCCTCGCCGGACACGTCACTCCTCTCAGCGCAACCGCTGCAGAGATGTCCCTGATCATAGAGGGCATTCGCTGCGCGTCCTGCGTGTGGCTGTTGGAGAAACTGCTCGCGAGAGAACCGGGGATTGAAGCGATTCGTGTCAACTACGGCACCCATCGGGCCCAGGTCAGATTCAACCCGCAGCTGACCTCCCCGACCACCCTATTCTCAACCATCAGTCGTCTCGGCTATCTGCCCCATCCATTTACCTCCGGCGCCGCCCAGCAAGCCGCGGCACGGGAACAACGGTCACTGCTGATCCGTTTCGGCACGGCAGCTTTCCTCTCCATGCAGGTGATGGGCTTTTCCTTTGCTCTTTACGGTGGTTATTTCCACGGCATCGACCCGGCGATCCGGCAGATGATCCAGTACTTTGCCGCCGCAGTCGCGACTCCGGTCGTATTCTATTCCGGCTGGCCATTTTTGTCCGGCGCCTGGCGCAGCCTGAAAAATCGCGCCCCGAGCATGGACCTGTTAATCACCCTCGGCGTGATGACAGCATACAGCTACAGCATTTACACGCTGTTCGCAGGCGGTGAGGTCTACTTCGACACAGCGGCCATGATCATCACCCTGATCCTGCTCGGACGTCTCTTTGAAGGTTCGGCGCGCAACCGCTCCATCTCCGGAATCGACAAGCTGCTTCGCCTCGCACCCGACTCTGCAAATCTCATCGACGACCAGGGGATCCACACTGTCGTAAGCAGCAGCCTGATTCCGGGCGACCTTATCATGGTCCGTCCGGGGGAAAGGATTCCAGTGGACGGCCGGATTCATCAGGGCACGACGGAGGTCGACGAAGCCACGATCACCGGCGAAGCCATGCCGGTGCTCCGTCAGCAGGGAGATATTGTCTCAGCAGGAACATTGAACCTGACAAGCTCGGTTCATCTGACCGTCGAGCGGGTTGCAGCAGAGTCCTTCATCGCCCGCATGGCGCGCCTGGTTGAAGATGCCCAGAGTCGCAAAGCCCCGATCCAGTCTCTGGCGGACAAAGTGGCCACACTCTTTGTGCCTTTTGTCGTCCTGGTCGCCGCAGGCACCTGGCTGTTCTGGCTCTCCAGTGGAACGCCTGCAACTCAGGCCCTGCTCAATGCTGTCTCGGTCCTGATCGTCGCCTGCCCCTGTGCACTTGGCCTGGCAACACCGACGGCGGTCCTGGTTGCCTCTGGCAACGCAGCTGCGCGTGGCATCCTGTTTCGCGGTGGCGACATTCTTGAGATGACTGCGCGCGTTGACACCATTGCCTTCGACAAAACCGGCACTTTGACCATGGGTCAACCAGCAGTGGAACACATCCTTACCGCTCCCGGCCAGAGTGAAGCTCATCTGCTGCGCCTGGCCAGCCAGGTGGAAAGCGGCTCCAACCACCCGATCGCTCTCGGCATCACTGCCAGAGCAAAGGCCACAGGGGTTTTTCCCGGTCCGGCAAGGTCCGTCGAAGCAATACCAGGCAGGGGCTTGAGAATGTCGAGCGACGAGGGGGAGGTTCTGATCGGAAGCCGAACCTTTCTCAACGAGAATGACGTGACAATCCCTCCTGTCGCATCCGGCTCTTTCTCAGAAGTTTACGTCAGTCTTGACGGAGAATGGCTGGGCGTCCTGCTGCTGCATGACCCGCTGCGCGCAGAAGCCGTTGAGGCAGTCAAAAAGTTGCAGCGAATCGGTTTACAAACCGTTCTCCTCACCGGGGATCGTTCCGAGGCGGCAATTGAGGTCAGCTCCAGGCTCGACATTGCCAACTACAAAACGAATCTCAAACCGGAGGACAAGTCCGCATGGATTCATGAGCAACAGCAGTCCGGACGGAAAATCATCATGGTCGGCGACGGCATCAACGACGCGCCGGCGCTCTCTCTCGCTGATGTTGGCTGCGCCATGGCCGGAGGCACGGATATCGCCCTGGAGACATCAGACCTGGTATTGACCAGACCGAACCTCGGCCGCCTCTACGAAGCGATCTTTATTGCCCGCAAGACCCTGCAGGTCATCAAACAGAACCTGTTCTGGGCCTTCGCCTATAATTTTGTCACCATCCCCCTGGCAGCCAGCGGAGAGTTGGCCCCGGTCTGGGCCGCGCTGACCATGGCGAGCAGTTCGGTCATCGTGGTCAGCAATTCACTACGCCTGGGTCGAGTCATTCGCCGCACTTTTTCTGTTGCCAACGGGCAGACAAACAATTAAGGTCTTCCAATGTTGAAGTCAATTGTCATCCTGATCGTCCTGTCACTCTGTATCGGTACCGGTGCCTGGCTGTTCTTCATCTGGACGGTCAAGCGCGGTGACTACGATGATGTCGAGGGACCCAAATACCGTATGCTGGACGATGACGAGAACCCTCCCACACAGACACCACCCCAAGGAGAGAATCATGAGAAATAAAGCATACCTGACCGTCCTCACCACCATTTTGACCTGTTGCCTGCTCGGCCTCTCAACTGTCGCTCTGGCCGCTGAGACTCGATTGGAAAAGGCCATGCCCGATGGTGGCAAGGCTGTGCTCACCTTTGCCGCCAAACCGCTTGTGACAATGACCGAGATTCCGTTTACCGTTCAATTGACTGGTGCCACGGACAAGGTTTTCTCTGACGCCGCAGTCAGCCTGCGCCTGTTGATGCCGGCCATGTCCATGCCACTGAACAATCCGAAAGCGTTCTGGAAGGATACGGCCTATCATGGGCAGGCTGTCTTCACCATGGCCGGTGAGTGGGACGCCATCATGATTATCCAGCGTCCCGGGCATGATGTGATCGATCTGACCTTCAAACTTGGAGAGGTCCTGATGAAATGAGCGGGTCCCTTATTTCAATGGCCTTCGTGACAGGTTTAATGGGGGCCGGTCACTGCATTGGCATGTGCGGCGGCCTGGTGGGTGCGTTATCACTCTCAGAAGCAGGCCAGAAAGGCGGCTGGCTGTTCCACCTGCTCTACAATACGGGCCGCATCACAACCTACACGTTCATTGGCGCCCTGGTTGGCTGGCTCGGCTCGGCCATGGCCTACACAGACCGGTTCAAGACCGTGACCAGGACACTCCTGGTGGGCTCGGACCTGTTTGTCATCCTGGTCGGTCTTGGTACTGCAGGGCTGTTTACCTGGCTGAACATTTCAAAGCTCGACTTCCCCGGCCCTATGCAGGCCATGACGAAAGCCGTCAACAGCTTGCGTAAACTCCCGCCGGCGCTGGCAGCGCTGCCGTTGGGGCTGCTGTTCGGTTTCATCCCCTGCGGCTACCTCTACGCCGTGGCAATCACTGCCGCCCAGAGCGCAGAGGTCACCACCGGAGCCCTGATGCTGCTGGCCTTCGGTTTAGGCACGGCCCCATCACTGCTTATCTTCGGCAGCGCCACCCAATGGCTGAGCGGCCGAGCACGTACCTGGATGCTGCGCATCGCCGGCCTGCTCGTCACCGGCATGGGGGTGATCAACCTGATCAAGCACCTGCGCTTGATGGGATGGTTTGCCTGACAAGAGTCGCTGCACCTTTCGTAGAAGCCTTACAGCAGCCGGAGAGATTTTCGCGGGGGAAGGATGAACCGTCAGCTTTTCGGTGGTTTGTAGAGTTTTGGCGGGGGAAGCTTATGTTGCCAGAATCTTTTCGCCAACCACAGGGCCATCAGGTAAAGGAGCGCCAGGGAGGTATAACGAAAGAGGAAAGTCACCTGCAGTGAGGTGTCAATGTTGAGCCCGGCGATATAGTAAAAGAACGCGATCATGTACGGGAACAGAGGAATCGTGGCCAGTTCACGCCAGCGGTACTGGTAACGCCACAGCATGTGCAGCTGCAGCAGGATATAGGCCGGGATTGCAGCAAGCATCAAGAAAAACAGAATATCATTCAAAAAACCATACTTCTGGGGTGACGCGTCGTAGACAAAATCCATTTTGCGCTGTTCGGACCTGAGCAACGCCTCAACCCATTCAGCAGGTTTCCTGGGGGTCTCAGCAGCAACGCCCAGCCATGTCATGTTCGCTTTCTCAGTCACCTGATCAAGCTCCTGCCAGCTCTCATTCAAGACCGTGACACGAACAGCATCAATATGGGTTGGATTGTTATAACCGATCCAGACCAGAGCCTCGCCATCCCCGGGAGCATGCAGCGCCGCAGGGTTCCTGATGGCACCGACCTCCAAAGGAAACCCGCCGAACATGGCAATCGCCTGAAATCGCAGAGGGATCTCACTCTTATAACGGATCATGGCATACAGCACGTCGTCATTGCTGAGGGTCGACTCACCAGCCGGGTCCAGTGAGGCAATCTCGACCAGGAGATTGTCAACCGGTTGTGAAAATGAGGCTGCGGGCAGGAAACTTACCAAGAGCAGAAAAAGCACGAAGACAGTATTTTTTGAATAAATCATAAGCTTTTTTTCACCAGTCGGCTGAGATAAATGGCTTCGATAACTTCAGTGAATTATACCCTAAAGTTTGACAAACACTCTATTTTTTTTAAGTCTGACAGACTGCAGCCCCGCAGCCGATCAACGGATCAGAGCAAAGCGTACCCTGACACTCGTCGATCAAGGTTGTCTCGTGCCTGCCCGGCAAGAAACATGATAGAATCGTCATGACAAAGTGCGCGCCTGATGCAGGTGTTTCATGGCTTCGGTGTTGCTCAGCGCCTCGAGATATTTTGAAGAGAGGAGACTCAAGGTGATCCCTGCAAATATTCTCAATCATCCGATCATCAGCGAACGTTACTTCTTCCCGCGAGACACACCAGTTCCAAATCCAGCCTGGGTTGAGTGCGATGGGGCACGCCTGGCCTGCGCCTACTTCGAAGTGGACCCCACCGTCCACACCATTGTTCACTTCCATGGCAACGGCGAAGTTGTTGCAGATTATCTCGACGGGTTTCCGCAGATCATCGGTCGCATGGGTTGCAACTGTTTTCTCGCCGAGTACAGGGGCTACGGTGGGTCAACGGGTCTCCCCCAACTTGGCAGGATGCTCGAGGATGTCCGGCAAACGATCGAGACGATCAAACAACCCCATGAGAAACTGGTTCTGTTCGGCCGCTCGGTCGGCTCACTCTTTGCCATCAAAGCAGCCGAACTCTTTCCGCAAGTCGCTGGTCTGATCCTCGAGAGTGCCATCGCTGACCCGCTGGAAAGGCTCCTGCTCAGGGTTCGTCCCGAAGAGCTGGGTGCGACCGGCTCGGAACTGGCATCAGCGGTCACACAGGCCATAGACAGTCAGCGCATTATGAAAAACTTTACCAGACCGACTCTGGTCATGCACACTCGCCACGACGGTCTGGTAGACGCCAGCCATGCCGAACGGCTTGCCAGTTGGTGCAGCGGTCCCGTGCAGCTGGAGATCTTTCCCGGGGCAACCACAACGACATCATGTTTGTCAATGGGCCAAGGTACTTTGCGCTGATCAACGATTTTTTAGAGTCACTCCGGGGTTGATTTATGGAGTACCAGCTTGCCGCTGACCTGACCCTGGTCCTGCATCTGTTGTTCATCGCCATGGTGCTCTTCGGCGGACTTCTCTGCCTCCATCGAGTCCGCTGGGCCTGGCTGCATCTGCCGACGGTGATATGGGGGATTTGGGTCGAATGGACCGGTGCTGTCTGTCCCTTGACACCACTGGAGAATTATTTCAGGCAAAAGGCGTCCGGACAGGGCTACCAGGAAGACTTTGTCAGCCATTATCTCCTGCCGGTCATCTATCCCCGGGGCTTGACCACGGAACTTCAGTGGTTCCTGGGGTTTTTGGTACTCTTCGTCAATATGATCGTCTACTATTCAGTCTGGCGGAAAGCGGACAAAACAGCACAGCGAGGTTGACGGATGAAATCCTTAGGTTAACTTTTAATAAAAGCAAAAGGAGGAACCACCTATGTCTGAAAATGATTGTTCCAATCCCGAGGAGCATTGTGAGTTGCATATGTGTCAACTGAAGACGACCACAATCAACGAGGAGATTAACAAGCTGTACGAGAATCCAAAATTCGTCTGTGGAAACTGTGGCACCAAGGTCAACCGGGCAGAGAACCTCTGCAACCCAAAACCCATTTGAACCTTTTTGATAACCCGGAGACAAGCTGGCGCACTCACCTGCTGTGGGTGCGCCAGCTTTTTATTGGATAAGTTTTCAGGTCATTTTTGTCAAACAAGCCTGATGGTCAGGGTGCTGTGGTTTTCGGCAGGAACTTCGCTTTTTTATGATCCCAGACATAACGGCCTGCAGACCAGAGCTCTTCCAGGTCATGCCAGTCAATATGGACACCGGCCATATCTTCAATCGTAAAGGACCCTTCGAGCATTTCACCATCGTCAATTTGACCATTACCATCTGAATCGACCCAGTGCACAGGTGAAACAGCAATTTTGCTTTCTCCAAGAATCGGCACGGCAGACTGATTGCCTTGGCTGCTGGCAACGATTTCGCCCTGAAAGCCCTGTTCCGAATCCAGAGTTGCGTCGGAATCCACCCGAATCAAATAGACAACTCGGTCCCGGTCGTCACCGGCCTTGATGATCCAGCGTGCGACCCCGTTGACATTGTCAAGACTTGAAGCGGGGGGATTGGCCTGTACAATATTCCAACCCTTGGGAAAATATTCGCGCAGGATGATTCCCCCGTTTTTAGCACGATGAGTCAAGCGAATTTGCACGGGGATGGTACTTCCAGGACAGGCGTATTCTGGCAGAACCCTTTCTGCAGTCACCGAAGCAGGCAAGGAGGGGGATTTTGAAAAGACAGAGAAGAGTGCCAGCACAAGGACGACAGCCAAAGCGGCAAGCACTCCCCACAGGTAGGGCAACCTGCTCTTTGCGGCAGGCTCTTCTACCGGCGGCTCTGATTCAGGCTTGTTGAGGATTTCAACAAGCGGCACGGACAGGGCCTCAGCAAGCTTCAATGCGTTCTCACGACGGATGGTCGGATAGCGGTTATTCTCCCATCGGGAGATCGTGTCGGTGGTCACCCCGACCACCTTGCTGACGTAAAGCTGGGTCAGTTGTTGACTTTCGCGAAGACGTTTGACCTCCAGGGCGTCAAGACACACTGTGGATAATTTTTCATCGTAAGGCTTCTGATTCATGCTGCAGAGTCTACCAAGTGAATATCAGGCAAGTAAACATGAAAATATTGGATGTCGACAAGATCGATATTTCAAAGGTTAACTATCAGTAATTACAGCAAATAAAATAGACATCTAGCGACATTCATCTCGATGTCTGATGATTTCAGAACAAGGTTCGGATAAAAAGGTCTCAAATGAATTGAGGCAATCATGCCCAGACCAAAAACCCAAAAATCTGCAAAGGAGATCGAACATGAAAAAACTGGTAATCATGATGATGTTGCTGGCCTTCGTTGGCGCCAACGTTGCTATCGCAGCCGACAGCTACACCTACGACAACAAGAAAGGCACTGTCACTTTTGACCACAAGGCTCATCAGGACAGAGTCGCTGGCGACTGTGCCAAGTGCCACGAAGGGACCCCGGCCAAGATTGAAGTGACCAAGGACTTCGCTCACTCAACTTGCAAAGATTGTCACAAAGAGATGAACGGCCCGACCAAGTGTAACGATTGCCACAAGAAGTAATCCGCACGGGTCAGACAGTACAAACAGAAATGGCGCTGGGAATCCAGCGCCATTTCTGTTTACAAGGGATTCTGACAGCTCTTTCTCACATCAGGCAGGACAAACCATACGCACCACGGCCAGGAGTTGTTCAGGGCGGAACGGCTTGGTGATCCAGCCCGATGCGCCGGCAGTCTTGCCAGCGCTTTTCTTTTCAGGCTGAGACTCCGAGGTCAGCATAATGATCGGCATGAAACGATTGCCGGGCTTCTGCCTGACCTGCTGGATCAGATTGATGCCATCAATGTTCGGCATATTCAGGTCGGTTACCAGCATATCAACCGATTCTCCGGAGAGCTTCTCCAGGGCATCGGCACCATCGACAGCTTCGATCACGTCATAGCCTGCACCTGTCAAGGTCAACTGCAAAACCCTGCGAACCGTTGCGGAATCATCCACTGTCATGACACGTTTTCCCATCATCTGGCTCCTTTTATAATTTTCTTGCCCGTCAACTCTCTACTTCAACAAACTCAATAATCATGCCAGAATTTGGCCTCGGACCAGAGGGGAACCAAAATATTTTATGCTATACAAAACAGCCCGTTACAGTTCCAGCCAGTAAAGTTAAAGTTAAATGGGCAGGAAGCCGTGTGTCATCCTGTTTTGCAAATGACACACAGCTGTGCCTGATGTGGCGATATGGTCGGGCGCTTCACGTAAAATGGCCGCTCTACGGATGTAGACCGGCCATTGGTTCACAAAACCGAAACAACATTATTTTGCATCTCGGATATGACTACCATCCGAATGTTCCGATTGTCCGACATCCTGCACAAGCGTCAACTCCTCGCTGTTGAACACCCGGTCGATATTCAGTAGAATCAAGAAGTGCTCGTCGACTTTGCCCATACCTGTAATAAATTCTGTTTTCAGCCGGGTGCCGAGTCGTGGTGGGGGTTCAATCTGGTCGGAGCGTATTTCAAGAACCTCTCGCACCGCATCTGTCAGGGCACCAACGACAATCACATCATCATCAACCTGAACCTCAACGACGATGATGCAGGTATCTTCGCTTTCTTCACCACTCGGCAGCCCCAACTTCAGTCGCATATCAATTACCGGCACCACCTGGCCACGCAAATTAATCACGCCGAGGAGATACTTCGGCGTTTGTGGCACCCTGGTCACCGGCGTCAGGCTTAGGATCTCCCGAGTGCGGGAGACCTCAACACCGAAGACTTCGTCACCCAGGCTGAAGGTGACGTATTGGCGACTGTTTACAGCAATATTCTTCGACCATGCGGTCCTCCATTAAAATGTCTCGAACTCGCTGTCCAGAGCGTCTTCAGCCCCACGATTATAACGATCTTCGTTCTTTGCAGGGAGAGTTATCTGCTTCTCGTTTTGGCGAGGAGATTGAACCAACGCAGGCTTTCCTGTCTTTCGAGAGGTTGCTTCTCCTCTTAATGACAGCCTTCGACTCTGCGTTTCAAAAGACTTAACCTTGAAAAAGGACATCATATCTCGTAATTGATCACTCTGGCTGGTTAATTCTTCAGAAGTGGACGCCATTTCTTCGGTCGCTGCGGCGTTTTGTTGAATAACTTTGTCTAGTTGCTGAATACTGCTGTTGATCTGTTCAGCGCCAGCATCCTGCTCGCGACTGGCGGCAGCAATCTCCTGAACCAACTCGGAAGTCTTCTGGATACCAGGCACAATGCTATCGAGCATCTTGCCTGCCGATTCTGCAACCTCCACACTTGAGACAGACAAATTATTAATCTCACCCGCAGCTGACTGGCTACGCTCTGCCAGTTTACGAACCTCGGCAGCCACGACGGCAAACCCCTTGCCGTGCTCTCCGGCTCGGGCAGCCTCAATCGCGGCATTCAATGCCAGGAGGTTGGTCTGCCGGGCAATTTCTTCAATAATCACAATTTTGTTGGCTATTTCTTTCATAGCTGTAACCGTCTCAGCAACAGCCCTTCCGCCCTGCTCCGCCTCTTGTGCTGACTTGATAGCAATTTTTTCCGTTTGCATGGCGTTATCGGTGTTTTGTCGAATATTGGCGGTCATCTGTTCAATTGAGCTCGAAGCCTCTTCTGCAGAAGCCGACTGTTCCGTCGCGCCCTGAGACATCTCCTGGCTTGAAGCTGCGAGCGCCTGGCTGCCCGATGCGACATTTTCAGTCGCCACCATCACTTGTTGGATCACATCGTTCAAAACGCCAGCCATAGTCTGCAGGGCCCTGCCAAGCTGGTCCTTCTCTGAAGCGAGCTGGACATCAACCGTCAGGTCGCCGTCGGCAATAGCCCCGGCCAGCCGGGCTTTTTGCTCCAGACCATCAGCCATAGCATTCAATGCTTGGGATAACAGGCCCACTTCGTCATTGAGATTTGTATCCAGCCGTTCAGATAAGTCTCCAAGTCGGATCGCTTCTGCCAATTGAGCGGCCCTCGTAATTGGCACGACGACCTTACGGGCTACGACGAAAACAACCAGACCGGTAATAGCCATGATAATCAGGGCCAGGATCGTGTTGATATTTTTAATTTTGACTGCCGGTGCATTCAACTCATCGATTCCGATGCCGACAGCCAAAGTCCAGCCCAGGCTTTCATCCTGTGACAGGTAAGCGAACTTTTCCAAACCTTTATAGGTATATTGGTGAGCTCCGTTTCTCTTGGAAAGCATTTGCTGACCAAATTCCAGACTCGACATATTGGTTTTCAGAATCTGTTTAGGGTCAGGATGTGCAACAACGACTCCATCCAGGTTAAACATGAAGGCATATCCGGTTTTGCCAAGCTTGACATTGCCGACAAAAATACTGTTGAAATAGTCCATGTCCACGAAGCCACACAAAACGCCTTCTACGGTCTCGTTGTTTATGACCGGAGCAGCAATGGCAAAAACCGGCCGCCCGGTCTTGTTGTCCTCGACAACCTGGGACACGAAAAGAGACCCGGAGACCGCTTCTTTGAAATAATCCCTGTCATTAAGTTTCTCGGCATCAATCATCTCCTGATTAGAGCCGGCGACGACATTGCCGTCTTTATCGAGCAGGATGAGATCAGAGTAGTAGACGTATTCTTCCTTTATCCTGGTCATCTCCGCTGTCGCACCTTTCCTGGCAGTCTTGCCCAAGAAGGAGTCTTGAACTGCAGACTGGTAAACCTTTTGTTTGCTCCAATTATTAACGTCAAGGCGACGGTCATTGACCCATAAAGACATTGACTTGACCGTTGAGTGAACAATATTGGTCACTTCTTTCTCCACTGTTTCCCGCAAGGCATCTTTTGCCATGGTATAGGAGAAGAAAGTCAAGCCTCCCATTCCCACGATGATAACCGTGAGGATTGAGAAGAGGAACTTGTGCATCAACTTGCGTTTCACTGTGACAGCCATCCAGAAACTCCTTAGCAAAGGTCAACCATCAACCTGCCTAGCTTTTTATATTCAACCCCACCCGCTTGCCCGAGATCGGTCGTCAGGTGGCTTTGATCCTGAAGGGAGGATCTCTCCGTTGTTACTCAATAACTTTGCTGGCCGCCCCAAGAATTTCGTATGGGATCTCGGCGCCAATGGCGCTGGCGATTTTCAGGTTGACGTAAAGTTTGCCATCCTTGTTTTTGACAACCGGGATATCCTTGGGAGAGGTACCAGCAAGAATCTCCAGTGCCGCGCCAGCAGCGTAGAAGCCCTGTTCCTCGGGAACCTTGGCAAAACCGAACATGGCAAAAGGCGCCATGTGCTCGAGGGTTGTACCGGTCGGAACCTTGGTATTTGCGACAATAAAAGTTGCCGCGGCATTCTCGTCCCAACCTTTAAGCCCTGCAGTATTTTCCAGAAGGATGATATCGACCTGATCCTGTTCCTGCAAACGCACGAAATTTTTCATCCAATCTTCCATGTCAGAAGCAAAGTAGTTGACGGTATCGATACCAAGTTCTTTCTTGTAATTTTCTGCTTCTTTATGAGTGGTCAAATCATCAGCAGCTAAAAAGCCGATTTTTTTGCCGGGAGCATATTGTTTTAGCTGTTCCAGCAATTCCTTGACCGGGGCAACTTCGACCATTCCGGTGACATTGTTGTATGGCATTCCGTAAACCGAGGCATCCCAGTTGACACCACAGAATACGAATGGCAGGTCTGCATCCTTGTAGTAAGGCTGGATCAGGAATTTTGCCGCATTGTCATCGGAAGCGATGACGACGTCAGGTGCATAACCCTCGATGAAAGCTTTAGCTTTTAAAGCGGCCTCCTTCTTGAAATCGTCTTCTTTGTTGCGCTTGGTATCCATTCGGACAACTTGCAACTCCACGCCTTTGCCATCAAGACCAGTCTCTACCCCTTTGAGGACGCCATCACTCCAGGCATACCCCTCGTGATAGGAATCGATGAACAGAACTTTCTTGCCGGCCGCACCAGCAGGCAGGGCAATCATAAGCCCGACCATTAACATGACTACAAAGACAATCTGTTTTTTCATTATTTTTCTCCTTTTTCTGGTTTCCACCAATGGTGAGTTTATTGACAATAACGGCCAAAGATCATGTCTGGTTAACAGGTCTCCAGTGCATCTGGCGACCAAAGACTTTCCACGAAGCACAATCGAGGAGCGGTGGAATGCTCAGCAAGAAAAAGGCCAAGAAACATCTTCAAAACTCTCAGGACAGCTAAGACAGCGAAACCACACAAAATAATTACCACATACGGCATTTCTCTAATATTTCCCCAGATTCAATCTCTCAAGAAATGGCACAGCAGCCATGACACACTGGTGCGGCAGGCGACACAGTGACTGATATGCTTGTTGTTTTAAAATAGTTCTACCCTGCTCGATCTCTTTAACCGTTAACAAGCAGCTTGACACTCAAAAGCCCGGAGTCAAAGAGATCTCCGGGCTTCGTAGGTTGAATTTGTCGAGACTTGCTTGTCAAACTTCTACCGCGCGGCAAAAGCCTTACTGTCCGTGTAACATCCTTCCCCAAGCTAATTTATCGGTGACAATCACTTTGATCTTGTCGATACAAGGCCAATCTCTGCACTAAGCCTCGACTGCCTCTGCCTGACTTTCCAACTGTCCGGTCTCTTGCACAATGACAAGCTCTTCGCTGCTGAAGATCCGGTCAATGTTCAACAGAATGATGAACTGGTCGTTGATCTTACCCATTCCGGTCATAAATTCTGTTTTCAGGCGGGTGCCGAGACGCGGTGGCGGTTCGGGTCGGAGCGGAGAGTCAAGCCTGGCGCGACACACAATGGGCCAGGCAAATGATTTGCCTGGCCCATTGTATCCACAAGGTCTCTAAGCGGAGTAAGATTTAGCCCGGAGCCCTGTCTGTCACCTCCAGGGAGTGACACGGCACCGGCCAGAGGACTTCCCTTTCGAGCAGGACAAAAATACGCTCTTCCTCGATCCTGTAAACAATACCGATGCAACCATCAACCCGGGAGCCATCCCTGATGATCACCTTATCGCCAAACTTCATAAGCCCCCACAGCTCTAATTGAGCCTACTTTTCTCGTGTTCTTCCGCCCGGCCAGCCAGCTGGGGCAGGTCAAGAATCAGGGCAACCCGACCATCGCCAAGGATGGTCGCACCGGAGATACCATCAACATCCTGGTACATCCGGCCGAGATTCTTGATCACCGTCTGGTGTTCACCAACCACATGGTCAACCACGAAACCAACTCTGAAACCGCCGAGATTGGCAATCACGATCTGCTCTATATCGGGACGCTGGCCGTTGATCCTGAATTCGTCACGGAGCCGGACATAAGGCACAATTTCACCACGGATTTTCACCAGGTTGCGGCCATGAGTCTGCTCTGACTCGTCACGGGTCAATTCAATACATTCCTCGACTGATGAAAGAGGCAGAACATAGTGATCAGCAGCGATATCGATCAGCAGGCCATCAATAATGGCCAGGGTCAACGGAAGCTTGACCGAGAAGGTCGTCCCCTTCCCCGCCTCACTGATCACTTCGATACTGCCACGCAGGGCATCAATCGCCTGTCGCACCACATCCATGCCGACACCGCGTCCACTGACATTCGACACTTCCGTGGCCGTCGAGAATCCGGGTTCGAAAATCAAGGCATGAACTTCTCGCTCGGTGAGTTCTGCGTGATCGCTGATCATGCCCTTTTCGATGGCCTTGGCACGAATCCTTTCAACATCAAGCCCGGCACCGTCGTCAGCAACGGTGAGAACAACGTTGGCTCCTGAATGTTTTGCAGAAAGCGTGATACGACCTTTTGCCGATTTGCCGATCGCCTTTCGGACCGCCGGCGACTCGATGCCATGCCCGATACTGTTGCGCACCAGGTGGACCAGTGGGTCATTCAGCTGGTCGATAACGGTCTTATCCAATTCGGTCTCGCCACCTTCGGAGACCAGGATCACGTCTTTGCCAAGCTCCGCACCGAGATCGCGCACCAACCTTCTAAATTTGGTAAAGGTTCCACCGATCGGCAGCATACGGATGGTCAGGACCTGGTCACGCAGATCCCAGGTCAAGCGCTCAACCTCTTCCGCCACACTCATAAGCTCGGCATCAACGCGGCCGTTGGCAAACTGGGAAAGGCGAGCCTGAACCGTGACCATTTCACCGACCAGGTTGACCAGCTTGTCGAGTCGATCCGACTTGACCCGGAGGCTGTCCATGGCATCCTGAGCCTTGCGTTCGCGACGCAAGCGACTGGACACGTTCCTGCTCGGCCAGGGCGGACTTGATCACGCCATCATTGACGGCACCCTGCTGCACCAGCGTCTCACCGAGACGTTTCTTCTCTTTGAGGTACCTGTTCAGATCATCTGTGGTCAGATCACCACGTTCAACCAGTATTTCACCGAGACGTTTATAATCCTCAGGCTGATCAAGCTGGCTGCCATCGTCAATTTGCTGGACAAGCAGCTCGCAGTCATCCTCGACAAAGATAAAAACATCGCGGATGGCATTTTCATCCTGATCCGTAGTGAGCAGGACATCCCAGTAGACCCGGCACTCCTCGGGATCAAATTCATCGAGAGACGGTACAGCCTCCGTTTGCGCAACCACAACGGCTTCACCGAGGCTGACCAGCTCTGCCAATAAAAACTGCGGCTGGACACCCTGACGGAACAGGCCGCACTCGGGGCGGAAGCGTATCCGATAAGTGGACTGATCGCTCGAGTGGCTCGTCAGGGTCTGGACTGCAACAGTCTCTTTCTCTTCGTGGAAAGGCAGAAGAGACTGGAAGGCGGCGACCAGCTCGGCGGTCAAATCGTCATCGACTTTGTCGGCTCCGAATTCAGCCAGGATCATGCCTTTCAGGTGGTCCTGAGCCGACAGGGTCAGGGAGACCAGGTTCTGGTCAATCGTGCGTTCTCCCGAACGGACCTGTTCAAAAACGGTCTCGGCCTCATGACAGAAGCCAGCAACATCATCGAAGCCGGCCAGGCCTCCAGACCCCTTGAGGGTGTGGAGAGCGCGAAAAACGCGGTCAATCTGGGTCGAATCGTCCGGTGACTCTTCCAACTCCAGCAGTGCCGCTTCCAGCTCCTGCAGCAGCTCGATGGCCTCATCTTTGAAGGTATCAATCAGAGTGCTCATACCGGGCACACCATGCGCACAACCGCGAGCAGCTGCTCAGGTTTGAACGGTTTGACAATCCAGCCAGAAGCCCCGGCCGACTTGCCTTCCTGCTTCTTCTCAGGCTGAGACTCTGTCGTCAGCATGATGATCGGCATAAAACGGTTGCCCGGATTCTGGCGAACTGCCTTGATCAGGGTGATCCCGTCCATATTCGGCATATTCAGGTCCGTAACCAGCATGTCGACTGTTTCTGAGGCCAGCTTCCTTAAAGCATCGACACCGTCGACCGCCTGCAGGACTTCATAACCCGCACCCTCCAGGGTCATCTGCAGGACCTGGCGCACTGTCGCAGAGTCATCTACAGTCATCACCCGTTTGCTCATGAGTTCATCTCCTTAAAAAACAGTAAAACAGGCATTAATTCTCCAAGGATCAGGAGCATTCGCTTGCGTTGCCATGATCACAGATAAAATCCCGGGCGAAGCCGACATCATCCAGGAAAGCCAAAAACCGGGCGTTTTTACCAAAGCGCAGGCACATCTTCTTGCCGCGTCCGGTTGAGAAACGCAGACAGGCACAAAGGAGCTGAAGCCCGGCAACATCAATGGCGGTCGCCTTGGAGACATCAACCGTGACCCGCTCCGCGGTATCGAACGCCTCAATCAGACGATCTTTGAGAACGCCAACGTAATTGATCGTCAGATCACCTTCGACCAGCAGTGTACCGGAATGACTATCTGCGTTGAAAGTCCAGTTTGTCATGAGTAGAGAATAACTCCTGTTTCAGGGTTCGTCCATGTATCAGAACAAATCGATATTGTCGCCAAGGCCGTGATTGCGGTTTGCCGACCATTCGTCCGCCTCGGGCATCGCTTCTGTCGATGGTGAATCATCCCTGGCGATGAAACGCTTGTGAACCCGACGTTCGCTGTCCATCGTATAGCAGTGTTCCAGGTCGCTGAAGAGGGCTGCCAGGTTGGCATTGTCTGCTTCCGTCGTCTTTTCATCAAAGGGTGAGCTGATGTGCCCGAGGCGCTCAAGGGCCGGAGCCAGTTTTTCCTGGAAACTTTTCCGCACATCGATCGTGCTGACCGTTCTGTGGACATCATCGGACAGGATGACCGTGGTCTGATCGACCTCGGTGGCCAGGTCCATCAGTTTGATGCTGTTGGCCCCTATCTTGGAGATGTAGTTCTGCGCCTCGTCCAGCAGCGTTCCGACATTCCCGGATCCTGACTGCGCTTCGAGACCAACAGACTGCAATTGTTCGGCATGGCTGGTAATTTTCGCACACTCACTCGCCAGGACCGTGGCGTGCCTGGCAGCATCAGCGGCCACGGCATGAATATTCTGTGCGATGATGTCAAGGCCTGCGCCCTGTCGCCTGGCGTGCGCGGCGCTGATCGCGGCATTCATCGAGAGAAGCTGTATCTCCTCACCAATCAGCTCGACTTCTGCAACCAGTTCGGCCACAGCCTGTGCTCTTTGACACACTTCGGCCAGATGAGTCCCGGCCAGGGAATGAACGTGACGGGTCTCGTCCAGATGGTCAGTGATCGACTTCAGGGCATCCAGAACCGTTGCATAGCGACTGTCACGACCGACATCCGTCGCCGAGGAAAGCGCCCTGGTGTCATCAGCCATGGAGACAATGTTTGCGACCATACCTTGCAGGTTCCCGGTGAGATTGTCTGCCGCAGTAAAGAATTCCTGGCTGGCCAGATTGAGCTGGTTATACTGCAATCGGCAAATGCGACCAAAGAGTCGGGCCGCTTCTTCATCACGGCTGGAATCAGAGCGCTTGCTGAACCTCTCAAGGTGATCCCCGAGGGCCGTGAGCGCACTTTGAACGTGTTCAAAGCGCTGGCGGGTAATGTCCTGGAACTGCAGCGCAGAGATCATCTCACCAAAGCTTTGCCTTACGTCTTCAGAGCGCTCCTTGAGTCGATCGGTCCATTGCCCGGTTTGAATAAAATTCGCCATGAAAGCGTTCAGGAGATCTCTGGCATTTTTAACCTCTCGGCTGGCGATTCTGATTGTTCCCGACTGGGCGGCTTCTTCCATCGCCAGTGACTTCTCGATCATCGGCACCAGGGCCTCGGTTCGCTCCGCGATTTCAGCAATTTTTTCGTGCGCAAGGTTACCGAGGTGGTCCAGTGATTTTGCCAGGACACCGGCACCCGAAGCGTAGCCTTTGGCAGCCTCGATCCGTGTCGAAACTCGCAGGGTGTGCAGTGTTTTGATGACCTTGCGTAAGCCAAAGATGGGTTCATAGAAGCCGGCCATCTGCTTCACAACATCGTTTAACAGGACGCAGATATTGGTGGATTTGTCCGCCGATGAGGCAAGCCAGAGGCTGCAGCGTTCCACCAGCAGCTGCAGCTGTTGCACGGTATTCTCGCCATCATCACCGTGCAGAAGCTGCATCGCCTCTCCGGCAGCTTTGGAGATACCGTCCGCACGATCATGAAACAGCCTGATCTTGGCGCCCAGTTGCAGAAAGCTTTCCTCTGTCGCGTGGCTGACATCGACCAGCCCCTCGATCAGAAGATCCAGCTCTCTGGAATCCCAGTGCCAGTATCTGTGCTCCTGCAGATTGATGAGATTCGAAGATTTTTGTACGACTCCCGGCATTACAACATTCCTGAGGTCAGCTTCTCGGTATTCCCCTGCTCCGAGCGTGGGGACAGATTCAGGACATTCTCGACTGTGCTCTGAATTTCACTGATCCGAAAAGGTTTCTTCAGCCAGCTCAGAACACCCAGCGAGCGGGCCTCACGCCTGGCCTCAAGATCATCGCGACAGCTGATCATGATGATCGGCAGCTCAGCATATTTTTCGACCTTGCGCAGTTGACGGACCAGCTCCATGCCATCCATCTCCGGCATCTGCCAGTCAACAATCAACATATCTATTTCATGGGTGACCAATCGGTCAAAAGCCTGAACCCCATGTTCAGCCTCAATCACCTTCAAACCATTGATGTTCAATGCGAAACGCAGCATTTGCCGCAAACTGGGCTGGTCATCAACGATACAAACAACTTTGGACATAAGTATCTCCGTTCAGATCTGATTTAGAACTGACTGGTCTTGAACCAATATTCATGCCAAACCAGGGAGAACTCAGGGTCGTCATCCAGGGCAGCAAAAAAGGACACATGATATCAATCAACTTGCAACAACATCAGGCGTTATCACTGAGGGAACCTTGCAACGGGAAAATCCGCACGGGCAAATGTGCGCGGTGGCACAGGACTGTGACAGCAGGGTCCGCCCTCTTACCCCACTATTCAGGACTCTCGGCGACATCATCAATGCCGAGTTCTTCCATCTTGCGGTAAATCGTCCGGCGGCTCATACCCAGCAGGCGGGCAGCACGACTTTTGTTGCCACCAGACTTTTCCAGGGCTGCGATGATTCTCGGCGCTTCGTCCTCACTGTCTCCATTCTCGGCAAAGACCTGTTGCTCAAGATCGTGCAACTCCGGAGGCAGGTGCTCAAGCAGGAGGAGCGTCGCCGCGACACATGACAAAGGCGTGTTCAACAGCATGCTGAAGCTCACGGATATTTCCCGGCCAGTCATAACGGGTCATCTGCCTGGCAGCTTCAGTCATCGATGCCCAGCACCTGTCGATTGAAGCGCTTGTTGTACAATCGCGATAAAGTGCTCCAGCAGCAGCGGGATGTCTTCCCTGCGCTTGCGCAGCGGGGGCATCGGGATCTGCACGACCCGCAGACGATAGTAGAGGTCTTCACGGAACTCTTCTTTGTGAACTTTTTTCAGAAGATCCTGGTTGGTCGCTGCGACGATGCGGACATCAACCTTGATCGTCCCCGTGGCGCCGACCTTTTCAATCTCCTTGTTTTGCAGAACCCTCAGCAGCCTCACCTGCAGTGCCGGTGAGATGTCGCCGATTTCATCGAGGAAGATCGTTCCGCCATGAGCCTGCTCGAAGCGGCCGATCTTGTCTTTCATCGCTCCGGTGAAGGACCCTTTGACGTGCCCGAACAGTTCACTCTCAAGAAGATTCTCAGGTAACGCGGCGCAGTTGACCTTGACCAGGGCATTGTCGCGCCGATCGCTCCGATAATGCAGGGCCTCGGCAACCAGCTCTTTGCCGGTGCCGCTTTCCCCGACAATCAGCACCGTCGTATCAACCTGGGCCAGGTTTTCAATCAGGCTGAACATCGCCTGAACCGGCTCACTGCTGCCGACGATATGTTCAAACTTCTTGCGCTTGTTCATACTCTTTTCAAGAGTTTCCAGACGAGTCTCGTCCCGCACCGTCAGAACGACTCCCTGCGGATTACCGGAATCGCTCACGCAGGGTGCGGCAGAAACATTCAGAATGCACTGTTTTTGGGACGGATTCGTAATCTCCAGCCGTTGCGAGACAAGAGGCTCATTGGTCACCAGGATCCGGTCGACAAGCTCAACAAAGGTCGTTCTGACACTCTGAGGCAGCTGCGCAAGTGACAGACCGACAGCGCCTCCGGGCAGGCCGAGCATATCGGTCAGGGACTGATTTGATGCAAGGATTTTCTTCTGCTGGTCAACCAGCATGATCCCGTCACGGACACTGCCGAAGATAGCCGTCAGATGTGCCCGGAATTGTTCGCGCTGATCAACAACCGCTTTGTGCTTGAGGGCCGTCTTGGTCACCCTGAGCAGGGTTTCCTGGCGGATCGGCTTGGGAATGTAATCGAAGGCGCCCTGTCGTACAGCTTCGGCCGCCGTCGAGACTTCGGGAGCGCCGGTGATCATCACCACAGGAGTATGTTCCAGATGCTCGCGTAGGGATTTAAGCAGGTCAAGCCCGCTGTGCCTGCCCAGGTTTATATCGAGGAAGACCAGGTCAAAGAGACTCTGTCTGATCAGCTCTTCGGCTTCCGCGAACGATGACGCTGTCGTCACGATATAACCTTCATCCCGCAGAAAGGATCCCAGCGTAAAACGCAGGCTTTCTTCATCATCGATCACCAGAATATGGGGGGTCATCATTTATCCTCGATTATTATTCCACCGGCATTGCAACAAAACATCCATTGCTGAGTTTTACTCTTCAACCTTGCGTACGGGCAATGTTTCGTCACGCAGCACCAGGACGGTGCCAAGCTCCCGCTCGCCATGGCCGGTCAGGGGAGCCATCGTCAGTCCGAGGACCAGCGGCCTGCCCTCACCATTGGTCGTCTCCAATCGGAACAGCTCACCTTCGCATCTCTGCTCAATCGTTTCCTGCAATAGCTTGAGCGGGGGACAGCAATCGCTCAATTCTCCAGGGTTCATACCGGTGAGATCGGTCTCACAGCCGAGGATCTTCAGGGCGGCTCCGTTAATTTCCACCAGCTTCATCGCCTCATCGAAAATCATGATGCCTTCACGAATGCTCTGAAACATGGCCGCCATTCTCAGCCGGTAGGTCTCCTGCCGGTCGACCAGCGTCTTGTGAGTGATCGCCAGCTTGGCCTGACGAAGCAACTCGTCCTGATGCACCGGTTTGGTAATGTAGTCGAAGGCTCCCAGGCGAACGGCCTCAGCCGCGGTCTTAATCTCCGGTGCCCCGGTCACCATGATCACGGGAGTATTCGGCTGGCTTTCGCGGCAGGCCTGCAACACTCTCATGCCGGAATCGCGGCCGAGCAGAATGTCCAGGAAGACTGCGTCGTAGGGTGAAGAAGCGACCTTCGCCAAAGCCTCCTCCAGATTTTCTACGGTCTCGACCGTGTAACCCTCATCACTCAGGAAGGCACTGAACGTAAAGCGGATACTTTCTTCATCATCGACGATCAGGATTTTGTGACTCATCGCGAGACTCCTCGTAAATTAAACAACAAATAACGACACAACACAGAACCTGCATTGTTGAACCCATGTTCCCCGGGGATTCCCCCCACTCAAAGTCAAAAAGACGACAATCGTTGCTCGACAGAAGTGGTTACTGCACAGCCGGAAGTTCAACGACAACTTCGGTAAACTCTCCATGCACACTGTCGATCGATAGCGTCCCACCATGTTTCTGGACGATCTCATGACTGATACTCAAACCCAGACCGGTACCATCCTTCGACGACTTGGTCGTGGTGAACGGGTTCATCACTCGCGGCAACAGTTCCGGCGTGATACCGACGCCATGATCCCTGAAAATGACACGAACGAAGGGTCGCTCCTCTTTGAGGATTTCTTCTCCCCTGATCGACAATATCTTGTCCTCGGACATTTCGGGGTATTTCTCGGTCAAGGCATGACGGGCGTTGCTGATCAGGTTCAGAAAAAGCTGCTGGATCTGATGGCTGCGGCTCAAGATTCCCGGCAGCTCCTGGGGAAGTTGCAGCTTGAGGTGAACACCTTCCTTGTTGAGTTGGTTCTGGGTCAGCGCCAGCGCTTCAGAGAGAGCATCAAGGACCGTGGTTTTATTGACCTCAAGGCTCTCCTCGCGGGCAAAGTAAAGCAACTCGCGAACAATCGTGGCAACCCGCTCACTCTCGCGAATAATCCGCTGCGACAGCTCCTGCTCGCGGGAGTCGGCTGCGGCCTTGTTGAGGATTAACTGCGCGTAATTGATCACCCCGTTGATCGGGTTGTTAATTTCATGAGCGACCCCTGCGGCCAGCTCTCCAAGTGAGGCAAGCTGCCCGGCTCGCATCGCCCGCGCCTGATGCTGCAATGATTCGGTGATGTCCTGTGTTATTTGAATCACGTTGATAACCTCACCCACAGCATCAAAGACCGGGAACACACGTAAAGAGAAGGTCCGTCCATCGCAGGTTTCAACCTGAGCTTTTTCTGTGCGGCAGGATGCAAATGATTTCCTGACGGGACAGCTGTCGCACAGGGGCTCGGTCAACCCTGCAAGAGGGCTGCAGGCCACCCCCGGGAGCTCATGACAGCGCATCTTCCTGATCATACTCTGCCCGTCCGGAGCCATGTCATCCTCAAACCAGTTGAGCCAGACAACGTTCATATCCCGGTCCAGAACCATGATCCGGTCCGGAATCGCTTCAAGGACACCCTGGAACTGCATACTGAGCGTCTGCAGGTGCTTTTCACTCTGCCGCAGTTCGGTTTCAGTTCGCTTCAGTCGCGTAACATCGGCGAAGGTCATGACAACAGCAACCGGCTTTCCGGCCTTATCGAGTCCCAGGGCATGCGTGTTGACCTGGAGCCATATCATCTGACCGTCCGCATGGCGGATGCCCATAATCTGGTTGGCAACCGGCTCACCTGTCTGCAACGTCAAGTTGACCGGATGCTCCTCGGCAGTGAATGGGACCCCATCCTCATGAACAGCATCCGGCATCAACTCATCATGTGATTTGCCGACGAGGTCATCCGCTACAACCCCTAAAGACCTCTCTGCGGTCTGGTTGCATTGTACAATCTCACCATTGTAGCCAAGGATGATCAACCCATCTCCCATAACGGAGATAAGGGAACGGAATCGTGATTCGCTGCGCACCAGGCGACTTTCAGCTTCCTTCATCTCGGTGATATCGCGGACAACGGCCAGCAGACATTTCTCGTCGTTCAACTCCAGGGTCCGTGCTGAGATCAGCCCGATACGAATACGGCCGGTTTTGGTGCGAACAGCTATTTCATAATTCTCTACGAACCCCTGCCGGCGGAGCAAATCGAGGTATCTCTGTCGTTGCTCGGGTTCCACCCAAAGCCCCAGGTCCAGAGTTGAGGCGCCGATCATTTCTTCACGGGTGTAACCAAGCAACGACAGGCTGTTGTCATTGATATCGACAATGTTCCCGTCACTCAGCCTGGCAATGATCACCGAATCCGGATGGGTCTGGAACACGGTCCGGAACCTTGTCTCGCTCTCTTTGAGGGCATTCTCAGCGAAAATCCGCTCACTGATGTCACGGACCATGGAGATCACTCCGATGGTTGCACCCTCCGGGTTCTGCAGAGGGGTGTTGTGCCACTCACAGATAATCGTCTGACCGGATTTGGTGAGATTCTCATTGATACTGTGGGCCGAATTGTCACCCTTTTCGAGGAGTTCCATAATTCGCGAGGTCTCATATTGAGTTTTTTCCGGGACCAGGAACTCATGCGGGTGCAGACCGGCAACCTCATCCTGACTGAAACCAAAAATTTCCTCCGCCATCGGGTTCCAGAACTCAGCTCTGTTCTGCGCATTCCACATGATACAGCCGACCGGCATCCGGTTGAGTATCAGCTGCAACCGGTTCGTGGTTTCAACCAGCAACAGCTCTCCGGTCTTGCGCGTGGTGATATCGAGCATGATACCCCTGAGACGAACGGGGTGACCGTTCTCCACAATCACGGTGACGACATCTTTCAGCCAGACGATTCGTCCGTCTGCGGCAATCATGCGATATTCAAAATCGTGATCACGATGAGCTTTCGTTTCCGTGTCGCAGAAGGCCAGAACCCAGGTACGGTCATCTTCATGGATACAATCCTGCCAGAAGTCCTTCTCGTTTAACCACCGTTCCGCCTTGTACCCGAGTATTTGCTCGATTTGATCGCTGACGAAAGTAAAACGAAAATCTGCCAGGTCAAGCTCCCAGACAATGCCATCAATCGAGTTGACCAGGTTCAGATAACGGGACCGGCCGTTGCTGAGAGCGTTCTCCCGCTCCTCGACAGCGGACATCATCTCCCTGAAACTGCCGCTTAAATCTTCAAGTTCTTCATAGACGGTGGTTTGCGGGAGCGGTTCATAATTCCCCCTGGCCACTTCTCTGGCAGCGTCCCGCAGCTGCAGCACCGGGCGTGACACCCGCCGCGACAGCCAGACGGAGAGCAGCAGTCCCAGGCAAGCCGCAAGGGACAAAGCAGCAATCAGAAGGTAACGCAGACCAACGACCCCCTGCATTGCTTCCTGCATGGGTAAACTGACAAAAGCGACCCATCCCGTTCCTTCGACCAGACGTACGCTTTCCAGAAGACGGCCGTCCTCGTGGAGCTTTTGGGACACTTCAATTTGATGATCGAGCGCATTACGCACTTCCGGATGCAGTCGCAAGTTAGACCGTTGCGAGGTCATACCGGGGCGTGAATCAGCAATTAAAACGCCATGATGATCGAGCAGCGAGAACTGGTAGTTCATGTCGGCCTGACCGAGACGCTCAATCAGGTCCAGTGAGAGTTTTTGCAGACTCACCGTTCCGAGCAGGGTTCCCTTCTCCATGGGAAGACCCAGGGTGATCGAGGGCTCTGCGGACACTGACGAGAGGAACGTATTGGACCAGGTGACACCGGAGAGCGGCGATTGATCGGCGAAGATTTCGTGTGAGGATAAATCAAGAGCGATAACATCGTCGTAATGACGATCACGTCCCTCAGGCAGCCCCAGGTGTGTCACCCTGCCCTGTTCATCCAGCAGAAGAATCGACTCGAAGCTGTCCCTTTTCCGGACTGCCATTTGCAGGTACTGGTTAATTTCAGCATCACTATGCAGAAAACCGGAAAGGAGGGTTTGCTCAACCAGAGAGAGGTATTCATTGGTATCATAAAGCAGTTCGTCGGCTTCTTTGGCAACAGCGGTTGCATGAGCGTCGAGCAGGGCAAAAATCGTTTCCAGGTGCCTCTGTTGGAAATACTTGAGACCGAACAGCCCCAGGAACAGAATCGGCAGCACCGCGACAGCAATAAAGTACAGCGTCAGTGATGATCTGAGAGATGACGGGAATTTCATCTTTATTCGACAACCTCGAACTGACCGTTTTCTATCACGGTTAAAAACAGTTTTCTTTCAACATCGCCGAACTTGTCAAAGCTCATCGCTGATTGCAACCCGGGGAAGGAACCATGTCGCAACAAAGCTCCTTTGAGCCCGGTTCGGGTCGAGTCCTTTTCCAGGCCGACGAGAAGAAACGATGCGGCGTCATAGGCAAGCGAAGACGCAAACGAGGGATCATAGCCGAAGCGACCCTTGAATTTTTCTTTAAAAGTGAGGTAGCGAGGCTCCTGGCTGTTGGCATTGAAGCTGTGGAAGGAGACCATCCCGTTGACGGCCCGGCCGCCGAAACTGAGTAAATCAGTGGTTGAAGCCCACTCTGAGGAAAAGAGAACGGCCTTGCTTTTGAGTTTCCTGACCTGTTGGGCTAGCAACGCAGTATCAATGGCGTTACTGAGCAACAGGATCGCCTCCGGTTCGCTGGCCAGCATGCGCTCGGCAATGGGTAAGAAACGTATTTCAGGCTGTGACAAAAACTCTTCAGCAACCGTGATCTGCCCTCCTTTTTCCAGCAAGGCCTGCTTGAAGAAACCGAGCCAGGTCTCGGTGAACTCCCGGTTGGAGACGTCATAGGCAACAGCAAACTTTTTCAGCTGCAGGTTGGTTACGGCGTGGTTGGCAATGTGCACGGCGTTCCGGCTCAACGGAGTCGTGACCCGCAGGAAAAAGTCATCCTGGCCGGACAACTGATCAGTCTTGACCGTCGGGCTGATGGTCACGGTCTGGCTCGCATTGATGAGAGGCTGGATCACAACCGCGATGGAGCTGGTCATCGGGCCGACAATCGCAACGACCCCCTCGCTGTCCAGTTCGCGAACGGCCTGTTTGGCGAATTCGGGCTCCTGCCGATCATCCTTGATGATGAGTTCCAGCTTGCGACCGGCAATACCGCCCGCCTGGTTTTTTTCCTCAACGGCCAGAACGACACCATCGCGCCCGGCGACACCAAGGTCCGCTACGCGCCCGGTCAGGCCGCCGACAAATCCGATTTTAAGAGGAGGATCTTCGCTACAGGATGCAAGAGAGACAGCCAATCCCAACAGGACGCAGGAGACAAACAGTTGTTTTCGAACCCCGAACAATCGATATCCCATGACGAGCCTCCCTTTTAGAGTCCAACGAACCTGCACGCCCGGCATCAACGGACCCTGACTTCAAGTAGGGTCCTGCAACACAGTCATTTCGAAATTTCCCGCGCTCAAGCCGTCAATCCGGGGACAAGCAATCCAGGAGCAAACAGTACACGGAGAAAAAACCGTCGTCGTCAGACCCGCCGGTATACGGATGGAGCCATCTGTTTCAGGGGCAGGCTCAAACCGAGCAGAGTCTCCGAATGACCGAGGAAAATATAACGACCCACCACCAGGTTGTCGACTAGCTTGGAGAGTAAACGCTCCTGCGTGGGACGGTCGAAGTAAATGATGACGTTACGACAGAAGATGATATCAAATGGTTCACGAAAACCAAAATCGTTATCCATGAAGTTGAGACGACGGTAGCGTACCAGGGCACGCAGTTCCGGCACGATGCGTACCGTGTTGCTCTCGGGGCCTTTTGATTTGAGAAGATATTTCTTTTTAAGGGCAAGCGGGATGGGGTCGGCTTTCGCTGCGGGGTAAATGCCTTGAACCGCTTTCTCGAGAACATCCGTGCAGATATCCGTTCCCAGGATGTCAAACTGGAAACGCGTCATCCCGCTCTGATATTCCTTGAGCACCATGGCAAGGGTGTAGGGCTCTTTCCCCGTAGAGCACCCTGCGCTCCAGACACGCAGCGGCTGGTTGATTCCCGCGCCATAAGAACTGACCAGAAATGGCAGCGCGGATTGTGTCAGGTAGTCATAATGGGCCGGTTCACGGAAAAAATCGGTCTTATTGGTCGTGACAACATCGATCAGCTTGACCAGTTCCTCAGCGGATTCTCCCTGTGAAAAAACCAGGTCGGCGTAATCTTCAAAAGTGTGCAGATTATGCACACGCAATCGCTTGCGCAGACGGGCCTCGAGCATGCTCCGTTTGTGTGCAGGAAGTTTGATGCCGCACTGGTCGTAAACCAGCTTGCTGAACCGCTCGAAATCCTTGTCATTCAGGCAGGCATCAAATCGTTTCAGGGCGGGATTGCTGTCGCGGGAGCTTTCTGTCATCGGATCATTCCTCAAAAGGAGGGCTATCCTCCTAAAACCATCTTGACCACTTTGAGCAGCTGTTCCGGCTTAAATGGCTTGACAATCCATCCCGAAGCCCCAGCCTCGCGACCGGCAAGTTTTTTCTCCTCGGAAGACTCGGTTGTCAGCATGACAATCGGTGTGAAGCGGTGAGTTCCCTTTTCACGGACCTTTTTGATCAATTCAAGGCCATCCATGTTCGGCATATTCAGATCAGTGATCAGCATATCTATCTGACCAGCAGACAGCTTTTGTAACGCATCAACACCATCCTCGGCCTCCACGACACCAAAGCCGGCATTGGAAAGAGTCATCTGCAAGACCTGACGGACCGTCTCGGAATCGTCAACAACCAGAATAGATTTCGCCATGGGCGTTTCCTTTGCTGTTAAAATTAACCGCCAACAGTATTCAAACCTGCAAATGTGTGTGAACGCGGACTTGCCCTGATGATCAGGAATCAAGATATTATAATAACAGCTTAAATGCAAAACTTGTTCGCAAAATGATCTTGACTGGAATAATCGGAACAGCCTTTCGCAAGAGGATATTTCACAGGCTCTCTCACAGACTCTCTTTGCCAAGAAGTATCCGCTGTGATAACCTTGGTTTCATGTTTTATATCATTGAATCACTGAACTCTGGAGGGGGCTGCTCTTTATGCCACGGCATCGAACTATGAATCACGTCAACCACCTGTACCTGGCACTTATTTTCCTCTTTTTCACAGCCCTTCCGGGACACACCGCCGAGTTGACCCAGCGGGACTGGATGGTCACCCTGATCGATTCCACCGGCTGGTCCTACGGACTTCCCGACGAACCGCAGGATGCTGATTATATCAACATCCTGAATGGCGGGAGAGAATTCCGTTTTGAAGCTGAAGAGGTCTACTCGAAAGGATGAAGACAATGTGTCGCTCATGTCTTTTGATAACTTTGGCACGTTCAGTGGTCAAGGCTGGTTGAAAGGTCCAAGAGAGGCAACGAACGTTCATTTGCGCATCACCCTGCCAATTAGCGGTGAATACCAGCTTCATGCCCATATACGCAGCGCGGGACATCGGGTTGCCGTTGGCGATATCGTCAACACGGTGGACGGCGGTCTGGAGTTCACCCTGGTGCATGTCGGCGATTTCCAGTTACAGGCCGGGGCCCTTGAAATCGTCGTCACTCTCCCTGCCGGAGGGTCTATCGACTACATCACGCTCAAAGCACCGGGCCTGCCGGCCATCACTCCCGACCGGGGATGGCAACCGGATGAAGCCCTGACCTGGGGTACCATACAGACCACCCTGCTGCAGTTGCTGGATCTGGCGGAACTATTCCCCCTTCACTCGACACCTTTAACCTATGAAGCTGAAGACGTTCCCCAGGACAAGGCTCAAATCGTCGACATTTCTCACCTGGGGCTCCCGAGTGGAGGCAAATGGCTACGCACCGGACCGCTTCCCGCCGAGGTCAGTGTCCCGATCAGGTTATCTGAAAGCGGCTTTTACGATCTCAAGCTGCGCGCCATGGGCGACCCGATCCTGATCACTGTTGGCGACCGCCAGCAAATCAACCTGGGAGCGAAGCCTTACCTGGATGACTACTCCTTTCCCGCACTCTTCCTCACTGCTGACGACAGCGATATCACCCTGTCACTCCCTCCCGGCGGAGGAGTGGACCAATTAGTGCTGACAGGCCGTCAGATCGACACGCCCCGGGTGGAGACTCTGCTCGGGATGAGCCAGCAAAGAGAACCAGAGGCCGGGGATATCAACACCCTCGCATCAATTCTGGCAGCATTCGGCGCCAAGCGATAAGCCTTGACACCTTTTGTGCTGCTGACCGCATATGCGGCCGGCATAGCGATGGTGCAAGTCTTTGCGCCATGGGACATCGCCGGCTATGTCATGACCATCGGAAGCCTCCTGCTGTTGTGGGTTTGCTGCGTGCGGTCGCGCTGTGGCCTGGATTCCACTTCTTTTGCTTCTGACGGTCGCCGGTTTTTTTCACGCCTCGCTGCAGCTCAAACCACCTTCTGCCGAGAACCACATCAGCCGGTTTGCAGACACATCCCTTCTGACTCTCGAAGCGACACTCCTGACCGTTGAAAGAAGAGCGGCGGGCGGCTATCGCCTGCTTGCAGAGATGCGTCATGTGGTCCAGAAGCAGGGCGCGAGCCCTGTCTCCGGAGAGGTTTTGCTGTACATCAAAGAGGGAGAACTCACAGCGAAGCCGGGCCAGGTTGTCCGCTGGCGATCACGTTTACGCCGCCCTTCCAGTTTCGGCAACCCCGGAGAATTTGACTATCCCCTTTATCTGGCGGCAAACGGAATCTATGCCACAGCATTTATCACCGATGCTGCAGAGCTGGTTGTACTTGTTAATCACCCGCAGCGGCAGGACAAGATCCTGGACAACTTGCGGCACGATCTTGCGACACATATTGAACAGGTCATTCCTGAAGAGGCGGTCGCATATATGCAGTCGCTGCTACTCGGCATACGGGGTGGGATCAGAAATGATCAGCGCCAGCTTCTTGCCGAAAGTGGCGTAGCACACCTCTTTGCAATTTCCGGGCTGCACTTTGGACTGCTGGCACTGTTCCTCTACCAGGGAGGAAAATGGTTCTATACGCGCAGTCAGCGGCTGATGCTCTGGTGCCCGCCGCAACGGATCCTGCCGGTCCTCCTGATCATTCCGTTGGGAGCGTATCTCCTTTTAACCGGCAACGCCTGGGCCACCCGCCGAGCGTTCCTGATGGTCTCAATCGTTGCCCTGCTCCTGGCAAGAGACCATCGAACTCCACCTCACGCGCTGCTGGCGACAGTGGCTTTCCTCCTGTTGTTATTCAACCCGCTTGGCTCTGTTTCAGCCGGGCTTTCAACTGTCATTTGCCGGAGTGGCCGGGATCCTGATCTGGCTGCCCCGGTGGCAAGGCTGGTTTGCCGGATGGCCCAAAACGGTCCGCTGGCCACTCACTTTGATGTTGACCACAGCAGCCGCGACTCTGGCGACCGCACCAGCAACGCTCTGGCACTTTCACCAGTTCGCTCCTGCCGGTCTGCTCACCAACCTGGTCGCCATCCCAATCATCGCCTGGGGTGCAGTTCCGATGGGACTGGTCAGCATGGCGATCTTGCCTTTTTCAACGATGATCGCCGACTGGGGCCTGTTGATTTCTGCAAGGCTGGTGACATTTGCCATCGGCATGGTCTCCGCGATCAGTCAATGGCCCGGGCTGGGGGCCATCCCCGTCTACCTGACCATCTCCAGCCTGATTTTCCTGTGCGGGTCAATCCTGCTGTTGCTGCCCTTCGGCAGGGAGCGGCGCCACCTGTTTTGCCGGCTGGCAATTCTGCTGACCACCCTGGCGGCAGCCTGGTTGACGCGACCCCAGTTCGACAATTTTGAAGTGACGGCCTTAAGCGTCGGTCAAGGCGATGCGACCCTTGTCTCCCTGGCGGGTGATCACTATCTGGTTGATGGGGGCGGCCTGCCGGGCTCCAGTATCGACCCGGGAGAACAACTCATCGCACCGGCACTCGGTCGCAGGGGCATTGAACGTTTGCAAGGGGTTGTCCTCACTCACAACCATCCTGACCACAGCGCCGGCCTGGTCACTATTTTGAAGCGCTTCCCGGTGAAGCATTTTTACTATGCCGGAGAAACCGCCAGGCTCGCACCGGAGCTACAGGAGGCCTTGCAACAACAGCAGCTGGCCGTTCATGGCCTTGGAGAAGGCTGGACTCACCTCCAGCAAACGTCCGGTCACATTTTCAGTCTCTTCGCTCCATTGCAAAATTCGCAGGATATCAACGAACGTTCGATCGCCGTCTTCGCCGGCAATCAGGCAGAGGGGGTCTTGCTGACGGCGGACCTGGGTGAAAAGGGGCTCCGTCAATTGAGCGCAACAGAACTTCCCGGGCGCGTCTCGCTTCTGAAATTGCCGCATCACGGCAGTCGACATGCTCAGCCGGAGCAGTATCTTGACTGGACACACCCGGCTCTGGCGTTTGTCTCATCCGGTCGTGACAACCGCTACGGCTTCCCGCATCAGCAAACCATCCAGGCATGCCTGTCACGACAAATCCCGCTGTTCAGAACCGACTTGAACGGCATGTTGACTTTTCACGTCGACAACGGTCAATGGTATGTGCACACAGGCCGGGCTTTATAATTGACTCATTTCAAGGAGTTTGGTAGCTTGAAGTCCTCTTGAACCTGAGGCTTTACCATGCCAAAACCAAAGATTCTGATTGTTGATGATGAGGTTTTCTTCCGTCGGCTCTTTTGCGAGATTCTCGTCCGAAGGAGACCTGTACGAGATCGAGACGGTCGTTCCGGCAAAGAAGCTCTTGACTACCTGACTCGCAAGCAGGTTGATGTCATCCTGACCGACATGGTCATGCCTGAAATCTGCGGTCTCGAGCTGATCCGCCGGACCCGCTCCCTGGAACCACCCCCGGATATCATCCTCGCCACCGGCAACGCCACCGTAGAATCTGCCATACAGGCTTTGAAAAGTGGTGCACGCGACTACCTGCTCAAGCCGTGCAATCCTGAGCAACTGCGTCACACGATCAAAATCCTGCGTTGAACAGCGTCGCCTGATCGCGGAGAACAGCCTGCTCCACAGTCAGATACGCCTGTATCAGAAAGGCCAGCATCTTTCCGGCCAGCTCAACATCGACACACTCTTCCAGGATTCCTTGAGCACTCTGCTGAACGAGCTCGGTCATGGCAGCGGTCGTGGCTTGGCGTACCTGGCCAACCAGAACGGCATCAGCCACATCGGCGCGAACGGATTCGATGACGAACAGGCCAGGCTTCTGGCCGACATACTGGTCGACCGAACCAGGGGAATGGAACATGCGCAGACTTTGCAGGTGTCAGAATGCCCTGAGATCGCCGAACACTTTGAAGACATCTCCTGCCTCTGGGTCTTTCCGATGAACGCTGACAACCAGGAGCACGGCGCCCTGGTTCTCTGCAATCCGAGCAGGCTCAGAGCTGCCGGAGGCCCTCTCCAGGGAGAACCTGACATTCCTGGCTGATCAGGTCGCACTCGGATTCCGCAACGCCTGTCAGTATCAAGGGACCCGTGAGCTGATTTACACGGATGACCTGACCGGCCTTTATAATCATCGTTACCTGCACATTGCTCTTGAGCAGGAAATCCGTCGTTCAGAGCGTTATGGTCTTGAATTTTCTCTGGCTTTTATCGATCTCGATCTCTTCAAAGGCATCAACGACGAGCATGGCCATCTGGTCGGCAGCGGTGTACTTCGACAGGTCGGCGATGTGCTGCGCGAGTGTGTGCGTGATGCCGACACGCTCTTTCGCTATGGCGGTGACGAATTTACCGCTCTGCTGGTGGAAACCGATACACGCGGCGCCAAGATCGTCGCAGAACGCATCCGCTCAGCCATCGAAGCGTTTACTTTTTCCGCAGGCAAGGGCAAAACCAGCAAGCTGACAGCAACAGTGGGTCACGCCACCTACCCGATCCACGCAACGACCAAGGACGAGATGATTGAACTTGCCGACAAAGCGATGTACCTGGGCAAAAGTGACCGCAACGTAGCCCGAAGTGCTTCGGAGATCCGTAAGCCATAAGCTGACTCGCCCTGGCCGACCGGGCTCTTCGCATCCCCCCGACTCTTCCTCAGGCAAACCAACCGGTATAATTATCTCCAACATCCCGTTTAGCGGGTTGACGGACTGTCCCGATAACGAGTAAAAAGCCCTACGCACGATAAAAAGCTTTCGTGGAATGGTCTCCTCGAACTGACCGGACAAATTCAGCAGCCTGAACGTTGTGCCCTTCTTGAACAACGTCAACGACGAAGACAACCTTGAGTCAATACAGTACGCATGATTCAGCACCAGCCAATGGAGTTAAGCGCGTGAGCATTACAGGCATTAAAGGCATGAACGACATTCTGCCCGGTGACGTTGAAACCTGGCAGCATCTTGAAGAACAGGCCCGGCGGGTTTTCGGTGCCTTCGGCTACCGGGAGATCCGCGTTCCGGTCGTCGAAAAAACCGACCTGTTCTGCCGCTCGATCGGTGAGACGACGGATATCGTTGAAAAAGAGATGTACACCTTCAGCGACAAGGGCGGCACATCGATGACCTTGCGTCCGGAAGGAACGGCTCCGGTCATGCGCGCCTTCATCCAGCACAAGCTGTACTCTCAGGACCCGGTCTCCAAGCTTTACTATATCGGCCCGATGTTCCGTCACGAACGTCCTCAAAAAGGCCGTTATCGTCAGTTTCACCAGATCGGAGCAGAGGTGATCGGCGTTGACGATCCCAAGATCGACGCCCAGGTCCTGGCCATGCTCAGCCACTATTTTGCAGACGACCAAAATTCCCGATGTGGCCCTGCAGATCAATTCACTCGGCTGCCCGGAATGTCGCCCGACCTACCGTGAGACCCTGATCAACTTCCTTGAAGCAGCGCCTTGACGCACTCTGTGCCGACTGCCAGCGCCGCTACACCAGCAACCCGCTGCGCGTTCTCGACTGCAAGGTTCCCGGCTGCAAGGAAGCAACCCTTGACGCACCGGCCATGCTCGACAACCTCTGCATCGGCTGCGACACGCACTTCAGCCAGGTCAAAGAGCACCTCGATGCCCTGTCGGTCGAACTACACGGTCAACTCCGCGCATGGTACGAGGCCTTGATTACTACACCAAGACCACCTTCGAGATGGTCACCGGCAGTCTCGGCGCCCAGAATGCGGTCGCCGCCGGTGGTCGCTACGATGGCTTGATCAAAGATCTTGGCGGTCCGGAACTGCCGGGGATCGGCTTTCGCCATCGGGCTGGAACGCCTGGCCCTGATGCTCGGTGAGCAGAGCATCGAACCACCCCGCCCCGAGCTCTTCATTGCGACCCTGGGAGAAGCTGCGACCAAGGCCGGCTTTGCCATGCTGACGCGCCTGCAGCGTGAGGGCATCCTGGTCGAGATGGAATACACCGGCAAGAGCCTGAAAGCCCAACTACGCCGTGCCGACAAGTTGAAAACTCGCAGGGTGCTGATCCTCGGTGAAGACGAACTGGCACGCGGCGTTGCACAGCTGCGCAACATGGATGAAAGCAGCCAGGAAGAAGTCGAGCTGGACGGCCTGGAAAACCGCCTGCTCAGCGAAATTCATGACGCTTGACGCTCTTGATGGGCATCGATATAATGCTCGCTTGCCTTCACCTGAGAGCTATGCCAATAGCAGCCGTAATACCACTTATCATTTTAAGGAGTTATCCCCTTGAGCGACATACTCGGAGACTGGAAAAGAACTCACTTCTGCGGCGAACTGCGCAAAGAAGATATTGGCAAAGAAGTCTGCCTTATGGGTTGGGTTCACCGCCGCCGTGATCATGGCGGCCTGATCTTTATCGACCTGCGTGACCGCACCGGCATCAGCCAGCTGGCACTTGACCCGGATCGCGACCCGGAAGCACACGCCAAGGCAGAAGCCATCCGCAACGAATTTGTCATCGCCGCGATCGGCAAAGTCTCCCCGCGTCCGGAAGGGACCGTCAATCCGAAGATGCCGACCGGTGAAGTCGAAATCGAGATCAGCGAACTGCGCATTCTCAACCCGGCCAAGACCCCGCCCTTCATGCTTGACGAGTTCACCGAAGTCGCCGAGAACCTGCGTCTCAAGTATCGCTATCTTGACCTGCGCCGCGAAGGCATCCAGAAGAACCTGATCATGCGCCACAAAGTCGCCCAGACCGTCCGCAACTACCTGACCGAAAAGGGCTTCCTGGAAATCGAAACCCCGATGCTGACCAAAAGCACCCCGGAAGGCGCCCGTGACTACCTGGTCCCGAGCCGCGTCAACCTCGGCAACTTCTACGCGTTGCCGCAATCCCCGCAAATCTTCAAGCAGCTGCTGATGGTCTCCGGTTTCGACCGCTACTTCCAGATCGTCAGATGCTTCCGCGATGAGGACCTGCGCGCTGACCGCCAGCCGGAATTCACCCAGATCGACTGCGAGCTCTCCTTTGTCGACCGTGATGACGTCATGTCGATCATGGAAGAGATGATTGCGACGGTCTTCAAAACGGCCATCGATGCCGACGTCACCCTGCCGATACCTCGCATGACCTATGCCGAAGCCCTGACCGCTTACGGTGTCGACAACCCCGACCTGCGCTTCGACATGGAGCTGGTCGACCTTACCGAACTTGTCAAAGGCTGTGGTTTCAAGGTCTTTGCCACTGTCGCCGACGAAGGCGGCCTGGTCAAAGCGATCAACGCCAAGGGCTGTGCAACCTTCTCCCGCAAGGAGCTCGATGGCCTGACTGACTTTGTCGCCATCTACGGCGCCAAGGGAATGGCCTGGGTCAAGATTCAGGAAGACGGCAGCTGGCAATCACCGATCGCCAAGTTCTTTACCGAACAGGAGCTGGCAGACATCGGCGCAGCTCTCGATGCGCAACCGGGTGACCTGCTCCTGTTCGGTGCAGACACTCCGGCAATCACCAATGAAGCTCTTGGCCGCCTGCGTGGTCATCTTGGCAACAAGCTGGGGCTGGCCGATCCGAACCGTTACAAGTTTGTCTGGATAACCGACTTTCCGCTGCTGGAATGGGATGCAGAAGCGCGTCGTCACGTGGCCGTTCATCATCCCTTCACTGCACCGCTCGATGAAGATATCCCTCTGCTCGACAACCGATCCGGGCAAGGTACGGGCCAAGGCCTACGACCTGGTCCTGAACGGTTCAGAAATCGGCGGAGGCAGCATTCGTATTCACGACCAGACCGTGCAGAGCCAGATGTTTGACCTGCTCGGCATCGGCGAAGAAGAAGCCCGTCAGAAGTTCGGCTTCCTGCTTGATGCTCTCGAGTTCGGTGCACCACCTCACGGCGGCATCGCCTTCGGCCTCGACCGGGTCATGATGATTCTGACCGGTGCCGGATCGATTCGCGACGTCATCGCTTTCCCGAAAACCCAGAAAGCAACCTGCCTGATGTCTGAAGCACCTGGAGTCGTCGACGAGAAGCAACTACGTGAACTCGGCATCCGCCTGGCAGCACGCTCCAGCAGAAGCAGTCATAACCTCATCGCTGCCGAAATGGATTAATCGCCTTAATGTTGCGTTGCCTGATTTTCTTGATCAATCGCTGCTCTTTTGAGTTCCTGTGCCAAGCCTCCCCACCAGGAGCTGGATGCAGCTGAGTATATGGTGGGCAGAGCCTACGCCATGCAGGCGATGGAGTTTGCTCCGACAGAATACCAGGCAGCGCAAACAGCCCTGGCTGATGCGCGCAAGTCCATGCAGGACGCAGACTACGGTGAGGCACGTGACTCGCTGGAGTTCTCCTTGAAGCATGCACGCCGGGCGGTGGTACTCACCGAAGAGAACAGGGCCAAACGTGCCGAGGAAGAAGCGCAGCGTCTTCTTGAAGAAGAGAAAGCCCGGCAGGCCTCTCTCAAGGCAGAAGCCGAAGAAGCCGCGCGAAAAGAGCAAGCCACTTTACCTTCTCCCAAGCCCATATCGAAGACAAAGCCAAAAACTGAACCGGCGACCAGCTACAACGTCGGCGAGGGGGAAACCCTCTGGACCATCTCGGCACAGCCGGAAGTCTACAACGAAGGCTTGTTATGGCCCCTGCTCTACCAGGCCAATCGCGACCAGATCAAAGACCCACGCCAGATCTTTCCAGGACAGTCCTCAGTATTCGTCGTGACATGACATCAGCGGAGCTTGATGATGCGCGCCAGAAAGCGCGCGAATCAGACATCTTCCCGGTCTCCGCCTCCCCCCCGGAGAAACAGTAAAAAACTGTTTCCGCCCCGGCGCCGCCATCTGCAAAGTTGAGCTCCTGAGCGTTAGAAAGCGCGCTCCAATCAAAGCTTCGAAGGTTTCTTTTCTGCCTGTGATCACGGCTTTCCTTCCTTACACCGAGACTTTCGGTTTCATCACTTATTGTCGTTATAAATTCGTTTTTTTTGATTAAAATCACGCTCGGTTTACGACACGGAATTGACCATACTTTTTCCTTGACAGCTATAAAGCCGTTTGTATACTGTATACACCTTTCCGCAAGGATTCCTTGCGCATTTTTTGTTTGTAGATTTCGCCTCTGGCAATTCTGTATAAAAACTTCAAGGAGAGAGAAAAATGGCAAAGATTATCTGGTCAGAAATTGATGAAGCACCGGCATTAGCAACCTACGCATTTCTTCCGATCGTTCAAGCATTCTGCAAAGGCACCGGCGTTGACGTCGAGACCATGGACATTTCCCTGTCCGGTCGCATCATTGCAAACTTCCCCGACAACCTGACCGAAGAGCAGAAGGTTCCCGACTACCTGTCAGAACTGGGCGAACTCGTTCTGAAGCCGGAAGCGAACGTTATCAAACTGCCGAACATCAGCGCTTCGATCCCTCAGCTGCAGGCTGCGATCACCGAGCTGCAGGAAAAGGGCTACGATATCCCGAGCTACCCGGAAGAAGCCAACACCCCCGCAGAGAAAGAGCTGCAGGCTCGCTTCGCCAAGTGTCCTCGGTTCAGCCGTTAACCCGGTTCTGCGTGAAGGCAACTCCGATCGCCGCGCTGCTGCTTCGGTCAAGAAGTTCGCTCAGAAGAACCCGCACCGCATGATGAAGCCCTGGCCAGCTCCAGGCACCTCCAAGTGCCGCGTTGCTCACATGGACGGTGGCGACTTCTACGAGACCGAAAAATCGGTCACCATGGACGCTGCTGACACCGTCAAGATTCAGTTCGTTGACGCAGCGGGCAAGGTCGAGGTCAAGAAAGAAGTCAAACTGCAGGCTGGTGAAGTCTTCGACAGCTCGGTCATGAAGGTTGCTGAACTGCAAGAGTTCTACGCAGAAACCGCAGAAGAGGCCAAAGAGAAGGGCGTACTGCTCTCCCTGCACCTCAAAGCCACCATGATGAAGATCTCCGACCCGATCATGTTCGGTCATGCCGTCAAGGTTTACTTCAAGGCTGCCCTCGACAAGCATGCCGAGACCCTGAAGTCGATCGGTGCCAACCCGAACTTCGGTATGGGTGACATCCTCAACAAGCTGAACAAGCTTCCGGCTGACAAGAAAGCCGAAATCGAAGCCGACATCAACGCCTGCTACGAAGGTCAGGCCGCTCTGGCCATGGTCGACTCCCGCAAGAACATCACCAACCTGCACGTTCCTAACGACGTCATCGTTGATGCTTCGATGCCGAACGTTGTCCGTGACGGCGGCTGCATGTGGAACCTGGCTGACGAACTGCAGGACACCATCGCCATGGTTCCTGATCGCTGCTACGCCACCATGTACCGCGAGATCTGCGAAGACGCCAACCGTAACGGCCAGTTCAACCCGGCCACCATGGGCAGCGTCGCCAACGTTGGCCTGATGGCCCAGAAAGCCGAAGAGTACGGTTCCCACGACAAGACCTTCGAAGCTCCTTCTGCCGGCAAGTTCCAGGTCGTTGACTCTGCAGGCAACGTGCTGATGGAGCAGCCGGTTTCCACCGGCGACATCTACCGCTCCAGCCAGGCCAAAGACATTCCGATCAAGGACTGGGTCAAGCTGGCCGTCAACCGCGCCAAGGCTTCCGGTGAGCCTTGCATCTTCTGGCTCGACGAAAAGCGTGGTCACGATCAGCAGATCATCAAAAAGGTCAACAAGTACCTGCCCGAGTTCGACACCACAGGTCTCGACATCCGGATCATGGCTCCGGTCGACGCGATGAAGTTCTCCCTCAAGCTGGTTCGCGAAGGCAAGAACGCCATCGCCGTTACCGGCAACGTACTGAGAGATTACCTGACCGACCTCTTCCCGATCCTCGAGCTGGGTACCTCTGCTCGCATGCTCTCCATCGTTCCTCTGATCAACGGTGGCGGCCTGTTCGAGACCGGCGCTGGTGGTTCTGCTCCGAAGCACGTTGAGCAGTTCCTCAAAGAAGGTCACATCCGCTGGGATTCCCTCGGTGAGTACTGCGCGCTGGTTCCGTCTCTGGAGCAGGCTGCGGCGGCTGACAACAACCCGAAGGCTGCTATCCTGGCCGAAACCCTGGACGCTGCTATCGGTCAGTACCTGGAGAACCAGAAACTGCCTTCCCGTAAGGTCAAAGAAATCGACAACCGCGGTGGCAGCTTCTACCTGGCTTTCTACTGGGCACAGGCTCTGGCTGCTCAGGACAAGGACGCTGAGATGAAGGCACGCTTTGCCAAGGTTGCTGCTGAGATCGAGAAGAACGTCGCCAAGATCGATGCAGAGATGATCGATTGCCAGGGTTCCCCGGTTGACGTCGGTGGCTACTTCCGTCCGATCCGGTCAAAGCTGCTGCGGCCATGCGCCCAAGCGCAACCTTGAACGCAATTATCGACAACATGTAATTCAACACGGATGGGACGGAGTCAATTGCTCCGTCCCTATTCTTTATTCACACATTCTATAAGGAGAGAGAAAATGGCGAGACCAAAAATTGCATTGATCGGTGGTGGACAGATTGGTGGCGTGCTGGCTCAACTGGCGTGCCTGCGTGAACTGGGTGACGTAGTCTTGTTCGACATCGTTGAGGACATGCCTCAGGGCAAAACTCTCGACCTTGCCGAAGCCTCCCCGATTGACGGCTTTGACGTTTCCTGTACCGGCACCAACAGCTACGCTGACATCGCCGGCGCCGACGTTGTCATCGTTACGGCTGGCCTGCCCCGTAAGCCGGGCATGAGCCGCGACGACCTGATCGAAGTCAACTCCAAGATCATGACCGCTGTTGCTGAAGGCATCCGTGACAACGCTCCGAACGCAATCGTCATCGTCATCTCCAACCCGCTCGACGCCATGGTTACCCTGTGCCGGAAAGTCACCGGCTTCCCGGCAGAGCGCGTCATTGGTCAAGCCGGTGTTCTCGACTCCGCCCGTTTCATTGCTTTCATCGCCTGGGAACTCGGCGTATCCGTCAAGGATGTCACCGCAATGACCCTCGGTGGTCACGGCGACACCATGGTTCCTCTGGTCCGTTATGCCAGCGTTCAGGGCATTCCGGTCATGGAACTGCTCGAGCAGAAGTACGGCTCCGCTGCCAAGGCTCAAGAAGTCATGACCGCGATGGTTGAGCGCACCAAGGCTGCCGGCGGCGAAGTTGTTGCCCTGCTCAAGACCGGCAGCGCCTTCTACAGCCCGGCTTCTGCGGCGATCGCCATGGCCGAGTCGATCCTCAAGGACCAGAAGCGTGTCCTGCCGACCTGTGCTCTGCTCAACGGCGAGTTCGGTGTTAATGGCTACTACGTTGGCGTTCCCTGTGTTCTGGGCGCTGGCTGGTGTCGAGAAAATCGTCGAGTTCAAACTCGACGCAACTGAGCAGGCCCTGATGGACAATTCCGTCAATGCAGTTAAAGGCCTGATTGCTGACCTTGAAAAGATGGGCCTGCTGTAAGTCTTGATTATCAGCCGAACCCCAAAAGAAGGGCAATGGCAACATTGCCCTTCTTTCTTATTCTGGCTGTAATTTAGCCTGATTTTTTGACTTTTTTTAAGTCACGTTAAATATGCGGAAAAAAGTATAGTGTATACCAAATTTATTGTGGAACGAGACCAGCAATCATGCTATCTTGCGCCGCAAAATTCGCTAACTGTCGTGCGAAAAATCAAGAACAAAGGAGACGAATCAGAATGAGTGGTGCCAGACTCGAAATCATCGAGCGTAACTGCAAAGGTTGCAGTATCTGCGTCGAATTCTGCCCGAAGAATGTCCTGGAGATGGATGTCTTTTTGGTCACAGCTCCAAGGCCGGAAGATTGCATCAAGTGCATGCAGTGCGAACTGCTTTGCCCGGACTTCGCCATCAAGGTTCATGACGAGTAAACGATTAATTCCATATTCTTAAGGAGAGTAAACGTGGCTAAAAAAGTTGCTCTGTTACAGGGGAACGAAGCTTGTGCACATGGTGCTGTTTATGCCGGGTGCAAATTCTTTGGTGGTTACCCCATCACCCCCTCGACCGAGGTCGCCGAAGTTCTGTCAGTCGAACTTCCCAAGGTCGGCGGCAAATTCATCCAGATGGAAGACGAAATCGCGTGCCATGGCTTCGGTCATCGGCGCATCTCTGACCGGTGCCAAGTCGATCACCGCGACCTCCGGTCCCGGCGTCTCCCTCAAGCAGGAACTGATCGGCTATGCCTGCATCGCCGAAGTTCCCTGCGTCATCATCAACGTTATGCGTGGTGGTCCTTCAACCGGCATGCCGACTGGCCCTGGCCAGTCCGACGTCATGCAGGCCATGTGGGGTACCCACGGTGACCATGCTGCCATCGCCCTGGTTCCTGATTCCTGCCAGGAGATCTTCACCGAAACGGTCCGTGCTTTCAACCTGGCCGAGAAATACCGTATGCCGGTACAGGTTCTCTATGATGAGATCGTCGGCCACATGCGTGAGCGCATCGTGTTCCCTGAGCCGGCGAACTTGAAGTTATTGATCGCGAAGCTCCAAGCGTTGGTCCTGAAGACTACAAGCCTTACGACTCGACCAAAGGTCAGGTTCCACCGCTGGCCGCTTTCGGTTCCGATTACAAATTCCATGTCACCGGCCTGAACAAGGCTGATGACGGTTTCCCGACCACCAAGGCCAGCCTGGTCGATGCTGAAGAGCGTCGCCAGATCGACAAGGTCATGGACAACATCGCCGACATCGAGTCGAACGAAGAGTACCTGACTGAAGATGCCGACGTGATCATCTGGGCCTTACGGTTCAACCTCCCGTTCTGCTCGCTACGCAGTCAATGAACTGCGCAAAGAAGGAATCAAGGCCGGCCTGTTCCGTCCGATCACCCTCTGGCCCTTCCCCGCGAAGCGCACCGCTGAGCTGGCAGTCCAGGCCAAGGCGATCGTGGTTGCCGAGATGAACCTCGGCCAGATGGTCTACGAAGTTGAGCGCGTTGCCAAGGGCAACTGCGTTGTCGTTCATGAAGGCCGGGTTGATGGTGAGCCGATCAATCCTGGTCAGATCATGGACAAGGTCAAGGAGGTACTCTAATGGCTTACGATTACGAAAAGTCGATCCGCCCCGGCAAGCTGCCGCACATCTGGTGCCCCGGTTGCGGTCACGGCATTGTCATGAAGGGCCTGATCCGGGCCATGGACACCTGCGAGCTTGGATCGCAAGAACACCGCTATCGTTTCCGGTATCGGTTGCGCCAGCCGTCTCCCCGGCTACCTTGATGCTTGCACTCTGCACACCGCCCATGGTCGTGCCGCTGCTTTTGCTACCGGCGTCAAGATGGCCAAGCCTGAAATGAATGTTATCTGCTGTGGCGGTGACGGCGACGGTACCGCTATCGGTGGCAACCACTTCATCCATGCCTGCCGTCGTAATATCGACATGACCTACGTGCTGATGAACAACTTCATCTACGGCATGACCGGTGGTCAGTTCTCACCCTGCACCCCGACCGGTGCCAAGGCGTCGACCACACCTTACGGCAACCCTGACCCGATCTTCGACATCTCCAAGCTGGCCATCGGTGCCGGTGCGACTTTTGTTGCCCGTACCACCGCTGCTCATCCCCGCGAGATCGACAAGCTGATCGTTCAGGGTATCAAGCACAAAGGTATGGCGATCATCGAAGTTCTTGACGACTGCCCGACCACCTACGGTCGCCGCAACAAGTTCCGCTCGGTCATCGACATGATGAAGCACCTCAAAGTCAAATGCCGTGCCTGTCAAGGCAGCCGCCAAAATGACGGCCGAGCAACTTGAAGGCAAGTTCCTGACCGGCGTTCTCTTCCAGGACACGGAGAAGCCTGAGTACTGCTGAACAGTACGCTGAAGTTATTAAAAAGGCGCAAGGCGCCTGATCACTACGAAAAGGAGAAAGAACCATGGCTGAACGTTATGAGCTTCGCTTTTCCGGTGCGGGTGGTCAGGGCCTGATCACCGCCGGAATCATCCTCGCTGAGGCTGCCTCCATTATTGAAGGCAAACACGCTGTACAATCACAGAGCTACGGCCCTGAAGCACGCGGTGGTGCCTCCAAGTCAGAGGTTATCATCTCTGATGCACCTATCGATTACCCGAAAGCAACCATTGTCGATGCCTGCCTGGCGATGACCCAGGAAGCTGCCGACAAGTACGCAAATGGCATTAAACCAGGCGGTATCCTGCTGATTGATGCCGACTTCGTACACAAAGCTCCGGAAGGAGACTTCATTGTCCATCGCATTCCAATCATGCGCATGGCCAAAGAAGACATTGGTCGCGAAATCGTCGCCAACGTGGTTGCGCTTGGTGCAGTCATCGGCTTGACCGGTGTTGTTGCCAGGGAAACCGGTGAAGAAGCGGTACTGCGTAAAGTACCTGCAGCGTTTAAAGAGCTGAACAAGAAGGCTTACAGCCTTGGCTATGAAAAAGGCAAAGAACTGGCGAGCTGAACGAGTTCAACAGAGCATAAAGAAATGGGGACATGTTCTAGACATGTCCCCATTTTACTTTCACTGATATGAATTAAATGAGGAGCACCGATCAAGCAGACGCCTCCCTTTGGTTTTACCTCAGCCCTCTTCCTCGCGAATACACTGCTCTGCCGCTGCAACGGCCTCCTTGGTCCCGATAAAAACAGGTGCACATTGATCAAGAGTCTCAGGTGTAATATCCAGGATTCTCTGCTTGCCAGTAGAAGCAGCGCCACCAGCCTGCTCAACCAGAAAGGCCATGGGATTCAATTCGTAAAGCAGACGTAACTTGCCGAGGGGGCTGTCAGTAAGATGCGGATACATGAAGATGCCGCTTCCCTTGATCAAAACCTGGTTGATGTCTGGGACAAACCCGCCGGAATAGCGTAACTTCGTGCCATTTTCTTCAAGGGAGCGAACGAACTTCAACGTTCCGGCTGTATACTTGCTGCGCAAACCTCCTGGCGCATAGATCTTGACCGGACCTTCCAAGCGAATATTTTCCTGAACCAGGTCGAATTCCATCAGTTGGTTCATGGCAAATTCGTGCACACCTTTTCCAGTCGAGACCACCATGGTTGTGCGTGGGCCATAAAGAACATAAAGGGCGGCGACCTGATTACGACCAGGCCTTAAAAGATTGTCCCCCTCGTAAATCGAAACAATCGTTCCGACTGCAAGATTAACGTCAACAAGAGAAGAACCATCCAGCGGGTCGAAGGCAATAGAATAACGACCATTGTTCCGAACCGTCACCTCTACGACTTCATCCACCTCTTCCGAAGCCATCTTGGCAATCACACCGGAATACATCAACCGCTTCTGAATGATGCGATCAGACAGGACATCAAGCGCCAACTGCTGTTCACCATAGAGATTGGAAGTACCGGCAACACCCAGGTCACCAGTACGGATCGCGTTGATGATATACTTTGATGCGTTGGCTATTTCACAAATAATTCGGGTAAGATCGCGATCAACACCAGTCTCGCGTAAATAACGACGCAAATTGATCTGATACTTGGTCTGTCCTCTTTCAGCTGAAGCCATAATTGTCCTCCTTGAAATTATCAACTCACACAGTGTAGACGATCATACTTTCAGGAGCAAGAATTGATATCACAGAATTGATATCACAACGGTTTTCTTGACTCACATTTGGACAATGCTACTATTATATCCACAGCTGAAAGACATGA
>CAVPPD010000034.1:0-22159 GCA_963707155.1 uncultured delta proteobacterium | reverse complement strand
CGCCTAGGATCGCCAGGCTGAAACCGGCCAGGGTCTGGCGGCTGATCTGTTCTTTCAGCAATCCCCAGCCGATTGCGACCAGCAGGGGGAGCATGGCGGTGATCATGCCCGCCTGTGACGCGCTGGTCAGCTCCAGGGCCCTGGCTTCGAAAATAAAATAAAGACAAGGTTCGCAGACCGCCATGAACAACAGATATTTCAGATCTCGTCGGCGCCAGTTGAGCTTACGGAAGGACGGGATGAAGATGATGAAACAGAGGCTGGCAATGAACATCCGGCCAAAGATCACCTGCATCGGATGATACCCGCGGAAAGCGATCTTGAGCGCGACAAAAGAACTGGCCCAGAGCAGCATGGCCAGAATCAGGGCGCCGGTCGGCAGCATGCGGCGGGTTGCATCAGTCACGAAAAACTCCTGGATAAGGTGATCACAGAAAGTGATCTGTCAGGGTATTGTACCTGACATTATTGCTGGTCTGTTGAAGAAAAAAGGAACAGCCTGTTGACTCAGCAGTGGGTACACTCGTTGCCCTGAAGGTTTTGCGCAGGCACAATCAAGGAGCAGCTGTTCACGGTGACGGTCGCTGCATGTCACCGACATTTTTACTGACATAGACACCTTTGCCATGTTACATAACCGGCGTTTTCTAAAGACTTTAGGTAACAGGATGAGATGACCAGACTCACCGAAAAAGGTCGCGGCATTCGCGACATGTTCGACCGGATCGCACCACGCTACGATCTGTTGAACCGGCTCCTCTCACTGGGAATAGACCGCCGCTGGCGGAAGTTTGCCGTGCGTCAACTCGCCGTGCCCAAAGGCGGGAGGGTTTTGGATATCGCCACCGGAACCGGTGATGTGGCCCTGGAGATCGGTCGTCAGACGGATGCGTCCGTAAAAATTGTCGGTTCGGATTTTACCCAGGGGATGCTGGTTCTCGGTCGGGACAAGCTCGCTGCTTCTCCGTACCGCGACCGGGTTGTCCTGGTCAACGCTCCCTGCGAAGCAATGCCCCATCCGGGAGGGATCTTCGACGGAATCACCATTGCTTTCGGCATCCGCAATGTGGTTGACCGTCAGCAGGGTCTTTGCGAGATGGCCCGTGTTCTCAAACCTGGCGGCAAGGCTGTTATCCTGGAGTTCGCGACCCCCCGCAACAGCTTCTTTCGGGCTGTTTACTATTTCTATTTCCTGCGCGTGCTGCCCTGGCTGGGTGGGTTGATCTCCCAGCGCAGCGCTTACCAGTACCTGCCGGATTCCGTTCTGGAATTCCCCGATCGTGAAACCTTCAAGGGGATGATGGAACAGGCGGGGTTTGTAGACGTGCAAATCCATGACCTGACCGGCGGCATTGCCGCTGTGCATGTCGGCACCCGGGCGACCTGAGTTCCCGGTTATTCCTTCGTCCCCTCCCCCCATAGAATCTAGATCTTCAATCAGTTTGACCGGAAGCTTCAGGACGCGTCTCAGAAAACAGAGGTCGCCGTTCCTGACGAGGCGTTAATCGTGACCTTTGTCTTGGGTTGAGTACCGTCGGAATGAGCCTTCGCGGAGGCAGAGCGTTTTGTGGCGATCGATGGCGAGTGATGCCGGTCGCTCTCCACCTCTTCTGCTGTGTTCTCCCCTGATGGAGGGTCTCAAAATCCCATCGTCAAGGCGCAGTCCGGTGATGCACCGCTCTTGTTCTCGGCATTGTCGAGAGGGAGCGACTCTGCAAAGCATCTGCCTTTCGGCGTTGATCCCGCCAGGGAGGGCTTCTCCGCCGCTTAAGGCGGTGCTCCGATGGTGAACTGAACGACGTTTGAATAGCCGCTACGCTTGCTGCCACGGAGGGCCTCAACCGCAAGGGCAAAGGACGCTCCCTCCCACAGGGTGAAGCGGGCATTTGTGGAGCGACCCATCTCCAGGATGTCGATGGTTTCCTCACCGTTAAACGGCAAGGGGGCATAATAGAGGCTGTAGCCGGTGGCCCCTTCCACCGGCGTCCAGGTGAGCTGCACCGTCTGTCCTGTTTGCGAGATGGTCAGCACCGGAGGGGGGGGAGGGGGCTGTTTGATCTCGACCAGCCCGATATTGGAGAGATCGCTGCTCCCCGAGCTGTTGTAGGCCTTGACTGCCAGGTAGTAGGCGGCGCCGTCCCATAATGTCATGTGAAAGGACGTTGCACTGCCGAGGTCGAACTGGCCGATACTGCCGGGGCCGACATAAGGGGCCGGCGCGTAGACCAGGGTATAACCGGCTGCTCCGGTTACCGCCGGCCAGCTCAGGGTGAGGTCTGCCCCCGAGGTTGTGAGTGTGATCTGCGGCGGGATCGGAATGGGGAGCGGTTGGTCGGAATCGCAGAGATCCCCCAGCCCGTCTCCGTCGGTATCCGTCTGCTGCGGGTTGACAAGCAGCGGGCAGTTGTCCGAGGCGTCGCAGATGCCGTCTCCGTCGCTGTCGTTGGCGGCATCCGTCGGGCAGAGGTCGCAGAGATCTCCTGATCCATCCCCGTCGGTATCCGTCTGCTGCGGGTTGGCAAGCAGCGGGCAGTTGTCCGAGGCGTCGCAGATGCCGTCTCCGTCGCTGTCGTTGGCGGCATCGGTCGGGCAGGGGTCGCACCGATCGCCGAATCCATCCGCGTCGGTGTCCGTCTGCTGCGGGTTGGCAAGCAACGGACAGTTGTCGGCGTTCCCGCAGATGCCGTCTCCGTCGCTGTCGTTGGCGGCATCCGCCGGGCAGGAGTCGCACAGATCGCCTAATCCATCGCCATCGAGATCCGTCTGCGTCGGGTTGACGAGCAGCGGGCAGTTGTCCTCGGTGTCGGCCAAGCCGTCGCCATCGACATCCGCATCGCAGCTGTCACCCAAGCCGTCGCCATCGGTGTCCGTCTGCTGCGGGTTGGCGAGCAGCGGACAATTGTCCAATATTCCACAGAGGCCGTCACCATCGCTATCATTGGTAGCATCCGTCGGGCAGGGGTCGCACAGGTCGCCGCGACCATCCCCGTCGGTATCGGCCTGCGTCGGGTTGACGAGCAGCGGGCAATTGTCCTCGGTGCCCGCAAAGCCGTCGCCGTCGGCATCCGCATCGCAGCTGTCGCCGACGCCGTCGTCATCGGTATCCGTCTGCGTGGCGTTGGCCAGCAGCGGGCAGTTGTCCACGTTGCCGCAGAGGCCATCACCGTCACTGTCGTTGGCGGTATCCTCCGGACAGGGGTCGCACAGGTCGCCGAGCCCATCTTCATCGGTATCCGTCTGCGCCTGGTTGGCCAGCAGCGGGCAGTTGTCGAGGCTGTTGGTCACGCCGTCGCCGTCGCTATCTTCCGTGGGCTTCACATAGGTCGTGACGGAGTCCGTCGCAACACCCGAGCCGGTGCTGGCTTGAACTTCAAGAGTGTACTCCCCTTCGGCCAGCGTCGCCGCGTTCCATGACCCTTGCCAGAGTCGGGGGTTGCAGGGACCAGTGCCATCGGCAGCCAACTTCCCCCGTTGACCCGGAACTGTACCGTGGTGACCGTGGCCGGATCGAAGACCAGGGCGCGCACCGGGTTTGTCGTCCCTGCCGGGACCTGGTAGGCAAAAGGGTTGGTCCCGTGCCGAGACGACGGTCGAGGGGCGGTGATCAGGACCATTGGCCATGTGCCGGCCGTTCGGGTGACCGAAGAGAGACCGTTGCAGTCGATGGCCACGACCCTGAACGGGTTGGGGCTGCCTTTGCCAAGAAGCGACGTTGAGATAGGCGAATCCGTCGCTGAGGCTCTCCGCGAAGAGCTGCTCCGACGAGACATGGGTATGGCCAAAGCCGTACAGTGAGGCACCATAAGCGTCGATGAGGCTGAGGAGTTCATCTTTGCCGTAGAGCAGGTAGGTGTCGGTGCTGCTGCCGGTCGCGACCAGCGGATGGTGGCCGAAAATCAGCGTCAGGCCGGCGTCGGGGTTGGCGTTCAGTTCACTGCCGATGAAGGCGAGTTCGCTGCTGTCGAGTCCGGCGTTGTCGCCGAAGGGCCAGGTCACGCTGAAGGGGGCACCGGTATTGTCGGCACTGTTGATTCCGATGAAGTGGTATTTTCCCCATGGGCCGCTACGGGTCCAGGAAAGCTGCGTTCTGCCGGTCGCCCGTCCCTGCACGGAGTTGGCAAGATAGTAGCTGAAGGTGGGATCGCTGTAAGCGTCATGGTTGCCGGGGAGGTCGAAATAGAAATCCGCGGTCATGCCGTTGCCGTCGAGAATCTCCCGGTACTGGGTCCATTCCGACTGATAGGGGCCGTTGGGGTAACCGAGGATGTTGCCGTCGGTGGAATCGGTCAGATCCCCCGTCACCACAATGAAGCTGGGGTTGATAATCGCTCTGGCCGGACCGGTTAACCACTGGAGATTCGTGGCGGGTGTGGTGCCCGTGGCACCCAGGTGGGTATCCGAGGCTTGGATAAACCACAGCAGATTGTCTGTCTCGCTGTTGTAGCAGACAGAATGGGGGTTGCCTGCCGTCAGGGGGACGGATGTCAGCAACAGGAACAGGGTCAGTAGCGCGAGGAGACGCATTTACTTTCCCCCGGTCGTCTGATAGGCACGAAGCCTTGCCAGGTATTGATCCAACTCTGCCAGAGAGTTTTCGTCCGTGGTCATGGCCTTGGCCGTTTCCAGGGTGGTCAAGGCTTCGTCTATCTTTTTCAGTTCGATCAGTGTCAGCGCCAGGTTGACGTATGCGTCAAGGTCGTCTTCGGACTGTTCGATGACATTTCGGTACTCCTCGGCTGCACCGGAGTAATTGTGCAGGATATAAAGGGTGCGGGCAAGGTTCCGGTGTGCGTCCGTGCAGGAAGGATCGATGGCGATCGCTGCCCGGAATTCTTTTTCGGCCAATCGGTAATTCTGCTCTGCCTCTGCCGACTTTTCTTGGGGCGCTTGCTGATAATGCCCCTTATTGAAGTACTCGACCCCCAACTGAATGTGCTCGGCCGCCCCTGATGAACCGGTAACCTGGCCAGAAGCCATGGCGGCGCCGAGGGTTCCCCAAAACAGCAAGGTAAGGGTTGTTGCCAGCATCCTTGATGCCAATACCGCCTTGATCATGGTGTCACCTGACGAGGAATGCGCAAAAATATTCTGATCTGCCCGATAATTTTTCCATTCTACCATGGTTACGGGATGATATTGGCCGGTGGGTCTGAAACTGTTGATAAATTGCCGTCACCCCGGGGACTAAAGCCCTTCATCTAAGGCGTCGTTCGGTGAGTGATAGGAATTTGCTTTTCGTGGTTTGCGCCGGTTATTCCTTCGTCCCTTCCCCACCCCATAGAATCTGTGGATCTTCAATCAGCTTGACCGGAAGCTTCAGGACGCGTCTGAGAAAACCGAAGGCCGGCCCCGTGAGAGTGCCCAGGGGAAGGGGGGTGACAAAAGCGTCATCCGCTTTGCCTTGAACAGCAAAGTGCGCGGTTAATAACGCTCTGTCTTCTCCGGTCAGCAGCCAGCCCGCCACCGGAATTCGTGAGACGACCTTGTCGACCGTGCCGAGTGGGTGAATCACCAGGGTCAGGTCCAGTTCACGATCCAGCAGGTTGAATTGCCCGGTGTATGACTGGTTCATGGCATCACTCTGGATTTTCAAATCCTCGCTCTTGAGGAGACCCTTGTCCAGGTGAAAATTTGCAGTCAGGAGGTCAAACGGCATGCCGTTGGCGTCCATATCTGGCAGCTGCAAAGCAAAGATCTGTGACACATTCAACAAAGAAAACACCTTGCTCAGAAACGGGAACTGGTGCAGTACGCCATCGTGGATCTGGACGCTGAAATTGCCGTAGGATGTCGGCAGATAGTTCGGACCGATTTCACCGTTCAGGTAAAAGTCGCCACGAAGCTTGCCGCGCACGATATTCTTCTGCTTCAGAAGCTCACGGTAAACCTCGAGGGCATCGACGTCCTGGGCATGACCTGAAATACGCAGCAGGGCCGTCCCGTCATTTGAAAAGTCGGTGAGCACCTGGGCATTGCAGAAGCCTTCACCAACCGAGAAGTCAAGAGGGTGAATAATCAGCTGATCTCGTGTCGGTGTGATGACACCGGTGGCATCATGAAAGCTCATCCCGTAGAGATCGCCGTTCTTGACTGAGGCGTTGATCGTGACCCTTGCCCTGGGTTGAGTGCCGTCGGAATGAGCTCTCGCGGAGGCGGAGCGTTTTTTCGATGCCTCCGAGTGGTTTGTCCATAACCCGATCACTTCACTGATGTCGGCGAATTCGGAAGCGATGTCGAGCCGGATATCAAATGGCTCGTGGAAGGGGATTGTGCCCCGTACCGAGGCTTTTGTGCCGCCATCCAGACGGACATCGACCGGCTCAAAGATAAGCTCATCAGCGTTGATTTCCAGGTGGCCGTCGATGTCGCGAAGGATGGCTTTTCCGGAAGAGAAAACCAGCTCGTCGGCGCGGATGGATGGCGCCCTGACGTTGAGGCGCAGACGTGGGTCGGCAAAGTTTTCCACTGTGGCCTGAACCACGAGGGGGGACTCGCCCAGGTGAACCCGCAGATTGTCAGCGGTCAGGCCGGTGGTGGTGAGATGGACACGGCCGTTTATTTGACTCAGGTCGGCGATGTAGCTGGTGGGGCGTAAACCGGCGTCGCGTAAAGTCAGTGTCGCCACCGGCAGACGTGTTTTCCAACGACCCGTCCTGTCTGAAACTTATATCTGCCTGACCGTGAAGTTGCAGCTCTTCAAGAAAGGGCACGACCTCGGCCAGCCTGCCAAGATCGTTCGCCTGCAGAAATGCATCGGCAGTCCAGTGACCCAAATCCTCCGGAGAGACAGCTCCTGAAATGTGCCCCTTCACAACGGACCAGGTCATGGCACCATGGTCAAGACTGATTTTCTGGGGCGACAAGGTCGCGTGCAGGGACAAGTTGTCATCCGCGCCGGGAGCAATCGACCACCCGGACGGGTGAACGAGATGAAATTGAGACAGGTCCGCCTGCAGATCCAGGTTGAGCTGATCGAGGGGGCCCTCAAGGTGCCCGCTGAAATCAATGCTGCCTTTTGTCAAGAGTGAGTGTTGTGGAACCTGCCATTCTTTCAGGAGTGCTTCAGGATCGGCTTTGCCGCCGAAATCGAGCGAGGCCAGGACAATCTTGCCTTCGTGATATTTTCCGGCTCCATTGAGCGTTAACGGCAGGGACCCCCACTGAATCCTGCCATGCTTGAGCTGCCAGAGCCTCTTTGCATAGTTTAAAGGCAGTGAGATGAGCTCCATGGCCGGTGCTGTCTCCAGGTCCCAGGTCACCTGCTCGAGCTCGCCGCTGAAGCTGTCAAGCCGCCACTCCAGCTGTGACTCCTCGCTTTCGGAGAGGGTGAAGTCGACCTGCTTCACGGCAACGGCGCCCTGGTTGCCGAGACCTCGTCGGAGTGATCGCCATGTCTCCGTGTTGTCGGGGAGCCATGGCGTGAGCTGCGCTATTGTCATTCTGCTGTCAAGAAGAGTGACCCGGGTCGCGAAAGGTTGTCCATCTGCAGACCAGCCGATACGGCCCGCAAGGCGTGAGCTGTCGATCTCCACGGAGACGTTTTCGATGCCCGGTTGCTCCCCATGCATTTGCAGCTGTCCGCCCAGCAGAATTTTTCTGAGGATGATGGGGCGTCCATAGGCCGGGGAAGGCGACAGCTCTATCTGCTTCGAAGACAACTCAGCCTGGAACTCAGTGCGGCCATCGGGGGTCTCTTCGAGATGAAGCTGCAGATCACCGCTCCCCTTGATGGAAAAATCCGTCAGATAGTCGCTGAAATAACTTCTGACTGCGCCGAGATCCAGCTTCTGTAAACTCAATTCGAGGTTGATCTGTGGTACAACCCCTCTGTCACGGCGTAATTCCAGAGAACTCCTGCCCTGTAACTGCCATGGGCTCTCTCCCTGATGTTCGGGGATGATGAGTTCACCTTGCAGAGCGAACCGAACCGTACGAGTCAGGCTCTGGACAGATAACTCGCCATTGATTTTACCCAAGTCGATCGTCTGCCCGGGAAGGTCGGGAGGGGGCTTGATCCCTACGCTGCCGGCAATGATTTCCAGGCGGTCGATGCTGATACTCTCCAGCAGGTCAGATTCAAGCTCTTCGTAAATGGTTTCCTGCGGTTGATCACCGATGGCGGATTGTCTCTCGATCCAGGGCCTGACCCAGACCTGTGGTTGAGTGACGCTGATCTTGCTGAACCTGAAGTCGCGTTCAAACAACCCTCTCCATTGCAGGTTGATCATGATGTCAGGCGCGTTGACTTGCAGAAGAGAATTCTCGTTGCCGATCTCCAGGTTGGCAACATGCAGCGCCAGGTTGGTCTCGTGAAAATTGTAATGCAGGGTGCCGATGTGCACGGGAGATGACAGCAGGGAGGCGAGCTGGTCCTCCATTTCCTGCCTGTAATTGTTGAGATCGAGAGTGAAGAGAAAATAGCTGACCCATGCGATCATCAGGGCAAGCGTTGTCAGTATGAAACCGAGCAGAAGACGTTTGAACGATGTCCCGGTCTGGTGTTGCTCTGTCATGATGGGGTGCTACCGGGATGAATCCCGCTCTCAGGATTCTCACTGCCGGACGGAGAGGGGAGCAGGATTGTAAAGGTACTGCCCCGCCCCGGAGTGCTTTCGACCTGTATCCTGCCACCGTGCAAAGTAATAATCTCTCTGGCGACGCTCAGGCCAAGGCCAACCCCGGATGTACTCCTCCGGTCACCAGTGTCAAGCCTGTGGAATGGCTTGAAGATTGCCTCCAATTCATGTTGCGGGATACCGATGCCCTGATCGCTGACACAAATCGAGATGTCTTTGCCGATCAAAAGAGAGGAGAGAGAGATTGTTCCTCCTTTGGGTGAATAGCGGCAGGCATTGTCCAGAAGCTGGGTGATGACCTGGGTGAGCTCCTGGCGGTTGCCATAGACGGTTAAACCTGCTGGAGATTCAACCTGGACGTTATGATGCTCCTTACGGTCACGACATCCATCGAGTGCTTTTTTCAACAGATCATGGACAGGCAGCTGCTCATAATTAATCCGTGACCGATTTGTTTTCAGACGTCGAATGTCGAGGAACCTGTTGACGAGCGCGTTAAGCTTTTCGCCTTCCTGATAAATGATCTCGATATGGCGTCTCTGTGGCTCGGGAATTTCCTGGTCGTCTACAAGCAGTTCGGCAAATCCGTTGATAGCTGTCAGGGGGGTACGCATCTCGTGGCTCACGGAAGAGAGAAGTTCGTCCTTTATCTTCTCGAGCTCTTTACGCTCGGTGATGTCCAGGGCAACTTCAAGTCTTACCAGGCGGCCATCTGTCCAGGGAATGGCCTTGTCGAAACATTCGTACCAGCGCCGGTTCTTGGTGTTCTGAAATTCCCATATGACCGAATCTCCCGATTCGCCATGATTGATCAGTTGTTGATTCGTGCAGAAATCACACGGTTGGCCAATGTTGTCCTGCAGATAATCGTAACATTTGCGACCTCTCCAGTTTCGGCCGAAAGACTCTGCGGCAAAACGATTGACATAGAGCAGCTCATAGCTCTCAAGGTCTGAAACGTAGACAACCGCGTTCATCGAATCGAACAAGGTGCTGAGTTGGTTGATGCGATCACGGATCTCTCGCTGGGCCTTGTCTCGATCCCTCTCAAGCGATTCTTCCCGATCGCTCAAGATCCGAAGACAATGTCTCAGGTAGAGGTAAAGCAGGGTCGCAGTGACAACGACAAAGAGTCCGCCCTTGATGGTCTGCGCCTGGGTCAGCAGGGTCGGGTCTTTGACAAATAATGCCAGGATCGTGTCGGAAGAGTAGATCCACAGCCCTGCAAAGGCCATGTACAGCAGAACGGTGCGCGTCGCGGTACGCCTGTGGAGTTCTCTCCTCTGTTGCGGGTCTATTGATGACATGTCGGGGTGGGAAGCCATTTGCCAAGTCGTTAAGTCTACCCCTTAAGAGCCTTGGGGTTAGATCGTAAGGTTAATGAAGTGCGCACATTATAGCGGCATTTGTCTCGTATGGGGCAGATATTTCTCCACTCCTTTGCCGGTTCTGCCCCTTGGCTCAGTGGGTGGCGCTGGTCATGAACGATGCCGGGTCAGGCTGCAGCGAGTCAGGTGCAAAGCCAAGGTTCTCGAGGAGTACCCGTAAACGTGTCGGCAGCGGGCAAGTGATCTCTATGGCTTGTCCTGTCTCGGGATGCGGGAAAGACAAGCGGTGACAATGCAGGAAGGGCCGGTCCAGGCCGTTGATGGCTTTGCCGCGGTAGCGCCCGTCACCGTGAATCGGCCAGCCGACTTTTGCCAGTTGATAGCGGATCTGATGACGTCTGCCAGTCACCAGCTCCAGTTCGAGGAGGGTGTGGTCATTGAGAGCGGCGACCGGACGGTACCTGGTCAACGCTTCTTTGTTGCTCCCCTTGGCAGGGACAGCAGAGCTCAGCTCTCCTGGCGTGGTGACGCAGGCTCCAATCAGGGCCAGGTATCGTTTGGTTGCATCGCCGGCCATGATCATCTGCCCCAGCCTGCCAATAGCCGCGTGTCCCTTGCCGAACAGGGCCGCTCCCGATGTGCCAATATCCAGGCGCTGGATGGGTGCGACTTGAAAGGTTTCACCTCGCAGACGCAAAAAATCCTGCACTTGCCACAACAGGTTGTCCTCATGCCCATGGGCGCGGTGGATCGCAAGCCCTGCGGGTTTGTGGATGACGATACACTGCACATCTTCGTAAAGGACCTGCCCGGGTTGAATGCGCGATTGCTCCAACAGCTCCTGCCAGCGTTGAGAGGCCTTGACGGCGATTGTTTCGCCTGTGCTGACCAGGTCTCCTGCTTCGCCTTGTCTATCGTTCACAGTGACCCGGTGTTTCTTGCAGAGCTGCCTCAAAAAAGCGCTTGGAGCCGCCGGGACCCGTAGAGACAGAGCTTCCAGCAGGGGCAGGCCGTGCTCACGCTGATTGACTTTCCATTCAGTTGTTGTCATTGCTACAGCATAGATGGAACCGCTTTCCAGAGCAACCGTTTGGGCGGCAAAAAGAGACGGCTCATCATGCATTAAATCTCCTTTACAGCATTGCCAGAGCTTGCTAACATCACCGGCTACTTCTGCTGAGGATTCAGACCGGTCAGCCGCCAGTTTGATGCCTGATCTCCTATGAAAATAAAGCGCATTGAAATCACAGGTTTTAAGTCTTTTGTCGAGCGCACCGTGCTGGGCTTCGAGGACGGCATCACATCGATTGTCGGCCCGAACGGCTGCGGCAAGAGCAATGTTGTCGATGCGATCCGCTGGGTGATGGGTGAACAGAACGCCCGTTACCTGCGCGGTAAATTGATGGAAGACGTTATCTTCGGTGGCAGCGAGAGCCGCAAGCCACTCGGCATGGCCGAGGTGACCCTGATTATGGACAACGTCTCAGGTCTGGCCCCTGCTGCTTTCAGAGAATACTCCGAGATCCAGATCACAAGACGTCTCTACCGCAATGGTGAGAGCGAATACCTGCTGAACAAAACCCCCTGCCGACTATTGGATATCTCCGAACTGTTCATGGACACCGGTGTTGGTAACCGCGCCTATTCAATTATTGAACAGGGCAAGATCGGCATGATCATTAATGCCAAGCCGGAGGACCGCCGCAGCCTGATAGAAGAAGCCGCTGGTGTCACCAAATTCAAGGCACGCAAAAAAACCGCTTTGCGCAAAATCGAGGCGACCCGCCAGAACCTGCTGCGCCTCGGTGATATCGTCAGCGAAGTGCGACGGCAGATGAACAGTCTGAAAAGACAGGCCCAGCGCGCAGAACGCTTCCGGAGTTTTCGGGAAGAGATGCGCGAGCTTGAACTGCAGTTTGGTCTGCGTCAATATGCGGCGCTGAAAGAAAAATCTGACCAGGTCGGCGGTACGGCTAAAGAGCAGACCGGGCAGGTTGATGCCATGGTGCGACAACTTGAACAGGCCGATCTTGATTTGGAGCAGGCCCGTTTAAAGCATGTCGAGTGTGAAAAGGAAACCACGCAGGGCCAGACCGGAGTGTTTCATCTCAGCAGCGAGATTCAGCGAATCGAGGGGCGGATCGAATTCGGCAACAAAGAGTTTGAAACCCTCGAACGCCAGCAGGAGAGAGTCACGCTGGAGTTGGCCGAAATTGCACGTCGCCTGCACTCTGCCGATCAGGAGGAGGAGTCTTTACGCCAGGCTCAACAGGAGCAGAGTCGAGTTTTTGCGGAGGAAGAAATCCGCCTGGCGGAAAGTGAAGGCATGCTGCTTGACTTGAGCGAGCAGGAGGATAACCTGGGGCGCCAACTGGACCAGGCCCGCCAGAAGCTGTATCTCCTGCTTGCTGAACTGACCCGGATGAGCAGTCAGCAGGAAGAGGCCGATCGGCGACTCGCAGTCCTTGCAGACGTGACTGAGCGAAATCGTCACGAAGCGGTCACTGTCACCGGCCAGCTTGATCGTCTGCAACACAGCAGCAGTGACCTGACCAGCACTCTCGAAATCATTGAAAAAGAGCGCGCTGATCTGGTTCAGAAAAAGCACAGCCTGCAAGAGTGTCAGCTCAAGCTCAGGGATCAGCTGGAGCAGGTCGAAAATGAATTGCTGCAACGGCGTGAGGAATTTAGCCGACAGCGTTCACGCCTCGAGTCCCTGCAGCAGCTCGAGCACAACCTCGAAGGCTATGGGCGTGGCGTCAAGACGCTCTTTTCCGATGAACACCACAAGGCGCGCATGAAGGGGCTGGTCGCGGATATTCTCGACGTCCCCGTCCGTTACGAGGCGGCACTTGAAGCCGTTCTTGGCGAGCGTGTACAGGCGCTGCTGCCCGACACCCTGAAGGATGCTCAGCAGGCGCTGAACTTCCTGCGCGACCATGAGGGCCGTTGCACTTTCCTCTTGCCGGAGTGCCCGTCTTCAGAGGCTCCAGTGGTTCCCGGGAGTCAACCTCTTCTGGGGCTCCTGCAAAGTCGTGCCGGTTTTCAGGATGCCGTCACCCGCCTTTTCTCCGGGGTCTATTTGGTCGATGACCTGGCCGGATATTTTACGCAGAAGCTGCCCTTCGGTATCACCCTGGTCACGGAAGAGGGTCACGTCCTCACGCATCGGGGAGAAGTGACTGGTGGCGGCCGCCAGGTCCTTGACCAGGGGCTTCTGCACAAGAAGCGGGAGATGAAAGAGTTGCAAAAACAGGTTAAAAGCCTGGACTCTGAAGTCTCCGGGCTCAATCAACGTCGCGAGGCTTTACGTCTGGAATCACAGACAACAGAGACTGCTTTGCGCCAAACGGAGCAAGCCCTGCATCAGCAGGACATTCGCGTTGTTGATAACCAGAAGGATCTTGACGGGATGCAGCAGGAGAGTTCCCGCCTTCAGGAGCGTATAGAGGTTCTCAGCCTTGAAGAGGAGCAGCTTCACGAAGAGCGTGAGACTCTGCAGCGAACCTTGCAGACCTCGTCCAGCAGCCGTGTCTCGAGCGAAGGCGAGAAACGTGCCTTGGAGACGCTGGTCACCCGCTTGCAGGAAGAAGTGCAGAGTCTGCGTGAACAGGCCAGTGAGGCCCGTCAGGGAGTGACCAGTCTGAAGGTCAGCCTGGCAGGTTTGCGTGAACGGGAAGAAAGTAGCCGCAGCGCCCTGGGCCGGTTGAGTGACTTGCGCGCAGAATTACGCCAACGACAGGTGACGCTCAATCAGGAAACCGTGGATGCTGTTGCCAGACAGGCGACCCTGCGCACAGAAGCTGAAGACCTCAAGGTCGAGATGGAGGTCCTTTACCACAAACGCGTGGAACAGGAGAGTACACTCACCGGTTTGCGGGAGCGCTTCGAAGCGAGCCGCCAGGATATCGAGCGCCGGGAAACGGAGCTCAGACAGCTTCGCGCCAAAGCTCAGCACTTGCGTGACGAGCTGTCTGCCAGGCAAATGCAGAGTCGCGAACTGGAGCTGGAAATGGAACACATGCGGCAGGCATTTCATGACCGCTACCGGATCGACCTGTCTGATCCGGACGTCGCCGCAAAATATGATGAGTCCTTTGATGAAGGCTCCGCCACCGAGCGTCGCGATTATCTGCAAAACCGTATCGACGATATCGGCGAGGTCAACCTGATGGCTATCGATGAGTACCAGGAACTTGAGGAGCGCTACACCTTCCTGACCGCACAGCAGGAAGATTTAAATCAATCCCTGGAAGGGTTGCAGTCGGCCATCGCCAAGATCAACCGCACCACCCGCAAGCGCTTCCGGGAGACCTTTGACCTAATCAATGCCAAGTTCCGCGAGCTTTTCCCGCAATTGTTCAACGGTGGCCAGGCCGAATTGCGCCTGACCGATGAAAACGACCTCCTGGAGACCGGGATCGAGGTGGTTGCACAGCCACCGGGAAAGAAGCTGCAGAATGTCACCTTGTTGTCTGGCGGGGAGAAGGCGTTGACGGCCGTTGCCATGATCTTCTCCATCTTCCAGATCAAGCCATCACCTTTCTGTCTGCTCGATGAGGTCGATGCGCCGCTGGATGACGCCAACATCGGCCGCTTCAACGATATCGTCGCGACCATGGCCGAAACCTCCCAATTTATTATCATCACTCACAACAAACGAACAATGGAAATTGCCGACAACCTCTATGGAATTACCATGGAAGAGCCCGGTGTCTCCAAACTTGTGTCGGTGTGTATGAAAGAGGTTGCCTGAACCGTGCCTTTCAAACCTTTACTGAATGCCCTGATAGAACGGGTCCCAGGTGCCCAGGGTGCAATCGTCGCCGACTGGGAAGGTGAGGCTGTCGACCAGGTCGGTATCATGGATGACTACGACCTTAAGGTGATCGGTGCTCATAAGGGGGTGATCCTTCACAGCATGCGTGATGTGATTGATCGCCTCGGAGATGACAATCTCAAAGAAATCGTTATCACCACGAAACAGGCACAAACCCTGATCCTGCCTGTTACCAGTGATTATTACCTGGTCCTGACTCTGGACCGTTCGGATATGCTGGGCCGGGCATTGCTGGAGGCCCGGCGTTGCATTCAGGCGCTTTACCGGGAAATTATATAAACATTAAGGACGTGCGCTTCAAGGCCGTAAGGGTTTAACCTTGCGGCTTTATGACCTTACCGCCTTGTCGCTGCGATTTAGGATTTGTCATGGATTTCGAACTTTGGTTGAGTAAAATTGCAGATTTTCTGGTGACTGCGGGTGTGCCTGCCGAGGATGGGCCGATGGCCGCCCTGGCGCTGATCTACCTTGTTTTAACTTTTGTTTCTCTCGGTGTTGTTGTCGCCCTCCTGAAGAGAAACCTGCGGGTACGGAAAAAGGCGAGCGAGGCGAGCGAAGATCTTGTTGCCGATGATTCGGACGCCGGCGCAGAGTTGGCCGAAGCAGAATTGGACGGGGCAGAGCTGAAGGAGAGTGAGCTCCAGATTGCAGACGCCGATTCGCCTGCTGAAGAAGGACCGTCGATTTCAGACCCTGCATTGGCCGAAGCTCCGGCTTATGACGAAGAGGTTGTTGCAGAAGAACCCGCCAGCCTCTATCAGCGTATGCGTCAGGGGCTCGCCAAGACCCGCAGCTCACTGATCGGGAGAATGGATGATCTTCTCGGCAGCCATGCTCGTCTTGGGGATGAGTTCCTCGAAGAGATGGAAGAAATACTCATTACCGCGGATTTCGGCATGCAGACGACCCAGGATCTGGTTAAGGCTCTGACTGGAAGGCTTAAGGAAATCGATCCGGGCGAGCCTGGACAACTGCATGCAGTCCTTGGTGAGGAAATCCGCGCCCGGCTGAAAACCTCCCCTGCCGAGTGGCCCGCACCCGAGCATGGTCCTCTGGTGATCATGGTCGTCGGTGTCAACGGCGTCGGCAAGACAACGACCATTGGCAAGTTAGCAAAGCAATTTACTGATCAGGGGAAGAAAGTCGTGCTCGGCGCAGGAGATACGTTCCGTGCGGCTGCAGCTGAACAGCTCGAGGCCTGGGGTGAGAGATCGGGTGCGGAAGTCGTGCGCCATGCAGAGGGCTCAGATCCCGCGGCGGTGGCTTTTGATTCGGCCAAAGCCGCTGTTGCGCGTCATGCCGACGTCCTGATACTCGATACCGCCGGCCGGTTGCACACCAAGGTCAACCTGATGGAAGAACTCAAAAAAGTGCGCAGGGTCGTTGACCGGGAGATCCCGGGTGCCCCCCACGAGACCCTGCTGGTGCTCGATGCGACCACGGGGCAGAATGCACTTATTCAAGCCCGTACTTTTCAGTCAGCCGTGGATGTTTCCTGTGTTGCCCTGACCAAGCTGGATGGCACCGCCAAGGGTGGCATTGTGGTCGCGATCAGTTCGCAGCTCGACCTGCCGATACGTTTGATCGGTGTCGGCGAAGGGGTCGCCGACCTGCGTCCCTTCGATGCTGATGAATTTGTTGCAGCACTCTTTGCTAACAATTGAGATCGCTTGACTTTTTGCGTCCATTGGCCTAGGCTGATAACGAGTATTAACAGGGGGAGCTCTCGGTGGCTTTGGAAGCGATTGCGCGTTTGGAAAAACTGGTTGATCAGTTGTTGACTGAACGCGTCAAGTTGCAAGATCGTAATCAGGAGCTCAGCGTGGAATGTGAGCGTTTGATTCAAGATCGTTCCAGGGTTTGCGATGAGCTTGACAAGTTGTTGCTCAAGCTGGAACACCTGGAAGGGAAGGGCCCGTGAAACAAAGCGTCCAGGTCTCCATTCTTGGTCAGCAGTTCAATCTCAAGAGTGATGCTCCCCCGGAGCAGGTCCGTCGGGTCGCCAGGTTCGTCGAGGACCAGATCTCGCAAGTGACTTCGAGCGGTCGCGCTGTCGATTCTCTGCAGGCGGCAATCCTGGCTTTGCTGAACGTTTCGGCGGCACATCTCGCCGACGAGACCTCCTCCACCGGCTCAAGGGAGGAAGCTCAACGCCTGAGCCAACTGATCGAAAAGATAGAAACAGCCTTGGGGTAGTCTCTGCTGCATGACAACATTGCCAGGGTGAGGTTGATTAACAATTTGTCTCCGCACGGAGATTTCACGATAGAGTGGTCATAAGGTATTACCGTCCATTTATGGACGTTTAAAAAAGACGACGTACAACGGGTCGCATCATAATTATGAGTTCAGGGTCTGTAGAGATTTTTTGTCAGTATAATCAAAGGCTTAATCAAGCCAGAGACTGCTGCATGCGGAGATCTCGGTCATAACGATTTGATGTCGCTGCTTTACGTCGTAATATACCCACCGCCTATCTGAAACCTGCCGTTCGGAGATCTCGATCCACGGGATCTCTACTCATGCCGAAACGCCCCATAAGAGCCCGGTTACTGGCCGAACGCAGAGCACGTCCCCTCGAAGCTTGCATTGGTCCCAGTGTGGAAATACAGCAGCGGTTTCTTTGCTCGGAGTGGTTTTCGTCGTGCAGGCTGTCTGGCCCTGTACAGCGCTATTCATAATGAGGTTCTTACGGATACAGTCGCAAGACAGGCCCTTGAGGTCGGTAAGACTCTGGTTTACCCACGTATCAAGGGCGAGGATCTCGAGTTTGTTGAAATCCAAGCCCTGGAGGAGTTAGCCTCCGGCGCCTATGGAGTGCTGGAGCCGCAGGGCAACAGGTCGGTGGCCGCTGAGGAACTTGACCTGGTCGTTGTTCCCGGGGTGGCTTTCGATGAAGTCGGCCACCGCCTCGGTTACGGTCGAGGTTTCTATGACCGGGCGCTGTCGGCCTGCCGGACAGATTGTACTAAAGTCGGTTTTGCTTATGACTCTCAACTGCTTGCGGGCTTGCCGTGTGCAGAATATGATCAGAAGCTTTCCGTGCTGATAACAGAAAGTCGAACGCTTGATTTTAACGCCTGATGGCTGCCATCGCAGCTGAGGGCGTCACTTGAAAAATAATGCCAATTAAGGAGGTGACGGCTTTGAATACAGAAATGATATTGTTACTACTCGCAGGCCTGGTCGTTGGTGGATTCATTGGTGCGATTATGCGCGCCAAGTCTTCGGGATCAAAACTGGCCAACGCTGAGCGAGAAGCTGCACAAATTGTTGAAATCGCGAAAAAAGAGGCAGACACAATCCGCAAGGAAGCGGAAATCCAGTCCAAAGATGTCGTGTTTAAGGCAAAGGCTGATTGGGAAGATGAAGTTCGTGAGGCTCGCAAAGAGCTTCAGTCGCAGGAAAAACGTCTGGTCCAGAAGGAAGAAAACCTCGATCGAAAAGTCGCTCAAGCGGATGACAGGGATCAAGACCTGTCCCGTCGTGAGCAGTCATTTCAGGATCGCGAACGAAACCTGCAAAAGCGTACCGAGGAAGTTGACAACCTGGTTGCCGAGCAGAGAGTTTTGCTGGAGAAAATCTCCGGGATCACCTCTGAAGAGGCGCGGCGACAACTGCTGGCTTCTATGGAGAGTGAGGCGCGTCACGATGCCGCCAAGCTGATCAAGCAGATTGAGGACGAAGCGAAGGAGTCTGCGGATAAAAAAGCCAAGAAGATTCTGTCGCTGACAATCCAGCGCTACGCCGGCGATTACGTCGCTGAAAAAACCATCAACTCCGTGGCGTTGCCAAGCGACGAAATGAAAGGCCGGATTATCGGTCGAGAGGGCCGAAATATCCGTGCCATTGAGGCCGCAACCGGTATTGACCTGATTATCGATGACACCCCTGAAGCCGTTATTATCTCCGGCTTCAACCCTGTTCGCCGAGAAGTTGCGCGGCTCTCTCTTGAACGCCTGATTGCCGATGGCCGCATTCATCCCTCGCGTATTGAGGAGGTGGTTAAAAAGGCCGAGCAGGAGGTGGACGGGACGATCCGTGAGGCGGGTGAACAGGCCACCTTCGATGTCGGTGTCCACGGTATCCACCCTGAGATTGTCAAGTTGGTAGGGCGTCTGCGCTACCGCACCTCTTATGGTCAGAATGTTCTGCAGCACTCACTCGAGGTCTCGTTCCTTTGCGGCATCATGGCTTCTGAGCTGGGCATCGACGTCAAACAGGCAAAGCGCGCCGGACTGCTGCACGATATTGGTAAGGCTGTCGATCATGAAATAGAAGGTTCTCACGCGGTCATCGGCGGCGACCTGGCGAGGAAATATGGCGAGTCTGCTGAGATCGTTCACGCAATTGCCGCTCACCACGAGGATGAGAAGCCGGAGACGATCCTGGCTATCCTGGTTCAAGCTGCGGATGCGTTGTCGGGTGCCCGACCTGGTGCCCGACGCGAAATGCTGGAAACCTATGTTAAGCGTTTGTCAGATCTTGAACGCATTGGCACCTCGTTTAATGGTGTCACATCATGCTACGCAATTCAGGCGGGACGTGAAGTCCGGGTCATGGTCTCCAGTGAAATCGTTTCAGATGATTACTCGCATGTTCTGGCCAAGGACATCGCTCGCAAAATAGAGGGTGAGATGACTTACCCAGGGCAGATCCGGGTGAATGTTATTCGCGAGACCAGGGCGACTGATTACGCGAAATAAATGCCGTCCATATATCCAGGAAACTGGGGAGACGGTTTGAGCCGTCTCCCCGTTTCCTGTCTTGACCTCCTTACTTCTGTGACTTGGAGTTGCTTTGAAAATACTCTTTATCGGTGACATTGTTGGACGGCCCGGCCGTCAGATTGTTTGTGAGGAACTGCCTCGCCTGATTGACCGCCATATGATTGACCTGGTTGTTGCCAACGGCGAAAATGCCGCCGCAGGTTTCGGCTTGACGGTTGACGTTGTTGCTGAACTGTTTGACATGGGTATTGATGTCATGACCACGGGTAACCATGTCTGGGACAAACGGGACGGGCTGGTCTGTCTGGACCAGGAGCCTGCGCTATTGCGTCCGGCGAATTATCCCGAAGGAACGCCGGGCCGTGGCGTTGGCGTTTTTCAGACCGCCGCCGGTATTGCTGTTGCTGTCATTAACCTGGAAGGGCGGGTTTTCATGGGTAACCTGGATTGCCCGTTTCGCAAGGCCGACGCTCTTTTAAAAGAACTTGGTCCAAAGCAAAAAATTGTCTTTGTCGATTTCCATGCCGAGGCGACCAGTGAAAAGGGTGCCCTGGGCGCCTACCTCGATGGCCGGGTCAGCGCCGTCGTCGGCACTCACACCCATGTGCAAACCGCTGATGAGAGGGTCCTTCCTGGAGGGACAGCGTTTATCAGTGACGTCGGTATGTCCGGTGCGCGCGATTCTGTGATCGGGATTCGCAAGGAGCTGTCGATTCAGCGATTCATAACCCAGATGCCGGTTCGCTATGAAATTGCCAAAAAGGATCCGGTCCTTTGCGGTGTCGTCGTCTCAATCGATGAATCGACCGGTAGGGCGACTGGAATAGAGCGTGTTCAGGTTGTAGGTTAGGACTCGTCCTGCAGAGAGCAGAGCATGATATTGGGCAATTGTGATGTCCGCCTGTCTGCCAAGGCAATCACAGGTGGAGAATGAACCCGTACAGACTGAAGAGCTGGGATTGAAAATGAACTTTGTCGAAGAATTGACCTGGCGTGGCATGATCCACGACATCACGCCCGGGACGGAAGAACAACTGCAAAAAGAAATGACCTCGGCCTACGTAGGCATCGACCCGACCGCCGACTCTCTGCATATCGGTCACCTGGTCAGCGTCATGATGCTCAAGCACTTCCAGCTCGCTGGACACAAGCCGATCGCGCTTGTCGGTGGGGCGACTGGCATGATCGGTGATCCGTCGGGGAAGTCTGCGGAGCGGAATCTGCTCGATGAACAGACCCTGCGTCATAACGAGGCCTGCCTGAAAAAGCAGTTGGCGAAGTTCCTCGATTTTCGAGTCGGAGGCCACCAATGCCGCCGAGTTGGTCAATAATTACGACTGGATGAAAAATTTCAGCTTCCTCGATTTTATTCGCGATATCGGCAAGCATATTACGGTCAATTACATGATGGCCAAGGACAGCGTCAAGAAACGCCTGGGCGAAGAGGCCAAGATGGGCTTGTCCTTCACCGAATTTTCCTATCAGCTGGTTCAGGGAACCGATTTTCTTCACTTGTACCGGGAGAAGAACTGCAAACTGCAGATGGGCGGATCCGACCAATGGGGGAACATCTTGACAGGAACTGAGCTGATCCGCCGCAAGGAAGGCGGTGAAGCCTTTGCCCTGACCTGTCCGCTGATCACCAAGGCCGACGGTGGCAAATTCGGCAAAACGGAAAGCGGCAACGTCTGGCTCGACCCGAAGCTGACCACACCCTATAAATTCTTCCAGTTCTGGCTCAATGTCTCCGATGCCGACGCCGAGAAGTATATCAAGATCTTCACGCTCTTAAGCAGGGAAGAAGTGGCCGCGTTGGTCAGAGAACAGGAGGCGGCCCCACACCTGCGGCCATTGCAGAAGCGTCTGGCACAAGAAGTCACCTGCATGGTCCACGATGACGACGAATACAGCAAGGCCGTGGAAGCTTCGGAGATTCTTTTTGGTAACGCCACCACAGAAAGTCTGGCAAAGCTGGACAAGGCGACCTTCCTTGCGGTCTTTGAGGGGGTGGCGACTTATGAGGTCGAACGCACCAAATTCGAGGCTGGTGTGCCGGTTGTGGAGCTGCTTGCTACCGAGACGGAGGTTTTTCCTTCCAAAGGTGAGCTGCGTCGTACGATCAAGGGCAATGGGCTCAGCCTGAACAAGGCCAAGCTGACTGATCAGGAATACCTGGTGACCACGGCGGACCTGATCAACGGAGCATACATCCTGGTGCAGAAGGGCAAGAAAAATTACACGATCATTGAGGCCGTGTGATTTTGCTCCGGGCATTGCACGCAACAGGTCTGACTGTTTCAAGTCGTTCAGTGTACCGACTGATTTAACAGGGCGGCATCAAGTTGAGCGGTGAGAAGATTTATAAACCAGAGACGGAGCTATAAAATTCCTGAAGATTAATCCTTTGGAGAGAGAAGAGACGTTTTTCGCTCTTATTTTTCGCCTAAAAACAGTGGGTTGGGAGGAGTAAGTTTTTTTTGAGAAAAAGGTGAAAAAACCCCTTGACTCTAATCGTCAACTCCGTTAGATTCCCCCCTCGTTGCAAGCAAAACGGTAACGAAAAAGCAACATGGCTCAATGGAGCCATCAAGCGTTTAACCGGGTCTTTGAAAACTAAATAGCAGATGTTAGAGATGATTTGTAAGCGTTGATTTGCTGCAAGGCAAGTCAACTAAAAGCAACAAA
>CAVPPD010000033.1:0-29416 GCA_963707155.1 uncultured delta proteobacterium | reverse complement strand
TCTGCCTGCCCGCGCTGTGGCTGCATTGCTGTCGGTGTGGCCGGCCAGCAGGAACCTGGTCTCCGGGTACTTGTTGATGAAAGCGGCCGCCTCCCGCAACTTTTCGTGGTACTCGGGGCGCACCTCCGCTTTGTTGAAATCGAACTCAATCTGCATGGTGAATTTCACCGGGCAGCCATTCTCATCGACGATGACATCCTTCTCCGTGCCCGGGCATTTGTCGAGGCTGTTGAGTACGCCGTCAGCATCGTCATCGCCATCGACAAAAACCGGGGGTGGCGTGCTTCTTTGGGCGGGGGGACAGCCGACGGCATCGACCATGATGCCCAGCGGGGTGTCCGGACACTTGTCGCGCACATCGTAAATGCCGTCACCATCGGTGTCACGTGGTGCTGGCGGAGGTGGGGTCGTGCCGCCAAACTGCCAGTAGAGACCGGCGGCGGCGATCAGGTTGTGATCAATGTTGTCATCGCCGCCGTGGTCCCAGTCGCGGTCGGAGTGGAAATCGACGACATGCCGGACATCGAGGCGTAAAGCAGCGTCCTCGCTGAAGAAAAACTTGCCGCCAACGCCCCAGTTCATCATGTAGTCCATGTCTTCCTCGAAGCCATCGGCATCAAAGTACATGCCGCCAAAACCGGCCAGGACGTAGGGTACCAGGGCGCCATCCGGGTTGAAGTGATAAAGGGCGTTCATGCCGACAGTCCAGATGTCGAGATCTTCATCCGAAACGTTTTTCTGATCCGTTTCCGATGGCGTGTAACCGACCTCAAATTCGGCGGCCCATCGATTGGTGATGTTGTAGCCGAGAGAGAAGCCTCCGGAAATGGAGTCGTCAGTATTCTGGTCACCTTCAAAAGCATGGTAACCGACCATGGGTGAGATATAAAATGTGCGTTCACGTTGCCCGGCCTGTGACAAGGCTGACATGCACAGGGCGACAAGCATTGTTGTCAGTAAACCGATTCTCAAAGACTGCATAGGCAGACCTCCTCAATGGATTGAGTAATTAAAATGAGCTCAAAGCTTCATTTGCGTAAGCATAACAGGTGTTTGGCTGACTGCAATCGTTTTGACAAAATTTTGTAGAACTAAAGTTATAAAATCAGAAATACCACTTGAGGAAGAGGCCGCCACTGTCTCCGCGCAGGCCGAATTCGCTGCGTATCTCAGGAAGTGAAAGAGTGGCAGCGACTTCAGGCTTCCTGCCAAGATTCCAGGTCCAGAAGAGCTGCAGGGAAAGATTGTCGGCGAGATTGAGATCAAGGGTTGGCCGTATCAAGGCCGAGTCGTCCTTCAGGTTGTACAAGACCAGGCCTTGCGCTGTTGCCAGTGGATGGAGTTCGTAAGCGGGTGCGAGGATCAGATAGTGCCGACCGAGCAGGTAGGTCAGTCCCTCCTGCAGCGGGGCTGAGCTGATGACCCGCTGATACTTCTCCGGGTCATCGACACCGGGGCCGTTATAGAGGTATTGAGCGATCACGGAGAGGCCGCTATCGAAGCGGTACCAGCTTTCAACGGCGGCCAGAGTGTAGGAGTCGTGCAGGTCTCCACCAATTTTACCGACATCCCTCCCTTCGTGGAGACTGAACTCGCCCTTCAACCCGAGAGTGCCGATACTGCCAGCCAGTCCGGCGCCGAACATGTTGTGTCCGCGCAGGCGGCCACCGATCATCAGCATGTCCACGCCGGCGTGATTGTCCGACCAGGTTGCCAGAAAGGAGTCGTCGCGAGAGTCTTCCCCCCAGATGGCGATTGTCCCCAGCTGTCCATCGAGTCCGTAGTTGAAGACCGTGTGCAGGGCGTCGATGCCGCCACGAATCTCGGTGTCGATCGCGTCAGGAGCGAAGGGTGCGATCACATCGAGGGGAGAATAGATGAGAATACGCCCGAAACCGATGGCCTGGCGACCGATGGTTGCGTCCAGGGCTCCGATGTGCCATTGCAGACTGAGCCGGTCGACCTGCAGATAGCTGCGGCCATGATCGCCGTGCTGCCAGCTCTTGTCCATGTCCAGGTGGCGGTTGTTATTGTTGGCGGTCCGGATAAAGTCGTCAGACTGGTTGCTCCAGAGATATTGATAGTCGAGGGCAGCTTCAAGTTTCAAGCTGCTGGCGGCCTGCCAGTCCATGTTGAGGCGCGCCCGATTGCTGGAGAGCTGGTACTCGGAGAAGAGATCGGCAGGTGCTTCCTCGCCGTGAAGGTTCAGGGATTTGAAAGAGCCGCTCCACTCCGGAGACGAAGTGCTCGCATAAGATGTCGAAATGAGCAGATAGCTCAAACACAGGAGCGCCGTGGCGAAAGGCATCAGTGTTTTCAGGCACGCACTCGTCATGTGATATTGCCGGAATCCTCGGTAAGACGACCGTCCTCGAGTCGAAGGACCCGCTTTGCCTGGGAAATGACCCGGTCGTCATGGGAGCTGAAGATGAAGGTTGTGCCCTTGTCATGGTTGAGCTGACGCATCAGGCTCAGAAGCTCTTCGGCTGTATGTGAATCGAGGTTGGCCGTCGGTTCGTCGGCGAGAATGACATGCGGGTCCGCCGCCATGGCCCTGGCGATCGCGACCCTCTGTTGCTGCCCTCCGGAGAGATCCGATGGGCGCCGATGTTCCAGGCCGTCGATACCGAGGTCTGCAAAAATCCTGGAGACTCTCTCCCGTCGGAGTCGTTTCGGCACCTTCTGCAGCATCAGGGTGAACTCGGCATTCTCCGCAGCGGTCAGAACCGGGATCAGGTTGTACGACTGAAAGATGAAACCAATATGTTGCAGACGGAAATCGGCAAGTTCCCTGGGGCTCGCCGTGCCAAGTTCGAGGTCGCTGACCACCACGCTTCCACTGGTTGGTCGGTCCAGGCAGCCGATCAGGTTCAGTGCCGTGGTCTTGCCGCTTCCGGAGGGTCCCGCCAGGACTGCAAACTCGCCCGCATCAAAGGAAAGAGACAAGTCCGTCAAGGCCGGAATCTCCTGGTTGCCAAGCCGATAAACCTTGGACACATTCTTTAACGTAATCAATGCCATAACCCCTGCTGCCTTCGCCGAGAGTCTTTGCTGTTGAACCGATTCCTAATGATGTCGCATTCCCTCCACCGGGGTGATGCGGCCCGCTTTGATTGCCGGGTACAGCGCTGCCAAAAGTGTCAGGCAAACCACGTAGAGGGCGATCTGAATCATCCAGAGCGGATTCCAGCTTGCCCGCATGACCGGGTCGAAAACAACACCACCAAACTCAAGTGTCTCGGGCACCAGCGCTGCCAGGTCGATGCCGACCGAGACCAGGTACCAGGTGGCCAGAGTGCCCAGTAACGAGCCGATGGTGGCCGCGAGCAACCCCAGTGAAAGCGCCTCCAGCATGATCATGCCGCGCAGCGTCATTGGCTTGCTGCCAAGGGCCAGAATGACGCCGAACTCGCGCATGCGCTCCATGACCGACATCAGCAGGGTGTTGATCACGCCGATCGTGACAATCAGCAGGATAATCAGGAAAATGAATTTCTGACTGGCGTAATCAAGCTTGATCGCATTCGCCAGGTTCGGCATGGCGCGTTCCCAGTGAACAGCCTCGATGCCGGGATGATCAGCAAGCAACCCTGTCACTTGACCGTACACAGCCTTTTCGTCACCGCGGGTGGACAGAATGATGGCTAACTCATGTACGGAACCAGGACTGCCGATGAGCTGGGCGGCCCGTTCTCGACCGATCAGAATCAGTGAGCCATCGATATCCTTCATGCCTGAACTGACCACGCCGCGCACATGCAGCAGCTCGCTGTTTAAAGTCCCGTCCCGGTGCTGTGCGGTGACGACAAACTTCTGGCCCGGCTTGAGCTGAAGTTCGTTGAGCAGACGGGCTCCGATGACAGCGTCGCGTGAATTGGTGGAGCGAACCATCTCGTCTTCGGCAAGTGCTCTGAGGAAAGGGTTGACCTGCCTCTCGCTGCGGGGGTCCACTCCGATCAGCATGATCCCCCGGCTCTCCCTGCTCGATTGCGCCAGCGCGGGAATGTAGATTCGTGGCAAAACCTGCTCGACGCCTTCAATCGCCTTGATTTCGTGGACCAGGTTGTGGTCGTTGAAATGGAGTGTCTCTTCACGGCTCTCAAGGTAGTCCTGTCGATAAACCGCTATGTGGCCGGAACCGGCCTTGACGCCACTGTCAACCATGCCTGCATAGACACCAGCCGAGAGGTTGTGCAGTGCCTGCACCAGCATGATACTGAAAGCGATCGCCGCCAGTGTGATGATGGTGCGTCGCCGGTTGCGCCAGAGGTTTTTCCAGGCCAGCAGCAGATAGTCCATCATCACTCCTCGCGTACCGCGGCGACAGGGTCGAGGCGTGCCGCCCGGTTGGCTGGCAGAAACCCCGCAAAGAGGCTGACGAGTAACAGCATCCCGGCGGGTACCAGAAAGTTACCCGCTTCGAAAACTGCGTGCAGGCGAGGCAGGATGGTGCCGCCGGCATAAGTGACCGGGGTGATATACGCAGAGAGGTCGATGCCAACCTGCTGCATGTAAAGTGTCATGACGGCGCCACAGAACAGGCCGATCGCCAGTGCGATGAGACCAAGAAACAAAGTCTCCAGCAGGACCAGCCCTCGTATGGTCCAGGGTCGCATCCCCTGTGCCATGAGAATGCCGAACTCACGGGTCCGCTCCATCACCGACATGAAAAAGGTGTTCAGGATGCCCAGCCCGGTGGCCAGGTAGAGTATGGTCACAATAATCATGCGGCTGACATCGTAAGCCGCAATCACTTCTCGCATCTCCGGCAACAGGTCACCCCAGTCAAGAACCTTCATCTCGACCGGAAGGTGTGGAGTCAGTCGGTCGGCAACCTGTGCTGCGGCCATAGGATCGGCAACCACCATGGCAATCTCATGGATGCGTCCGGGCAGGACCAGAAGCTCCTGCAGCCACGGCAATGGCACCAGCACCAGGCTGTTGTCATGTCGGCTGTCGCCTGTGGCGAAAATACCACTGACGACCAGTAAGTCGTTGCCGATAGAGCCGTCGGCTGCCTGGGTCACGAAAACCAGTTCGTCTCCCGGCTTCAGCTTCATTTTGTTCGCAAGACCCTGGCCGATCAGGGCACCGTTGTCCTCGCCGTGCCGGGGGTAATGGCCTGCACTCAATTGACGCTGCAGTGAGGTCACCTGCTGCTCGAGATCGGGAATGATGCCGAGCGCCTCGACCGGTTGACTGGTGTCAGGGCGAGAAAGCAGGCCGAAACTGCGCAGCCGGGGTGATTGACCTATAATTTCAGCCTCTCCCTTTATCGCTGGATGATCAGCCGTGTCTTCAGGAAGGTTGGCAAACAGGTCGCGGCGCAGGTGGTATTCGGGATGGGCAATAACCAGGTGACCGTAATACTGCTCGGTTGCCGAGGCCAGCATGTCCTTGAACATCCCGGAGAAGACGCCAAGGGCAAGGATCAGCAATGCGGCCGAAACCACCATCGCCGAGAGGGTCAGCAGGGTGCGCCTGCGGTTGCGCCAGAGATTGCGGAAGGCCAGGGTCAGCAGCATACTCAACGTTTTTCGAGATTACGCAGTGAGAAGAAAGTCTCATCCAGGGGCAGGTCGTAAACCAGGTCCCGGTACAGGAGGGTGGTCATTTCATCCGGCTTCTCCAGCGGGATGACCGTGAGTCGCAAAGGCACGATTCGATCACCAATCTGTTGCACATCATCGAAGTGCATTTCGCGGACACGGACCATCTCCTCATCATAATAGTCGACCTGGTCGGGCACCCTGGGCTGTTTGCGAATCTGGTAGACGATTTTTCCCCATACGACTGCGGCTTCAGCTTTGGGAAGGCATTCAACGACAAAATGGCTTTCTGTCTCCTCGATCAGTCTGAGCTCATAGTCCTCGTCAATATGGTTGGCTTTGACCAGGTCGTCATTGGTGATGTGGCTGCCCATCCAGCTGCCGCCCATCATCGAGGGTGGAACCTTGATGACCCGATCGACCTTGGGCAGATAATTCCAGACTTCCCGATGGCGTTTGAGTGTGGCAACGTTCCGTTCCTTGGCAGGTTCGAGGATGCGCACCAGGAAATAATCGCGCTGCAGCGACCAGGCCTCCATTTCCAGGGTCCGCTCCCAATGGGCTGTTTTGACCTGCATGATGGTTCGGGCATGGGAGGACGAGCCGTTGTATTGTTGTTCAACCTCGCGGATCAGGGCCTGGACATCCAGTGCCAGCGCCATGCTGGCAGGCATTAAAAGCAGGAGCGAAAAAGACAGGATGATCCGGAGTTTGCCGACAAGGTACAAGGTCATTCTTTCACCTCTTTTGTAGTTCAGGGTGCTGACAGAATAACACAAAAGAATCAGACTTGTTTCCTGATTGCAAGGCCGGTCACCCCCAAGGCCACAAGTGAAAAGGCGCCCCGGATCAGGGGGCGCCTTAATGTTCGTGTCGTAGAATTTTGTGTTGAGCTACTTCTTCGGTGGCCTGCTGGCATAAATCAAAACCTTGCGATCCGTGTAGGCTTCAACCTCGCCGGCGAAGGTTTCGATCTGGAAGTAGTCCTGAACCTTTTCCGGAGCCTCCACGAAAAACTTATTGAGTTCAGTGATTTCGTTCCGCTTCAGGCCTGCGCGCTTGGCCCAGGTCGGGAAATCGTGTGTCTTCGGGATGATCGCCGGTCTCATGCAGGATGAATCCCGCCTCCTGAATCATCTCTCGCCAGGCTTCTTCGGTATAGGCCTGGATATGTGTCGGGTCGCGCATCTTCTCCATGGTCTGGTACCACTCGGCAATCTCCGGGTCATCGGGGAGCTGTGTATCGACGATGGCAATCCGGCCGCCACGGCGCAACACGCGATGAAACTCACTGAGTGCCCGTGGCAACATCAGGGAAATGATGGGGCGCGACGCGACAGGTCAACAGAGTGAAAGCGCCGGCGGGAAAGGGCAGGTCTTCGGCGTCTGCTTCACGAAAGGTGATATTGTCGACGCCGCCTTCTTCACTGATATGTTCCTGGGCCTTTTTCAGCATGACCATGGTCAGGTCCGAGGCGACCACGCTGCGTACCAGCGGCGAGAAGCGCAGAGCTGTGTGGCCACCACCGCAGGCGACATCGAGCATGTTGTCATCAGGCATCGGCTGTAGCAGGCGCACCATCGTCTCGAGGTCGTCGCCAGTGGCAGAAACCCTTGTCGTGGATGTAGCCATCAGCGGCACGGCCGAACTGTTCCCTGACCCTGTTTTTAAATTCACGCGTCATTACTCACTCCTCTTTAATTGACAACCGATTATAACATCAGTTTTGGAAAAAGCTTGTCAGGAAATGAACCCTCTGATAATAAAACTCGATTGTTGGGGAGGTTTTAATGCATAGAATCACTCTTGGCAAGATGAATCTGAACATTCATCCTCTGCGTTACGGCACCTGAAGACGGTCACCCTGGTTTTTTCAAAAAGATTTGACTCTCTTCCCCCTGAATTGGGAACGGCTCTTGCTAGAATACGGGAGCTGTGCTGTTTGGCCTCCATGTGTTCGATAATAGGGCAGTACGCAGGTCAGAAAGCTGTCCTGTGTCTGATCCCCAGACAGAAACCTGACCTCTCGCGGGATTGATCGATGAACGATTTTCCAAATATGCTGCTTGAACTCGCCAAAGGGATTGGCGAAGAGTTCCTCTATATTCTGCCTTATCTGGCGCTTGGTGTTTTTTTCGAAGCTGTCATCCGTACCCTCAAATGGCATGTCAAGATACGCAAGGCCCTGACACACTACGGTGTCCTGGCCATCCCGATGGCGACGCTGCTCGGTGTTGCCAGTCCACTCTGTGCCTGCGCGACCCTGCCGCTGGTCATCTCGCTGCTGGTCGCCGGATCTGCCGCTGGCCCCGGCCATGGCGCTGCTGGTGACATCGCCCCTGATGAGTCCGGCGTCTTTTACCATGCTCTCCGGGATGTTGGGCACCAATTGGGCGGCTGACCGTCCTGATCTGTGCCGTGATTGCTCGGGCTGTTTGCCGGCTACGTGACCCATTTCCTGCGTAAAAATGGTTTCGCCGAAGAAGATATCTTCCGTAAAGCACTGCCTCAGGGCGATTTTCACGACCCTGACTATCCTGTCGAAGAGTTGCGCTGCGAGTGTGGACAGCAACTCTCGCACCGGGTCGATCGCTGTACCCACAACAAGTTCCTGGTGTTTCTGGCGCGATTCTGGGAGGGCAGCCTGAAAATCAGCAAGTTTGTCCTGATCGGCCTGGTCATCGAAGTCGTGGCCCTGCTGTTTATTCCCAACGGCTGGATTACCGGGCTGCTCGAAGGGCAGGGGATCCTGCCGATCTTTACCCTGACCCTGGCGGCGATACCGCTGCATTTGCCGCAGGTCACCGCGGCGTCGATGCTCTTCGGCTTTTATCTCCCCGACCCGGGGCAGGTCATCCCGCTGGCCAAGGGGGCCGGTATCGCCATGCTGGTCGGCGGCCCGGTGACGGCGCTGCCTGTCATGGCGGTCTTTATCTCCATGTTCAAGCCGCGGGTGCTCATTCTCTACATCTCTCTCTGCGTCGGTGGCACGATTGCCCTCGCGCTGATTTTTCGCGCTCTACCGATCACACTCTGAAAGTCGTATCGAAGAATTCTCTCGCCCCTGATGTGTGCGCTTGTTTTCCTGTATGGCTTGTGATAACAGTGCGCAAATTTTTCATCAAACCCGTTTAAGGGAAAGGAAGGCTCATGGCACAGGCGATTAAACAAGTGAAACCGGGCGACCGGGTCAAAATTAATTTTAACGGCACTCTGGCAGACGGCACACTCTTCGATACGACTTATGAAAAAGAGGAGTGTACCGATGATGACTGTGGTTGTGACGATCACGACTGCAGCAGCGATCACGACGATTGTGGCTGCGGAAGCGGAGGCGGACCGATGGAACTGGAGGTCGGCGCAGAAGAGTTTTTTCCGCAGATCGAAGAGGCCCTGGTTGGTATGTCACCCGGAGACAAAAAGACCCTCACCATCCTGGCGGCCGATGCGTTTGGTGCCTATGACGTGGAGATGATTTCCACTGTTCCTCGTAGCCAGTTCCCGGCCGACATGAACCCGATGATCGGTGATGACCTTGAACTCGTCAACGACGACGATGAAGGGATGATTGTCACGGTGATCGAGGTGGATGATGCCGAAGTGACCCTCGACGCGAATCATCCGCTGGCCGGTGAAGACCTGACGTTCGAAGTCGAGCTGGTTGAGATTCTCTAAATCTCTCAGCTGACAGGGACCAGGCAACACGGGGACTGTCCCCGCAAGCGGGGACTGTCCCTATGAGTTTGCAGCTGCAACATTCCTGGGACAGTCCCCATGCGGGGACAGTCCCTATTTCTCCTCCAGAAATCCAATCAGGCTCAACACGGCCTGGGACATCTCGGGCGGCACGTCCGGAATGTCCTGCAGGCTGGTCAACAGGCGCTTTGCCGCCATCAGGGCGTTCCGGTGTTGATGGATCGCCTTCTCGTCGGGCTTGTGACTGTGAGCCAGATCACGGAACTGCCTGGCGATCGCCGGATGATTGCGTTCGTCTTCAATGACAGCCTGACGTAACTCACCATATTCCTCCATGCTGAAATGCTGCTCCTCGTCCGCCTTGCGCAGCAGATCCACTGAACGGTAGTCCGGCAGAGGGCGTCCTTCTTTACGTTCGAGAAGCCCTGGCTCTCGACGCTCAAGAAAGCGAAACGCCAGCAGCAGCTTTTCAGCCGTCTGTCGACGGATGCGAACTTCCCTGGTGCAGTAGTCTTCGAACGATGTGAAACCCCACTCGGAAAATTTTTGACTGTTGCTGACCTTGGCCAGCCATTCACCGAGCTCAACCCAGGACGATTTGAACTGTTTGGCTGTTGCGAGCACCTGGTAGCGTTCCGAATCGGGTTCCAGCTGCTGCATGAGCTGTTCGATATGCTGCGAACCTTTGCTTTGGCCTGCCTGCTGCATAAGGACCTCCTGTGGATGAGGCGAATATTAACATAGTCGATTACGCTTCGGAATGGTTTTGCTTTTGCTCTTTTTAGGGTAGGGTGTATACCTGCTTACGATGACCATATGCACCATGATCAGGAACAGGGACTCTTCTCTTATCACGGACTGTTGCTGGCATCTTTGACCTCGTAATCTCTATTTTCAGGGCTCTGACCATGACTTCAAACAAGACCACACCCCTTCGTTGCGTGATCGGTTCCGAAACCGTGCGGATGCTCAATCTTGGCCACCCCTGGGTGATCGCCGATCGTTACACCTCACGCTGGCCAAAGGCGGCGCCGGGTCGCCTGCTCGAACTGGTTTCAGAGGCCGGAGACTCAATGGGCACGGCGCTCTATGACCCGGATTCCCGAATCGTCGCCAGACGCCTGTCGGCACAGGTCATTGCGTTGGACCGTTACTGGCTGGTGAAGCGCCTGGAACAGGCTCGCAAGAGCCGGAACTGGCTCAACTACGGGGATACCACGGTCGCAAGGTTGGTGAACGCCGAGGGAGACCATCTCCCCGGTCTGACAGTGGACCGTTACGGTGACTTCCTGATGGTGCAGTATTACACCCAGGCCTGGGAAGGATATCTTCAGCTGCTTGCGAGTGCTTTGCAGGAGGTTTACGCACCGAGGGGGATTTATGCCAAGTATCGTCCGCAGGAGACCCGCAAGATTGCCGCCGGGAAAAAGGCTCGTCCTCCCCAGGGGCGTTTGCTGGCCGGGCAGGACGCGCCGAACAATCTGACCGTGCGCGAGAACGGGCTCATCTACCGCATTGACCTGATTAAAGATCTCCACACCGGGCTGTTTCACGACCAGCGTCAAAACCGCCTCGAGTTTCGCCGCCAGGCCGCGGGGTGCCGCGTTCTTAACCTGTTTGCTTATACCGGAGCCTTCTCGGTTGCTGCGGCCGCCGGCGGTGCCGTGCAGGTGACCAGCGTCGATGCTGCCGGTCGCTACCTGGACTGGGCGTGTGAAAATTTCCGTCTCAACGACATGACAACCGAGGGCCACGAGTTTCTGACAGGTGACTGTTTCGTTGAGCTTGACCGCATGGCCAGGTCGGGGCGTTTTTTCGACATCATTCTCATGGACCCGCCGAGCTTCTCGACGACTCGCAAGAGCCGCTTCTCAACCAGCGGAGGGACCGCAGATCTGGTGCAGAAATCACTCCGCCTGCTGCCCCCCGGAGGGCTACTGGTGACGTCCTCTAATCTGCAGAAGATGTCCCTGGACGATTACCTGAAGGAGCTGCGGAAGGGCAGCCTGGCGGTTGGCAGGCAACTGCAGGTCGTCAGCGTCTCCGGCCAGGCGGATGATTTCCCCTTTACGGCCAGTTTTCCTGAAGGGAACTATCTCAAGTACGTGGTCTCAGTCGTGCAGGAAAAAATCTGATTCGAGCAGTTGACGCTGCATATCCCGTTGGGCTGTATTCGGAGGTGGTTCTTCCTGTTCCGGAGGGTCTTCGCCGACCTGGGCTCGGAAGATGTCGTTGTAGAGGAATTTGTAACCGCTGAGTCTTCCTTTTGCCAGGACCGGATGACCGAGGGGAAGAATGATAAACGGCCGGGACTGCTCGCCTCCTACGGAGCCATGCCCGCCAAGCTGGTCGTCAAAACAGGCGATGCCTTCCTTATCAAGAGCCCCGAACAGGACGAGATCGCCGCAACGGACACCCAGCCCGAAATGGTACAACTCTTCGAGGACATCATAGGGCGCACCGTATGGCCTGAGAAAGGTCAGCTCGTGTTGCTGGAAACGCGGGTTGGCCGTCACGCAAACCTTGCCGTGTCGATGGAAGATCATCAACTCTCCGGCCTGCTCTCCCCGGGCCAGAACGAAACCGATCCCCTTATGCTTCTGCAAAAAACGCAACAGTAACGGTTGCGCCAGTTCAACCTCCCGCCAGTTGAGAGGAGCTGTTGAGCCGGTGATATAGAGGTGTGCCAGACTGCTGGAATAGGTGATGACCACGCCGCCTTCCAGGTCTATTTTCAGTGTTTCCGGTACCAGGGCATGAATTTTCTTCTGCAGGTGGTCCTTGGTCCTGCGATAGAGTCGATGGCGCCAGCTTTTCGGCCTGGCATCCAGTTCGTCTTGCAGGTAACCGAACTGCGCCCTGGTGGATTCGAGGGTACCGGACAAGACGGTAGCGGTCTGGTTGTCGCGCAGAAAAGCGCTGATCGCTTCGCCGATTGTCGCACCGAAGCGGTTCTGGAACGGATAGCCGGGGGTCTGGCCATGGTCGGAGAGGATGACCAGAAGATAATCCGCACCGGGGACATGATCCGCTGCGCGAATGATTTCACCGATGCGACGATCAATGTACTGCAGGTTTTTCAACGCCGGCCAGGAGTCCGGGCCAAAATGGTGGGCGATCTCGTCGTAGCCGCTGTAGGTGGTGTAAATGCGCGGTGTGCCGGCATAGATCTCGGCAATCACGCCGAACGTCTGCATCTCCCTCAGGATGACGTTGCAGAAAATTCGGATGAGCGGGAACAGGCCTTCCCGGGTGTGCCATTTTTTTTTGCGACGAAGATGCCACTCGTCTTTACGGTTGGCCCAGAATTCAATAAACGTTGCGAAAAACATGCGGCAGGTCCGCAGGGGGTTGACCAACAGCAGCAGGACAATGCGAATGCCGCCGATGCGACCGAAGAGTGTCTGTGGGTGAGGAGATGAAACAGTGAAGATGCTGCGTTCCGCATCGCCATCCAGAATGTTCGAATAGGACGCCCCGCCCGACAATAAACCCTTTTCCCCGGCGAAGAGTTTTTCTCGAAAGTGTTGCACGTGGTCCGGATCGTTGCAGGAGATCACTTGCCCGGTCTCCTTGTCAAACCAGCGGAAGGCCGGAATACCGTGGTCGGTTCCGTAAAAAAACGTTGATTGAGCCGCGGGCGTGGTGCTTGGCAGGCCGGCACGATACTCGACCAGCTTATGACCTCGACGCAGGTAGCGCTCAAGGTGGGGGAGGTACCCTCGATCGAGGGCTTGCTGGAGATAGGGAAAGGCCAGACCGTCGATCTGGACGCCGACGAAACCCTTCTGCCGACCGTTACGCAGACGCTCCCGACGTTCCTTGCGGAAGGGAAAGAGCTTGAGGCCGTAGTAACAGCCTGACAGCCATCTGATCAGCGCGCGAGGTGCCATGGCCGCATTATAGCAGACACCTCGTGCGCTGAGAACTTGTTAACTTTCGACGGTCACCTTTTCGATGGTAATCGTTTCGACGGGGACGTCCTGATGCAAGCCGCTGTTGCCTGTTCTGACCTGGCGAATGGCGTTGACCGTCTCCATGCCATCGGTGACCTTGCCGAAGACGGCATAGCCGAAGCCTTGCGCGGTCGGCGCGGTGTGATTGAGAAAGTTGTTGTCGCCGACGTTAATGAAGAACTGGCTGGTCGCACTGTCGACAACCCCGGTGCGGGCCATGGCAACCGTGCCGAGGTCATTTCTCAGGCCGTTGTCAGCTTCATTCTTGATCGGGGCTTTTTTGCTCTTTTTGTCGCGCATGTCGGAGGTCAGACCGCCACCTTGAATCATGAAGCCGTCAATAACGCGATGGAAAATGGTGCCCTCGTAAAAGCCTTCGTTGGCGTAAGCCAGGAAATTGGCAACGGTAATCGGGGCGTTGACGGCGTCGAGCTCAAGGACAATCTCGCCCATGCTGGTTGTGATGCGGACAATCGGATTGGTACTTTCGGACATATCGGTCTCCTTCGTGAGATTAAATCTGGCGCAGGTATAACATGCGGGGTGCACGGGGACAAGAGCCGGGTCAATAAAAATCAATCCTCAGAGGAGGCCGACACCGGCAACTCAGGTGATATCTCTTTCTCTGCCCCATCCTCATTGATCCACGCGGTCATCAGGGTGTAGCAGACGGCCAGCATGACCGGCCCTATGAAGAGTCCGATGACACCAAAAGCGATCAGGCCACCGATGACGCCGGCAAAGATCAGAAGCAGTGGCAGGTTGGCATTGCGGCGGATCAGGAATGGACGCAAAAATCCATCCAGACCCATCACGAATATGGACCAGACCAGCATGGCAATGCCCCAGCCGGTGCTGCCCTTCCAGAACAGCCAGATGATTGTCGGAATCAAAACCGGGCCCGGGCCGATCTGGGCAATCGTCAACATGAAGATGAGGGCTGTCAGCAGGGAGACGTAGGGGACGCTGACAACAGCCAGGCCGATGCCGGCCAGAATCGACTGGACCAGGGCCGTAATCACGACTCCCTGGGCGACCGCCCGGACAGACATGGCGGCAAGGATGGCTGCGTTTTCACCCTTTTCATCGGCGATTCTGTGTGCCAGGCGCTTCACCATGTTGGCTGCGTCTTCCCCGTTCATGTAGAGCAGGGCGGTGAAGATCAGAGTCAGGACAAAGTGCAGCAGAACCATGCCGAAACTGCCGGCCTGTGCGACCAGCCACCCTCCCATGCTGCCGATGTAAGGTGCCAGGCGCTTGGCGAGTTCTCCAGGGCCTGTCGTTGCCGCATTTCGCCAGACTTCATCAGCCGAGTTGCCGACCATGGGGATTTCCACAACCCAGTTGGGGGGGGGAGGAATTTCCAGTACGGTTAATTTTTTACCCAGGGCGGTTATCTGGGGCGCGTTCTCAACAATCGTGCCCACAGCGAGGGTGAAAGGGATGACGAAGACCAGGACCAGAAGCCCCATCATCACCATCACGGCTGGTCGGCGACCGCGGAGTTTCTTCTCAAAAATGATGAGTAATGGCCATGTGGCGACGACGATCATGCTGGCCCAGATCAGTGCTGGGAGAAAAGGCCGCACAATCCAGAAACAGGCCGCCAGCAGTGCTCCGATGAGGACGATGGCGAGAGTATTTCTGACCAAATCTTTTTTAGGGGAAATGCTCATAAAATGGCCCTGCTTGTTAAAAGGATCAGGAACGTCAGTAGGCTATCAAACTAAAGTTATTAGAAAAAGTTCGACTTGTTGCACCATTGATTGCCGACCTGAGAGACAAGGCCGGGGTAACATGCATGTATTCTTCGATGCTAAAGAGGTTTTGGCTGGCAGACCGCTTCAGGGCGGTCTGCCCTGGCACCACATTTGGCGCAGGTCACTGTCGGCTGTTTTGAAAGCTGGTCGATTTCCATCATCAAGCCTTTTTTGTACAGCTTGCACATGTGAGTGGGGTGCTTTTCAGGCTTCCAGCAGCCCTGGTCTTTTTTACTCATCACCGTTGCCTCCGCGTGAATGTGAAGCGTCGTCGCACCGTTGCAATGAAGTCGGGGCTTTGTGTAACGTCATCCCTCTCATCATTGATCAATGTCCGTCATCCTAACATGGGTTGCCGGATAATCAACACCAATCAAGGCTGTTGTGATGCAAAAGAGGCCTGGCGAGCAAGCTGTTTAACAGCGATCCGGAGACCCTGAAAAATATGGCCCAAAAGCTGTATCTTTACATCCATTGCGATATTCACCTGTTACATTAATGCTCTGGAATCTCATCAGGTTTGTGATATAGTTATTGCGGATTTACATCCTGCTCTACGGGTTTTTTCTATGGTCCATAAAATAACCAATGTATTGATCGTCGAAGACGATCCCGATTTCGCCGAGAGCCTTATGATTGCTCTCGGGGTGCGTGACTGCCATGTGGATATCGCGCGTACCGGTGAAGAGGCGATCAGAAAATTCCAGAATCTCTGTTACGACATCACTTTTATGGACATCAAGCTGCCCGGTAAAAGTGGTGTTGAAAGCCTTGCTGAAATTCGCACTTTCTGCCCATCTGCGCACGTTGTCATGATGACCGGCTTCAGTGAGGCCACTGTGCTCGATAGGGCACGTCAGGCCGGTGCCGTTGATATCCTGCGTAAGCCGTTCAGGCTTAAAGAGATGTTTAGTCATATTGATAAGCTTGGCGATGATTTCCCGAAGGTTTCCAGACATTGAAATCATGACGCTGAAATGCTCTTTAGCGTCTTTCACGCGGGGTCTTTACCTGCTCTGATCAACGAGCTCTTCAACTGAAATGCCTTTTATCTCCTCACTGAAACGTGCTTTAACTTTAAACTTCCTCCTGGTTGCCGCTGTTCCCGTCCTTCTCTTCGGTCTGCTCAACCTCCATCTGCTCTCGGAGCATCAGCTTGACAGGTGTCCGGGAACAATAACATGATGAAGGCCAGAGACGTCTCCGAGGAGATTGAATCCTTCCTTCTGGAGGTGACTTCAGATTTAAGGCAGGTCGAGCAGGCGATCTCGGGCAAGGTTGTCCCACCTGATCAGGTGGACAATTTTCTCGCGGGGATGGTCCGCAACTCGCAGTTTTTTGAGTCGATTTACCTGCTGGATGACTCTTCCCAGATATCACACCTCGGAGTCTTGCCAAAGTTGCAGTTAAGACGCGACGATTATCTCCAGCTGGATTATTCAGGTCACCAGATATTCCAGGCGGGTGAGGAAATAAAGGGGCCGGTCTGGAGCAATACCTTCGTCTCGCTTGTCACCGGGGAACCGTCTGTCACCCTTGGGATGCCCGCTGGCAGAGGCTTTCTGCTGGGTAATATCCGTCTCAGCAGCCTGGGGAAGTTGTTGCAGAAATATTCGGTGAACGGTGGCGTAGAGGTTTCGATCGTCGATGACCGGGGGACCCTGGTCGCGCATAATGTCGTTAACATGGCCATGCAGCGTGTCAACTTCGGTGATCACCCCGCCGTCATCAGTGCCATGAAAGGTCATGAGACAACCCTGGAGTTCAAACAGGGCACACGACATTATCTGGAAAGTGCCACACTCGTTCCTACCCCGGGGTGGGTTGTCTGGGTCGGTCTCGATATGCAGGAAGTGCTGGCGCCGATTGCTCGTATGCGTCATCTGCTGATCGGCTTTATGACGGTTGCAGTTGCTCTTGCGGGCCTCATCGCTCTTTTGAATGTCCGGCGCCTTATGCAGCCCTTGAACGCCCTTGGTGCCGGTGCCGGGCAAATCGCCGATGGCCATTATGATTTGAATCTCGCGCCGTCGGGATTTGCAGAGATCGATACTTTGGCCGGACAGATCAATCACATGTCGCGTGCCATCAAGGTCCGCGAAGAATCGATTGTGACCAGCGAACAGCGCTTCCGCGACCTGGTGAATTCCATTGATGGCATTGTCTGGGAAATGGAATACCCCTCGTTCCGCTTCCTGTTTGTCAGCAGGCAGGCAGAGGTCTATGCTTGGCTATCCGCTTAAGGATTGGTACGGTCAGGAAACATTCTGGGAGAGCAAGGTGCATACCGAGGACCTGGCCCAGGCCAGGGCCTACTGTCAGCTCATGTCGGAAAAACATGAGGACCACGATTTCGAATACCGGATGATCGCCGCCAATGGCAAAACAGTCTGGATTCGTGACCTGGTGACTGTTGTTGTGGAGAACGATCGACCGGTGCGCCTGCTTGGAGTCATGATCGATGTCACCACCCAGAAAGAGCTTGTCGAGGAACTGGTGCGCAGTGAACAGAACTACCGCGAGATCTTCAACTCCAGCAGTGATGCTTTCTTTATTCACGATGCAGAGACCGGGCGAATTGTCGATGTCAACCAGGCGATGCTGACGATGTTCGAATGTCCCTACGAGAAAGCCCTGACGAGTGGAATTGATGATTTCAGCCTGGGAGAGAGCCCTTACTCATATGATGAAGCCAGGCTGAAAATGCAGGAGGCGATGAAAAATGGGAGTACTCGCTTCGAATGGCGCTCTCGCAAGTTGACGGGGCAGGTCTTCTGGAGCGAAATCAGTCTGCGCAGCGCAATGATCGGTGATCAGAACCGGATTCTGGCTGCCGTTCGTGATATCTCGGAACGCAAGATGGCCGCCGACAGGCTTCGTGAAGTGAATGAGCGTCTGTCGCTGTTGCTCAATCGCATGCCGCTCGGTTGCATCCTCTGGACGATGGATTTCACGGTGAGGATGTGGAACCCGGCGGCCGAGGCGATCTTCGGTTTTTCTGAGCCTGAAATGCTTGATCGCAGCCCTTACGGTCTCATCGTTCCAGAAGCAACACGGCAAGATCTCGAGTCTCTCTGGTCCCGGATGGTGAGTGGCGACCAGTCTGCCCATAGCGTGAATGACAATTTGACCAAGGGTGGCAAAACCATCACCTGCGAATGGACGAATACGCCGATGCGGGATCTCTCCGGCGGCATCATCGGCGTCATTTCGATGGTTCAGGATGTTTCGAAGCGAATCGCTGTCGAGAAAGAGCTTGAAAAGTACCGAACTCATCTGGAAGTACTGGTCAACGAGCGCACTGAACAGTTGAAATCGGTTCAGGAAGAGTTGGTTCAAAAGGGCCGGCTGGCCGTTCTTGGACAGCTGACGGCAACGGTCAGCCACGAAATCCGTAATCCTCTCGGAACTGTCGCCAATGCCCTCTACCTGCTCAAAGAGTCATTGAGCGATGGCAAACACGAGCATCTTGCAAGACCTTTGATGCTGGCGGAACGAAATGTAGAGCGATGTGACAGTATCATCAGCGATCTCCTCGATTTTTCACGTCAGCGCAAGATCGAAATGGCCCCTCAGTTCATTGACACATGGCTGGCGGAACTTCTGGATGAACTGGTTTTCCCGGCTGACGTCCAGTGTCATTGGCAGCTGGCTTCGCAAGCGACAGTCCTGATCGATCCGGAGCGACTGCGCAGGGTGATGGTCAATGTCATTACCAATGCCCTGCAGGCCCTGGATGAGGTCGATACGGAGAACAAAACCCTGGAAATCCAGACCACGGTTGTCGGCTCCCGCTGTGAAATCCGGGTTCGTGACAACGGGCCAGGTATGACTGAAGAGGTTCTGGCCCGGATCTTCGAGCCGATGTTCAGTACCAAGAACTTCGGTGTTGGTCTGGGCGTGCCGATCATCAAGAACATCATGGAGGGGCACGGTGGTGGTGTGACTTATCACAGCGAGCCGGGCAGGGGCACAACCGTGATCATGTGGTTGCCTCTTGCAGGAGAAAGCACGTCCTGATGAGAACCTCGTGGCACCTGTATATTCGCCGTTTTGCCAACCAACCTGCAGCGACAAAAAAATCCTCCTCAATGTGTCAGTTGGCACGTTCGTTGTAGTCTGTCAGCAGCAGAGTGCTCCTGTCAGGAGTTGTCTTGATGTTTTAACGGGTGAAAGAGCTCCAGGGCCGGAATTTGTGTATACTGACACGTCACAACTCTGTGCCATCGCCATGTGTGACAGCAACCCTTCATCCGAAGACGATCACCGCGTTCTTGTCCAGTGTTGAGTTGATTGCGGAGAATCGCCGCTTTCGTCTGTTTGTTCCTTTTTCTGTGATACCGGGGAGAGTTGCTCCTCTGGGGATTTGTTATGGCTGAACCGATTCGTGTCCTGATCGTTGATGACTCAGCAGTTGTCCGGCAGGCGCTCACAGAGATCCTCTCTGTCTGATCCTGCCATAGAGGTGATGGCAACGGCTGCGGACCCGCTGATTGCCGCTGATCAAGATCCGCAAACAGCGTCCCGATGTCATTACGCTCGATGTCGAGATGCCGCGTATGGATGGGCTGTCTTTTCTCAAGCAGATCATGGCCCAGGATCCGATTCCGGTTGTCATGTGCTCGAGCCTGACGGAAAAGGGCGCCGAAGTGACCATGAAGGCTCTGCAGTATGGAGCCGTTGAAATCATCAATAAACCGAGAATGGGTGCCAAGCAGTTTCTTGAAGATAGCCACGTGTTGATCTGCGACGCGGTCAAGGCTGCGGCGCGCGCACGGGTGCGGCGGCTTTCCAGTCTGGTCAATGAGCCTGAGCCGAAGCTGACCGCCGATGTCATGCTGAGCCAGCCCAAGTTCAGCGAAAATTTCCAGACGACCGAAAAGGTCATCGCCGTAGGCGCCTCAACCGGTGGCACAGAGGCTTTGCGGGTTTTTCTGCAGAGTCTGCCCTACGATGCACCTGGAATCGTGATCGTGCAGCACATGCCGCAGCATTTTACCGCGGCCTTTGCCAAACGGCTGAACGGCATTTGCCGGATCTCCGTCAAGGAGGCGGCCGATGGTGACACGGTGATCCCCGGACATGCCCTGATCGCGCCGGGCAACATGCACATGATGCTGAAACGCAGCGGGACCCGCTACTATGTGCAGATCAAGGACGGCCCGCTGGTCTGCCGTCATCGGCCTTCGGTTGACGTGCTGTTTCGTTCTGTTGCCCGTTATGCGGGGGTCAACGCCACCGGTGTCATCATGACCGGCATGGGCGATGATGGTGCGCGCGGTATGCTGGAAATGAAAAATGCCGGGGCTGTCAACCTGGCGCAGGATGAGGAGAGTTGTGTGGTCTTTGGTATGCCGCAAGAGGCGATCAAGCTGGGCGGTGTCGACTAAAATATTGCCGCTGGATGAGTCTGGCCGGTGAAACAATGCGGATCTGTCGTTCACGCAATTGATCCATCATTCAATACGGGAACAAAATGATGAAAAAACCGACCGATGAAGAATTGATCGAGGAAATCCGCCAGCGTTTTGAGTCAAACAATCAACGCTCTCGAACGATATGCGGGCGATGACGCGCAAGCTTGAGTCGATGAACGAGAAACTCCAGGATTCGGAGGCTCTGAAAAGCCATTTTCTTTCCAATATCCGCAATGAAATCAATAATCCGCTCTCGGCCATCATGGGATTGTCAGGTCAGTTCTTTGATCGGGCGTGCGACCCTGAGGTTTGCAAGAAAACGATTCGCATGATCTATGCTGAAGCATTCAACCTCGATTACCAGCTGCAGAACGTTTTTATGGCGGCAGAACTGGAAGCAGGCGAGGCCGAGCCGGCGTACGCCATGGTGGAGATCGGTGGTGTCCTGAAGAGTTGCCTCGACAAACTGGCTTATCGTATCTCTGAAAAAAAGATCAAGGTTGAGACGTCGATTCCAGACGACCTGATCTTCCCCACCGATGCGCAGAAATTCGAAATCATCCTGATCAACCTGTTGGGCAACGCCGTTGAATTCAATGCATGACGGTGGCACGATCAATATCGAAATTGCAGAGAGACAAGTCCGGCTTGACGACCACTGTCAGGGATAATGGCCCCGGCATCGCTGCCGTTGACCAGGAAGTGATTTTTGATCGCTTCAAACAGCTTGAGGCGGGCACCACCAAGGGGCATCGTGGTCATGGCCTGGGGTTGAGTATCTGCTGGTCGCTTGCTGAACTGCTCGAAGGGAACTCTCGACCTGGACAGCCAACCGGATGCAGGGCAGTCGTTTTGTCCTGACCTTGCCAAGGCCTGATGTGGATGTGGTTGTCTATGCCGCGGAAGGTAATTTTTTCCTTTTTGATGAAACCGACGGCGAACTGGAAAGCTTCTGAAAGACTTAATGAACCAGACAACGCTAGCGCCGGAAACAGTCACACCGAGGCGCCACTATCTTTATCCGGGCACAATCTTTGTGCATCGGCAACCACACCTGGTGACCACGGTTCTCGGGTCGTGTGTTTCGGTCTGTCTGTGGAACCAGACTGCGCAGTTGGGCGGTATCAACCATTACCTGCTGCCGCTCTGGAACGGTGAGGGTTTACCGACCCCCAAATACGGCAATGTCGCGATCACCAAGTTGCTCGAGAAGGTGCGAGCCTGCTCCAGTCCGGGTGACAAATTGATTGCCAAGGTGTTTGGCGGTGCTTCCATGTGGGAGAAAACCGAAGGTCTGCTGGCTGTCGGGCAACGGAATGTTGAATTTGCCATCGAGACCCTGGAGTCTCTCGGTATTCCGATTGTCAGCAGTGACCTCGGTGGTCATCAGGGGAGGAAGGTGATCTTTAACAGCGGTGACGGGACGGTGCTGATGCGCCGCCAGCGGGCCATGCGAATCAGCAGTCCGGGTGAATAACCCTCCAACTCAGCGGCACCCGCTGCCTTTGGCCGTTTTGCAGGAACCGTGCACCTCACGGGGCACAATGGTACAATCGGCATAATTTGATGAATATTCCTTTCATAAAACGATATCTCCTCCTGATCGGTGTCATCTGGTCGCTTGCCTGCGCTGCCACGCTCGTCTCTCATTTACGTGACGATTATCAACAAGCGGTAAAACGCGCGCAGACCCGGGCCACGACCATGCTGGAGCGCGATATCCTCTATCGGGACTGGGTGGCAAGTCATGGTGGCGTCTATGCCCCTGTCAGTGCGGCCTTGCCTCCCAACCCTCATCTTGAGTTCCTTCCAGACCGGGATCTCGAAACCGTTGACGGCCGCCATCTGACCCTGGTCAACCCCTCGTACATGACCCGCCTGGCCTTTGAGCAGGACAACCGCCTTGGTGGAACCATCAGCAAAATCACCAGCCTCAAGTTTTTGAACCCGGACAACGCTCCTGATCCGTGGGAACGAACGGCGCTGCTGCAGCTCGCAGAGGGCAGTGAGATGGTCAGTGAAATTGTCAACACCGGAAGTCAGTCTTATGTCAGAGTTCTGCGGCCATTTCATGTTGAGGCGGTCTGCCTGAAGTGTCACGCTGACCAGGGCTACAGTCTGGGTGACATTCGTGGCGGCCTCAGCATCTCAATTCCTTTTGAGTCATTTTTTTCAGGCCATTGGCAGCATAACGTGTTGACGGTCGCTCTCTTCGCATCGCTCTGGCTGGTTGGTCTGATCGGTGTCTGTCTGCTGGGGCGTAAACTTTATGCCCAGACAGGTAAAGCGATCGAAAGCGAACGGCAGCGGGATCATGCTGAGATGAGCCTGAATTTTCTTTCGAATTTTGATCGGCGCACCAACCTGCCGAATCGTTTCAAGTTTGAAGCACAATTACATGAACTCTTCACCTTGCTGGAGGACAGCGGGGATCTTGTGGCTGTCATCGTTCTGGAAATACGAAATTTCAAGCAGATTGTCGACAATTTTGACTACCACGTGGGTGATGTCCTGTTCAAAATTATGGCAGAGCGCATCGCAAATCTGCTTTCTCCCGGCGACTCGGTTGCCCGGTTTGGTGAGGACAGGCTGCTTCTCTCCCAGCGCTGTCGTCATGAACAGTCCTTTATGCAAAAGCTACTGCCACAATTAAACGCAGAGCTCAGTAAACCCGTAAAATTCGAAGGTCATGACTTTTTCCCCGTGTTATGCATGGGCGTGGCGTTTTATCCGACCGACGCTGCGGATGCAAGACGTCTGGTGCAGAGAGCTCTGTCCGCCGTGACGTGTCCGTTTGAAAACAAACAGAACGGTGTCAAACTTTACTCGCAGGCGTTGCAGGATGAGGCCAGGGAGCGGCTGGAAATCGAGGGCGGGTTAAGAGGTGCGCTCGCAGAAAACGGCTTTGAGCTGTTCCTGCAGCCACAGGTTGATGCAACCAGTGGTTCCCTGATTGGCGCCGAGGCTTTGTTGAGATGGAATCGCCAGGGTCGAGGTTATCTGTCCCCCGATCAATTTATTCCCATTGCCGAAGAAAACGGTTTGATTCTGCCGATCGGTGAGTGGGTTTTGCAGACAGCCTGTCTCCAGGCGGTGACGCTGAGGAAAAGATTCGGTAAAATCATACCGATCGGTGTCAATGTCTCTGCCAGACAATTTCAGGATCAGGACTTTGTTGATATTATCGACGAAGTGCTCGCCATTGACGGCGATGCTGCCTGAAATGCTGGAAATAGAGATCACCGAGGGAACTTTTATCGAGGATATTGACAAAACCATTGAGATCCTGACTGACCTTAAAATGCGTGGTCTACAGATTGCTATCGACGATTTTGGCACGGGATATTCCTCGTTGAGCTATCTGAACCGATTTCCGATTGATCGCCTGAAGATCGATCGTTCTTTTATCGCCGATATCGCCAGCAACGAGGATGACAGGCTGCTCGTCAGCCTGATTGTCGATATGGGGCGCAAGCTGGGGTTGAATGTGATTGCGGAGGGCGTCGAGGATGAAGTGCAAAAGCACCTTTTGATCGGTATGGGTTGCCATGCCATGCAGGGTTACCTGTTCGGTCGACCGATACCCTTTGAAGACCTCTGCCGCTGGGTAGAAAGGGAACAGAACCATTGACATGGCACACAGGCAATGATGTCGACTTTTGCCGGAGTCCGACTATGCTGCACGTGCGTAATTCATGAGCTCCGGCTTTTTCGTTTTAGCGGAGGATCTGTCTGCCGACCTTTCTGTGCCGTGTGCCGGCCGTTGTCCTTTGTCGGACAAGATGTTTTTTGCCGCCTGACTGCGTTTTGGTTGTGACCGGGCGTTCCGGGAAAAGCTGGCAGGTTGCGGCATACAAAAAAGCAAACAACATAATGATCTCAAACATTCTCTCCTCCATGGCTTGTGTCTAAGACTAAACCACCTTCGTGTGTCAAAATACGTCACAGCATCGCCCCGTCATCACGGACGCATTTTTCAATGTCATAAAATGAGTTTGTCGCTGCCGCGTTGAGAACGGAAAAATGACGTAAGATGGGCTAGTTTGTGCGTTGACGGGGTGCTGTAAATCGTATACAGTATGCAGGTTTCAGCTTAGATATCGACCGCGATTCATGAGCACTGACTGACTATAAACGGTGGCGATGTTATGACGCTCACCAACAACTTGATGGAGGAGAGAGAGATGATTGAAGCGTATCTGATGCATGAAAAAGAGCGTAATGCTCAAGGGATTCCGGCCCTGCCGCTGACCCCTGAGCAGACCACGGCCCTCTGTGAATTGCTGCAAAGCCCCCCGGCCGGCAAAGAAGAGTTTTCTGCTGAACCTGTTCACCGAGCGCGTATCGCCCGGTGTTGATCCGGCTGCTGAAGTCAAGGCTGGTTTCCTGGCCGAGATCCTGAAGGGGACCAAAAGTTCTCCGCTGATCGACAAGAAGAAAGCTGTCCAGATTCTCGGCACCATGATCGGTGGTTACAATGTTCAACCGCTGATTACCGCGCTCAGTGATGCAGCTGTTGCTGACGAAGCCGCTTGTGCCCTGTCCGGCATGACCTATGTTTATGACGCTGCTGCCCAGGTCATTAAACTCTCCAAGAGCAATGCTGCAGCGAAGAAAGTTGTTGAGAGCTGGGCTGCTGCCGAGTGGTTCACCAGCAAGCCGGCCATGGCAGAAATCATTAAAGTCAAAGTGTTCAAGGTTGAAGGTGAAATCAACACGGACGATTTCTCTCCGGCCGGTGATGCCTGGAGCCGTCCTGACATCCCGCTGCATGCCCTGGCCATGGGCAAGACCCGTTTCCCCGGTGGCATCGAGGAAATCGCCAAGTGGCGTGCTGAGGGACATCAGGTCGCTTTTGTCGGCGATGTCGTCGGTACCGGTTCTTCCCGTAAGTCGGCTTGTAACAGCGTGCTCTGGTGTATCGGTGATGATATCCCCTGTGTGCCGAACAAGCGTCGCGGTGGCGTGATCATCGGCGGCGTTATCGCCCCGATCTTCTTCAATACTGCCCAGGATTCCGGCACCCTGCCGCTGCGCATGGACGTCTCCAACCTGAACATGGGTGATGTGATCACCATCAATACCAAAAAAGGTGAAGTCACCAACGAAGCGGGTGAGGTCGTCTCCACCTTTGAAATCAAGCCGGATACCGTTCCTGATGAGTTCCGTGCCGGTGGCCGGATTCCGCTGATTATCGGTTGCGCCGTGACCAAGGAAGCTCGTGAAGCATTGGGTCTGGGCGAGACGGATATCTTTGCCAAGACCGCAAACCCTGCTCCCAAGGCTGGACAGGGCTACACCCAGGCACAGAAGATGGTCGGCCGCGCCTGTGGCGTCGAAGGCGTCCTGCCCGGTTCTTCCTGCTCGCCGATCATGACCACGGTCGGTTCCCAGGATACCACTGGTCCGATGACCGCTGATGAGATCAAGGAGCTGGCTTGCCTCAAGTTCAAGTCGCCGATGGTCATGCAGTCTTTCTGTCACACTGCTGCCTATCCGAAACCAGCTGACGTGAAGATGCATGCCAACCTGCCGAAGTTCATCTCTGATCGCGCCGGCGTGCCGCTGCGTCCCGGGTGATGGTGTTATCCACAGCTGGCTGAACCGTCTGCTGGTTCCCGACACGGTCGGTACCGGTGGTGACTCGCACACCCGTTTCCCGATCGGCATCAGCTTCCCGGCCGGTTCCGGTCTGATCGCCTTCGCCGGTGCTCTCGGTTTTATGCCTCTCGATATGCCTGAGTCGGTTCTGGTTCGTTTTAAGGGCAAGTTCAACGAAGGCATCACCCTGCGCGATGCGGTGAACGCCATCCCTTACTGGGCCATCAAGCAAGGGCATCTGACCGTACCGAAGAAGAACAAGGTCAACATCTTCAACGGTCGTATCCTGGAGATGGAAGGTCTGCCGAACCTGTCCGTTGAGCAGGCTTTTGAACTGACCGATGCCGCTGCCGAGCGTTCCGCCGCTGCCGGTTGCATCCAGCTCTCCGAAGAGAGTGTCTGCACCTACCTGCGCTCCAACGTTGCGCTGATGAAGAAGATGATCGAAGAAGGTTATCAGGATCCCGCGACGCTGCAGGGCCGGATCGATGCCGTCAACGAGTGGCTCAAGGATCCCAAACTGCTCAAGGCTGACGCCAACGCCGAGTACGCTGCCGTGATCGAAATCGATCTTGTCAGAGATCACCGAGCCGATTCTCGCCTGCCCGAACGATCCTGATGATGTCAAGCTGCTCTCCGAGGTCCAGGGAACCCCGATCCAGGACGTTTTCCTCGGTTCCTGCATGACCAACATCGGTCACTTCCGTGCCGCCGCCGAGATCTGGCGTGGCGAGAAGTTCAACCCGAACGTCCGCACCTGGGTTTGCCCGCCGACCCGCATGGATCAGGCAAAACTCAAGGAAGAGGCTGTTTTCTCCGTCTTCAGTGCCATGGGCGCTCGTCTGGAAATCGCCGGCTGCTCGCTCTGCATGGGTAACCAGGCCCGTGTACCTGATGGTGTCAACATGTTCTCCACCTCAACCCGTAACTTCGATGACCGTATCGGCAATGGCGCCCAGGTTTACCTTGGCTCCGCCGAGCTTGGCGCGGTGACCACGACCATGGGCAAGCTGCCGACTCCCGCCGAATATCTGGCGGTCTACAAGGAGAAGGTCGCTCCCAAGGCCGAGGCCATCTATCAATACCTGCAGTTTGACGAGATGGAAGGCTACAAGTAATCGGCACACCGCCGGACAAGCGTGAGAGATTGAAATATGAAGGGCCACCCTGTATCGGGTGGCCCTTTGCATTTGCAACGGTTCCAGTGCGAGTCCGTGAGTCTTCCGTGAATTCTCTTGCGCAACAACCTCGGTTAAAGATAGATTAATACCGGTTATTCATCCTGAATTTACCGCAAACCGGAATCTTTTTGATCAACCCTTCGCAAGGTTTTTCAGATGACCGAAATCAATCTTCTTTTCCAACCGGTTAAAAACTACTGTCGCAACACGATCGCCACCTGCTCCCTTGATGACACCGTTCTGCAGGTTGCAGCGGAGATGCGTGACCAGAGTATTTCCAGTGTGGTTGTTTGCGAAGACAAAATCCCCATTGGGATTCTCACTGATCGAGATTTGCGTAACAAGGTCGTTGCATCAGGTATTGACCCTGCCACCATCAAGGCCTCCGACATCATGAATTCCCCGCTGATCACCGTCGGGGAGGATGATTTCATCTTCGAGGCGCTGCATCTCATCTCCAGGAACAATATTCACCGGGTCTGTGTCGTTGATAAAGAGGACCGCCTGACCGGGATTATCACCGACTCGGACATACTGCGCCTGCAGACCCATTCACCACAAAAGCTGGTCCGTGATATCGAGGAAGCACAGACGATCAATGAGTTGAAAGAACGGCACAAGCAGATCCAGAGCCTGGTGCTTCATCTGGTTGGAACAGGTGTTCCCACTCGCGACCTGGTCACGATGATCGCTCATCTGAACGACCAGCTGCTGCTGCGTTTGATTACCCTGCTGCGTGCTCAACAATTCTCAGACCTGACGGATCGTTTCGCCTTCATCGTGCTCGGCAGCGAGGGCCGGCGCGAACAGACCCTGACCACGGATCAGGACAATGCCATTATTTACGATGAGGATTTGACAGAGGAGGAAATCGACAGGATCAAAGACTTCTCCCACGTCTTGATCGATTCCCTGATCGACATCGGAGTCCCCGCCTGCCCTGGCGGGATTATGGCGAAGAACAAGATCTGGAGACGCAGCCGGGCTGAATGGAGTGAAGTCCTCGGAGAATGGCTGGTCAGCCCGACTCCCGACCATATTATGACCGGCAGCATGTTTTTTGATTTGCGAACAATCTACGGTGACAAAAGTTTTGAACGCGGGATCAAAAAGTGGCTTGCAGAATACTTCTCCAGGGAAAAGGCTTTCCTCGTACACTCGGCCGCCAACGCTGTCCGTTTCAAGACTCCACTTGGTCTGTTCGGTAACATCAAGGTCGAACGGGATGGTGAGCACCGTGGTAAATTTGACGTCAAGAAGTCCGGAATTTTCACCATCACCGAGGGTATCAAAGCGCTTGCTTTTGAAAAAGGTATAACGGATGGCGGAACTTGCGAACGAATTCGTGCCCTGGTCAAAGCCGGAGTATTTAAACAGAGCATGGCTGATGACCTTGAAGCAAGTTACAATTTCCTGGTATTCATGCGATTGAAATGCCAGGTTGAATCCCTGCGCGCAGGGAATGAACCGAGCAATTACATTGCCCTGGCCAAGCTGAATCACATGGAAAGGGGGCGCATGAAGCTCGCCTTTGAAGAGGTTAAGGAATTTCAGGAATTTTTAAGCGTACACTTCCGATTGGACCTGCTGCGCAGGTGAGCTTTTCAGGACAACATGGTTTCCAGACGTCTCTCTGTTCCCATCTTAAGCATTTTTGTGGTGTTGTCTCTCCTGTTGGCAGGGTGCGGCAACTCAGTCGATTTCTCCAGTCTTGATCAGCTGGCCAAAACCGACGTTGACATGGTGGCAGATACCAGCCTGAGTGAGATGAATCGTCTCATGAGAGAATTGCTGGAGAAGCTTTACAAACGCAACCCTGGAGAACTGGATAAAGTCTCAGGCATGTCCATCGGGCAGCGTCAGGACCAGATTTTTGACACCCACGGTCGTTTGGTTTTTGATGAGCTGTACAAGAACCAGGGCACCAATGCCATGGCCATGGCTTTTCATCCCGATTATAAAGGCGATCGTGTTTTCGCACTCATGGTCGGCCTGGTAGGAATGGTCCGCAGCTCATATAACTGGAAGGAAGAGCAGTTCATGCTCGATTCTCTTGATGCGCAAAAACTCTTTAATTCTGCCCGAAATATTGAAGTGATGGCCTGGCAACTGAGCAACAGCAAGGGTTGGAAAGGAGACCTCCTGCTGCTGTCGAACAGTCGACCTGGTGAAGAGGAGAACCTGAGCTATGAGCGTCTGTTCGGCAAGATGATCGCTATTCAGGACATGATGGCATTCGTTGTTGCGGACAAGTG
>CAVPPD010000032.1:0-44009 GCA_963707155.1 uncultured delta proteobacterium | reverse complement strand
AAACTAACATCCCCTGAAAGCGAACCAGTGGTACATGATGTAGTAACACTAACTGTCGTTTCACTTGGGAGCGGACTCCCATTTATGTCAGACACGGTGTAGTTGAAACTCTGTGATTCACCAACACTCAGTGCAAAGGATTGTGGTGTGATGTTCGGAAAAGCGGTCAAATCAGACCATCTCACATTTCCGTCTACCCAAGACAAAAGTATCGGCATCCCATACATTGTCGGCTTCGGTGTAGATACCGTTTCCATCCAGGTCAAAATAGGTTTCGTTACTGTCGTACCTTCCATTATCATTCAAGTCGAGGAAGGGCTCACCGATGGGCTGGTGGGGTTCACCGTTGTCATAGAATCCATTGGCATTACTGTCAACCCATGCCTCTTCACCTTCGGTCCAAATCAAAACGGGACATATGTAATCAGAGGGCATCGGATACGGAGCACCAGTGATGTGTGTTGCTTTCGCTTGTCCGAATTGATTGGTAAGGTTCGTTGCAATTCCATTAGCATCAGTTAACGCCATGGTGCCGCATCCACTGGCGAAATAAACCGGGTTGTTTGCAGGGATCGGTTCAGAGTAACGATCTGCGATCTGCGCAGTGATGCCGTTTAACAGGCCAAGCTCAACCAAACCGGCGACATTCGAACTTTCAAAGGCAATGCCGAGGTGCAGCTGGTCCGGCCGGCCATAACCCATTGTCACGCGTGTTTCAGTGGAAACGGTGCTTGCTCCGTTGAAGGCCGACGCGGTGACGGTTCACACCGGCGACCGTGCCGCTGGTCAACGTGACAAGAAGAGACTTCGCCAGCGACTGTAATTGCTTTGTTTGTAGAAAGGAACTCACCACCGCCGGTCGGTGCTTTCAAATTGAATTGAACTTCCTGGCCATCCGATACGGGATTTCCGCCGCCGTCCTTAACATTGTAAACAATGGTTGCAACTTCATCAACCCCGGTCCCTCGCAGCCCAATCCGGTCAGGAGTTACACTCACCAGGGGAGATAAAGGTCGCTGGTCCGGATGCAACGCTGATGGTTGTTTGCGCAGTAGCGCCCGCAGCTGTTGCGGTGATCGTGACTAATCCACCAGAAGAAGCAGCGTTAAATGTCGCGGTGGCAACGCCTGAAACTGTTGGTACCGATGCAGAAACAACACCGGAGGTGGCCGTAAAACGGACCTCGGTACCGTCGGCAACGGGAACACCGTCACTGCCGAAAACAGTGGCTGTCACAGTGGTCTCGCCACCCTGTGACAACTCTGAACCAACGGTCAGACCACTCTTCAGAGTGATCGCGTAGGGTTCTTCCTCAACTCTGACCGTAATCGTCTCCGACAGGGCATTGCCGAGCGAATCAGTTGTTGCTGCAGTGATGGTGATCTGACCGCCGGAATCCAGTGCATAGAAGGTTGTGGTCGCCACGCCGTTATTCATTTTTACGTTTTCTATACGACCGCCGCTCGCGGTGAATGTGACCACGGTCCCATCATCAACTTTCAAGGCCTTGCTGATGACCGCCGTACTCCATTGCGACAGACTTTGACCACTGGCGAGGTCTGAAGACAGGACCATGGTGCCGACTTTGGCGTCATTGCTGCCGCCGCCACCATTTCACACCCGGTCAGAGCCAGGATGAAGAATACCACCAAAAATTTGTAAAGATTCAGGGTGAAGAACCTTTGTTTGTCTTGTTTTCCATTGTTATCCCCTTAGGACTTTGTTTTGAACCTACGCCTTTTGTTAATAAAACTGCCGTCAAAGCGGTGAGCTAAATGGTTGAATTTCATCGCAAAAAACACGCTAATTATAGGTCCAATATAACTAAGGGCCCGTAATTAAGTATAACTAAATACAATTAAACACAATTAAACGCCTCGATACTAACAGAAAACTTTTCAGACTGAAAGCAATAAATGACCAGTCAACCAGCTTAAATTTTGTCTCACATCGCGTCCTGTAGCGTTTCACAGGCATTTAAACTTTGATCCTGGTCCCGAACGACTAGGTGACAGGAATGGACGACCCTCTACTCATTCACGGTTTTTCTGCTCTTTAAGCAGTGAGCAAAAGCTGTACCAAGTAAGCTGTACCCTTTATGGTTTAATAAGTATTGAAATTATATTGAAGTCTGCGGGGCTCGTCTGTTTGCAGTGACCTCTGCGCAATCTTTGCACGTCAAAACACGACGCGGTTGATGGCGCCTAATTTGCTCAGTCTGTCGCCGCCATCGCATAAAGACTCATCCTCGAACATTTGTAAAATTAAAAACCCTTTGTGCTCAAGGCTTGTGATTAGCATTGGACCCTTAAAAAGAACCAGCTTCCGATCAAAGCCATTAAGAGATCTGCTGCCCGAGCAGCTACAAACGGCGGCAGAACAGCGACGGCGCCAAAAACAGCGAAAATTGCATAGAGGAGAAAATAGACGACAAAGACCGCGAGGCTGACAACAATGCCGAACGAGAAGCTGGAGTTGCGACCGCGTTGCAGAGAAAAGGGGATGCCGATCAGAACCATAATGATCGGGATCGCTGCTTTGGCAAGGCGCACATGGGCTTCAACCTGGTAGGCCGTTGCATTGTACCCTTCGCTCTGCAGCTTTTTCGTTAAACGGAGCAGTTCGTTGACAGTCAGATCTTCCGGTCGATCCAGAAGTTGCAGCATCTCGGAAGGTTCTCGTCTGAGATCAAGCGGCAGCTCTGCCTGCTGAGTGAAAGATGCAACCGCCCTGGTCTCGGGGACAAACTCCCAGACGACGACATTGTGAAGCATCCACTGTCCATTGATGGTGTGCCTTGCTTCCTCTGCCTGAATGCGCTTAACCGGCATGAAATGGTCGTTGAACTCCACAATCGTAAGCCCAAGGACGACTCCCTTGGCGGGAAAAGCATGGTTGACGCTGATAATCCGATTGCCGTCACGGAAATAGATGTCTTTGCTCAGGGTCTTGCTGTGAAGCTTTGCCCTTGATCTCCGTGCGCTTGATGTAATTTGATTCGTAAGAGGCCCAGGGAACCAGCCAGAGATTGCCAGCAGCACGATCAGAGCAAGCAGCAGGCCGGCGAGGAAGAGAGGGCGGCTGATACGCCTGAAGCTGATGCCTCCGCAAAGCATGGCTGTCAGCTGGTTGGATCGTGAGAAGCCGCCGATGGTCGCAAAGGTGGCGAGCAGTACCGCCATCGGCAAGGTGTTGGTGATGATGACCGGCAGATGAAATAGCGGGTAGAGCAGATAGTATTTAATGGCGGCGTGATACTCTATGAAATCATCAACGTTCTCGAGAAACTCAATCAGGCTGTAGAGTGAAATCAGGATCAGCAGAACGAGGGCCAGATTCCTGGAAAAGGCATTCAGGATGTAGCGGTCAAGAGTTGACATTCTTACTGGCTCGTTTCTGCATGGTCATCAGGGCCTGGTCAATCCAGGACAGCCAGAAAGCTCGGTTTTTCCAGCGACGCCGGCGAAGAAGAATCCCCCCTGCGATCGCCACCAGGAGTGAGTCGTCCAGAAGGTCAGCCACGGTGAAACAGCGGCATCCTTGGTCAGCGTAAATCCTGCAGAGAGGATGAAATAGTAGCCGAGGAAAATCATCAGGCCCATGACGAAACCACCGCTGCGACCGGAACGGTGCGATTGTATGCTGAACGGCAGTCCGAATGAGAACAAAGAGCAGCGGTGCAAGTGGTGAAATCAGTCGCAAGTGGAGTTCGGCCTCCAACTCCCTGGCTTTCGCAGTTTCTCCCCTTCTGCAAGCTTGTTCCAGAGCTCTGCGGTGGAAAGTTCCTTGGGCTTCAAATGACTTCTTTTACCTTGGGCTGGTCAGTGTTGATATCTCCGGCTGAATATCGTAATTGCGAAAGTGAATCAGCTGGTAGTTGTCCAATGATTCGGTCTGCTGACGATGGATGACGCCGTCATGCAGACGAATCGTCACGGTCTCGGCTTTACTGTCAGTGAGGATGTTGCCGCTGTCAGCAAAGACCCAGGAGGTTGATTCCGGTTTCTTCTCTACGATAAAGAGGCCGTGCATCTGATCTGTCGGTCGTCAATTTCGTTGGCGTAGAGGACCAGATTGTTGAACTGGTTCATGAATATCGCGTGGTTGAAGACCGATGGTCGCCTTCTGTCGTACAATTTCAAAGCTTTTGGTTGCAAAAGCCCTGTAACCCCAGGGCTTGACCCAGATGTTGGTTGCGCCGGTCAGCAAGGCGAAGATAAATGCCAGGGCAAAGACCGGGATAGAAATCTTTGCCAGGCCGAAGCCGGCGGCTTTAAGTGCGACAGTTTCACTGTCGGCAGACATGCGTCCCAGGCCGATCATGATGCCCATGAGAAAGGCGAGCGGCAGCGTGACGGAAAAAAAGGTCGGCAGCAGAGTGGCGAGCAGAACCAGGATGTCCAGCGGTGAAACCCCCTTATTGATGATCAGGTCGACCAGCTTGAAGGCCCGCCCCATCACCATGACCATGGTGAAGATCACAAGGCAGAGCAGGGTGGGAGAGAGAATCTCCCTGATAATGTAACGATTGATTTGCGTACCTGGCATAATCCCGAATAATAGTACAGTCGCAAAGGGGTTGTAAACTTTGTTCGTTCTTAAAAAGACCTTGCGTTGAGCATGATCGCATGTTATATGGATGAGCTGTTTATCACTCACGCCTCTTGACCCGGACCGGGTGCCTGACATGGTGTCAGGTCGGTTCCAGGGAATGATGGGGGCGGCGGAAAAACCTAACCAATCAAGGAGCATTCAATGTCACAGATCACCATGAAACAACTGTTGGAGGCCGGCGTTCACTTCGGTCACCAGACCCGTCGTTGGAACCCCAAAATGAAGCCTTACATTTTCGGGGCCCGTAACGGCATCTATATCATAGACCTGCAAAAAACGGTTCGCTATTTCAGAACCGCTTACAGCTTTATTCGCGATATTACCCAGAATGGCGACAAAATTCTTTTCGTAGGCACCAAAAAACAGGCCCAGGATTCCATTATGGAAGAAGCTGTTCGGGCCGATCAGTACTACGTCAATCACCGTTGGCTGGGTGGCATGCTGACGAACTTCTCCACCATCAAGCGGAGTATTGACCGCCTCAAGAAGATTGAGGCCATGTCTGTGGATGGTACTTACGATCTGCTGCTCAAGAAGGAAGTCCTGCAACTCGACCGTGAGAAGGAAAAACTGGAAAAGAGTCTTGGTGGCATCAAAAACATGACTCGTCTGCCTGCCGCGATCTTTGTCGTAGACCCGAACAAGGAAGAGATTGCTGTAAAAGAAGCCCGCAAGCTCGGGATTCCGGTCGTCGCCGTGGTTGACACCAACTGTGACCCGGAGGGAATCGATTATATTATCCCGGGTAATGACGATGCTATCCGCGCCTTGCGACTCTTCTCTTCGAAAATGGCGGAAGCTTGCCTCGAAGGAGCGGCCGTTCGTGCAGAGAAACTGCGTAACGATTCCGAGGGCGCCGATCAGGCAGAAGAGGCTGACCAGGTTGCTGAGCAGGGTCCTGAGACCATTGTTGTTGAGAAAGTGAAGGCTGCTCCTGCTGAGGCTCCTGTCGAGGAAGCTGTTGAGGTCCCTGTAGAGACAGTTGAAGAGACGGAGAAGCCGGCAGAGGCTTAACCCGTAACAATGAGTTGATAAGATAAAGGCGGCCTGCATTGCAGCCGCCTTTTTACCAGACAACTACTGACTCTCCATGAGTTTGTAGGCTATGAGGAGGTTTTACCGTGGCAACGATTACAGCAAAGATGGTAGGTGACCTGCGCGCCAAAACTGGAGCCGGGATGATGGATTGCAAGAAAGCCTTGACCGAGTCTGACGGCGATATGGAGCAGGCCATTGATCTGCTGCGCAAGAAAGGTCTTTCTGCTGCGGCCAAGAAATCTGGCCGAGTGGCCGCTGAAGGGATGATTGCCGCTGCTGGCAGCGAAAAGAGCGGGGCGTTGGTCGAAGTTAACTCCGAAACTGACTTTGTGGCCAAGAACGACCTTTTCCAGGCCTTTGCCAATGGTGTGGCCGATGTCGTCCTGAAGCAGAACCCTGCCGATGTAGAAGCGTTGAAGACCCTCGATTTTCCGGGCAGTGGTCGTAATGTTGCCGATGAGCTGACTCACCAGATCGCGACGATTGGCGAGAATATGAACATTCGCCGTTTTGCTCGTCTTGAGAGCCCCTCGGGGGTGACGGCTTCTTACATCCACGGTGCGGGTAAAATCGGCGTACTGGTGCAGTTGGATACCGACAAGGCGGATGAGCCAAAGGTCGCTGAACTGGCACGGATGCTGGCGATGCATGTCGCCGCTGCCAACCCTCAGTACCTGAGCCGCAGCGAAGTCCCTGCCGATGTCATCGCGCGTGAGAAGGACATTATGCGTGCCAAGGCCCTTGAAAGTGGCAAGCCAGAGAACATCGTCGACAAGATCATCGAAGGGCAGATCAACAAGTTTTTTGGTGAGTCATGCCTGCTTGAGCAGATCTACGTGATCGATACTGACCATAAGGTCGGCAAGGTGGTCGAGGCTCTGGCCAAGGAAATCGGTGGTCAAGTGACGCTCGCAGCGTACACCCGTTTCCAGCTTGGTGAGGGGATTGAAAAGAAAGAAGAAGATTTCGCGGCAGAAGTTGCTTCGATGACCAAGTAATTCTTACCCTCAACCTGCGGAGAGACCATGGCACAGGAACCCTGTTACAAGCGTATCTTGCTCAAGCTCAGTGGCGAAGCTCTGGCCGGTGAACTGGGGTATGGTATCGACCCTGATATCATCAGAGGAATAGCAAGGGAGATCCGTGAGGTTGTTGACCTCGGCCTGGAGATCGCCATTGTCATCGGCGGTGGCAACATTTTCCGGGGGGTTGCTGCTTCGTCCATGGGTATGGATCGGGCCAGCGCCGATTATATGGGCATGCTGGCGACGGTGATGAACAGTCTTGCTCTGCAGGATGCCCTGGAAAAAGCGGGCGTGATCACGAGAGTGCAGTCCGCGATTGAAATGCAGGAGATTGCCGAGCCATATATCCGCCGCAGGGCAGTCCGTCACCTCGAAAAAGGACGCGTGGTTATTTTCGGTGCCGGCACGGGGAACCCGTTTTTTACCACGGATACCGCTGCCAGTTTGCGTGCCGTGGAAATCGGTGCCGAGATAATCCTCAAGGCAACCAAGGTCGATGGTGTCTATAACGCCGACCCCAAGAAAGACAAGAGTGCGGTCAAATATGACCAACTGACTTATCTGGATGTGCTTAAACAGGGTCTGGAGGTGATGGACTCGACGGCGACATCCTTGTGCATGGATAATAACCTGCCGATTCTCGTGTTTGATCTGACCACCACAGGCAACATCAAGCGTGTTGTCTGTGGTGAGCAGATCGGAACCATTGTCAGAGGAGAATGATGCCATGATTGCTGATGTCGAAATCGAAAGCCAGTTCCGGGATGGTCAAGGCCCTCGAATCGTTCAAACGTGACCTGAGTAAAGTCCGTACCGGACGAGCTTCTCTTGCTCTGCTTGACGATGTCCGTGTTGATTATTACGGCACGCCGACACCACTGAACCAGGTCGCCGCACTGGCTGTCCCGGAGCCCCGCCTGATCACGATTCAACCATGGGAAAAGAACCTCACCGGTGAAATCGAGAAAGCGATACTCAAAGCCGATCTTGGCCTGAACCCATCTTCAGACGGCCAGTTGATTCGCCTGATTTTCCCTCCTTTGACCGAGGAACGTCGTAAAGAAATGGTCAAACAGGTGAAGCGCCTGGGCGAAGAAGCCAAAATCGCGGTTCGTAACGTGCGTCGTGAATGCAATGATGCCCTGAAAAAGCTCGAGAAGGATAAGGAAATTACCGAAGACGAGCTGAAACGCGGTGAGAAGGACGTTCAGGATGTGACTGATGATTATGTCGCGCGCGTTGATAAGGTTATTGCAGAGAAAGAGAAAGACCTGATGGAGATTTAGTACCCTGTAACCCCTAATCTTTCGCATCTTGCTTGTTCTTTGCCGCGTCAGCTACGTTCCGATTTCAGCTGCTTAGCTACTGCTAGGCACCAGAAATCGCGCCTTGCTGACACGCCAAAGCCCTGCGCAGTCTTGCGAAATCTTAAAGGATACAGGATACTAGCTTCTGCAGGGCCCTTTAAACCGGTGATGAATGCACTGTCTGTGCAACGTGCTTTGCTTTCCGTATAGCAATAAAATCGCTGATTGAAATCAAGGGGCGCCTTATGGGTGCCCTTTTTGTTGCAAGGAACCAATCTCCCTGTTGCTCGATTTGTCATGTCTATGCTAGTTTAGCGAACGTTTATCCTTGCTTCAGTGGGCTTAATTTACATGCAGGTACCAAAACACATTGCAATTATTATGGATGGCAATGGACGCTGGGCTGAACAGCGACGCCTCCCCCGTATTCTTGGACATCGTAAAGGTGCCGAATCGGTGCAGAATATTGCTGATGAATGCCTGGCCCTTGGCGTAAGCTCTCTGACTCTCTATGCATTCAGTTCCGAGAACTGGCAGCGTCCTCAAGATGAGGTCGAGGCGCTGATGGTACTCCTGGAGACTTTTCTTAAAAAAGAACTGAACCGGATCAAGAAGCTGGGCATCCGCCTCATGGCCGTCGGCGAACTGGATCGTCTGCCAAAATCATTCAGCACACTTCTTAGAAATGCCATAACAGATACCGCCAATAACGATCGGATGATTCTGAACCTGGCACTCTCTTACAGCTCGCGCAATGAATTGACCCGGGCTGTCAGGTCGATTGGCCGGGAGATTGCCAACGGCACATTGAAAGCCGATGATCTCACCGAGAATGATATTGAAAAAGCGCTTGATACCTATCCGCTTCCCGATCCGGACCTGTTGATACGGACGAGTGGAGAGATGCGTATCAGTAATTTTTTGCTGTGGCAGATGGCATACTCTGAACTTTACTTTACAGAAACGCTCTGGCCGGACTTCTCCAGCGTCGAGTTATTGAAGGCGATCGAAGAATACAGCCGTCGCCAGAGACGTTTTGGGCTGACTGGTGCACAACTGCGTGACAGTGGAGTCGGTGATGGGGGGGCTCGTCATTAAACAAAGAATCATCACAGCATTGCTTGCCCTGCCTTTACTTGTTTTGTGTGTTCTCTATGCGAGCCATGGTCTGTTTGCCGGTATCGTTTTTATCGTCAGTGCTTTGGCCTTGCATGAGTTCTACCGGATGGCCTTGCCGGATGACCGTCGTCTCGAGAGCTCTCTTGCCGTGATTGCCGGCGTTTTCTGCTGCGTTGGCTTGGTCTATACCATCGGCACCCCGTTTCACCTGTTGAGTCTCGTTCTGCCCTGTCTTTTCCTGACTCTGGTTTATCTCTTCCGTTTTCGACAGATGTCGAGTGTGAGCCGCGACCTGGCTCTCAGCGTGCTTGGCCTGATGTATATCCCGCTGTTATTGTCTCATGCCGTGCTTCTGCGAGCCTTGCCTGCGGGACGTAGCTGGATTTTCCTCGTCCTGTTCGTGGTCATGGCAAGTGACTCGTGCGCCTACTTTATCGGCAGGAAACTGGGGCGTCACCGCCTGTATGAGGCTGTCAGTCCGAAAAAAAGCATTGAAGGATCGCTCGGTGGCCTGCTTGGTGGCGTTCTCGGTGCGATGATCGGCAAATTTTGGTTCTTGACGGGCTTGAGTGGCTTTGACGTGCTTTTCATCGGTATCGGCGTTGGTGTCTTCAGTCAACTCGGTGACCTGGTTGAGTCCCTTCTGAAGCGCAGCTTTGGTGTGAAGGACTCCGGGGCTCTTCTGCCTGGACACGGTGGTATCCTGGACCGCCTGGACAGCCTGCTGTTTGCCTTTCCGGCAACATACTACTACGCAGTATGGGTCTCCGCATGAAACGATTAGCCATCCTTGGTTCCACTGGCTCTATCGGCGTCAGTACTTTGGAAATCGTTGCTGAGCATCCGAGTCATTTCCAGGTTGTCGCTCTGACAGCCGGGCGCAACCTGGCGTTACTGGAAGAGCAGATTGCACGTTTTCACCCGGAAGTTGTCGCTGTCCCGGATAAGGACCATGCTGAACGATTGCGGGAACGCATCGGTGGCTGTGCGACCCGTGTGCTCTACGGAACCGACGGGCTGATCGCATGTAGCGCAGAATCCACGGCAGATATGGTTGTCTCGGCAATCGTCGGAGCAGCTGGCCTCGAGCCAACCCTTGCCGCGATTGAAGCTGGCAAGGATGTTGCGCTTGCAAACAAAGAGACTCTGGTCATTGCCGGTGAACTGGTTATGGCCGCCGTCGCCAGGTCCGGCTGCCGACTCTTTCCTGTTGACAGTGAACACTCAGCGATCTTCCAGTCTCTGGCAGGCCACCGTAAACAAGACGTTCGGCGATTGATCCTGACAGCCTCGGGCGGACCATTCCGTAACTGGTCTCTCGATGACCTGCAGGAGGTGACTCCCCAGGACGCGTTGGCCCATCCCAACTGGACCATGGGCAGAAAAATCACGATCGATTCAGCAACCATGATGAATAAAGGCCTGGAAGTGATTGAGGCTCATTGGCTCTTTGATGTTCCCGTCGATGACATAGCCGTTCATATCCACCCTGAAAGTATCGTTCATTCCATGGTGGAGTATGTTGATGGTGCGCTCATCGCCCAACTCGGCATTCCGGACATGAAAACGCCAATCGCCTATGCCCTGACTTACCCGGAACGACTGTCGCTGGACTTGCCGGCTCTAGATCTCTGTCGCCTCAGCCAGTTGAATTTTGCTGTGCCGAACAGCCAGTGCTTTCCCTGTCTCGGTCTGGCCTACGCTGCCATCCGGCAGGGTGGTACGACACCTGCTGTCCTGAATGCTGCCAATGAGCTTGCCGTTGATGCTTTTTTGCAGGAAAAGATAGCCTTCCTTGATATCCCCCGTATCATCAGTCAAGTGATGGCGAAACATACCAATACTGTGGCGTCGAGTCTGGAAAAGATTCTTGCAGCGGATGCATGGGCTCGCTTGACTGCCCGGAACGCTATCCATGAAATCCAAGGAGTATCCTACGCGTGATTACCGTTGCGGCTGGCATTGTCATGCTGGGCATTCTGGTTTTTGTCCATGAACTTGGTCACTTCTGTGTTGCCAAGCTGTGTGGTGTGAAAGTTCTTAAGTTTTCGCTTGGTTTTGGCCCCCGTCTCGATCTCCCATAAGCGCGGAGAAACTGAATATATGATCTGCGCCATTCCCCTTGGCGGCTATGTGCAAATGCTTGGTGAGGGCGGTGGCGAGCAAGGCGAGGATGCCGAGATCGATCCAGAGGACGAAAAACGTTCGTTTGCCAAAAATCGATTCCACGACGAATGGCAATCGTAGCGGCTGGTCCGATTATGAACCTGGCCCTGCCTTTCATGATTCTCGCCTCTTGCCTATCTGATTGGCATTAATCTACCTGCTTATCTTGATGATCCACCTTGTGTCGGCTATGTCATCCCCGCATCGGAGGCCGCAGATGCCGGGTTTCGCGCAGGTGACTGTATTGTCAAAATAAGTGGTATCGACGTGTCCACCTGGACAGACACCGGTCCTGCCCTGGTGAATAGTGCCGGGGAACCGATAGTGTTCACGCTGGACCGTACCGACGGTGTCGAGACACTGATTGTTGATTCCGAAAATGGTGCTTTGGAGGGCCTGCAGTCGATTGGCCTGCTTCCTGGTCAGGATGCCGTCATCGGCAGGCCTGGCTCCGGCCATGCCGGCGTCTGAGGCCGGCATCAAAGAGGGAGACAGAATCCTCTCGATAGGTGACCGCAAGATTGTCTCGTGGTATGAGCTCAAGGAGGCCATTCAGGAGGTAGGTGGCCAACCGGTAGCTGTTGTCATCGAGCGTGATCTGCAGCAGCTGACTCTTGAGATCACTCCGAGGAAAGCGGACGGCAATGATGATTACCTGATCGGCGTCGCTCCGCAACAGACAACCATCTTCAAACGCTTTTCATTTGGTCAGGCTGTTGCTGCAGGAGCGGATCGTACTGTCGAGCTGATTGAGCTGACGCTGGTTTTCGTACAAAAGCTGTTTGCCGGCCATGTTTCAACCAGCAATATCGGTGGCCCGATCACTGTTGTCCAGATCGCGGGACAGGCTGCTCAGACAGACATCTCAAGTGTCCTGAGTATTTTGGCCTTTCTGAGCATCCAACTAGGAATTCTTAACCTTCTGCCGATTCCGATCCTGGATGGTGGGCATCTGTTCTTCTACACCTTTGAACTGGTCTTCCGTCGTCCGATTTCTTTGCGGGCTCGGGAATGGGCGCAGCAGATTGGTCTGATACTGCTGATTCTGTTGATGGTCCTGGCTTTTTATAACGATATTGTGCGTATGCTGGGGAGTTGACGTGCCGCCAATTCTTCTGACAATTCAAACGGCTTCTCCCGCCGGCAGTGTGGCCGTGACCGATGGTGACCGCCTTCTGGCCGAAATCAATCTTGATGTCCGCAAAACGCCGACGGAATGGTTGTTGCCCTCAATCGAGACGCTACTCGCCACGGCGGAGATCGATAAATCGGCCCTGGATGCAATCGCGGTGGTTCGCGGACCCGGTTCTTTCACCGGTCTGCGCGTCGGAATGGCAACGGCGAAGGGCCTTGCGATGGCTCTCAAGTGCCCGTTGCTCGGGGTCTCATCCTTGCAGTGTCTCGCCATGCAACTGCCGTATGCGCGTTTGCCAATCTGTGTCATGATGGATGCACGCAAGCAGGAAGTCTATACGGCTCTCTATCAATGGGAGTCTGGTTCTCCCCGCCCTGTGACTGAAGAGCGGGTGGTCAAGCCTGATGTGCTCTTGAATGATATTGCCGGAGAGACTTTGTTTGTCGGCAACGGGGCGCTTGTCTACAGGTCGTTGATCGTCAGACAGCTGGCGGCCAGGGCGCATTTTGCGCCGCTATTTCTAAACTTGCCCAGGGCTGCTGCTGCAGCGTCTCTCGGTTTGTCAGAATGGCAATCCGGTCATTTTTTCTCCGCTGATGAGCTGATGCCATTTTACCTGCGCCCTTCTGAGGCCGAACTTAATTTTGCAGAGAAGAAAAAACAAGGGGATTCTAGTTGACAACCCCGTCTCGCGTTCGTTATTTTTTATAGACAATTTGTTTGTCCCATCCTTTAATCCCAGGAGGTGCTTATGGCAGAGACGGACCAGGATTTGATCCAGCGTTTGAGTGAAGAAAGCCCCCGCTTCCGCAAATTGCACGAAGAACACTTGCTTTTTGAAAAAAAACTTCAAGAATATGAAGAAATGACTTATATCTCTGAAGAAGAAGATATGGAACGGAAGAAAATTCAGAAGCTGAAGCTCGCCGGGAAAGACGAGATGGAAGCAATCCTTCGAGATTTCCGCCAATAGGATATTCACTATACTTAATAACACAGGGGCCTGAAATATTTTTGGCCCCTGTTGTTTTTCAACCGGATCACTTGTGTCGATTTGACGTGAGTATGGCCCGGTTTTTGTTTTTTGCTCTTTACCTTGAGGGGGCCGACAGGTATAAAGACCTGATAATTTGAGCGAACAATGGAACAGAGTTTGATTATAGGAGAAGTCTAAGAAATGACCCAGAAACGCAGCAGTGCAATCACACAGGGATTTGAACGTACGCCTCACCGTGCCTTGCTAAAAGGAACGGGTGTTCCACAGACAACAGATGGAGAAGCCTTTCATTGGCATTGCTTCGTCATTCACCGACCTGATCCCTGGCCATACGGGCATGCGCGATCTGGAACGCTTCATAGAGAAAGGAGTTCACTCTGGAGGAGGGCATTCCTTTATCTTCGGTATCCCCGGTGTTTGCGATGGTATCGCCATGGGCCATCGCGGCATGCACTACTCGCTGCCAACCCGCGAGCTGATTGCCGACATGGTCGAGTCGGTTGCTGAGGCACATCGTCTTGATGGTCTGGTGCTTCTGACCAACTGTGACAAAATAACGCCCGGGATGTTGATGGCTGCTGCCCGCCTCGATATCCCCTGTATCGTGGTAACCGCCGGACCGATGATGACGGGGTCCGGTCGCGAGGGTCGAAAATTCTCCTTTGTGACCGATACCTTTGAAGCGATGGGGCAATACAAGGCGGGTGTCATCGATGAACAGGAGCTGATGGCCTGTGAAGACAAGGCCTGCCCGACAGCTGGTTCCTGTCAGGGGCTCTTTACCGCCAATACCATGGCGATTCTCACCGAAACTCTTGGCATGAGTCTCGTCGGTTGTGGCACGGCCCTCGCGGTTTCTTCATTGAAGCGGCGCATCGCCTTTGCCAGTGGTGAGCGCATTGTCGAACTGGTTCACCAGCAGATCACCCCGCGTCAGATCATGACCCGGGCTGCTTTTGAAAATGCCATCCGCGTTGATCTGGCTCTTGGCGGGTCCAGTAACACAGTCCTGCATCTCTTGTCGATTGCCCGTGAAGCCGGTGTTGAGCTGCCACTGGAAGAGTTTGATCGGCTTGGCCGTGAGACTCCGCAGCTGGCATCAATGAACCCGGGTGGCAAACACTTCATGGAAGACCTCGACACGGCCGGTGGTGTCCCCGGCGTTCTTTATCAGTTACGCGACCGGATCAACGACAACCCAACCCTGACCGGTCCATCGGTCAGGGAGATCATAGCAAGCGTTGCCTCTGTTGATGAAGAAGTGATTCATTCGGTGGAGAACCCGGTGCGCGCTGAAGGTGGCCTGGCGATCCTTTCGGGGAACCTTGCTCCACTTGGTTCTGTCGTCAAACAGTCTGGTGTCTCCGAGAAGATGATGACTTTTGAAGGCCGTGCCCGCTGCTTCGACTCTGAAGAGGCTGCCATGGAGGCGCTCATGGGCGGACAGGTCGTCGCAGGCGACCTGGTTGTCATTCGTTACGAGGGCCCCAAGGGTGGTCCAGGGATGCGCGAGATGCTTGCCCCGACCGCGACCTCTGATGGGGCTCGGTCTGGGCGACAGCGTCGCACTGATCACGGATGGTCGTTTTTCCGGTGGTACACGTGGCCCCTGTATCGGGCATATCTCTCCAGAGGCCGCAGAAGGTGGTCCGATTGCCCTGGTGGAAGACGGTGATCAGATTCGTCTCGATATACCCAACCGCAAGCTGGAGCTGCTGGTTGGAGAGGAAGAACTTTCTCGTCGTCAAGGCGGCCTGGAAGGCTCCCGAAGCAAAGATCAAAACAGGCTGGCTGGCTCGTTACGCCAAGGTCGTGACTTCCGCGAACACCGGTGCGGTCTGTGAAGCAGCGTAAAGCAATTTTGAGTGCTGAGTTTTGAATTGTGAATTGATCATCAATTTGCGTTTGAAATTCAAGATTTATAATTCGAGCCGCTTCTAGCGGTTCGTTTGAGGAGTAAAAAAAGTGAAATTAACTGGTTCAAAAATTCTTCTGGAAAGCCTGATTCAGGAAGGCGTGGACACGATCTTCGGTTATCCCGGTGGCACAGTCATCAATATCTATGATGATCTCATGGGATCTTCCATCAAGCATGTTCTGACCCGTCACGAGCAGGCAGCAGTACATGCCGCCGATGGTTATGCGCGTGCGACAGGTAAGGTTGGAGTCGCGATTGCAACCAGCGGCCCCGGAGCAACCAATACGATCACCGGGATCGCCAATGCTTACATGGATTCAATCCCGATGGTCATCATTACCGGACAGGTGCCAACCGGGCTGATCGGTAATGATGCCTTCCAGGAGGCCGACCTTGTCGGCATTACCCGGCCGATTACCAAGCACAACTACCTGGTCAAGGATGTCAAGGACCTGGCCCGGATCCTCAAGCAGGCCTTCTATATCGCCCGGACAGGTCGTCCCGGCCCTGTGGTCGTCGATTTGCCCAAGGATGTCCAGATTGCGACTGCCAAGTTCGAGTATCCTGAAAAAGTCGAACTGCGCGGTTACAAACCCACGTTCAGCGGCAACGTGCGCATGATCGAGAAAGCCATCAAGCTGATGCTCTCCGCGAAGAAGCCCGTGCTTTACGTCGGTGGTGGCGCGACCCTGACTGATGCCCACGCCGAACTCATGAAGCTGGCAGAAACACTCCAGGCCCCGGTCACGACGACCCTGATGGGAATGGCCAGTTTCCCGACCCGGCACCCCCTCTCTATGGGGATGCTTGGTATGCACGGCACCTACTACGCCAACATGGCTGTCACCAATTCTGACCTGCTGATTGCTCTCGGTGCCCGTTTTGATGACCGGGTGACCGGTAAAATTGACACCTTTGCCCCACACGCCAAGATCATCCATGTCGATGTCGACCCGACGTCGATCAAGAAAAATGTCAGGGTCGATCTGCCGATCGTTGGCGACCTTCTCGATGTTTTGAAGAAGATGAACACGCTGCTAGAAGAGAAAACAGGATGAGGTCGCCCAGGCGAACCAGGCGCACCAACCATGGCTTGAGGAAATTGCCGGCTGGCGCAAAGAACATCCGATGTCCTACAAATCATCGAAACAGGAGATCAAGCCGCAGTTCGTGATCGAAAAGTTGCGTGAACTCTCCGATGACGATGCCATTGTGACCACGGAAGTCGGCCAGCACCAGATGTGGACAGCGCAGTTTTTCGATTTTACCCAGCCTCGAACCTTCCTCTCTTCAGGAGGCCTCGGCACCATGGGCTATGGCTTGCCGGCGGCTCTTGGTGCGCAGGTTGCCTTTCCCAAACGCCAGGTGATTGACGTTTCAGGCGATGGCTCTTTCCAGATGAATTCCCAGGAACTGGCGACTTTGGTCCAATACCGGTTGCCGGTAAAAATTGTGATCCTCAATAACAACTTTCTCGGTATGGTCCGACAGTGGCAGCAGCTCTTTTTCGACAAGCGCTACAGCCAGACCTGTATGGAATTGCCGATCGATTTCACCAAGCTGGCCGAAGCCTACGGGGCAACCGGTTTGAGGGCGACCAAGCCGGAGGAAGTCGAAGAGGTGATCAAAAAGGCGTTTGCGACTCCTGGTCCGGTCATCATGGAGTTCAAGATTTCCCGCGAAGAAAACGTGATGCCGATGGTGCCTGCAGGAGCCGGGCTCAATGAGATGGTTTTGGCCTCCTGATTTAGGGGCCGAGGACATAAGGTTTTAAGGAGAGGACACACGCTATGAGACACACCATATCCGTACTGGTAGAGAATGAATTCGGCGTACTGACGCGTATTGCCGGTCTCTTCTCCGGCCGGGGGTTTAATATTGAGAGCCTGTCGGTTGCGCCAACCCTCGATCCGACTCTTTCGCGGATGACAATCGTCACCAGTGGAGATGATCGGATTATTGAGCAGGTCAACAAGCAACTCAACAAGCTGATCGATACGATCAAGGTGATTGATTTTACCGGTGAAGACTTCATCGAGAGAGAGATGGCACTGATCAAGGTGAACGCCGAAGATTCAACTCGCGCTGAAATCTTGCGTATCTGCGACATTTTTCGCGGCAAGGTGGTTGATGTGACGCCAAAATGCTATACCGTCGAAGTGACTGGTTCGCCGGTCAAGGTCAATGCCATCATCGACTTGCTGCGTCCGATGGGAATCAAGGAGCTGGTTCGGTCAGGCCCGGTGGTCCTCGGCCGCGGTCCGAAGGGCTGGAAGGGCGACTGATCACCGATGAAAGAGTGACATCAATGGCGGGCCGTGTCAGGATAAATCGCTGGTATGGCCCGCTCTGTTGTGTTATATACTCTCTTTTTTAACAAGAAGTCCGTCCTGAATGGGCGGGTCTAACTTTAGAACAGATTTTCGGGAGGAGAATTCAAAGTAATGAATGTTTATTATGATAAGGACGCTGATCTTTCTCTTATCAAGGGAAAGAAGGTCACCATCGTTGGTTATGGCTCCCAGGGCCACGCTCACGCGAACAACCTGAAGGATTCCGGTGTTGATGTAACCGTTGCTTTGCGAGAGGGCTCCTCTTCGGCGATCAAGGCGACGAATTCTGGACTGAAGGTCATGAATGTTCCGGAAGCGGTTGCAGCTGCCGACCTGATTATGATTTTGACCCCGGATGAGTTCCAGTCACAACTCTACCGTGACGAGATCGAGCCGAATCTGAAAAAAGGTGCGGCCCTGGCCTTTGCGCACGGCTTCGCTATCCACTACAACCAGATTGTGCCCCGCGAAGACCTCGACGTCATCATGATCGCACCTAAGGCCCCGGGCCACACGGTTCGCACCGAGTTCGTCAAAGGTGGCGGTATTCCTGACCTGATCGCAATCTTCCAGGACGCTTCAGGAACTGCCAAGAACGTGGCGCTCTCTTACGCCAGCGCAATCGGCGGTGGTCGTACCGGCATCATTGAAACAACGTTCAAAGACGAGACTGAGACTGACCTCTTCGGTGAGCAGGCAGTGCTTTGCGGCGGTGCCGTGGAACTGGTCAAGGCCGGTTTTGAGACCCTGGTCGATGCTGGCTACGCTCCAGAGATGGCCTATTTCGAATGCCTGCATGAGCTCAAGTTGATTGTCGACCTGATGTATGAAGGCGGCATCGCCAACATGAATTACTCGATTTCCAACAATGCAGAATACGGCGAGTACGTGACCGGCCCGCAAGTCATCAACGACGAGAGCCGCAAGGCTATGAAACAATGCCTGGACAACATCCAGAATGGTGAATATGCCAAGCGTTTTATCCTCGAAGGGGCGTCCAATTATCCTGAAATGACAGCGCGTCGTCGTCTCAATGCCGCTCACCCCATTGAGCAGGTCGGCGAAAAGCTGCGCAGCATGATGCCCTGGATTCAGAAGATCGTTGACAAGAGCAAGAACTGATTGATTATTAATCCCAGCGGGGGCATTACGCCCCCGCTTTATTCCTTAAAAGGCGCTATCTGCCCATGAAGAATCAGCATCAGCCCGTGGCCGTTGAAGGTTATCCTTTCATCGGCCTGTTTGCCTTTGTCTCTCTGTTTTTCGCTGCTGTCGATTGGAATTGTCTGGCTACGATCAGTTTTGCTCTGACCCTCTTTGCGATCTACTTTTTCCGCAATCCTGAACGTTTTTCAGCGGAGGCCGACAACGTCATCGTCGCTCCGGCAGACGGCAAGGTCATCTTTGTCGGCAAGGTACCAGAGGATAGATATTTTGATGGTGAAGAGGTGACCAAGGTCAGCATCTTCATGAACGTTTTCAATGTTCACGTCAACCGTGTTCCAGTCAACAGTAAGGTCATCGATCAATTTTATAATCAAGGTCGCTTTTTCAACGCATCACTTGATAAGGCCAGCCTTGAAAATGAACAGTCAGGCTTGTTGCTCGAAACAGACACGGGCTTGAAAATCCTCTGCGTTCAGATTGCCGGTCTGGTGGCAAGGCGGATCGTCTCTTACCCTGAAACAGGTGATGTCCTCGAACGTGGCCGTCGCTATGGTTTGATCCGCTTTGGTTCCCGTGTTGATCTGTATTTTCCAAAAGGCGTAGATGTATCTGTCAGGCTCGGAGACGTGACTGTCGCCGGGGAAACAGTTCTGGGATATCTCAAATGAGTCGAATCGGCGGTTCATACGATCGGCGGGAAAGCCTCAAAAGGGGCGTTTATCTCCTTCCTAACCTGGTGACAACCGGAGGCCTCTTTGCCGGTTTCTACGGGATCGTCGCGACGATGAACGGGCACTATGACCTGGCTGCCTGGTTTATTCTGATCTCCGCTGTTTTTGATGCATTGGATGGTAAAGTCGCACGCCTGACAGGAACCACCAGTCGCTTTGGAGTCGAGTACGATTCTCTCGTTGACCTGGTCTCGTTTGGTGTTGCTCCCGGACTGCTGATGTACTCATGGGCACTGCAACCCTTCGGCAAGTTTGGTTGGCTGGCGGCTTTTCTCTACGTTGTTTGCGGCGCTTTGCGGCTGGCTCGATTTAATGTGCAGGTCAACACCGTTGAATCAAGACGATTCGTCGGCCTTCCTATCCCCGCAGCGGCCGGAATGGTTGCTTCATGTGTGTTGCTTTTTTATCACCTCGGTGGTTCGGGTACGATTAAGAAGATTTCAGTTGTCCTGTTGATTTATGTGCTGGCTTACCTGATGGTGAGCAACCACAGCTATAACTCGTTCAAAGACCCGGAGCTGGTTAAACGTCAGCCGTTCGGTTTCCTGGTTTTAGCGATCATCTTTATTATCGTCGTGGTCGCGCAGCCTGAAATTATGCTCTTTGGTATTGCTTCGGTCTATGCTGTCTCTGGTCCGGTGACGACTGTCCTGAAATATTTCAGACGCAAACCTGAGGTGACGGAAACAACGGATCGTGACAATTCGATCGAACAGGACCCGGATGGTCCCTAGAGAAAAACGATCTAGGTTCTTGACAAGGACCCAAGTTTTTGTTCTATTGATACATCGTTATGAAAAGCTGTGAAGAGGAGTAGTAAGGTCTGACGCTGTTACAGAGAGCCGGTGGTGCTGCGAACCGGTACAGACAATGACCTGAACTGACCTTGGAGCTGCGGACGTCAAAGGGCCTTGCATCAATTAAAAGTGCCTCAGTAATTTCCGCCGTGAGCCTGCGTAAATGGTGAATGAAGGGTTTCGTTGCGACGAAGCCAAACAGGGTGGTACCGCGAAGCCTAGCTTTCGCCCCTGACCGGGGCGGGAGCTTTTTTATTTTTATCTTAACGTTAAATCCCTTGAAAGGGGGTGGTCCTGTGGAATCCGACCTGAGTGACCTGGGTTCGATAGTGAAAAAGGCAGAGAGAGTGGCCCGGATGACGACAGAACCGGCCCCCATGACAAATTAAAACGAAATTTAGAGGAGTCCATCATGAGTAACAACAAGCTGATTAAAATTTTTGATACGACCTTGCGCGACGGTGAACAATCTCCCGGCGCCAGTATGAACATCGAAGAAAAGTTACGTATTGCCAGTCAACTTGAGAAACTCAATGTTGATGTCATCGAGGCCGGCTTTCCAATTGCTTCGGATGGTGACTATGAAGCCGTCAAGAAAATTGCCCAGACGATCAAGGGCCCCGAAATCGCAGGCCTTTGTCGCGCCAGCATCATGGACATTGACCGTGCCTGGGATGCGCTCAAATACGCGGGCGAACGTGGCCGTATTCACACGTTCATAGCCACCTCGGATATTCACATGGAGCGCAAGTTGCAGATGTCGCCGGCAAAGGTTATGGCTACGGCGATCAAGGCCGTAAAGCACGCTGTCTCTTATACCCCCAACGTCGAGTTCTCCTGTGAAGATGCTGTCCGAACCCGCCTCGAATTCCTGGCGGAGATGGTTGAGGCTGTTATCGACGCCGGAGCGACCACAGTCAATATTCCGGATACGGTCGGCTACTCAATCCCATTCGAGTACCATAATATTATCAAGTATTTGAAGGATAATGTCTCGAACATCGAGAAGGCTGTCATCTCAGTGCATTGCCACAATGACCTCGGTTTGGCTGTTGCCAACTCACTTGCTGCCGTTCAGGCAGGAGCGGGGCAGGTGGAGTGTACGATCAACGGCATCGGTGAGCGTGCTGGCAATTGCTCTCTTGAAGAAGTTGTCATGGCTCTGCGGACACGTCGGGATATCATGCCGTATGAAAACAATATCAAAACGGAGTATATCTACTCGACTAGCCGTCTGCTTTCAACGATCACCGGAATTGCCGTACAACCGAACAAGGCTATCGTCGGAGCCAATGCTTTTGCTCACGAAGCAGGCATCCATCAGCATGGCGTACTCATGGATAAGGAAACCTACGAGATCATGACGCCTGAGTCGATTGGTCTCAATGCCAATAAGCTTGTCCTCGGCAAACACTCTGGTCGTCACGCTTTCGTGGCCCGTCTTAAAGAACTCGGCTACGACTTGCCCAAGGAAGATATCGAGAAGGCCTTTGTTCGCTTTAAAGCGTTGGCAGATAAAAAGAAAGAAATCTTCGACGAAGATCTTGATGCGATCGTTGCCGATGAAATTATCCGGGTTCCAGAGGTTGTCAAACTTATTCAGATGAATGTCTCTTCCGGGTCTTTTGCCGCGCCGACTGCGACCGTGGAACTCGAAGTCAAAGGCAAACTGAAGAAGTCGGCAGTCATGGGAGATGGACCCGTTGACGCCACTTTCAAGGCGATCAAGAAAATGACGGGTATGAGCCCGTACCTGATCAATTATTCTGTCGGCTCAATTACCGGTGGCACCGATGCTCTCGGTGAATGTACCGTTCGTCTCGAGCATGAAGGGCACGAGGTCCTGGGCCAGGGTTCACATTCGGATATCATCGTTGCCAGCGCCAAGGCTTACATCAATGCGCTCAACAAGGCATTGGATGTTGCCCAACGTACCAAGGTGGAAATCTAAGAGCCGAAAAGAAAGAATGCGTGGTTTGAAATCACACGATGTTGTCGCGGAGGCGCGCAGAAAATGAGTTTTTCTTCGCGTTCTCCGCACCTTTACGTTATAACTTTTTTGCTGCATCAATTTAAGGATTAAATCCCCTGTACCCAGGGTTTGAAGGAGTCGTTATGGGTCGTACAACAGCTGAAAAGATTTTTGCTGCACATCTTCGTGATGAGCCTTTCCCGGGCACCAAGGTGCTTGATCTCGATCGTGTTCTTTGTCACGAAATAACCACACCCGTTGCCATCGCCGACCTCGAGTGGCGTGGCAAGGACCGGGTCTTCGACAACACCAAGATCAAGGCCGTTATCGATCATGTGACGCCGTCCAAGGACAGTAAGACAGCCCTGCAGGCCAAAATGCTTCGTGACTGGGCTCGCCGCCATGGCATCAAGGACTTTTTTGATGTCGGCCACAACGGCGTTTGCCATGCACTCTTCCCTGAAAAGGGTTATATCCGTCCAGGCTTCACCGCCATCATGGGTGACTCTCATACCTGTACTCACGGTGCTTTTGGTGCCTTCGCCGCTGGCGTTGGTACGACAGACCTTGAAGTTGGTATGCTTAAGGGGGTCTGTGCCTTTCGTGAGCCGAAGACCATCCGCGTCAATCTGAACGGCTGTCTGCAGTCCGGGGTATATGCCAAGGACGTCATCCTGTTCGTGATCGGGCAGCTCGGTGTTAACGGAGCGACTGATCGGGTTATTGAATTCCATGGCCCGGTCGTCGATGCAATGAGCATGGATGCCCGTATGACTCTTTGTAACATGGCCATTGAAGCCGGTGGAACCTGTGGTATCTGTCAGCCGGATATGGTGACGGTCGATTACCTCTGGCCATTCATCGACGGTGAATTTTCCGATAAAGAGGCGGCCCTGCAAGAGTACAGCCAATGGTGTGCCGATGCCGATGCGGACTATGATAAAATCTTCGATTTTGACGTGACGGAACTTGTCCCGCATGTGACTTACGGTTACAAGCCTGATTGTGTCAAGCCTGCCACTGAGATGGCAGGAACCAAAATTGACCAGGTTTACATTGGTACCTGTACAAATGGCCGGATAGAAGATTTGCGACAGGCGGCTGAAGTTCTGAAGGGGCATAAAATTGCCGACTCCTTGCGCGGTATCGTTTCCCCGGCGACCCCCAAGATTTTTCAGGAAGCCTTGGCGGAGGGGATCATCCAAATCTTTATGGACGCTGGCTTTTGCGTCACAAATCCGACTTGTGGCGCTTGCCTTGGTATGAGCAATGGTGTTCTGGCGGAGGGTGAAGCATGTGCTTCGACCAGTAACCGAAACTTTAATGGGCGGATGGGCAAGGGCGGCATGGTTCACCTGATGAGCCCCGCAACGGCAGCGGCCACAGCGATCACCGGAGTTATCACGGACGCAAGGTCGCTTTAGTCCCCATGACTACGAGGAGCACGACTGAACGTATGACTGTTCCGCGTTTAAACCTGTTGCGTGAAATATTGCAGACAATTCTCGATAGAGGAGTCAGAAGATGAAGAAAACATTTGGCGGGCCAACAATTGTTCTGGACCGTTCCGATATCAATACCGATGAAATTATTCCGGCCAAGTACCTCACGGAGGTCACCAAGGAGGCACTCAAACCATATTGCCTGGAGGATCTCAAGCTTGAAGGTTTTGATCCCAAAGGAGAAAAGCTGAAAAATGCCCAGGTTGTGATCACCCGCGAGAATTTCGGTTGTGGCTCTTCACGCGAGCACGCACCATGGGTTTTCGAGGTCAATGACATTCACACTGTGATCGCCGAAAGTTACGCACGTATTTTCCGCCAGAACATGTTCAACTGTGGCATGTTGGCGATAGAGCTTCCCAAATCGGACATCGACGCTTTGCTGGCTTTGGAAAAGGATTCGAATGGTGTGATGGAGATCCAGGTGAAGTTGCAGGAACAGCAGGTTGTTGCCCGTGGTCAGACCAGAGAAGAAACGTTTACTTTTGAGATCAGTCAGTTTGATAAAGCACTGGTGGAGGCTGGTGGCTGGGTTGAGTATGCCGACGCCCGCTACTGATCTTGATAACGATCCAATGGAAGCACTGTCGTTGTTATCGCTTCCTGAAGCTTGAATAGCCATTTGAATACAGGGGCAGAGAATTTAATTTCTCCGCCCCTGCTTTTTCTGAAGAGACAGGCCTGCCCCTCGCATTTTAGGTCACTTCGTTTATACTTTTCTAAATTCATTTTTGGAGGGTCATGTGTTTGAAACGATCAGGCAGTTTTTAAAAAAAGAGTCATCGGTGGGCATTCTCCTGATGGTGGCAACCGTGCTTGCCATGGTTTTTGCCAACACGCCTCTGCACGTTCTGTACGATTTTTTCCTGGAGACACCCCTGGAGATAAGGCTGGGTCGAAATATCCACATTGCCAAGCCTCTTCTGCTCTGGATCAATGATGGTCTGATGGCTATATTTTTCCTTCTGATTGGACTTGAGGTTAAACGTGAAGTCATGGTTGGACAACTCTCCCGTCGGGAACAGATCATCTTGCCGGGAGTTGCTGCATTCGGCGGAATGGTTGTCCCTGCTGTTGTCTACTTGATGATTAATGCCGGTGATACGGTTGCCATGAGTGGCTGGGCGATCCCCGCGGCAACTGATATTGCTTTCGCCCTCGGCATCCTTGCCTTGCTCGGCGATCGTGTGCCTTCCTCGCTCAAAATCTTCCTGTTAGCCCTTGCAATTATGGATGACCTCGGAGCGATTGTGATTATTGCTCTTTTTTATTCCGGCGACCTCTCAAACGGGATGCTGGTGCTTGCCGCCGTCTGCCTGGTTCTTCTCTTAGCATTGAACCGCCTGAAGGTAGAAAGCCTCGGCCCTTATCTCTGGGTTGGTGTCTTCCTCTGGATCTTCGTACTAAAATCAGGCGTTCACGCGACATTGGCAGGGGTTGCGCTCGCTTTTGTGATCCCAATAAAAAGCAGTAAGAAACCAGACCATTCTCCACTCGAACATCTCGAGCATATTCTCCACCCCTGGGTCAGCTACCTGGTCCTGCCGGTTTTTGCTTTTGCCAATGCCGGTCTCTCCTTGTCTGGCATGGGGCTTGGCGACCTTTTCCATCCGGTGCCGCTCGGTATCATGCTCGGTCTTGTCGTTGGCAAGCTGATTGGAGTTTTCGGCTTCTCCATGGCCGCGATCAAGTTTGGGCTGGCCGTGTTGCCTGAGAAGGCGACCTCTCAACATCTCATCGGGGTCGCGGCTCTCTGTGGTGTCGGTTTTACCATGAGCCTGTTTATTGGCGGTCTGGCTTTTGAACACACCGGTGGTGATGCGGTCTCTTACCTGACGACACATCGTTTAGGTATTCTCTCTGGTTCACTGATTGCCGGAATTGCGGGTTATCTGATCCTGTGGTTGTCAGAGCCTCAATCCGAGACATCTACTGCTGAGAGGATTGTCGAGAAGGAGCCTCCATCACCGTGGGCTTGACATCTGACAGGTAGATCGGTTACGATGACTGAGTTGTCAGCAGGGTTAGACATGTTCGCCCGACAACTTCAAGCTGTTCTAGGATTCTCACGAAGATATCGTAACGCCCCGAACTGTTTCGGGGCGTTTTTTTGCGCCAGGTTTTAAGAGTGCTGAGCTCGTCGACGATGTCATACTTTCCTGTTACGGTTCACTTATTTATTAGACGAGTTTCAAACAAAGGAATTTATGAAGTTCAAAGAGTTCAATTTCCACCCCAAGGTTACAGCAGGTGTCGAAGCCGCTGGTTATGTGACACCGACGCCGATCCAGGCTCAGGCGATTCCGACGGTTCTTGATGGCCGCGATGTGATGGGCCTGGCACAGACGGGCACCGGTAAGACCGCTGCTTTCGCGCTGCCGATCCTGAATCGCCTGATGCAAGGGCGCCGTGGTTGCACCCGCGCCCTGATTGTTGCGCCAACTCGTGAATTGGCCGAGCAAATCCATGTCGCAATCAGCAGTCTGGGTAAGGAGACTGGTTTGCGCAGTGTGACTGTTTACGGCGGAGTCAATATCAACCCGCAAATTGCGCGTCTCAAGCAAGGAGCGGATATTGTTGTTGCCTGTCCGGGTCGGCTACTCGATCACATCAAACAAAAGACAATCGATCTCCGTTCACTTGAAGTCCTGGTTCTTGACGAAGCGGACCAGATGTTCGATATGGGTTTTCTCCCTGATATCAGGAGGCTGCTCACCCACCTGCCGACGCAACGCCAGACACTGCTTTTTTCCGCGACGATGCCAAAGGAGATTCGTATTCTGGCGAAAGAGGTCCTGCGTCATCCTGAGACGGTCCAGGTCGATCTCGTGGCTCCTGCGGTCACGGTCAGCCATGCCCTCTACCCGATTGATGAAGCGCGTAAGACAGACTTGCTGCTCGCTCTCCTTAAACATACGGATACAGGCTCTGTGCTCGTCTTCACACGCACCAAGCATCGCGCCAAGCGCCTTGGAGAAAAGCTTGTCAAGATTGGCTATAAAGCAGCCTCATTACAGGGGAACCTGTCACAAAACCGTCGGCAGGCGGCGCTGGACGGGTTCCGAGATGGCAGCTACCAAATTCTGGTCGCTACCGATATCGCTGCGCGAGGCATCGACGTCAGCCAGGTTTCCCATGTCATAAACTTTGACATACCCAATACCCCGGAAGCTTATATTCATCGAATCGGACGAACCGGGCGCGCTGCACGCAGTGGTGATGCTTTTACTATGGTAACCGCTGCCGATCGAGACATGGAACGGGCGATCGAGAAGGTTTTGGGACGGTCCATTGAGCGTAGAACCCTTGATGGGTTCGCGCCCTCAGGAAGAATCTCTGCATCATCAGAAAGAGTCGATCGCATTGGCCGGGGTGGTCAAGTGGCAGAGAGCCGTGAAAAAAACAACTCGTTATCGGCAAAACCGACCACGGATTCGCCGAAAAGCCCGCGTAACCGCAGGCGCTTTAACAGTCGATCATCCCGGCCTGCTGTGGTCTCTTCGGCGTGCTGATCATGTTCGAGTTGTGCAGATGTTGCAGCTCAGCTGTTTCAATTGTTGAGAATGGTTATGTGCCAAGCATGGTATTCTGTGCAGAATAGTCGCAATCTGACCGCGAGCCGCGCACGATGAAGTGCCCGGTTCGCGGTCTCGATAAGATCAAACTTTCACAATTGAGGATTTTTCTGAATTTAAGCCTTGCTTTGTGAATAAGCTTCATGTATGTTTGCAAAACTTAAGAAAGTTTGTGTAAGTATTACCGTTCTTCAGATTGACAAGGTGTCAACATGGATCACAACACGCAGACCTCATTAGGCTGTGTGTTTTTTATTTTTAGAAGAGCGGTGTTACACAACAAAAAGTTCCCAAGGGGAACATGGAGAAGAAAATGGCAGAAGGTACAGTGAAGTGGTTTAATGATGCAAAGGGATTTGGTTTTATCGAGCAGGATAATGGACCTGATGTTTTCGTCCATTTCTCAGAAATTCAAGGCGATGGCTTCAAATCTCTTGCCGAGGGGGAGCGCGTGAGTTTTGACGTCACCCAAGGTCAGAAAGGCCCTCAGTCGTCTAATGTGCGCAAAATTTAACTGAAATTTCGCATATATTCGCAAAAGAGCCCCACGGGTTTCCGTGGGGCTCTTTTTTCTAAGCGCAGTACATTTGCAGTGAAGAATGTACTCAAATTCAGAAGCAATACTTGCTGAAAGGACGCTAAAATGGCCAGAAAACCAAATTACGATTATGAAAAGCGCCAGAAAGAGATCGCCAAGAAAGCTAAAAAAGAGGAAAAGAAGAAAGCTAAACTAGAGGAGAAAGAGGCCGTTTCTCAAGAGGGCTCAGATCCCTCGGATGAAAGTTAATCCTTAAGCCGTCCGCCACCGTCGAATTTCACTTCCCCGATCTGAATACAGCTAACTCCGCCATAATGTCCAGGCCAGGTTATTCTTGTCCGTGCTGCGGGTGAATTTTGACTTGCAGGTCACACACTGGTAGTCCTGTTCTTCAAAGCCACGCGGGTTTTGTCCTTTAAAGAGACGCTGCTCATCGACTTTGGTGAGATCTGCATGCGGCTTGCCGTTGCGTGTTTTCTTAGATTGTTCTTCACACAGAGTGCAAATGGCCATATTCTTCACTTTCCGAGTGGCTCTCTCTTGTAAACTACGAGTTCATCATTTTTCGCCTGAAGGGTTTCCAAATGATTATTATTCTTATTTGCAACGCATCGTTTTCAGGCCATCCTCAAAGAGGACTTTGACCTTACCCGGGCCGCCTAAGCTCTGCACGATGCCGACCCCGAAAACAGGATGATCCATGACTGCGCCAACTTTAAATGCTGTCGTCATCGTATAGTGTGTCTTTGTTTTGGCGTTCATGTCGGGCGCAAGTCCTTCCCATTCTTTGCGTTCGGCAATTTTGGGATCTACTGTGCGTCTCACGGAAGGTTTTTTGGTGGCCGTAGGGGGTCGGTACTTATGTTGCCCGCTGCAGGTATTGCACTGAACTTTGACCGGAACTTCCTTGACTATGGCAACAACGATGTGATTGGTGGTTTTGCGACACTTGGTACAGCGGGCTTCGATCGGATCACCAACTGAAAACGTGGTGCTTTGCATAGTGGAACTCCCTTATTCTTTAGCGAATCAATGATGGCCCAAAAAACCAGTGAGATGACCGGAAGTATGGACATTTCTGAAAATAACGTTTTGAAAAACCGGCACGACCGCTGATGCGTTGCGCAGTATCACCACATTCTGACGGCTTGAAGGACAGTAGTCGATCGATGAGGAGGTCGAGGATTTACGTCAGGACCCATTGTACACTTATCTCAAAGGAAAAGATACAAGCAGCCATCCAAATTATTGATACAAAATGATTGATACAAACAGTATCAATTCGTCATCGAAAATAATCCGCTGCTCGTCACCTCTCCGAGGCTCCTCACGCTGACGAGTTTTCATGACGATCTCAGGGCTGCAACGACTTACCGCGAACTTCTTGACTTTTACAGGTTCTGATGTTAAAAGCGCGGGGCTTCTTAACCACTCAATAGATGAATGGAGGATAACATGGAACGTACTTTCGCAATTATTAAGCCCGATGCTTTCGCAGCCGGAAACGCGGGTAAGATACTGGCCCGTATTTACGCAGAGGGTTTCAAGGTCGTTGGCATCAAGAAACTGTACATGAGCAAGGTCGAAGCTGAAGGCTTCTACTATGTGCATAAAGAACGTCCTTTCTTCGGTGAGCTGACTGATTTTATGAGCAGCGGGCCCTGTATCGTCATGACCCTTGAAGCCGAAGGCGCAATTCTCAAGTGGCGAGACCTGATGGGTGCGACCAATCCGGCTGAAGCTGCAGACGGAACCATGCGCAAAGAGTTTGGGACAAGCATCGGCGAGAACGCGACCCACGGCTCAGATGCTCCTGAAACGGCGGCATTCGAAATCCCATACTTCTTCTCGGGCCTGGAGCTTCTTTAGATTGCCTCTGGGTAAAAGCTGAGGAAAAACTTGAGTCACCTAGAGCCCTTCGGTACAATCCGGAGGGCTCTGCTTTTTTATTTCTCTTGAACTTCAAAGAATCACAGGTCTCTCTTTTGAATGAAATCAACCAGACCAGACGCCTCGTCGATCTGAAAGACTTGAGTCCAGCCGCGCTTGTGGATTTTCTGGCGGGCATGGGCAAAGAAAAATTTCGGGCAGAACAAATTCTGCGCTGGATTTACCAGCGCGGAGTGGAAAATTTTGCCGAGATGACCGATCTGGCCAAAACGTTTCGCGAAGAGTTGTGCGAGCGCGCAACAATCTCGAGCTTTGATCATGAAACGGTCGAGGTCAGCTCAGACGGCACGCGCAAGTTCCTGTTTCGTCTGGCTGATAATAAGAGTGTGGAAACAGTATTGATTCCCATGGAGGGCGGCCGCAACACCCTGTGCGTATCCACCCAGGTCGGTTGCGCCATGCAATGCTCTTTTTGCCTGACTGGAAGTTTCGGCCTGGAAAGAAATTTGGCAACCAGTGAAATTGTCAACCAGGTCTGTGCTGTGCGCAAAAGTCACAACGTTGACAACATCGTCATGATGGGTATGGGAGAACCTCTGCATAACCTCGACAATGTTGTTGACGCCCTGAAAATTCTTTATGTTGCCACCGGGTTTGATTACAGCTCGAGGAAAGTCACCCTTTCAACGTCCGGACTGGTTCCCGAAATGATTGAACTCGGGCATCGCATCAAGGTCAATCTGGCCGTCTCTCTCAATGCGACGACAGATGCCGTCCGTGATGAACTTATGCCCGTGAATCGACGTTATCCTCTGGCTGAGTTGATGGCGGCGTGCCGCCGTTATCCTCAACCTCCCCACCAGCGGATTACCTTCGAGTATATCCTCATAAAAGGTGTTAATGACAGTCAGGCCGACGCCAAACGTCTGGTCAAGCTGCTGCATGGGATCAGGGCGAAGGTCAACCTGATCCCCTTCAATGAGCATCCAGGATCAGCATTTGAAACTCCGGATGAATCAACCATTCGAGCTTTCCAGGTCTATCTGCTGGACCGCCAGATCGTTGCGATCCGCAGGGCGAGCAAAGGCCAGGATATTTCTGCAGCCTGCGGCCAACTGAAGGGCCGCCTGGAAAGCAAGCTGTAATGTCGAGGTGGCTCACAACTCTCAAGTGCCAAAACATATTCTGAATCGAGCGTTTTATACAGATAAAACTGTCTCACAAATTTTTACTTCAGAGGAGGTCCTGGAATAATGGAACAGATGACAATTGGTGTAATCGGCGGCAGCGGCCTGTACGAGATTGAAGGTCTCACAGAGATTGAAGAGGTGCGCCTTGAGACCCCTTTCGGCGAGCCTAGCGACGCCTATATAACCGGAGTGCTGGAAGGTACAAAGATGGTCTTTCTGCCACGTCATGGCCGCGGTCATCGTCTCCTCCCCTCCGAGGTTCCTTACAGAGCCAATATCTACGGGATGAAGACGCTCGGCGTACAACGGATTATCTCCGTCTCTGCCGTCGGCAGTATGAAAGAGGACATCGTGCCCGGTCATATCGTGATCCCTGACCAGTTTTTTGACCGTACTCAGGGCAAGCGAGCTTCGACATTTTTTGGCCAGGGCGTTACGGGGCATGTCCAGTTTGCTGATCCCGTCTGCCCTGAGCTTGGAGAGGTCCTTTTTGCCGCCGGCCAGAAAGCCGGTGCGACTGTGCATAAGGGTGGGACCTATCTTTGTATTGAAGGGCCGAATTTCTCAACCCGTGCTGAATCAATGATTTATCGCAGCTGGGGCGTCGACATCATCGGAATGACCAATATTCCGGAGGCGCGCCTGGCCCGTGAAGCGGAGATTTGTTATGGCACTGTTGCCCTGGCGACGGATTATGATTGCTGGCATGACGGTCACGATGATGTCACCGTAGAGGCGGTGCTGGCGATTATCAAGCAGAACGTGTCCATGGCCCGCAACATCATCAAGCAGGCGGTAGGTGCTCTTTCTGCAGAACCTCATTGCGAGTGCGGTGAATCTTTGAAGTTCGCCATCATGACTGATCGTTCATTGATTCCGGAACAGACACGGACAGATCTCGCTCCTATCCTCGGGAAATATCTCGGTTAGGACCGTCACCAGCATTGCTAAAAGTCTGTAGATTTGATTAAATAAGAATTTACAGTGATTTCAGATAAATGGGCAAGCAAGGAGCGGCATGGATATATTAGTTATCGGATCGGTTGCTTTCGACAGTGTCGAAACTCCCTTTGGACGTGGTGATGACGTCCTCGGAGGTTCTGCCACATATTTTTCCACGTCCGCCAGTTTCTTCACCGGCGTTCAGCTGGTTGCGGTTGTTGGTGAGGACTTCCCGGAAGAACCGCGGCAATTCCTGAGCTCTCGTGGAGTTGACCTGGCCGGACTGCAGACCCGTCCTGGTCAGACTTTCCGTTGGAAAGGTCGTTACGGCTACGATCTGAATGAAGCTCATACACTGGAAACCCACCTCAACGTGTTCGAAACCTTTCACCCGGAGCTGCCTGAATCCTATCGTAAGGCCCAGTATGTCTTCCTCGCGAATATCGACCCTGAATTGCAGCTTGAGGTGTTGCAGCAAGTGGAGAGGCCGAAGTTAATCGCCTGCGACACCATGAATTTCTGGATCGATGGTAAGCGCGAAGCTCTTATCCGGACTTTGGGGCATGTCGATATCCTGGTGATCAACGAGGCCGAAGTTCGTCAGCTGGCAGAGGAGGCCAACCTGGTGAAGGCTTCCCGGGCGGTATTGTCGATGGGGCCGAAAACCCTGGTTGTAAAGCGCGGCGAATATGGAGTCCTTGTTTTTACCGAGCATTCGGTCTTCTCTGCTCCGGCTTATCCCCTGGAAGAGGTCTTCGACCCAACGGGGGCAGGGGACACCTTTGCCGGCGGATTCATGGGATACCTGGCCGCTACCAATAATCTGGCGGACGAAACTGTTCGCAAGGCGACGGTCTTTGGCAGCGTCATGGCTTCATTCACCGTCGAGGACTTCAGTCTGAACCGATTGCGACGACTGAACTGGGATGAGATTGAGGATCGTTTCCGTCGTTTCCAGGCACTGACGTCGTTCGAAGGTTTGTAAGATCCTGAACCGCAACTCCCTGGGGGCGTTCATACGTTGTCTTCCCAGAGGGTGAGCGTCAAGACAGGAGGTTTATATGTTCCAGTGGGATAAATCGACCAAGTCTATCGACATCCCTGCCGAGAGGGTTGTGCACCTGTTTCGTTCCATGCGTGAGGTGCAGTTAGCTCTTCCAGGTGTCTCTGCGCAACAGGCGAGTTCTTTCCTTTGTCAGTACAAGGAAGGAAAGGGTGTCGCGACGGTCGCAGTTTTCCATCTGCATAAAAGCAAAGTGCTGTCTTTCTACTTCAGTGACCCGCGTATTGTTGATGAGCAGAAAACAGACAGCATGCTGGACCAGGGCCTGAATTTTGTTGAGTCGATGGGCTTCCTCATGACGGATCAGGATATCCACCTGCTCGACGTGGATGACCAGGTGATGCTCTGGGAGTCTCTGCCATTGAAAGCTGGTCTGGAAGAGGAGGATGAGACTCCGCCCGCAGAAACTCCGTCAGTAATGGTGGAGTCGAAACCTGACACAGAACCCGATGAACCCCGGGGTAAGTCAGACAAGGATCAAACGCCCAAGGGTAAGACTGTGGCTGCACAGAAACAGGAGAGCACGGCAGCTGATACCAGTGACATCAATGAAGATGATGAGACGTCAGTTGCGGTCTCTGAAAAAAAGATGACAGGGACTGCGTCAGAACCCGTAGATAACGTTGATGACCTGCTGGCAGCGGTCGAGGCCATGCGCGCCAAACGCCCTGGGTTGCGTGCAAGAAAATCTGCGCCGTCACCAGAAGAGATGGAAAATCGCCGACTGCAGTTACGTGCAACCGTTGGCCGCATTTGGGCTTCCCTGTGAGGCGGGCCCAGAGAGGTTTTTTGTAATGCAAACTCGTTTGTTTTTCGCTGGTGTCATCTTTCTGCTCGCCGGTCTTTTCGCCTGTGTTCCCTACGAGGAGAAAAAACCCGACAAACAGAATGCTTCATATCATTACTCCCTCGGGACTGCGGCTCTCTCTGAACAGAACCCGACTGATGCCTTGAAGGAATTCCTGCAGGCCGAAAAGTATGATCCCCGTGACCCCGAGATCCAGGCTGGACTGGCACAGGCTTACTGGATCAAGCAGGCCCATGGTCAAGCTGAGGAACATCTGAAAAAGGCCATCAAAATAAGTGACAACGACCCCAAGTACTATAACAACCTCGCGGCCCTTTATCTCTCCATGGAACGTTATGATGATGCAATCGCCGCGTTTCAAACTGCGGCAGATAATCTTCTCTTTGATCGCTCTGAACTGGCCTGGACTGGAATCGGGCTGGCTAATTTTCAGAAGCAGGATTATGCGGCCGCGGAGAGGGCCTATAAGAAGGCGATCGCTCTCAATCCGTTTTATTACATGGCCCCGTTTCGCCTGGGAGAACTTTACTATAATCAGGGACGACCGGTTGAAGCCCTCGAGAGTTTCAATCGTACTGTCGAGTTGGCCCCCGGCTTTCCAAGCGGTCATTATTGGCAAGGCCTGGTTTACATGAAGATGAAAGAGATTAAAAAAGCGGAGCAGTCTTTTAGAGAAGTCGTCCGACTCGCACCCAAAAGCGAGACCGCCCGTCTGGCGAATAATTATCTGAAGATAATCAACAAATGACAGAAAACGACGAAGTCGATATCGGTACTCGGCTCAAGAATGAGCGTGAGAAACTGGGCTTTACGCTGCAGAATGTCGCGCTGAAAACCTGCATCCGACAAACCTATCTCGAGAGCATTGAGAATAACCAATTCTCTGACCTCCCGGGGAGAGCCTATGTGACGGGCTTCGTCAAGGCGTACGCTCGCCATCTGGGCGTTGACAGTGCTCCTTTGCTCACGCAACTCAATAATAATCACTTTGGCTCTGATCTGCCGCCGCTTCTCAAGCCGCTCAGTCCTGTCATGCGTCACCCTGGTTTCTGTGGGAAATCTTCCCCAAGGCCTGGCTGGAAAGTTCTTTTTATTCTCTCTCTGTTTGCTCTGGTTCTCGGGACATCAATTTATTTTCTGATCTTCATCCCTGGCCAATACCCGGCCAAAGTGACTTCAAATACCATTTTGCCCGTGGATGGGACTAGCCCCGGTCCCGTTGTCGCAGCACCGGTAGCTGATACCAGCACGGTGAGTACAGCACAGGACGTCGTTACTCCTTCCGTCAATGAAGGGCAGTCTGCGGCTGTTGCGGAGAAGACCGCTGAAAATAACTCTTTTCCGTATATTCCTGCAGGGGGGGCAACGGTGCGTATGCTTGCATTGTCCGAGAGCTCACTTATAATTGACGTCGACGGCCGAAAGCCTCGTCAGTATAAATTGTACGATGGGCTGGACCTGGTCTGGGACGTGAAAGAAACGGTCAGGATTGAGCTTTCTGAACCTGGGATTGCGCGTTTCTGGCTGGGTGACCAGGCGTTGAATGTCGATGAGATGAAAAGCTTACAGTTACAAACAGCTCCTGGAGATTAGCCCCTGTTATGGTGATCATCTGTCCAGAATGTCAAGCACGCTACCGGATTGACCCCTCTGCAAGTAAAGCGGATGTGGCCAAGGTCAAGTGCCCCGGCTGCAAACATGTTTTCAAAGTCTCACTGGTGAAAGAGCAAAGTGCCCAGCAAGAGAATCCTCCCAGCCAGCCTGTCGTTCTGGTCGTCGATGACGCTCGTTTTTTCCGCGAAATGATCAAGGATATCCTGAAGGAACTTCCCGTAAAGATCGTTATGGCCGCCGATGGGGATGAAGCCTGGAAGCAGATTATGGAGCTGACCCCCGGGCTCGTTCTACTCGATCTGAACATCCCCGGGAAAAATGGTAAAGAGATCCTGCAGTCGATGCAAAACTCACCGCAATGCAAACAGGTCAAAGTCCTGGCAATGAGTGGTGTTGAGCGTGGCGATGCGACCGCTAAAGAGATGCGACTTTTCGGTGCCGACGATTTTATCAGCAAATCCTTCAAACCCAGCGAATTACAAGACCGTGTCAGAGCCATCCTGGGCCTTTAGTCCTGGCGATTCTGCCGAGCAACTCATCAACGAAATCCGCAGATCAACGCAGATCGATACGTTTGATCTGGCGGTCGTGCTGGGCTCCGGCTGGAGCGAAGCCGCTCGAATTGGTGAGTCGCTTCATCTTTTCAGGTATCGTGATTGGCCCTGTTTCCCCGCTGAGCAGATTGCCGGGCACAACGGAGTGCTGATTGCTGCGAGGGTTTGTTCTTTGAAGATCCTTTTTTTCTCAGGACGATTTCACTGTTATCAGGGGCTCAGTGCTTTTCAGGCGGCTTTCCCGGTGCGCCTGGCTGCTTCTTTGGGCTGCTCGCGTATTTTGTTGACCTGTGCGACGGGAGGAGTTAATCGAACTTACCGGCCCGGTGATTTCATGCTGGTTGATGATCACCTGAACCTGCTTGGTGACAATCCATTGCGTGGGTTCTCGGGAGATAACATCTTTGTTGATTTGGCCGGGATGTATCAGGCTGATGTTTACGATGCCCTGTTAAGACGACTCTCACCTGAAATGACAGTGCACCGAGGTGTTCTGGCGGCGATGCCTGGTCCTTCTTATGAAACTCCTGCTGAAATTCGTTATCTTGAGTCGGCAGGTGTCGATGTCGTTTCCATGTCAACAGTTCCGGAAGCGATTATGGCCAGATATCTTGGTATGCAGGTGGCTGCAGTCGCCTTTGTTGCCAACTCTGCCGCCGGTCTCGGTTCTGCTGCTGTCTCGCATCAGGATGTCCTCGCTTGTGGCGTTAAACATGCTCATTTATTCCCCTTTTTAATTCATCTCTTTGTTGAAGCCTGGCAAGACGTAAGGATTGCTTGAGCTGTCTGATCCTCTTTCCCCGTGTTCCGCATAACTTGCTGTTTTACAGGTCTAATCTTGCTCCTGAATTCACCTGGCAGCGCCTTGACAGTGGAAGCCCTCATGTTAGACTTTCGATCAAATCAACGGAACTGATTAGAGGTCATTTTGGGCGAAGCGATAAAACGCATACTGATTGTCGATGACGAAGAAAATACCCGGATCGGGTTGAGCAAGTTATTGACCCAGGAGGGCTTTGAGGTCGAGAGTGCATGCCAACGGCAGTGAAGCCCTTGATTGTCTTGGCCAAAGAAAGGTTAACCTGGTGATCAGTGACATCAATATGCCGGATATGAATGGTCTGGCTTTTCTGCGTGAACTCAGCCGTAAATTTCCGAGCACGAATGTTATAATGATAACGGCTTATGGAGGGGTCGAATCGTATCTGGAGGCCATGAACCTTGGTGCTTATGAGTATCTGCACAAACCTGTCAGGCTTGATGAGCTTCGTTCGGTCATGAAAAAGATTTTTAATGGTGGAACAATCGCAAAGGTTTCCTGAGAGTCAAAGTTTCTCAAGATTCAAAGGAGGCGATCTTGAACTTCAAAACCATTCTGTTTGCTACCGATTTTTCAGAAGGCTCGGATTTCGCTTTTCAATCGGCACTTTCCATGGCACGTAAATTTGACAGCAAGCTGATTGTTGATTCATATCATCAATGAACCCGTTGACCTGCGCGGATTTTACGTGCCGCACATCTCGTTTGATAAACTTGAAGAAGAAATAGAGCAAGGTGCTGAAAAATTGATGGAAAAGTTTTGTCGGACTCATATGCAGGACTTTAATAATTTTGAATCGTTCGTCTTCCCCGGTATCCCTTACGATGAAATTATCAAGAAGGGCGTCGAGTTCAATGCTGACCTGATTGTGTTGGGCACCCATGGCCGCACCGGTCTTGATCATGTCCTCTTTGGCAGCACTGCCGAGAAAGTTGTTCGAAAATCCCCGATTCCGGTGATGACGATTCGCATCAAGGAATAAGTTCCTTCGTCGCATTTGCAAAGGCAGCGGAAACGCTGCCTTTTTTGTTGCTGAACTCCTGCCTATAGCCTTGTCAAAGCGTTATCTTGGAGAGTATTCTGCAGCTTCAAACGTAATGTCCAGGACTCGCGTGGACTTCAATGCGCCAATTGCGGTAAAGAAGAATCGACGTCTATGCGTGAAAAGCTCCTGATTATCGATGATGAACGATGATTCTTGAGCTCACCTCCATGGTATTAAGCAGCAGGGGGTTTGATGTCTCCGATCGTTGATAACGCTGCTGACAGTTATAAGCTGATCGAGCGTGAGCAGCCTGCCCTGGTTCTGCTCGACTACATGATGCCTAAAGTCAATGGGCTGGACGCGCTGAAAGAGATTCGGAACCGTTTCCCTGAAACATATGTGATCATGTTCACCGGTAAAGGGAGCGAAGAAGTCGCGGTAGAATTAATGAAGGCCGGAGCTTCAGACTACATCCTCAAACCATTCAGCAACGCCAAGCTGGTTGAGCGAATTGAAAATGTCCTTCGTATTCGTTCAGTCGAGCTGCGCAACAGGAGCTTCTTGAGGAGCAGGAGCGGCTCCTTGATGAAATCGAAAGGTGGAACCGCGAACTGGAAGAAAGTGTCGAACTTAAAACGGCGGAACTTGAACGCGCTCATCATGAGATCCTGCTGACAGAAAAGCTGGCGGCTCTTGGTCACCTTTCTGCAGGGATGGCCCATGAAATTCGCAATCCACTGAATTCCATCAGTCTGTTTGCCCAGGTCATGTCGTCCGGTCTGGAAAATGATCCGGAAATGCAGTCCTATTCGGAACAAGATCATCAATGAAGTCGAGCGTATCGACGCCATTTTGGTCAAACTGCTCTCGACCAGTAAACGCTCTCCATTCCAATTGCGCACCATTCATATCGAGGACGTCATAGAAACCAGCCTGCAGCCATTTCTTGAACAAATGCAGGTCCAAGAAGTTGTCCTGGAAAAGGACCTGTCGAAAGACTCCTTCGATTCTGGCCGATGCCGACGAGTTCAGCCAAATTTTTACCAATCTGTTTGCCAACGCTCTCTTTGAAATGAAGCAGGGCGGAACCCTCTCCGTTTCGCTGACGCATGATGATAAGGACGTTCTGGTGACGGTCACTGATACGGGTGGAGGGATCCCTGCAGAGCATCTGAATAATGTCTTTGATCCGTTTTTTACCACGAAAGAACGCGGCACCGGTTTCGGTCTTTCGGTGGTCTTGCGTATCGTTAAGACCTACGCTGGTCGCATCAATGTCGAGAGTGAACACGGGCGCGGAACGACTTTCCAGATTTGGTTGCCGCTGGCATGATTCACTGTTCTGATAATCGGAGAATTTAATGGCGTTGCTGTTGCGTGACCTGACTCTTGATCTGTCGGTCGATGAAAAAACTTGCCTCTGGAGGCCGCACGCCAACTTGGTGTTGCCGCCGAAAGCTAAGAAACTTCAGAATTGTCAGGCGTTCCATCGATGCCCGCAAAAAGAGCCGAATACGTAAAATCTATGCAGTTGAGTTTTCATCTGATGATGAGGCGGCTCTGCTGAGAAAACATGGGTCAGGCCGACTCGAAAAAGTTCCTGTGGCTCCTGAAGTGCTCTCGCCCAGGGTCAACTGTAAGCATCATGCACTGGTGGTCGGCACGGGTCCGGCCGGCCTTTTTGCTGCCAAACGTCTTGCCGAATCCGGGGTGCGCGTGACGCTTGTCGATCGCGGCCGGGCGTTGGCACAGCGGGTGAAGGATGTCGAACATTTCTGGACCACAGGACAGCTTGATGCCGTCAGCAATGTGCAGTTCGGTGAGGGTGGTGCCGGAACTTTTTCCGATGGCAAGCTGACGACACGTTTGAATCACCCGCAGAGGCTGGTCGTACTTCAGGCTCTGGTCGATTGTGGTGCGCCGGAAGAGATCCTGATTGAAGCTCGCCCCCATGTCGGCACAGACCGGTTGCGCAAGGTTGTTGTTAATTTCAGGAAACAATTAATCCGGATGGGCGTCGATGTTCGCTTCGAGACTTGCCTGACCGAGCTTGAAATTCACGCAGGCCGTGTCGTCGGTGCCGTCTTGAATGACCGGGAATCGCTGTCCTGCGATTCCCTGGTTCTGGCCCCGGGGCATAGTGCCCGCGATACCTACCTGATGCTGGATCGGCATCAGGTCCAGCTTGAGGCCAAAGGCTTTGCCGTTGGTGTGAGGGTTGAGCACCCCGCGGAATTGATCAACCGGATTCAATACGGTGAATCTGCAAACATGCTGCCTGCTGCAGATTATTCCCTGCGCTATAATGATGAGCAGACCGGTCGCGGTATCTATTCCTTCTGCATGTGCCCGGGCGGAGAAGTGATTAACGCCGCTTCTGAGGCTGATGGTCTGGTGGTCAACGGCATGAGCCGCATGGCGCGTGCCGGAAAATACTCCAACAGCGCCCTGGTCGTGACTGTTGGCCCGGGGGACTGGAATCATGCAACGCTCGGCGGCATGTATTTCCAGCAGCATTGGGAACGCTGCGCTTTCAGAGCCGCCGGTTCAGGCTTTATGGCCCCTGCCCAGAACATGATGGCTTTTGTCGGTCAAGCTAAAGGGGCACTGGTCTCCAGTTGTCGTCCGGGAGTTGTCGAGACAGAACTGCGTGAAGTTCTGCCGGATTTCGTGTACCATGGTCTGCGTAATGCCTTGCCGCATTTTAATCGCAAGATGAAAGGCTTTTTGACCTGCGAAGCTGTGCTGATCGGTGTGGAAACGCGAACTTCGGCACCACTCAGAATCACTCGCAATGATCAGGGCGAGTCGGTCAGCCATGGCGGACTTTTCCCGGCTGGAGAGGGCGCAGGTTACGCGGGGGGGATTGTCAGCGCGGCCCTTGATGGTTTGCGTTCCGCTGACCAGGTTGTGCAATCAGCACTCAGCAGGAGTTTTTCTTGAAACGAGTCTTTGTCAAGGATATCCAGGATCGTGCCCTGGTCGAGGCGCCGTTTCTGGTCAGAGATAAGATCATCGGGATGGCCAAGAACGGCCGCTCGTATATGACCCTCAAGTTGATGGATTGTACGGGCGAAGTTGAGGGCCGTATCTGGGATCGAGTCGAAGAAATGTCGGCCCGGTTTGATAAGGACGATTTTGTTCAGGTCAGCGGCAAAGCCAGCCTTTACATGGGGAAAATGCAGCTGGTTGTTCAGGAATTGGCTCGTGTCGAGGAGTTTGATGTCGAGATCGCCGACTTCCTGCCGGTCTCTGCCAGGCCAGTCAGCGAAATGGTGGATGAACTGGTCTCTCTTGTCGAGAGCTTCTCTGATGCTGACCTGAAACGACTTATGCAGGCATTCCTTGCCGATGATGAGTTCATGGCCGCTTATCGCCGGGCTCCGGCAGCCAAGACAATGCATCATGTCTACCTTGGCGGGTTGCTCGAGCATTCGTTGGCTGTTGCTGCCCTGGCCGATGATATCGCGCATCGCTACCGGGACATCAACCGTGATCTGCTGATCGCTGGTGCTCTGCTGCATGATGTGGGCAAAGTTGTCGAATTGAGTTACCAACGTTCCTTCGAGTATACAGATGCCGGTAAGCTCCTTGGTCACATTATGATCGGCGTCGAACTTGTGGATGCAAAATTACGCACGTTGCGTGATTTCCCGCAAGAAGTCGCAGTGCATCTCAAACATCTGCTCCTTTCTCATCATGGCCAGTATGAATATGGCTCTCCAAAAAGACCGAAAACCATGGAAGCCGTCATATTAAACTTTCTCGATGATCTCGATTCCAAGATTAACGGTGTTCGTACTCATATTGAGCGGGAGCCGGACAGGGAGTCTTCCTGGACACAATATCATCGTTTGTATGACCGGTATTTTTTCAAGGGATCATCCGTGAAATCCGATGCCAGGGTCGCAAAGACCGAACCCGTTGGTAAACAGACTGAAGTCCAGGCTCAGGCAAGTGTCGCCCGCTCGGGGAACCGCCCGCGTTTCAGTAATACCCTGGAAGAACAGCTCAGGGGCAAAAACATTGACCTTCCCAGGTCTGAAAGACAGGATAATAAAGATGAGTGACAGACTGATCATCCATCAACTCAGCGTTGGACCACTGCAAGTCAACTGTTTCCTGGTCGCTTGTCAAAAGACGCGCCAGGCAATGGTGATTGACCCAGGTGAAGAGGGGCCAAGGATTCTAGCGCTTGGCAAAAGTGAAGGCCTTGAGATTCGTCAGGTCGTCAATACGCATGGCCATTTTGATCATATTGGTGCCAATCAACACATCATTGAAACCACAGGCGCAACCTTGATGCTGCACGCAGCGGACCTGCCTTTGCTGCAGGGAGCCAGGAAGCATGGCGAGATCTACGGCTTGACCGTGACCTCTTCTCCGGACCCGGATCTCTTGCTCGCTGACGGAGATACCATCAAGGTCGGAGAGTTGACTTTTACCGTTTTTCACGTGCCGGGACATTCTCCGGGAGGAATTTGTCTCTTAAGTGAGGGACACCTGTTTGTTGGTGATGTGCTCTTTGCCGGGTCGATCGGCAGGACAGACCTGCCCGGAGGTGATTTTGATGCCCTGGTCGAGGGGGTCCGTGAAAAGCTGTTCAGCCTGCCCGACGAGACCATTGTTCATCCCGGACATGGGCCAGATACGACCATCGGTCGTGAGCGCAAGATGAACCCATTTGTCGGTGACGGGGTTTAAGAACCTGGTTTTTACTGAGTGTGAACCTGGAGTCAAAAATGCTGCAAGGGAAATGTGTTGTTCTTGGTGTGACGGGTGGGATCGCGGCTTACAAGGCTGCAGAATTGCTGCGTCTGCTGGTCAAGTCTGGTGCCGAGGTTCATGTCGTCATGACACGCAGCGCACAGGAGTTTGTTGCGCCACTGACATTTCAGACTCTTTCCGGTCACCCCGTCCACACAGAGCTTTTCAGCCTCATTCAAGAACAGGAAATTGGTCATATCTCACTTGCTGACCGGGCTGATCTTGTTCTGGTCGCGCCGTCAACGGCAAACCTTATCGGTAAAGTTGCCAACGGGATCGCCGATGACCTGCTGACAACGACCATCATGGCGACCAGGGCGAAGGTCCTTTTCGCGCCGGCGATGAACAGCAACATGTGGGAGAACCCGCTTTATCGTGAGAACCAGGAAAAGCTGGAAAGCCTCGGTTATCATTTTATTGAACCGGCCTACGGTGAACTGGCCTGTGGTTGGGAGGGCCGGGGCAAGTTGCCTGACCCTCAGGATATTTTCAACGCCGCGCAGTCGCTTCTGGGCAACAACGACCTGGAGGGTAAGACTGTTCTGGTGACGGCCGGTCCGACGCGTGAAGAGATCGACCCGGTTCGTTTTTTGAGTAACTACTCGTCAGGGAAGATGGGTTACGCCATCGCCCGTGCCGCGCGCAACCGTGGCGCCAAAGTTGTCCTGTCTCCGGCCCGGTTCATCTGCCTGAACCCAAAGGGGTTGAAACCATCCGGGTCGGCAGTGCGCAGGAGATGTATCGAGCTGTCATGTCACAGGCCGAGAGTGCTGACCTCATCATCAAGGCAGCCGCAGTCGCTGATTTTCGGCCGATCGTACGAGGCGCACAGAAGGTTAAAAAGGGCCGTGCCGAGACCATGACGATGGAGTTGCAGCGCAACCCGGATATTCTGGCTGAACTTGGTCAACAGAAAGGATCCCGCGTGCTGATCGGTTTCGCTGCCGAGACAGAAGAATTACTCAAACACGCTCATGAGAAATTGACCCACAAAAACCTCGACATGATCGTCGCCAACGATGTGACTCAAGCAAGGTGCCGGATTTGATGGCGATACCAATATCGTACGTTTCCTGACCGCTGACGGCCGTGTGGAAGAACTGCCCAGAATGACCAAGGAGGCTGTCGCGGATATCCTGCTGGACAGGGCCAGGGCGTTGTTGCCCGGAGCTGAGGTTTCAGGCCTCTGAAAGAAGCGTCAATAGATCGTCCGGGTGGCATATCCCTCCTTGAGCCTGGTTTTGATGACGGCCAGCATTTGATCGGCGTCATTTTCTCTCAGCCTGCCATCGAGCCAGAGCGTGCGAAGGTTTTTACGGATCATTGCGGCCGTGTTAAGCGCACGCTCGCCGGTCGGGTCGGCACAGAGAAAGGGGCTGTTGTCCACATCCTGGAGAAGGCTGAGGGTCGCCTGGTTGGTCAGCCCAAGATACTCCTTCTGA
>CAVPPD010000031.1:0-47104 GCA_963707155.1 uncultured delta proteobacterium | reverse complement strand
GGGCATCGAGGGCCAGGCGATCGACCATGGCCGGGGCGAGTCCTGCCTGCCGGGCGGCTGACAGATCCTTCTCGTTCTCTTCAATCAGTTCGTCGCTGTGGTCCAGAAGGCTTTGAGCCATGCGCTGCAGCAGCTCATTTTTCACAGCGGATGAGAGGCAGGCCAGGGTCCGCGACGCAGACTTGGCGTCCTGTGCGACTTTCAACATCTGCTCAGCTACACTCATCATTCAACTCCTTCGACTCTCCGGCGCCCTCAGGGTCCGCCGGGAATGCTGTTTTCTACTGCTCGTCGTTGTCTTTGCTGTTACCTAAGACCATGTTGTCCCGGTGAATAATCTCGTCACCATATTTGTACCCGAGAATCGATTCGATCTCTGTGGTCTTTTTGCCGATGATTCGAGCCAGTTCTGCCGATGTGTAATTGGTGACGCCTTTGGCAAATTCACTGCCATTGAGATCGCACAGACGCACGGCATCGCCACGCTCAAAGACGCCGTCGAGTTTATGGATTCCTGAAGGCAGCAGGCTCTTGCCACGTTCAACCACGGCCTTATGGGCGCCATCGTCCAGAATCAACTTGCCCTTCGGCTTTTTCGTGAAAGCAATCCAGTGTTTGCGGGCCGCCATCGGGTCTCGCGCCGGCAGGAAATATGTGCCGAGTTCGTGACCGTCAAAGAGATAGAGCAGGTTGTGCGGGGTTCGCCCATTAATGATCGCTGTGCCAGCGCCGAACAGGGTTGCGCGTTTGGCGGCCTTAAGTTTGGTCACCATGCCCCCGGTACCAAGCTGCGTCGCCTCCAGGCCAGCCATGGCTTCGATCTCTGGAGTGAGTCGTTCAACCTCGGAGATCAGCATGGCCTCCGGGTTGCGGCGCGGGTCGCTGTCGTAGAGCCCGTCCACGTCCGAGAGGATGACAAGCAACTGGGCTTCAACCAGGTTGGTGGCCATGGCCGAGAGATTGTCATTGTCGCCGAAGCGGATTTCGTCAACCACCACGGTGTCATTTTCATTGATGACCGGCACAATCCCGTACTCGAGCAGAGTCATCAATGTGTTGCGCGCATTCAGGTACCTGCGGCGGTTGGCGAGGTCGTCACGAGTGAGGAGGATCTGCGCTGCCTTGATCCCGTGCTGGCGGAGAGCCTCATTGTAGGCGCGTATCAGCCGGCTTTGGCCGATGGCGGCTGCCGCCTGTTTAAGGGGGAGTGGGATAGACAGTGGTTTACCAACGATTCCCAGGTCAGACCTGCCAGCAGCGACGGCTCCTGAAGAAACCAGGATGACTTCATATCCCCTCTGGCGGAGCTTGTGAACGTCTTCGCAGATGGTCGCGATACGCTCAAGGTCTAGCCCCTCGCTGTCGGAGATGACTCCGCTGCCGATCTTGATGACGACCCGTTTGACATGTGCAAGAAGAATTGTACGCATTATGTGCCTGTTTGCAAAACCTATTGAAAAAACTAAAAAATTTTAGCGGTCGTGGTCAGGGCTGTCAAGTGTGTCTACCTGCCGCATGCGGTCCAGCTCGCTGGCGACAGTTGTTACAAGTTCGGGCAGGCCTGCTCTGGTCACGGCCGAGATGGCCAGCGTTCGAAATCCGCGGGCCTCAAAGATGGGGCGAATTTCGTCGGTCTGCTCACGAACCTCGGTGATGTCCTGCTTGGTGAAGACCACGAGCATGGGGCGCTCACTTAATTCCTGGTTGTAGCGTTTGAGCTCAAGGTTGATCTTGTCGAAGTTTTCGATCGGATCGCCTTCCTGGAGAGAGGAGAGATCGACCAGGTGGAGAAACAGGTCCGTGCGCTCAATGTGTCTCAAAAAGCGTGATCCCAAACCTTGCCCGTCGCTGGCACCTTCGATCAGTCCAGGGATGTCGGCCATGACAAAAGAACGGAAATCGCCATGACGAACGACGCCGAGATTCGGTATCAGTGTGGTGAATGGGTAGTCTGCGATCTTCGGCCGCGCCGCCGACACGCAGGAGATCAATGTTGACTTGCCGGCATTCGGTAATCCCACCAGGCCGACATCGGCGAGCAGCTTAAGCTGCAGCCGCAGGGTGCGCTCTTCGCCGGGCATTCCCGGTTGAGTGTGACGGGGAGCACGGTTGGTGGAAGTGAGGAAGCGGGCGTTGCCGCGACCGCCCTGTCCGCCTTTAAGCAGGAGAAAGCCCTGGTCAGGCCTGGTCAGGTCGGCGAGCAGTTCACCTGTTTCGTCGTCATAAACCAGGGTGCCGGGTGGCACCTTGATGATCAGGTCCTCACCACTCTTGCCGTGCTTGTTTTTACCGAGTCCGGGGAGACCGTTCTGGGCCTTGAGGTGGTGTTTGTAGCGTAGGTCGAGGAGGGTTGTTATGGCTGTGTCCACTTCAAACAGGACGTCTCCACCCCGGCCGCCGTCGCCGCCATCCGGTCCCCCCAGGGGCACAAACTTTTCTCGCAGGAAGGAAAGGCAGCCGCGACCACCGTCACCGGCCTTGGCGTGTATTTTGACCTCGTCGATGAATTTCATTTTTCCCTGGCGCGTGGCGCGTGACGGGCAGTGTGAAAAAATCCGCGCTGCACTTACTCGCTACGTTCTTCTTTCGTTCTAACATAAAAAACCCGAAGCTCACTAAAGAACCTCGGGTTTCTTAATTGTTTAGGAGTCTCTCCTCAGGCGTAGACGCTGACTTTCTTGCGATCCTTACCGAGACGTTCGAATTTGACCTTGCCTTCAACCAGGGCAAAGAGCGTGTAGTCCTTGCCGCAGCCGACGTTGTTGCCGGGGTGAATGGTCGTGCCGCGCTGACGGACCAGGATTGATCCGGCCGTCACCAGTTGGCCATCGTAACGTTTGACTCCGAGGCGTTTGCCTGCGCTATCGCGGCCGTTACGTGAACTGCCGCCCGCTTTTTTGTGAGCCATGATTCTACTCCTTAAGCTTCAATATTTGTAATCTTGAGACGGGTGAGGGGCTGACGGTGGCCGTACTTCTTGCGAAAATTCTTGCGCCGCTTCGATTTGAAGACCAGGATTTTTTTATCTTTGCCCTGCTCGACAATCACAGCTGTTACTTTCGCATTAGGTAAGAGAGGTGTTCCGATTTTAACCTCTTCTCCGCCAACCATGAGGACCTCGTTCAGTTCGATGGTATCACCCACCGCACCATCAAGTTTTTCGATCTTGAGAAGATCGCCTGCGGAAACTTTGTATTGTTTTCCTCCGGTTTTAATGACCGCGTACATAGCCTGTTCACCTCGCTTTCGTTCCTTTGATTTCGGACTCAGTCCGTTCAGGAACTGGTACTTATACTTTTGTCAGTGCGGGCATGTCAAGGGAAAAGGCGCTGAAATAATGTCGGGGGAGTGTTTTAACTGGGAATCTACATTAAGCCTGGCTGTACTGTCTTTATTCTTGTGCAGAAATTTCGCAGGGGGTTATGGCTGCCGTCGCGTAGTTGAAGATGATGAGGTCCTCATCGCATTGATTGTCTTAACATGTAAGATGCATTAGTAAAACACCCTCAGCCTCTGCTATATTGAGTTGAAGCATTTCCCTGCAACCCCAAAAAATCGAGTTTAATCATAGTGATGCGCTTTCTTTTTGTCATTCCCGTCTTGATCCTGCTGGCCGGCTGCTTCACTTGGCAGCCAGACCTGAAGGCTCCCCCGGCTTCGCAGAGGGCAGAAAGCGACAGCGCACAACTGATCGCGGCGAATTCTCTTTTTGCGACCGCAGACAATCGGCAGGCTTTACTGGAAGTGATCACGCACCAACATCGACACCTTGATTCTTCACCAACAGATACGCAGGCTCTGACACTGCTTGCCAATCAGTACATCCTTTTAGGAGCAGCCTACGCCGAAAGTTCAAGTGAACGTGAGCAATCATACTTACAAGCCATGCAGCTTGCAGCTCGAGCGTGTTACCAGAATATTGAGTTTCGTCGTCGGCTCGACGCTGGAGAGGACTTTTGGCAGGCGGCAGACAGTCTCGGGCGGGAGAGCCTTGACGCTATGGGTTTCTGGGTGACGGGATTGTTCTACTGGTATAAGGACTGTCAGGGTGCACTCGGCCAAATGCTTAATTTTCGCTGGATAGGCCGTGCAAAGCAAGTTATGGAACGAATGACTGACCTTGACCCGGAATGGGGGCATGGCATGTTACATTTTACCTGGGGAATCTATTATCTGGCCATTCCAGAAATCGTTGGAGGAGATCGCAGCCTCTCCGCAAAATACTTCCAAAAAGCGATCGATACCGGCCCGAGCTGGTTGCAGCACCGTTGGGGGCGAGGCCGTTACTATCATGTCAAGATGGGAAACAAGACTGAATGTCGCAAAGATCTCGAATGGGTTGTGGCACAGAACATTGAGTCCTCCGGCGGCCCCTATGCCTGGCGAGTCTACATTCAAAGAGACGCCCGCGAGATGCTGGACAACCTGGATCAATATTTCCCATGAGGAACCTGAGTCTCATCTGTTTGATCCTCTTGTTGGCGGGCTGCTCGCACACCCTTCCAGAGCTGGCTGCAAGGGGTGAACTGGGCCAGGGAGATTATCGTGTAGACACGGAGGCTACATTTCAATTCTCCCATCGCAACTTTCTTCTGCATGTTCCTCCCGCCAAACGTCCCAATCAGCCGCAACCTCTTGTTATCGTCATCCACGGTGCCTTCAGTACCGGAAAGCAAATTGCCCTTGAATCCGGCTTTAACCTTCTCGCTGATCAGGAGGGTTTCCTGGTCGCCTACCCCGAAGGGATTGGTTTGTTTGGTCTGCTGCAACACTGGAACGCCGGACACTGCTGTGGTAAAGCGGCAGATGATCAGATTGACGATGTCAGCTTTATTCTGGCGGTCGTCGATGTAGTACAAAACAATTTTAACGTTGACACGGACAGGGTCTACATCGCAGGCATGTCTAATGGCGGGATGCTGGTCTATCGCGTGCTGGCAGAGCACCCGCAACTGTTTGCTGCAGGTGCCATAGTTGCCGGAGCGATCGGCAGTCGCGAAAGCGAAACCGAAGCGTGGGGATTTGGGCCCCCGGACCAAGGTGTACCCTTGATCATTCTGCACGGTGATGCAGACCAGCATATCCCCGCAGAAGGCGGCATTAGCCCCTTGAAAGGGGGTGGCCGGGAGTATCTTTCATTAAACGATGCCGTGGCGTTTTGGCAAGGGGCCAATCGTTGCACGAACAATCCGGATGACGCTCTGCTCTATGGAGTGGTTCGCCGAACAGCCTGGCCCTGTTCAAAAGCTTTGCAAACAGTTCAAATAACAGGATGGGGGCACAAGTGGCCAGCACCTTACTTTACGGAGACCCTGCCGTCATCTCATCCCCTTCACCGGTTTAACGGCACAAGGATGATCTGGGATTTTTTCAGTTCACAGACACGGGCGCAAATCATCGCCGCTCCTTGATTGGGCTCTATAGGCCCCCACAAGTTCCTGATCCCCGCTGCATGTTGTCCGGAAGAGAGTACGATATGTGCTTACGCCCTCTCGATTGCTGTTACCCCACAATGATCTCAAACTGCTCGAGATGGAAATTCTGCCTTGCCGTAATCGTGATCTGTTTCTCGAATTTTTTCTCCAGCTCTTCGATGCCATGACGCTCATCATCGTAGAGAAGTGCTGCGATGTCCGGATGAACCAGCAGGGTCATGCGGTAGCCCGGTGCCGGTCCCATCTCGCGCTGCAGCGCACGGAAAATTTCGTACACGGTGGTCGTGCGGCTTTTCACGTAGCCCTTGCCGTCGCAGTAGGGACAGGGTTCGCACAGGGTACGACCGAGACTCTCACGGACCCGCTTGCGCGTCATTTCAACCAGGCCGAGTTCCGAGATCTTGAGGATGTTGGTCTTTGACTTGTCATTTTTAAGAGCCTCTTCGAGAGAGCCATGTACCTTCTCACGATGAGCTTCTTTCTCCATGTCGATGAAATCAATAATGATCAGTCCGCCGATATTGCGAAGACGCAGCTGAAAGGCAACCTCCTTGACCGCTTCCAGGTTGGTTTTGAGAATCGTGTCTTCCAGGTTGTGCTTGCCCACAAACCGCCCGGTGTTGACGTCGATCGCGGTGAGCGCTTCGGTCTGCTCAATGATGATATAACCACCACTCTTCAGCCACACCTTGCGACCGAGGGCGCGAGCGATCTCCACCTCGAGACCGAAGGTGTCGAAGATTGGCTCGTCGCCGTGGTATTGCTCGACTGCGAAGTTGTGACCGGGCATGAAGGTGTTGAGAAAGCGGACAATTTTGGCGTATTCGACGGAGCTGTCAACGATGATCCGCGAGACGTCCTCGGTCAGGATGTCACGCAGCACCTTGCTGGTGACGTCAAGATCAGAATGGATCAGACAGGGGGCGCTGTTGTCCTCGCTGTGCTCGCTGATCTGCTCCCAGAGGTTGACCAGGTAATCCATGTCTGCCTTAAGATCTTCACCGTCACGACTTTCGGCAACCGTGCGCACAATAAATCCGGTTGCAGCCGGGCGCATGACATCCACCAGGTGGCGCAGACGTTCGCGCTCATCTTCATTCTCTATCCGGCGGGAGATGCCGACGTGGTCCACCGTTGGCATGTACACCAGGTTGCGTCCGGGCAGCGAAATATGTGAGGTGATGCGGGCGCCCTTGGTGCCGATGGGCTCCTTGGCGACCTGGACCAGCAGCTCCTGGCCCTCTTTCAGCAGGTCCTCGATGGGCGGTAAGGGCGGGCGTTCTTCGCTGGATTCTTCGCTGGGTTGCTCGTGACGGTGGCCGACTTCGACGAAATGTTCGACGGCTTCCATTTCGTCAAGGACGTCGGCGACATAAAGAAAGGCGGCTTTCTCCAGGCCGATGTCGACGAAAGCCGCCTGCATGCCGGGCAGGACCCGGATGACGCGACCGCGATAGATGTTGCCGACGATGCCGAGTTCGCGGTTGCGTTCAATGTAGAGTTCGGCGATATGGCCGCTCTCCAAAAGCGCAATCCGCGTCTCGTGGGACGTGGTGTTGATGACCAGTTCTTTGGTCATGGCAGGTTTCCTCCAAATAAGTTATATGTGAAAAGCGTTGAATGCGTTATTCATCAATTTGGGAGGCCGTGCAGCTGTTCGCTAACGCTGGCCCGAATCGTCACTATCAATCTAACAGTCAATCAGTCTCTTTCAACTCGACAGCTGTTTTGATGATTCCCAGAGCACGAACCAGTTCAACATCCATTTGCAGCAGGTAGGCCGCCAGGAAGAGAGGGCTTCCGGAATGCATTCTCATGCAGAGGAAATTGCCCTCTTTTTGCAGGTCAAGCACCCAGGGGCGCAGGTCGAGCTGGATGGGACGGTGCTTCTTGATCCTGGTCGCCATGACGACGTCCTGCTCAAGAAAATGTTTCAGGCGGTCCTCGAGTCCGTCAACCGCCTGCCCGGGCAAAGGGACTTTAAATGTCGCCGCGACGATACTGTCCGCAGGGGCTTCAGCCTTGCGTGGCCAAAGCTTCGCGCTTAAGACTTGAACCCCTTCCGGTAAACTCTGATTGAGTCGCTGCATGGCTTCCTGCGGTTGACAGGGCGTCGTCAGTTCCAGATCGATCAGCTCGGCTTCGCTGGCAATGCCGAGGGGCAGCGCGTCACCGAAGCTGATACGAGGGGCGGGATGAAATCCTGCCGAGTATTTGACCGGCAGATCGGCCCGTCGTACAGCGCGATGAATCAAGGTCATGTATTCCAGGTGACTGAGGCTGGCGGTGCGGCCGGTTTTCGTGATAGTCAGCCGAAGCTTGGGTAACAGAGCCGGCTCAGCGGGGGGCGCCACGGGGCTCATCTCTGGTGGTGGCAATCGTGTGCCGTCGGCCAGACGGGGCCGGACAGTTTCAAAATCACACAGGCCGCAGTAGCTGCATTGGCCGTTTCGACAATCCGGTGTGGCCTTGCCGAGCAGGCCCGCCTGCTTCTCCCTCAGCAGAAAATCTTTGGTGACCCCGGCGTCGATATGATCCCAGGGCAAGGTCTCGCCCGTCAAACGCTGACGCAGGTACCAGGAGGGGTCAAGACCAACGGCCGCAAAAGCCTCTTGCCATAAATCCCAGCGAAAGTGGTCGCGCCAGCCATCAAAACGACAACCGCGTCTGACCGCTTCTTCCAGCACATCGCCGAGTCGACGGTCACCGCGGGCGAAGACACCCTCTAAAAAGGAAAGTTCAGCTTCGTGCCATTTAAGCCTCAGCTTCTTCTTTTTAAGGGCCCAGCGCAGATTGTTCTGGCGGGCCAGGGTTTCGTCGATACTGATCTGGGCATCCCACTGGAAGGGTGTGTGGGCCTTGGGAACAAAAGTCGAGACCGAGACGTTGACATCGGCTCCGCCCTGAGTGCTGCGTCCTGCAGCTTTGACCCTGGCGGCAAGATCGACCAGCGCGGCGAGATCCTCGTCTGTCTCAGTCGGCAGGCCAATCATGAAATAGAGCTTGATGACCCGCCAGCCAAGTTCGAACGCGGTGCGCGCGCTTTCGATCAGGTCCTCTTCGAGTATTCCCTTGTTGATGACCTGGCGAAGACGTTCGCTGCCCGCTTCCGGGGCGAGGGTGAAGCCGGTTTTACGCACCTTCTTGATTTCGTTCATCAGCGCAGGTGTCAAAGAGCCGACTCTCAGGCTCGGCAAGGAGACCGCGACCTGCTGGTCGGCATAACAACCCATGAGGTTCTGCATCAGGGTCTCAATCGCGCTGTAGTCACCGGTTGAAAGCGAGAGCAGCGAGATCTCGTCATGGCCGGAGTGGCTCAGCATCTGATCAATCAGGTTGCGAACGGTGTCGGGGTGCCGCTCGCGGACCGGTCGATAGATGTAGCCCGCCTGGCAGAAGCGGCAGCCGCGGGTGCAGCCACGAGCGACTTCTATGGCGACCCGGTCATGAATCGTCTGCAGAAAAGGCACGATCGGTTGTTCCGGATAGGGGGCTGAGTCGAGATCCGCCAGGACGCGGCGACGGACTTTCGGCTGTTTCGGGTCATTCGCCGTGATCTCTTTGATTCTGCCATCCGTTTTATATGTCACGGTAAAATGAGACGGGACATAGATTCCCTCGATGGCCGCGAGACGTTTCAGGAGGCTCTTCCGCGTCTCTTTCGCAGCCTTGCTGGCGCGGACAGCGGCGCACAGCTCGATGATCGCCTCTTCACCGTCGCCGATGACTGCACAATCGAAAAAATCGGCAAGCGGTTCCGGGTTGAAGGCGCATGGTCCTCCCACCACAATCAGTGGGGCCTGCTCGCTACGCTCACTGGCCCGCATCGGTAATCCTGACAGGTCGAGCATCGTCAGCACGTTTGTATAACAGAGTTCGTACTGCAGGGAGAAACCGATGATGTCGAATTCAGCCAGGGAACGACCACTTTCCAGCGACGTCAGTGGTGTGCCGTCGCTGCGCAACTGGGCTTCACGGTCCGGCCAGGGTGTGTAAGCTCGCTCAGCGGCAATCCACGGGGTCTCATTGAGGACCTGGTAGAGGATGGCCGAACCGATATGGCTCATGCCGACTTCATAGACATCGGGGAAAGCCATCGCGAAGGAAACGTCGACGCTAGACGGGTCTTTAACAACGCTACCGAGCTCGCCGCCGAGGTAACGTGCCGGACGTTTGAGATCGTAAAATGATGATTTTTGTGTCATGGGATCTATATCTCAGGGCTGTCAACTGCCCGGTCAGTCTGAGTTTCAGGTTGTTGTCTCTTTAATCGATCAAGGTAACATGATCTCTTTTCAATGAACAAGAGGATTGATAATCGAGGTCTGCGTGTCGCTGCCAACTTGTCGATGTGTCGAAATCTGAAGATCAAGCGGTCTGGACTGCAAAAGAAAAGAGCCCGGCTGGTGACCCAGCCGGGCATAACAGAAGGCAAATCTTTTTAGCTTTGTGGCTTAGAACCGATAACCGAGTCCAAGGGAGCCACGGTACGCTTCACCATCCTGGTCTCCGTAGACATAGGGCGACTTGTCATCGAAGAGTTGGTAGCCAAGCGACGCTGCTACATAGAGCTCTGGCGTGAATTGATATGTCCCGCCGACATTGACCTCGATCTGCTGGTAGTGCAGGTCGGAGTAAGAGGTGATGACGTTGGTGTCTTCAAGTGAGTACAATCTGCTGCAGAACCGGATCGTTCATGCTGGCAGGGCGTCTGCAGTGAGAGCCCTTTCCAGTCTGACTTGGTATCGCTGAATAACAGGCCGGTGTTGATGTTCAGTTGCTCGCTGGCCTGGTAATCAGCACTGAGTGAAATCGTGTGGGTGTCTGTGTCGTAATCGGTGTTGTCGCAGGTCGCCCCGAACTGGGACGATACAATGACACCCGCTCAGCCATCGTACCAGCCCTGACAGAATTTAGATTCTGCGCGCTGGCCCATGTAGTTGTAAAGGAAGTTGAGGTTGAGCTTCTCCGATGGTGCATACCAGAAGGAGACCGAAGGACTGTAAGTGTCTTCCGTCCAGCTCGAGTTCGTCAGGTCGTTTTCCTTGAAACGACCAAGGAACGCGATTGTTGCTGAAAAATCGGACGCCGGAGACCAGGTCGAGCTCAACTTTATTTCGTTGACGGTCTCGGGCTGGTTGGTCATGTCGGCCTGGCGCAGGTCGTAGAAGTCGGTCCCGTAGGACGGCCCCGTGCCGATCTGGAAGCCGGGTGTCCAACCGTCGACAATGATGCCAGAACCCAGTTGCTGGTCCTTGTCGTAGTAGGGCATGCCCGTGTTGGGGTCGATGTACATGCTCGCATCAGGATTGTGCAGTGGGTCGCTGATGTCCTGATACTTGTAGGCTGCGCGAGCCGAGATGTCTTTGCCGAAACGGGTTTTGAGGCTGGCTTTGATGGTGTGGGTTTCGGTATCCCCGTACTCGTCCATGTCACGATCGAAATCTTCGTACTCGTAACCGGCCCGCAGGGTTGTTTTACGGCCCAGGCGGTAGATGCCGTCGATGCCCACGGTGAGCGTGTCGCCATCGTTGGCCGCGTGGCGCTCGATGTCGGTGTAGTAGCTTGGGTCAGATGCGCCACCCAGGCTTGCTCCGCTCGTGGTGTTGATGGGGATCATGTCGTAGCTGAAGTCGTCGGTGTCGAGGTCCTCGACCTTGACCTTCATGTTGACACGTAAACGGTCCATCGGCTTCGCGGTGATTCTCAAGCCATAACCGTCGTAGGTTGTCGATATGTTGCTGTCGTTGAGGGTCAGGCCGACAGCGTCCTGCTTGTCGCTCTCCATCTTGGCGTAGACGTAGCTGCCTGTCATGGTCGTATCTTTGGGCAGGTCAACGCGAGCCTTGAGGGTATGACTGTGCTTCTCCGAGTCAGGCGTGGTGTCGTAAGGCAGGGCGCCGTTCTCGTAGTCGTAAAGGATGCGATTGTCAAAAGTGCTGTTCGTCTCCGTGTACGGGGTCTTCGGATTCGGCGACAGGGCCGGATCATAGTAACGGGTCGGGTCGCTGGCATCGTTGTTGAAATCACGATCCAGGTACTCGTAGTCGACCGTCACGATGCCGAACTTGCCGGTCGCGCCGATGGTGAAGTCCTTGGTCTCTTCGTCAATGATTTTAGAGTCGCCAGTGATGTGGCAGGAGGTACACTTGCTCATGCCGATGGACTGGTCGATGCCCTCGACGTTTTTCAAGACGTTGACCGAGATGCAGGGTGACGTTCGGAATGATCTCGATGTCGGCTTCGTTCTCGAACTCCTTGCGAACGATGAAGAAGTCTTTGTTCGGCACGAAATCCTCGCCAAGCAGGCTGGCTCGACCGATCTGCTGCCAGTACGATTGGCTCCGGCGCATTGTCGATCATGCTGGTCTTGATGCTCGGATCGGCCGGGTTGAAGGCGTAGAGTTGTCCGCTCTGCCCCCTTGCCGATGTAGCCGGTGACATTCCTGGAGTCGAGCCAGTCATAATTCGGGACATCCCAGAAGGTGCCGATGGTGTCGCCGGCGGTGTTCTTGGCCCCGGTTTTGGGATAGCCCAGACCGGTTAAGGTTGTCCCTGCCGTCGCGCCGGAAGGAATCCCTGCGTTCAGATAGCTCATTTCGTCATGATCGAGCCAGTGAGTGAATTCATCGTAGCTTGAATCGAGACGAAAGCGCCGGGACGCTTCGAGCTCAAGCTTGTAATTCATGCTGTCCGTATCGTAGACTTCACCGCTCAGGTCGATGATTTTATCACCCTTCTGACCTTCCACGTTGAACTTGCCATAGACCCCGCTGTTGTCATCGGGGATCGTCGTCGAATACTCGTTAACCCGTGTTTTGTCATCCTTAATGTCCACCGTGGCAGCACCCGCTTCGACAAAGCCGGTGACCCCCTCTGTTTCTTCGGCGGCCAATAATGGCATGGGAGCCATCAGGGCGACTACGGACACGGCGAGCAGCCATTTCCAGTAGTTAAACATCTTGTTCCTCCTTATCTCTGAAACGTGTCATTAGCGAGTCAAGCCCTTGCCGCCACTTGGGAAACCCTGGCCATCGCCGCTGCCCGGATCCGCAATAGGACCTGGAACCGTCGGGTTCCTGTTCACCGATGGCGAAGACTGAGAGGGCAAATCACTGCCATGCACCGTGCTGTGACAGACAGTACATTTCGTGCCGAAAGCCATTTGCCAGCTGTGCTCACCCAGGGTGTTGCTGATCTGGACGGTGTTCGAAGTCGGTGCCCCAGCAAGAGCGCCCGGGGTTGGCGGAGCGGCAACGGTGCCGTCAGGGTTGTAGGCATTGAAGGCGACGTTGGTTGCATTGACGGGAACCTCGTTGCCTTTGCGGGTTGTATGGAAATGACTTTCGTGACATTGCAGACAGAGGAAGGGCTCATTCTGTTGCAGCAGGTTGTTGGCGACGGTGCCATGAGGGTCATGGCAGATGTTGCAGTCTTCTTCAACCGGTGCGTGCTCAAAGACGAATGGCCCCTGATGACGTGTATGGCAGTCGAGACAGAGGTCGCGAGCCTGCTCATCGGTTTGCAATTCACCATGTGGGTTGTGGCAGTCGCCACAGGTCATCTTGCCTTCCTTGATCGGATGGTGAGATGGGAAGTTGGATTTGGCCTGTTGCTCCTGATGACACGAGTAGCAGAGTTCAGGGTCCTGCTGCTTCAAGGCTGTTTTGCCATCACCGTGAATGGCGTGGCAGTCGTTGCAGCCAACATCGCTGAGAGCGTGCTCGCCGTGCGTCCAGTCGATCAACTTGCCGCTGGCATGACACTTGGCGCAGACAGCAGCGGACTCTTCCGGAAGAAGCTCGCCGAACTTGAGAATCTGGCCGTTGTCAGCTGCATCGACATGCAGGCTGCCGCCACCATGGCAGGCTTCGCAGCCTTCGGTGCCGCCCATGTACTCGAATCCGGCCAGGCGCGAGTGAACTCCTGCGCCCATCCCTTCGTGACACTCCACGCAGGCCGCCTGGCCCACAGAAGTTGCGCCCTCTATCACTGGCATTGTCAACTGCTTCTCCCTGATCGCTCCGGTGGCGCATGCCCCCAGGAACAGTAACAGGGGAAGGAGCTTGACCAGCCAGGGCGCCCTGGATAGTGATACCTTCCTATGCATGATTTCTCCTTTCCACGTTGAATACCTGAAAAAATGTATAAATGACTGCTGGCCCGGTCTTGAATTTTTGACCTCCTTTTTTGTGACCGGGAAGTTGAATCCATGTTCATTAGGGTCTTAGAATCTGTTGTATGATATTGAGCTTTGGTGCTAGGGTAAAACGAATCATTCTTATACAGGCTATAAGCATGGTTAATGATGACTAATATCGTGTGTGGGGACTTGGATGGAAACCCGTTATCTGAATACGCTGGTTGCTTCTGTCGAGGCCGGAACCTTTTCAAGGGCTGCGGAATTGCTGCATATTACCCAGTCTGCCGTGTCTCAACGCATCAAGTTCCTGGAAGATCATTTCGGTCAGCAATTGCTCGACCGCTCCGGCCAGAGGCTCGTTTTGACCTCTGCCGGGCAGGTGGTTTTCGCCAAAGCAAAAGATATCCTGGAGAAGGAAAAGGAGCTGCTCTCCTGTTTACAGAGTTCAGTGGCCCGCAAGCGTCTTTCTCTCTGCTGTACGCCGACCTTCGGTATGGCCTATCTGCCGCAGGTGCTGAGCAGCTTCCTTCGTACGCATTCCGATTTGAGCGACCTCAAGTTTCTTTTTCTTCAGCCAGAGGATGCTCTCAAGGGTCTGCGGAACGAGGAGTTCGACCTGGCGGTGATCGAACATCGGATTGATCAGGAATTTGATGGGCTTGACCGTTTCTCGATGCCCGACGATGAAATGCTGGTGGTCGCGGCCTCTTCTCTTGATTTACCCGCGGTCGATGGGGTTGTGCAGCTTGCTGCACTGCGGGGGCACAGGCTTTTTGCGCGACGTGATGGTTGCAGCTCCAAGGAGTTGATGCGCAAGAATCTTGATGCCTGTGGTTTTAGCTTCGATGACTTCGATGGTCTGATCGTCTCCGATGATCTGCATTTTACGATCCAGTCAGTGATGCAGGGTGACGGTATAGCATACGTGTCTCAGGCGCTTGTCAGCAGTCACCTGGCTTCCGGACAACTGATTGGCCTTCGTGTCGACGGGTTCGAACATCGTCGTGGCCGCAGCGTGGTGGTGCTGCCGCAGAAAGGCGATGACGTCTTGATAAAAGAGCTGCTTGAGAGCCTCTTTTCTGTTGTGAGCCCTTTCTGGAGACCCAAGCTGGTGCCTGGTGTCAAACCAGCCAAGTAAAAGGGCTGTGGGGAAAGCCCCGGTGAGGTGTGTTTTCCCAGCCGGTATCCTGTACCTATTACATTAACGGTGAGAATTCATGGAAAAGCTCTTCAAGGGTATTGCCAAATTTCGGCGGGAAGATTTTGAGACGCACAAGGATCTGTTCCAGCAGCTTGGCCGCCAGCAAAAGCCGCACACGCTCTTTATCGGCTGTGCGGATTCCCGGGTCGTTCCCGAAAGGCTGACGGGAACCATGCCCGGTGAGCTGTTCATGGTTCGCAATGTCGCCAACATCGTGCCTCCTTTTCGGTTTACCGAGGAGTACGTGGCAACGACCGCATCGATCGAATATGCGGTGCAGGTCCTCGAGGTGAAGAACATTGTGGTCTGCGGGCATTCCAACTGCGGTGGTTGCGCCGCGATGAACCGGCCTCAGGAGGAGCTGGCTCACCTCCCCAATGTGCGTCGCTGGCTGGAAATCTCCAAAGAGGTCAAGGGTCGCGTTGATCGGCAGATGGACGAGGAGTGTCCTGAAAAGCGTGAATGGCTGACCGAGCAGATCAATATCCTGGTGCAGATGCGCAACCTGCTCACATATCCCTATATTCGCCAGCGCTATGATGAGGGCCGCATTGATATCCTCGGTTGGTACTACATTATTGAAACGGGTGAAGTCTTCAATTTCAATGATCAATCAGAGACGTTTGAACTGATCTCGAGATCATCAGGAACCTGATGAACAACATGAGCGGCTGTTGTTGAAAGGGTTCAGGTCTCTTCCTGCTCTCCACCGCCCCAAACCGGATCCCAGCCGAACTGGCGCCGTAGGCGTTCTCCGGGGACCTGTTCGACAAACTCTTCTTCACTGAAGCAGTATCTGTAACTCCTGCAGTATTTCTCGAGGACTTCGTAAGCTGCGTTGATGTGGCGGATTTTTTCAGGGTCGCTATGACCGCCTTGATCCGGATGATGGGTTTTGACAAGCTCCCGGTGGCGAAACTTGATCTGCTCAAAACTTGCTCGTTCTCCGAGGCCGAAGGCCTCGACTGCTTGTCTGAATTCCCGATATTTCATTGATTTTCTCCTGCCTGTTGTCTTTCCTTCCTCTCTCAGTAGAACAGGAAAACGCACGTAATTTCAAGGGTGTCATGTCAAAATTCTGGCTGTCATGGATAAATTTAGAACCCATTTTTACTAAATAGTGTAAAAAATACCTTGAAAAATAAAGAGAAAGGGATATCCTTCTTTTGCTTCTATTCTGTATGCCAAAATTGCAAGGAGTCTCTCATGGAAGATCTGTGGCGCATTCAAAGTTCCTCCATAGATATGAAGGATCTGGCCGATCTCGTGGAATACCATCGTTTCCTGAAGCGGTTTGAGGATTACGAGGCGGACGAAAATCGACGCAAGCTCTTGTACGAAGGGGCCTGTTTCGGTCCCAAGGCCGAACTTGATGCTGAAAAATAGTTTCTGGCTGCGATGAGCGTACCTTCTTGCTAAAAGCTTGCGCAAGCGCTTCTCCCTATGCTAAAAAATCGGGATTGGATTCTTGAAACCATTGTCCTTTTAGGGAGGGCGTCACGCGTATGGACCTGCAAATTCTACCCCTGGAAAACTCCAAACCACGCATCTCTGACGAGAGTCAACTGACGTTCGGCAAGCAGTTTACCGACCGCATGTTCGTGATGAACTACAAGACCGGGCGCGGTTGGTATGACGCCCGGATTCAAACCTACCAGCCGTTCTCCCTCGACCCTGCGGCCATGGTCTTTCATTACGCCCAGGAAATCTTTGAAGGTCTCAAAGCGTTCCGGCGTCCGGATGGCCAGATTGCACTCTTCCGGCCGACGGATAATTTCCGCCGTTTCAATCACAGCGCCCGTCGCATGTGTATGCCCGAAGTCGATGAAGCTTTCATGGTCAAGGCCCTGAAAGAACTGATCCGGCTCGAATCTGACTGGGTTCCCCGGAGCGAAGGCACCAGCCTCTATATCCGGCCAACCATGATCGCTTCGGAGCCGATGCTGGGTGTGCGACCTGCTGATGAGTATCTCTGCTACATCATCCTCTGTCCTGTGGGCGCCTATTACAAGGGTGGTCTGGCCCCGGTTAAAATCTGGATTTCCGATCACTATGTGCGGGCCGCCCATGGTGGTACCGGGGAAGTCAAAACTGGCGGTAACTACGCAGCGAGTTTGTATGCAGCCCGTGAGGCGGCAGAGAAGGGCTATGACCAGGTTCTTTGGCTCGACGCCAAGGAGAAGAAGTACGTCGAGGAAGTCGGCAGCATGAACCTCTGCTTTGTGCGTGACGGTAAGCTGGTCACTTCACCGCTGCACGGGACGATTCTGGATGGTATCACCCGGCGGTCGGTTCTCGCCCTGGCCCGATACAATGGCCTGGAGGTTGAGGAGCGGGCCTTGTCGGTTGACGAGATCTTTGCCGGGGCCGAAGATGGCAGCATCTCGGAAGCGTTTGGTACAGGAACGGCTGTGGTGATCTCGCCGGTCGGGCAATTTACCTACAAGGATCGTACTGTGGTCCTGGGAGATGGTAAAACGACGGGAAAGGTGACTCGGGAGCTGTACGACACCCTGACGGATATCCAGTATGGTCGTATGCCTGACCCCCACGGCTGGGTTGAGCTGCTCTGATCTTTATCTGCAGAAGCAAATAGCCACGCCCCCGGCATGATGTGCCGGGGGCGTTTTTGTTTCATTGCGACTCATTCTTGTGCAGGGTTATGATGAGACAATCAGCGATAAGAACGGTCGGTTGGCACCCGTCTCTTCATGTCCACCTGGTTTGCGTATCAGGCAGGCCAGGTTTGTGCTACTGAACGTTTGACGGAGCGTTGGCCGCCTTTTTATCAACAATGCTTTTGAATTTGGTGCCGTTGATAGAAAACCTTTCGTGGGTCCCTTCGCCAATCACACCCTGCTCATCTTTGGCAATAATCGACCATTTGGTTCTTGAACCATTAACCTCCAGCAAGGTCACCTCGACGTCCACCTGCATGCCAGGCGGGGTCGCGGCCGAATGAGTGACGCAGATATTGGTGCCAAGGCTGATCTCGTCTGCTTCCATGTATGGTCGCAATGCCTCCATACAGGCCCACTCCATGAGGCCGACCATGAATGCGGTCGCGAATACAGAGGGCATGCTCTGGAAAAGATCAGACTCCTGAAATACGTAAGGAACAGTTTTTTCCACCGGGACCTTGTAATGATGGGTAAAGGTCATGTCCTTTTGCAAAGCATCAATCATAGAAACTCTCCTTTAGATGTGACACGTCTCTTTCAGCCAAAACGCCGCCGGGTTCCGGCGGCGTTTCAGTCATTGACATGAAAGATCTCAACTCTTCGCGATAAGTTCGTCCAACTCTTTGCTCTCCGGTTTCACCAGCGTCTTGATGCGCTCAGCATTGACGCGGGCGACGATGATCTGACCGATTTCAGTCTGGATGTCGTCGTAGAGACCCAGTCCGAGCATGCCCTTGGCTTGCTGCTGATTGTCCTCGGTTGGAGTCACGTAGTGCACGGTATCGACCTTGTAACGATGAATCAGGAAGAGCGAGATCAATGTCATCAAACGCTTCTGCCGGAAGTCCTCGTTAAAGGTGTTCTGGTCGCGGATTGACAACATGTTGCGATCACGCCGGTCCTGCAGCGTAGCAAAGGTGATGTTGGCCATCTTGCTGTTTTTGTCATCGATAATCGACAACTCGAGCAGTTCTGAACCGGCAATCACCGGCTTGAGGACGACCTTGAGCTTCGTATCCAGGTGATAGTGAGCGGTCCACTTTTTAAGCCAGTCGGCGAGTCGTTTCGGTGGTACTTCGGTTTCGATCAGGTGCTGGAACTGGGTGGAGCCCTTGCCCATCGCCTTGGTGGTGGCGGTGCCGCCGGACGCAGCCATCAGGCCCGCATCGGATCGAGGCCCACCGACGTAGGTCTGCGGGGTCTTGAAGGGTGAATCGATCAGCCTCAGCTTGCGCTGCAAACGGGCCAGCGCGAGCATGCCGTCTTCCTTGAGGGCCGTGGCGAACTCCTCACCGGCCAGACCATCGACCTGGTGGCCGCCGTAGGTGATGAAGTTGAAGACGAACCCGAGCTTGCCGAGCTCAGCCGGGAACTGGCGCATCTCGTCTTCGCTCATGCCGGTGGTGTCCCAGTTAAAAGAGGGCGACAGATTGTACGCCAGCATCTTGTCGGGATAGACGGCGTGGATGGCATCAGCGAAGATCTTGGCATCGTGCAGATCGGCTGTTTTGGTCTCCATCCAGATGATGTCGGCAAAGGGTGCGACGGCGAGGGATTTGGCGATGGCGTAGGGGATACCGCCCTTGACCTGGTAGTAGCCTTCCGGAGTGCGGGCAATATCGCAGTTCCAGATAATGTTGAAACCCATGGAACGGGCTTTCTCCCGTGCTTCGACGAAAGAAGAATTCTCCACGAAAGTGTGCCATTCCTCGACGCTCATCGGCAGCTCCGAGCCTTCGTCGACGTGAAAGGCCATAACATCGGCAACCGCTTCACCGTAAGTCTTCAGGCTGGCTTCCATCTGCCAGAGTTCCAGCAGGCGCGTGGCGGCCTTGTCGAGGGCGGCATTGATATCTGCGGTGTTGCGGCTCGGCATCGTCTTGATCGCTGCGTCGATCTCTGCTGACAAACCGGTGCGGTCAAGCCACTTGGTCCGCTTCAGCATAGGCTTTGTCTGAGATGCGGTACATCAGGTGACCGTTGATCTCGGCGACACCCTTGCTGTGGAACTGACGCATGATTGCCAGGAAGGTGGTCTTGTAGTTGGGGATGTTGGTGTTGGTGGCGCCCGAGAATAAAGTGGTGGTCACGCTCGTCGCCGCGGCCGTCGAGGAAGGTCGCGGCTTCTGCGTCGGTACGTGCGACGATGATGCCCGGCACCTTCATGATGTCGAGCTGCAAGCGCGCGGCGTTGAGACGCTTGATCTGCTCATCCACCGGCACCAGGACCTTGCCGGCCTGGTGACCGCACTTCTTGACGCCCGGTTTCTGGTCTTCAATATGGTAACCGGGCACACCGACTTCAACGAAGCGACGGATCAGGTTGCGCACGTGGGCATCGCCACCATGGCCGGTGTCGGCATCGGCAATGATAAATGGTCGGTAGTCGATTTCTGGAATCTGGGCGCGTTCTTCTTCACTCATGCGCAGACGCAGGAAGTACTGGTTGCGGTCAGCGGCGAGTAACGCCCTGACCAGAGGTGCGGCTTCGTCCGGGACCTGGCTCAAGGGATAGCTGGCCAGGTCGGGACCGGGGTCTTCGTTGACCGAACCTTTGGATGATGTGGCCCAGCCACCCAGGTAGATGCCCTCGATACCAACGCGCTTGATGGCGACGGCCTGGCTTGGAGAGTAGGGGCCGAAGGTCGTGATCGACTTGCCTTCAGAGAACAGTTCGCGCAAACGGCTCGTAAAATGCCGCTGCGGCATCTCGTGGCGATGGTGTAGTCAACCGGAATGGTGCCACGCTGCTCGACAACCTGGTCGGCGGTGTAAAGTCTCAAAATGCCTTCAAAGCGTGGGCTGGCGAACCAGTCACGGGTAATTTTAACCTCTTTCGGTGAATGTACTCATGCTGCCCTCCCGGCGGGTAAAGTATCCAGATTTTCGGTGATACGCACGCCTTCGTTTTTGAAGGCTTCTAGATATTTATTGATGCGCTCTTTGGCGATAGCCAAGATCATGGTTGTTCAGGTTGATGTTGAGCAGGTCGATGTACCAGGGCGCCTTGACCGCGTCGTTGACGTAAGCTTCGACGATCGCTCGTGCAATCGGCAGTGTGGTCGTCTTGGAATTGTCGTGGACGTCACGATTGCCTGCTGCCAGCAGCTTGGCGTATTCCTCTTCGAGCAGACGTTCGAAGATCTCCACGGTGAAAACATCGCCAGCTTTCAAGCCGGTCTCGGCATCGTCTTCGGTCAGGGCGGCACCCTTGTGGATCCATTCCCAGAGGATGCTCAGGCGGATCTCGCCGGTGGCCATGTCCTCCATCAGGTAGAGAATGTCATCGTTGCCGAAGAAGTCGGCCGGTTTCAAGGCCGCGGCCTGCAGTCCCTGGCCGAAAGCGTTGCCGTACTGCAGGGCCACGCTCAGCAGGTTGCGGGCACCGCGCACGGTGCGTGGCGCCGGTTCGAGCAGGGTCAGCCCGGCGGCATCCTCGGCGGTGTACGTCAAGGGGAGGGAACTCGCGACCGAGTCTGATTGGCTTCGCCGACTTCTTCCCAGACCGGGCGGATGATGTGGGCCATCTTCCAGTGGGCGATCCACTTGCCGCTGGCGCCTTCCTGCTGCTCACGAACGGCACCGGCGCGGGCTTTTTTCATGCTGTTGGCGACACCTTCTTTCGAGCCGACCGGGATGTTGGGCTCCATACCGCCCTGCCAGAGGGCGTAGTTGCCATTGGCGTCCGGGGTGTTGACCGCACGGCGGACACGATCTTCGTAATTGCGCATGTAGCCGTAGGTCATGACGATCGATTCGATGTTGGGATTGATGAAATCCGGATCCCAGCAGTTGGCATCGGAGACGCTGTTGATGTAGTCCCAGCGGCCGGTGTTGAAGCCGACGAAATGCACGGCCAAGAGCAGCACGGATCTCCATCAACTGGAAGGTTTGCTCAAGTTGTTCCACCAGCACGTAGACCTTGATGGTCCCTTCATCGAGGCCAAGATGACCTTCAAGAGCGGTCAGCAGCCTGTTCCAGAAGCCGGCCTCTTCGGCGGTCTGGATCTTTGGCAGGTAGAGGACAATCGAGGAACCGGCATCGAGAAGCGCTTTATGGTTGTTGACTACATAGAGAGTCATGTCGACGATCGAGGCAGAGAGTGATTCGCCGTTCACCCGAATGTGGCGATCATCCAGATGCAGACCGCGGGCGCGGAAAATCTTGGTGGTGAAGTCGAGCTGGGCGTGCCAGTCGGTAATAATGTCGCGGCCGAAGAAATCCTTGTGCCCAGGCATTCATCTCCTCGGAGACCTCTTCGGCGACTTCGAGAAAGAGCGGGTCGCGGGCGATGGCCAGCTTGAGGCTGACCTGGTTGTCCAGCGACATGGTGGTGATCTGGCCGAGGGCGTCCTCGCCGTCGAACATCCAGCCGTCTGCTCCCGAGAGCAGGGCGTAGGCGACGTTGCGCAGGTTTGCTTTGATTGGAGAATTGGGCTTGGCTGCCGGGCCTGTGCCCTGTAGCCACTGGCGTTGCAGATCGTGGGGGATGACTGCGCCGACAAACTTGCCGTCGCGGGCGTCCTGAACCTTGATGCCGGTCCCCTTGATCTCCGAATCGGGATCGAGAAAGGTGATCGGCGTGCGTTGACCTTGATGCGTGTTGCGCGGCGTTGGGTGCGCTCAGGCATCAGACGGTTCTGCTCTGCGTTGTGCTGAGCCATGAAGGAGAGTGCCGCGAGGGCCTCTGGTGTGTATATGGCTGAATACTGCTTGGCGAGATTGTCCCGGATCTGCAGATTCATGCCTTCATTGGATCGTTGCTGTCGTACTCATCGGTTTCTCCCTCCAGTGCGGTGAAAATCATTTCACCGATTGGTTGGTTGGTTAGAGGTTAAATATGACCATTTTGGTCAGTTAATAATTTTTACCTTTCAGGTCAATATATTTTTTTGTAGATGTAAACATTTTTTGAGAGTGCGATTGCCGGCCATGCTTTTCTTGATTGAGTTGCCGTGAATTGGCAACTTTCAGGATATCGTAAATTTGCGGAGATGAAAGTCCAGCGGAGGTCTTTGAAAAACTATTTTGTACGATTGCGCGAAAAAGGTTTTGCGCGTGACAAAGAGTTTCGTGTGTTGTAGAAGATGAAACGCACAGGCTTTAATGAGTCAGTCACGAAAGCGTTTAAGGAGAGCAGCGTGAGTTATCTATCCCCCGAGCAATTTACCAACGTCACAGCCACCTGCAAGGCGAATGTCTATTTCGATGGCAAAGTGGTCAGCCACACAATCACTTCTGGCCGACGGCAGCCGCAAAACTTTGGGACTGATTTATCCAGGAACCTTCAAGTTTGATACCGGCGCACCAGAAATCATGGAGATTATCGCCGGAGCGTGTCGCGTCCGGACCGCTGAGCAGGAGTTGTGGCAGGAATACTCTGCGGGCTCCTTTTTCGAAGTGCCCGGAAACTCGCATTTCACCATCGAAGTTGAATGAACAGATCACCGAGTACGTCTGCTCTTTCAAGTAAGCTGAAACCCTGCGATCAATACTTTTCCGGGGAGCGGCCAGATCGGCGGTTCCCCGGATTTTTTGAGGAAAACAATGATTCATCTGACCAATATCACCCGCCAGCATGGCACACACATCCTTTTCAAAAATGCCAGTTTTCAGATTACTGCAGGCAGCCGCAGCGGACTGGTCGGCCCGAATGGTGCGGGCAAGTCGACGATCTTCAGGCTGATCACCGGCGAGGAGAATCTCGACGGCGGCGAGATCAGCTGCAACAAGAAAACTGTGATCGGATACTTTTCCCAGGACGTCGGTGACATGTCGGGCCGTTCGGCCCTGGACGAGGTGATGGCGGCGTCTGCTCGCACCATGCAGCTTGGTGAAGAGATCAAGGCGATGGAAGCGGCCATGTGTGAGCCGATGGATGATGACGACCTGGCCGCATTGCTGGAGAAGTACGGTGATGCCCAGGAGGAGTTTGAACATCGCGGTGGCTATGATCTGGAGAACCGTGCACAGGCCGTTTTGACCGGCCTCGGTATTGGTCCCGATGACTATCTGCGGCCGGTCGAGAGCTTCAGCGGCGGCTGGAAAATGCGCATCGCCCTGGCGAAGATTCTGACCCTCTGCCCGGACGTCCTGCTTTTGGACGAGCCGACCAACCACCTGGATGTCGAATCGATTGTCTGGCTGGAAAACTGGCTGGCCACCGAATTCAAAGGTGCGGTGCTGATGACCAGCCACGATCGTCGAATTCATGAACCGTCTGGTCACCCGTATCATCGAGGTGGGCAACTCCACCATCACCACTTATGGCGGCAACTACGATTTTTACCTGCGCGAGCGCGAGGTGCGTCGTGAACAGCTGCTGGCCAGTCACCGCCGTCAGCAGGAGATGCTCGCCAAGGAAGAGGATTTTATCAGCCGCTTCGCGGCCAGGGCCTCCCATGCCGCCCAGGTGCAGTCTCGGGTCAAGAAGTTGGAGAAGATCGAACGGATCGAAATCCCGAGCGAGCAAAAAGTGATCAAGTTCGAATTCCCCGAACCACCACGCTCCGGGGACGATGCGGCCAAAATAGACAGTCTGGCGAAGAGCTGGCCACTTGAAAATGGTCACGACAAGTCTGTCTTCGGTGGTGTCTCGGGTTTGATCCGTCGTGGTGACAAGGTCGCCGTGGTGGGTGTCAACGGTGCCGGCAAGTCGACTTTTCTCAAGTGCCTGGCCGGTCAGACCGAGCCGACCTCGGGTACTGTGACGATCGGCGCGAGCGTCAACCTGGGGTACTTCAGTCAACACTCGATGGACCTGCTTGATCCCCAAAAGACAGTTTTCGAGACTGTTCAGGATGTGATGCCGATGGCTTCCATCGGCGTGATTCGCAACCTCTGCGCCGCATTCCTCTTCCAGGGAGATGATGTCGAGAAACGGATTGACCGCCTCTCAGGTGGAGAAAAAAGCCGTCTGGTGCTGGCCATGCTGTTGGCCCGACCGGTTAATTTCCTGGTCCTTGACGAGCCGACCAACCACCTGGATATCCAGTCGCGCGAGGTGCTGCTTGAAGCGTTGAAAAATTTTTCCGGGACCGTGATCCTGGTCAGCCACGATCGCCATTTTCTGCGTTCCCTGGTCACCCGGGTCTTTGCCATTGATCATGGTGAGATGATCCCCTACGAGGGGGATTACGACTACTATCTGCAGAAGAGCGGCCACGAGAATTACTGAGGCTGCAAATTTATCTCCGGGTTTCCTGCTGGTGTACTCAACTATAGTAAGATATCTATAACTGGTCGTTTTGACGATGACGTTTGCAACGCTCGTCGTGCGACCAGCACCGGTTAAGAACACACGCCGGAATCTTCTCTGTTCCAACAACCTGTGATCTTATGTCCAGACGCGTGCGCATATTGGTCGGTTCCACCCTGTTGGTGCTGTTGAGCGCTGCGGCTGCTCTCTGGTTCAGCGCTGATCATCTTTTGGACGGGGTCGTCCGCCATTGGTTGATCGCCAAGTCCGCAGCTGTTCTTGATGCGGAGGTGCAGCTCGCGCGGCTGACATACGCTGACGGGCGCTTGAGTCTCTCTGAGCTGACGATCGCGCAATCTGGCAAACTTCAGCTTGAAGTGGCGACCATCGACGTGCAGTTCTCCTGGACGGGCCTGCTACAACGCCGGATCGACGAGCTGCTGGTCAGTCAGCCACATCTGACCTGGACAGCCCCCGCCGAAGAGACGTCGGCGGCACCGACGACCTGGCCCGCATGCAGCACCGTTGCAGATTGATCGCTGGCGCCTTGAGAATGGCCGTGCCGTGCTGAATTGGGGAGAGCGCCAATTGAGCTTCGATCGGCTGATGGCCGAAGGTGGCCTGGGCAGCCAGTTCCCGCTGATCATGACGGCTCGCAGCAGGCACTGATCCAGGTACCTCCTTTCGTCTGGCCGGCAACGCCCGTTGGCAAAACGGCCTCGATCTCACCCTTGACGAACTCTCCTGGAACGACAAAAACCTGCTGACCAGAGCTGTCTCCATTTCACCTGGACCCGACCAGGGACTCAGTATTCAACTTGGTTTGACGCAGCTTGATGACCTTGAGGTGGCCGGACTTCTCGCCGTGCTGGAGGAGCCGACTACCATGGCCTGAAGATTTGCACTGGCAGCTGACGACAGCGGTGATCGATCTCCGCCTGCAGGGCGGCCATCTTGAAGTTGGTCTTCAGACTGGAGCCGGCTTTCTGCAGACCGCCGACAAAAGTTGGCCCTGGCAGGGCATGAGCCTGCAGGTCCAGGGTGATCCTTCCCGGCTGGAACTGACCGGGCGTGTCGGACTGGCTGAATCCACAACTGTTAATCTAAGCGGGACATGGGCCGACCAACAACTGAATGGACGCTGGAAGATGGCGATCCCGAGCCTCACCGGTCTGCTGCAAAGTGTTGGTATGACCATGCCGACAGCACTCTTTATGCCGAGCGACCTGACGCTGCAGGGACAGATTGAGGCTAGCCCTGATACAGTCCGGGTCAGCGGGGCAGAGCTGACATCCAGGTTTGGAACTCTTGGCAGACTGTCAGGGACATTAAACGGAGAATGGCTCAACGAGCGTCTGACGCTGGCGTGCGACAACCTGGTCGTCCATGCCCGCGACGGCGAACGCCTGGCTGAGGCAGCCTTCGAGGTGGCAGGAAATCCGGCTGAGGATGGCTTGCAGGGTGACTGGACGTTGCAGGTGGCGGAGACAAACCGTCTTGCCATGAGTGTCGGGGTGTCCCTCCCCGACGGGATGCCTGCTCTTGTCGATCTGTCTCTCAAGGGTAAGCTTAAGTTCAAGGCTGGGCGAGCGAGTCTGCCCGGGGTTGAACTGGCCGGAAAACTGGCTGACGAGGAATTCAAAGCTCGGTTACATGGGCGGGCCGAACTTCGGACCGGACCCGATGTCGATCTCGCAGTCACGCTTGAAGCAGTGTCTCTCGATGAGGTCGAATACCAGGCCGAAGACGGTATGGCTGGTCTGGTTGGTGGTCACATCGTTCTGAACGGGACTCTTGAGCTTGCCGGAGAACGCCTGCGCTTCGATCTGAACGGGCGGGCAGGCGCCGACGAGGCCTTGCTGGAGAGCTGGTATGGCAGCCTCGCCGATTTGCCGGTCCGTTTTCATCTTCGGGGGAACTGGTTGCACGATCGTCAGCGGCTCGATGTGACTGGCGCTGATGTTGATCTGGCCGGCATGGCCAGCGGCCGTTTTAACGGGGACTATACGGACAAGATGACATCCCTGCGCGGCCAGGTCGAAATCCCGCAGCTGCAAGGCGCTTTCCTGAAAGCCCTTCAGTCTTTGACCAGAGAGCTGCTGCCAGGCATAGAGAAAATCGCTCTGGACGGGCAACTGAGGCTCGACGCTTTTGTACAGCAGCAAGGGGAGGGCTGGGCTCTCGATCTGGACATCATGCCGGAGGAGATGACTATCAACTGGGGGCAGGATGTCCTGGTCGGTGGTCTGAACGGACGCTTGCCGGTTCAATTGCGCACAACTGCTCAAGTTGCAGACGAACCGGTCAAAGCTGCGAGTCTGAAGTGGGCGCGTCTGCAAAGTGGGCTGCTCAGTTCCGGCCCCGGTCAACTGGACCTGATGGTCTCTGCCAATCGCTGGCAGCTGCAACAGCCTCTCGATCTGGCCATGGCTGGCGGCAAATTGAGGCTGACCGCCCTGCGACTCGATCTGGCGAAGAGGGTGCCGCAGCTGCGGGCATCGCTCGAGCTGAAGGATATCGAGTTGCTGCAAATCTCCAGGCATCTGGAGTGGCCCCCTATGGGCGGCCTGCTGAACGCCCGTCTCGAAGACCTTCACATTTCAGGTGACGAGATCAGCACAACCGGTGAGGCATCGATGCGGGTCTTCGGTGGCGACTTCTCGGTTAACAACATGCGCGTGGAAGAACCCTTCTCGCGTTTTCCAACCTATCACGCCGATGTCGATTTCAGCGGCATTGATCTCTACCAGTTGACCAACACCTTCGAATTCGGCGAGATGAATGGCATCGCCGATGGCTACATTCACGACCTGCGCCTGTTTGACGGCACTCCGTCGGCTCTGCGCGCCAGGTTGGAAACGCGTTCTGAAGGCACCCGCAATATCAGCGTCAAGGCCATCCGCAACCTGAACACCCTGAGCCAGGGCGGTTTGTCTGCGGCCCTCTCCCAGGGTCTTTACCAATTTATCGATTTCTATCGCTACCAGAAGATCGGCCTCCTCTGCTCGCTGCAGAATGATCTCTTCCACCTGGAGGGAACCGGTCGCGCGGATTCCAACAAGTACCTTATTTACGGCGGTCTCCTGCCGCCACGTATCGACGTCACGGTCTCTTCGCCGACCGTCTCTTTCAAAGAGATGGTCCGGCGGCTCAAGAGAATCGAGCGTGCCGAGCGTTGATATTAAACTCGTGTCGTGTATAGTCGTCTAATGTGAAACATGCTTCACGGAGGTTTGTCATGAAACGTCTCATCCGAGGATTTGGCCTGCTGGCGATCGGCGCAATCGTCTCTTGCGTGACCATCAATATCTATTTTCCTGCCGAGGAAATCCGCGGCGTTGCCGACCGTATCGTCGACGAGGTCTATGGCGAACCGGCAAAACCTGTTGAAGCACCACCTGCGCAACCTGGCAGCAGCTTTTACAGACTACTGTCACCGACGGTTTCCTATGCTGCCCAGAACCTTGATGTGACCACGCCTGAAATCCGCGCCATCCAGGCTGACATGAAAGCCCGGTTTGAGCAGTTGACGCCTTTTCTGGATTCCGGCCACGCAGGCATTGACCGCAACGGCCTGCTCGAGGTTCGTACTGCGGAAGGTCTTGGCATGAAGGAGCGCGCCGAACTCAACCGCCTGCTCAAGGCTGAGAACCAGGATCGGTTGCGACTCTATAAAGAGATTGCCACCGCGAATGGTTTTCCTGACAAGATCGATGAAGTCCAGTCCATTTTCGCCGAGTCCTGGCGAGACAAGGCGCGGCCGGGCTGGTACCTTCAGGGTGATGGCAACGCATGGGTGCGCAAGTAAAAAGACTTAACCGACAGTAAAAAATCCGTAGCGCCGGTCACGACGCTGCGGATTTTTTTGTGTGAGACTAAAGAGTCGACGCCCTGTTACTTGCTAAGTGCTTTCTGCATTGCAGGCAAGGCCACCCCGCGCTTTATGTTGGCGCCCATCTCCCCCAGCACCGATTCCAGTGCCCCGATGCAAAGCAGGATGTTCTCGGCACGACTGGAATGACCCATCAGGCCGATCCGCCAGACTTTACCTGCCAGGGCTCCCAGGCCGGCACCGATTTCCAGGTTGTATTCGTTGAGCAGGCGGCTGCGGACCTTGGCATCGTCGACCCCGTCGGGAATGGAGACCGCGTTCAGCTGCGGCAGGCGGTCATGCTCTTTGACGATGAAGGTCAGACCCATCGCTTCAAGGCCTGCCCTGAGCGCCAGATGATTGTTGAAATGACGGTCCCAGGCTGCGTCGAGGCCTTCCTCCCTCAAGATCAACAGGGCTTCGTGCAGCGAGTAAAGAGCGTTGATCGGTGCAGTGTGGTGATAAGTACGCTTGGTTCCTTCACCCCAATATCCCATCACCAGGTTCAGATCCAGAAACCAGCTTTGAACTTTGGTCTTGCGATTGCGGATCTTCTCCAGGGCGCGTTCGTTGAAGCTCACCGGAGAAAGACCGGGTGTGCAGGAGAGGCATTTCTGAGAACCCGAGTAGATGGCATCGATCTCCCACTCATCGACTTTGACCGGGGTGCCTCCGAGTGAGGTAACCGTGTCGACAATGGTCAGACAGTCGTGAGTGTGAGCCAGTTTGACCAGCTTCGCGACATTCGACTGTGCCCCGGTCGAGGTCTCCGCATGAACCATGGCCACGATTCTGGCATCAGAATTGGTTTTGAGAGCGTCCTTGAGTTTGTCGGCATCGATGGCCTCACCCCAGGCATCTTCGACCATCACTGCGATACCACCACAGCGCTCGACATTTTCTTTCATGCGGCCGCCAAAGACACCATTCTGACAAACGATAACCTTGTCGCCTGGTTCCACCAGGTTGACAAAACAGGTCTCCATGCCGGCTGAGCCGGGTGCAGAGACCGGCATAGTCAGGGCATTCTCCGTTTGAAAGGCGTATTGCAGGAGCTCTTTGAGCTCGTCCATCATCGTGACAAAGGCGGGGTCAAGATGGCCGATGGTCGGCCGCGAGAGTGCCTCGAGAACCCGAGGGTGAACATCGGACGGGCCAGGACCCATGAGGGTGCGAACAGGTGGATTGAAAGAGTGTATGAGCATTTGATAGTCCTTTTTTCAGAATACCTCGAAGCAGAGTTGATGATGTGTCGGAACCGTTATAGACAAGAATAATAACCGCTCTCACTTTCGGGTCAAGAACGATCCTGCTGATTGGTGATCTCCCGGGCTGCAGGCGCACTGTTTTTTAATGATGCTTTTTTCGAAAATTGTTGTTAAATTGCAGCGGCTTATCCGGCGGCATGCTCGTTCGGCATCAAAAAAAATCCGGATTGTTGTTGCCTTTGCCTGTGTTTTTAGCGTGTTGGACCTCACCGGTAGGCCTGGTGATTGTTCCGGCACAGTTTTCGTGGCCCTTAGTAACAAGAATCATGACTGGACGAGATTGAATAACGGAGTCCTTAATTAATGTATTTCGACAAGTATAAACCGTCCTTCTTAAGTAGGGGACATGTCGATCGCGACCAGTACGGAATTTTGTACCAACTAAGATGGAACATCTTGCCGATAGCCGCCATGCTGATATTGCTTGGCTGGGTTTCCCTGCAGGCGGGGAACATGATCGATGAGTCCAGGCAGGCACCGGGTGATGCCGTCGGGCTTGTGGAATGACGCCGATTGCACTCATTGGAAGCTGGAGCAGCTCGAGAGAATAATGCCTGAAAAAATCAAGTTGGCCGCGCCTCCGGGAGTCCTCAGAACCTGAATTTCAAGCCAAGGGCCAGTGCGTTGGAGGTGCCCTCATCGGCAACGATGCCGAAGGCATTGGAGCGATGGTGAATACGGGAGATAAAAGCGATATCCGGATGAGAAGGCAGCGTGAACTCCAACTCCGCCATCAGGTACACCTGCAGACGCGCTGACCCGTCGCTTCTCTCTGCCTCTATTTCGGGAACATCCGTCGCGTAAGATGGCCCGGCGCCGAAAGCGAGACTGGTGTCCAGATACTCGTCCCAGAAAAACGCCTCCCAACGAGCAGCGAGCAGGGCGTTGAACTCCCAATGGTCCTGCCGATCAAAATGCTTAACAACCTGCCCCTCGACTTCAAAACTGGCCAGTTCGCCGATGGTCGCAATCCGCCGCGCCAATGCCAGGGACAACAGGTAGGAATCCTCAAAGTCGATCCCCAGAAAATCGTCAATAAAATCATCGATGCTGTTGTCTGTCATCTGCCCAACACAAACGTTCAGTGCATATAGCGGCTTCTCCTCGAGAAGCTGGATGTCTGCCGGGCAAGGCTTGGCACACAGCAAGAGGAGACAAAAGGTCACGGTCGAGCTTATTGGAAGGCATCTTAATAGACGGGACACAAATCTCACTCTGGATATGGGATGGCCGTTATCTGCGGTTAATAATAGCAAACATGTGGAAGACGGCAATGTCAGGCGACTGCAAAATAAGCCCCTTCTGCCTGGAGCAGGTTGTCTTGCTGGTGATGCAATCCGAACGGCTTCTTCTTATGGGGAGCTCTTGGCCGTTCCGAGCATTGAGCATCGCCGTGGGAGCCAATAAAGACCAGAAATGGAGAGGAGAGCGCGCGTTGACTCTGTTTAAAACAGAGGTAGACTTTCAAGACGTGTTTTTAATTCTATCCGGGTTGTCTGGGCGACCTGATGATAAGGCTCATATGGATAGATTGAGCCAGTTTTTAATCGTATCCATTAGGCCAGCGGTTGGCCTTGTTTCCCACTTGTTTACCGAACCCTCACACAATGACTTAACAAAGGGAGTTTACTCATGACCCGTCAAGAGATCATGGAAATTATCAAGAAACAGAATGTCAACTTCTTCCGTCTGCAATTTGTTGACATTTTTGGTTTCATGAAAAATGTCGCTATCCCCCTCAGCCAGATTGAAAAGGCCTTGGACGGTCAGATGATGTTTGACGGGTCATCGATTGACGGCTTTGTGCGAATCAATGAATCGGATATGTATCTCAAGCCGGACTATGACACCTTTGTCGTCCTGCCTTGGCGCAGCAGGAACGGCGTCAATGCTGCCAGGATCATCTGTGACGTCTACAAGTCTGACGGGACACCATTCGAGGGATGCCCAAGGGTGAATTTGCAGAGGGTTCTCGCCGAAGCCAGGGCTCTTGGCTACACCATGAATGTTGGAACCGAGTGTGAATTTTTCCTTTTTCTCAAAGATGAGAAAGGAAACCTGACCACGGGAACAAATGATGTCGCCGGATATTTCGATGTTGACCCCGACGATACAGGGATTGGCTGCCGCCGCGAGATCATTGAAACCCTCGAGGCCATGAACTTCGAGGTCGAGGCCTCTCACCACGAGGTGGCCGAGGGACAGCATGAAATCAACTTCAAATATTCTGACGCTCTCAAGGCTGCAGACAACACAGTGACATTCAAGTGGGTGGTCCGCTCAATCGCCGCAAAACACGGCTTTCACGCCACGTTCATGCCCAAGCCGGTCTTCGGTATCAACGGCTCCGGCATGCACACCAATCAGTCGCTTTTCAAACTGGACGGCAGCAACGCCTTTTTTGATGAAAATGGCCCTCTGAAGCTCAGCGAGACCGCCTATCATTATATCGCCGGCATTGTTAAAAACGCACGCGGGTTTACTGCTGTGACCAATCCTCTTGTCAACTCCTACAAGCGCCTTGTGCCAGGCTATGAAGCTCCTGTTTACGTCGCCTGGTCGGCCTCCAACCGGTCGGCCATGATCCGGATTCCTGCGTCTCGCGGGCTGAGCACTCGAACAGAAGTCCGTTGCCCGGACCCAGCCTGTAATCCGTATCTGGCTCTGGCGATGATGCTGAACTCGGGTCTTGACGGCGTGAAGAACAAGCTGACCGCTCCGGCTTCGGTCAACGTTGATATTTTTAAAATGACACAGCAAGAAAAGGAGACCTCCGGCATCGCCAGCTTGCCTGCCAGTCTCAAAGAGGCCATTGATGCTTTCAAGGAGAACCCAATCTCGAGAGAGGCTCTCGGCGAGCATATTTTCAACAAGTATATCGAGGGAAAAGAGAAAGAATGGGATTCGTATCGGACGGCCGTCACCGACTGGGAGATTAAGACGTATATGAAAAACTACTAGCAGGCTGTCGGGCTATCCATGAGCCGGCTGCAAATCCGGCTGTTTGATCTGAAATGTTAACCTTTACGGTTTTCAATGATCGTTTGATGCAGCATGGGTTTCTAACTCCTGAATTTGTTGGCATTATACTGATTCAGGCAAGAGCAAGGGAGGTTGCATATGCAAAAACTGATTCGCATCGAGCCAGCCAAATGCGTTGGCTGCAAGACCTGTGAGCTGGCCTGTTCTTTCAAGAATGCCGGTGAGTTCGCGCCCAGCCGTTCCCGTATCTACAACGAAGTTTTTCTTGAGGAAGCCAAGTTCATCACCGTGACCTGCATGCAGTGTGATGAGCCCTGGTGCGAGAAAGCCTGCCCGAAAAACGCCATCAGCAAAGAGATGTCCAGCGGCGTTGTCACGGTTGACGATGTCAAATGCGTCGGCTGTCGGACCTGTGTCAGCGCCTGCCCCTTCGGCATGATCAAGTATGTCGACAGCACCGGCAAGGCGGACAAGTGCAACCTCTGTGGGGGAGACACTCCCGAGTGCGTGGCTTTTTGCCCGACCCGGTGCCTGACTCTGGACGAGGAAGACAAGCCGCTGCGGCAGAAGGTGCTGCGTTTCGTCAACACGATGAAAGACGGGCAGATGGAGGTCTGATATGGATAAGGGATGGAAAGGCAAATTACTACGGGTTGATCTGACGGCAGGGACCTGCAAGACCGAGGCGCTCAATGAAGCATGGGCCAGGGCTTATATCGGCGGACGTGGCCTGGCGTCAAAATACCTGGCTGAAGAGGTTTCTCCTGATGTCGACCCGATGAGCCCGAAGAACAAGCTGATCATGGCGACCGGGCCCCTGACCGGGACTTACGGTGCGGCCAATGGCCGTTACATGGTGGTGACCAAATCACCGCTCACCGGAACCATCGCCAGCTCCAACTCCGGCGGCTATTTCCCGAGTGAACTGAAGTACGCCGGCTTCGACATGATCATCTTCGAAGGCAAGTCGAAGCACCCGGTCTACCTGCAAGTCCGCGATGGCAAGGCCGAGCTGGTCGGCGCCGTCCACCTCTGGGGCAAGTCGACCAACGAGACGGAAGATGCAATTTTAAGCGAGTTTCACGGCGATGCCAAGATTGCCTGCATCGGTCCGGCCGGTGAGATCGGCGTGCACTACGCCTGCATCGTCAATGACAAGCATCGTGCCGCCGGACGCAGCGGCGTCGGCATGGTGATGGGCAGCAAGAACCTCAAGGCGGTCGCCGTGCGCGGCACCGGTGGCGTCAAGATCGCTCATCCCAAAGCCTATCGTGACGCGGCCCTCGAATCTTATGGCATGCTCAAGGAGAATCCTGTCACCGGCGAAGGCCTGGGTGCCCTGGGAACTCCGGTGCTGGTCAACGTCATGAACCAGAGTGGCGGTTTGCCAACCCGCAATGCCCAGACGGGAACCTTCGAGGGGGCTGAAGCCATCTCCGGCGAAACGCTGGCCTCCACCTACCTGAAACGCAACAAGAGCTGCATGGGCTGTATCATCAGCTGCGGTCGGGTCACCAAGATTGTCGACAACAAGTATGCCGGTACCGGCGAGGGTCCGGAATACGAAACCCTCTGGGCGATCGGTGCCGCTTGTGGTATCTCGGACCTGGCAGCGATCACCAGGGCCAATTATATCTGCAACGAGGCGGGTATGGACACCATCACCTTCGGCTCGACAGTCGGTTGCGCCATGGAGCTTTTTGAAAAAGGTCTGGTCAGCGAAAAAGAGATTGGCATGTCTCTCAATTTTGGTGACAGCGATGCCATGGTCAAGCTGGCCGAGATGACCGCAAAGGGAGAAGGCTTCGGCAAGAAGATCGGCCTCGGCTCCTATCGCCTGGCCGAGAGTTACGGTGCTCCTGAACTTTCGATGTCGGTCAAAAAACTCGAATTCCCCGCTTACGACGCGCGTGCCGTGCAGGGCATGGGGCTGGAGTACGCGACCAGCAACCGTGGCGCCTGCCACGTGCGCGGCTACCTGATCTCACCTGAGATTCTTGGCTTACCGGAAAAGCTCGACCCTGCGGCCACAGAAGGCAAGGCGGGCTGGCTGAAAATCTTCCAGGATTTCACCGCCGTGGTCGATTCGTCCGGAGTCTGTCTCTTCACCACTTTCGGCATCGGCTTGCCGCAGTTCACAAAGTTCTGCAACGCGGCCACAGGTACGACAATGAGTGAAGAGGAGCTGCTCGAAGCAGGCGACCGCATCTACAACCTGGAGCGGGTCTTCAACCTCAAGGCGGGCATTGATCCTGCGCAGGACAAGCTGCCGAAGCGGATGCTCGAAGAACCGCTGCCCGATGGCCCGTTCAAGGGCTCGGTCTGCAAGCTTGACCAGATGCTTCCAGATTATTACGACGTGCGCGGCTGGGGCAGCGACGGCATCCCGACCGGGGCGAAGTTGCAGTCTCTCGGCCTCGCTTGACTCTGCAGTGATTCATGACATGGGGAGGAGTCCGCAATCAGCAGACTCCTCCCAGTTTTGGGATGGGTTATGACATGGCTGAAACTTACGATTACGTCATTGTGGGCAACAGCGCGGCCGGGTTGCAGGCACTGCAAACCCTGCGCAAATATTCTGCAACAGCCTCCGTGGCAATCATCGACCGCGAGGACCTTCCGGCCTACTCGCGAGTGATCACCCCGTACTTTGTGGGCGGCAAGACCGAACGCGACAACCTCTTTATCGTCGATCGTGACTACTATGGCAAAGTGGGGGTCACCACCTTGTTTGGTCGCAATGTCGTCGCGCTCGATACTGAAGGTCGACAGCTGGAGCTGGATAATGGCGGCCGCGTCAGTTATGGCAAGTTGCTGCTGGCGACCGGGGCTGAAGCACATCAATTGACAGTCAGATCCGATCGTTCCAGCGTGCTGCGGCACTTGGCAGACGCTGAGAAGCTGGTCGAGCTGATGCGGGATGCCAGGTGTATTACGGCGATTGGCGCCGGCCTGGTCAGCCTGCCGCTGCTCTCCCATGCGCCGGCGTCCGCCGAGAAACACCTTGTCGTCGGCTCCAACCGCATCTTCAGCCGGATGGTGGATGCGGAAAGTGCTGAAATCCTCGAAAAACGTTTTTGGGAGAAGGGCCTGCAGATCCACAAGCAGAATGACATCGTTGCCATCGAAGAGGGGGATCGGCTGAAATTGCAGCTGGCTTCCGGTGACTGCCTGGAGAGTGACATGTTGATTGTCGGCAAGGGTGTCGAGCCGAACAGTGCGCTGGCCCGCGGAGCAGGGCTGCAGGTGAATTACGGTATCCTGGTCGACGACTACTGCCGAACCAGCCATGCCGATGTCTACGCTGCGGGTGACGCTGCAGAAGGCAAGGATTTCGTCACCGGCGAGCCGATCATCCAGGGCAACTGGATGACGGCCGTCGAGCAGGGGGAAAACGCCGCTTTGAACATGATGGGCATGACTTGCGCCTATGCCGGCAGTTTGAAAAACAACATCACCGAGGTGTTTGGCGTGGATATCGCCGCTATCGGTGCGTGTCTCGATGACAGCCTGTCGAGTGTCAGCAGTCATGACCAGGGTAGCGGGCGTTTCCGTAAAGTCTTTCTCAACGAGCGGCAGCAGGTTATCGGCGCAGTTTTGATCGGTGAGACCAACGATGCCGGGCTTTACTATCAATGGATCCGCACGCGCTCTGTGTTCCCAGGCAAACAGGTCCTGAGCGGCACCAACACTTACGCCGGTTTCCAGCAGCGGATGGCATAGCGAGGACGATCATGTTACAGGTGCAATTCTTTAGTTTGATCCGGATGCTCGTGAAACGGGAGGCCATAGAAATCGCCTGGAACGCGGGTGATTCCGTACAGAGTGTGCTGGAGAAGACCCAGGCGCAGATTCCGACCCCGTTTTTACACAAACTGCTCGATGCGCAGGGGGAGCCGCACGCAGGGACCATCATCCTGGTCAACCGCAAAAACATTCTGCATCTGCAGGGTCTGCAGACTCCCGTCTCCGACGGCGATGTGCTGGCCTTCTTCCCGCCGGGCGCTGGTGGTTAAAGGTGACCGATCGTTACGCACGACAGCTTCTCCACTGGGGCGAAGAGAAGCAACAGATCATCGAAAACTCCTCGCTTTTAATCGCCGGAGTCGGTGGCCTGGGAGCGACGGTCAGTCAACTCCTGGTGCGGGCCGGCATCGGTCGTCTTTTCCTGATTGATGACGGTCTCCTCGATTGGCCTGATCTGAACCGCCAGACCCTTTATGGCGAAAAAGATATTGGCCGGGCCAAGCTGCCGCTCGCCAAAGAACGCCTCAACCAGATTAATTCTGACAGCCAGATAGTCGAAATGCCTGGTCGCATCGATGAGGCATTCCAACTCCCCGGTGGCCTCGATGCTGTCGCAGACTGTCTCGATAATTACCAGAGTCGTTTTATCCTCTACCGCTCACTTTCAGCCGGAACCTACTTTGTGCATGGTGGCCTCAGCGGTGATCAGGGCCAGGTGCTGACGCTGCTGGCCGGAGCATCGCAGCCGTTTGAGCAACTCTTCGCCGGGGCTGTGCAGCCGCACGGCAGGATCCCCGTGACGCCCGACAATGTCGTGATCATCGCCGGGTTGATGGTCAATGAGATCTTCAACACTCTCTGGAAAACCCCGAAGCTGCTCGACCGCTGCATGGTTGTCTGCCTGGAGGATTTTCATATCGATTTTCTCGATATTTAATCTCTCCCTCAGGAAGTGGAGCCTCTCCGGCAAGGTTTCAGGCAAGGTGTCTTGTCTTCGCCCGCAAGGGAAGGCATAATGTCGATCACTGGTTTATTCAACCTGTATCGATTTTATGGAAAAGCTTGAGAATGGGCTGCAGCGACGATATGGAAAGATCTCCCTGGGTTTGCCACATCTGTGATTACAAGTCTGACGACACCGAGAGCAAGGCGTGCGACCTCTGCTACCGGGTGACCTGCTCGTTACATTTGCGGCCGGCCTCTATTCTCAATCAACAGAATGGCCTCTACGAAACGGCCGCAGTCTGTATCTCCTGCGCGGTTGATAACGCCAGAAAAATGCAGTGATGTAACAGGCCTGTCAAAAGCAGTCGCGCTCATAAAAAACTTGCCGGCCCCCCTTCCCCCTGACATTTCTGTTAGGATGGTCTCTCGACCCGGTTGATAAAACAGGGAGGAGGGGCCCGGATTGCGAAGCGCTTACAGAAAAGGAACTTTGAGAAATGAGTTTTGTTGATGAAAGAATCCTCCTGTTTGACGGTGCCTGTGGCACCAACTTACAGGAGATGACGATACCGGAAGCCGCCTGGCAGGGGTGTGAAGGTTGTAACGAGCTGTTGAATCTGACTTCTCCGGAGACGATCATCGCACTGCACCAAGCGTTTCTCGATGCGGGGGCCAGGGTCATTGAAACCAACACTTTCGGTGCAAGCTCGATCGTCCTCGCTGAGTATGACCTGGCCGACAAAACGGTGGAGATCAACAAAGCGGCGGTCGCCAACGCCCGTGCCGCGATCGGTGATCGCACCGGTTGCTATGTGGCCGGCTCGATTGGTCCCACCACCAAGCTGCCATCACTCAGTCACATCTCTGTCGACGAGTTGTCCGCTTCGCTGGCCGAACAGGTCCGCGCCCTGGTGGACGCCGGGGTCGATGTTTTGGCAATCGAAACCTGCCAGGACCTGCTGCAGGTCAAAATCGCCCTGGTGGCCTGTTTCGAGGTCCTTGAAGAAATGGAGCGAGAGTTGCCGGTGATGGTCTCTGTGACGATGGAACAACAGGGCACCATGCTGGTCGGCAGCGACATCGCGGCGATCTGTGCCACGCTCGAACCCTTTCCGATCTTTTCGCTCGGTCTCAACTGCGCAACCGGCCCAAGCGACATGGCCTCGCATATCCGCTACCTCGGTCATAACTGGCCGCGGCGGATCTCGTGCATGCCGAACCAGGGACTGCCCGAGGTGGTTGACGGCAAAACCCACTACCCGATGACGCCCGAGGATTTCGCTCGTCACATGCAGCAGTTTGTCAGCAACGATGGTGTGAGTATTGTGGGTGGCTGTTGCGGTACAACGCCGGAGCATATCCGGCAGCTGGTCGCGGCCTGCTCAGAATTGAACCCGGCGGAACGGGAGGTGACAGCATGAAGCCTTCACTTGCGAGTCTCTACCAGGCGGTTGAAATTGGCCAGGAAATTCCGCCGCTCATGATTGGCGAACGCTCCAACCCGAATGGCTCAAAGAAGTTTCGCGAGTGCCTGCTCGCTGATGATTTCGATGGCTGCCTGCGTATCGGTCTCGACCAGGAGGCCAAGGGCGCCCAGGTCCTCGACATCTGCGCGGCCTATGTCGGTCGCGACGAACAGGCCGATTTGACCCGGCTGGTCAAGATTCACGCGGAGTCATTGAAGATCCCGATCATGATTGATTCGACTAGCGCGGACTGCATTGAGGCCTGCCTGAAGATTTATCCAGGTCGCTGCATTATCAATTCGATCAATCTCGAAGATGGCGGCAAGACCCTTGATAAAGTTTGCAAGCTGGCGAAAAAGTACGGCGCGGCCGTGGTCGCACTGACAATCAGCGAGCAGGGCATGGCGATGACTGCCGATGAGAAAGTGGCGACGGCCAAGCAGATTTACGATCTCGCCGTGGGCAAGCACGGCCTGCGCCCCCAGGACATCCTCTTTGACCCGCTCACCTTCACCATCGGGGCTGGCGATGAGAACCTGCTCGATGCCGCGATCCAGACCATGGAAGGCATCCGACGGATCAAGTCGGAATTGCCGGGAGTCTATACCCTGCTCGGTCTGAGCAACATCTCTTTCGGTCTGCCGCCCGCCGCGCGCAAGATACTGAACTCGGTGTTCATGAACGACGCGATTGAGCATGGTCTCGATGCCGCGATCATTGATGTCGGTAAAATCCTGCCCCTGGCGCAGATCAGCGAGGAAGACCGTGTCTTCTGCCGTGACCTGATCTACAACCGGGTCCAGGATAATGAAAAATCACCCTTGATGCGCTTTATCGATCATTTCTCCGAACGGGTCGACTCCGGTGATGACGAAGAGACCGATGAGCAACGTCCCGAGGAGCAATTGCACCAGAAGATTGTGCGTGGCGACAAGGATGGTATCGAAGATATTCTCGCGGTGCTGCTCGATCGCTACCCGCCGCTGGAGATCGTCAACCAGATCCTGGTGCCGGCCATGCGTCACGTTGGTGAGCTGTTCGGCAAAGGGGAACTGCTGCTGCCATTCGTACTCCAGTCGGCCGAAGCGATGAAGAAAAGCGTGGCCTGGCTGGAACCACATATGCAGAAGGTTGACCATGACGAAGGCATCAAGGTCCTGCTGGCCACTGTGCAGGGAGATGTCCACGATATCGGCAAGAACCTGGTTGATATCCTGCTTTCCAACAATGGCTACAAGGTGTTCAACATCGGCATCAAGGTGCCGGCGGAGACGATCATCGCCAAGGCCCGCGAGCTGCAGGTCGACATGATCGGCTTGAGCGGGCTGCTGGTGAAGTCGGCGATCGTCATGCAGGAGAGCATGCCCCAGTATCGTGAAGCGGGTCTCAAGATGCCCATCCTGCTCGGTGGCGCAGCGCTGACCAGCGATTTCGTCGCGACCACCTGCGTACCGAACTACGATGCCCCGGTGGTTTACTGCGCTGATGCTTTTGCGGGCCTCAAAGCGTTGAAGGACTACGAGGCTGGAACCTTGACGGCTACAGTGCCCGTGTCGAAAACCGCGAAGCCGAGCATGAAGCCGGGGGTCAAAGATGTTAACATTGACCGGAGCCAGCCGGTTCCGGAGCCGCCTTTCTACGGTCTGCGTCATGTTGTCGATATCGACCCGGCACAACTGTTCCCCTATGTGAATGAACAGGCTCTCTTTCGCGGCCGCTGGGGATACCGGCGCACGGCGAGCACCAGCGCAGAAGAGTACACCGAGCTGACTCGGAAGAAGGTTGTACCACTTTACGAAGGGCTTAAAGAACGTGCCTTGCGGGAAGGCTTATTGCAGCCGAAGGCGGCTTATGGGTATTTCCGCTGTTACAGCGAAGGTGATACCGTCTTCGTCGAGTCTGGTGACGAGGTCATGGCCTTTGACTTCCCCCGCCAGCAATCACCGCCGCATCTCTGCATCGCCGATTACTATCGCAGCCGCGAAGAGGGTGGTGACGTCGCCGCATTTTTCGTGGTGACGATCGGCGATCGGATTGCCGTTGAGACCAAGCGTCTGTTCGAGGCCGATGCCTACCACGACTACCTGATGCTGCATGGCTTCAGCGTTGAAGTGACCGACGCCCTGGCTGAGTACTGGCACGAGGTGATGCGTCGTGAGCTTGGCATCAACAGGGAGAAGCCGGCCGACATGACGGGCTATGTCACCCAGGGCTATCAGGGATCCCGCTACGGTTTCGGTTATCCCGCCTGCCCCGATCTCGATGCGCACGCCATGTTATTCAAGCTGCTTGAGCCGGAGACCATCGGTGTGACCCTGACTGAAACGATGGAGATGGTCCCTGAGGTGAGCACCTCGGCGATTATCGCTCATCATCCGCAGGCCAAGTACTTTGCCGTTTAGGTGAAACTTTAATGATATGGGACAGGTGAAAACTCAGGAGGATGACATGCGTTATATCTGTGCTAATTGTGGCTATACCTACGACCCGGACCAGGGCGACCCGATGAACGATATCCCGCCGGGGACAGCCTTTGCCGATCTGCCGGACAACTGGGTCTGTCCCTTGTGCTACGCGACGATGGACAGCTTCGATCCTCTCGACTAGCAGGACTCAGAGAAGACCCTGGAGATACTTGACCAGGTCGATGCGGATCGGCATAAAATAGATGTTTGACTCGGTGTCCTGGCAGAAGTCGAGCGCCCGCCGGGCAAAAGCCCGGTTCCATTGCAGTGTCGGTTCAAAATCCGGGGGGAAGATGGCGTTGTTGAGGTTGTCCCAGTAATCTTTGCTGCGCACGCTCATGACCGGACTGATGCCCCAGAAGGTTTCCACTCCCTGTAACAGGTCGTAGAAGATCTCCATCAGGCGCAAATCGAAGAAGGGTTGAGTGAAAAACCCCACGGCACCAGCGTCCATTTTGCGCTTGACGTAATCAAGTTCGGTCTTGATGCCTGATCGGTAGGGGTCGATGCCTGCATAGACCTTCAACTCCGGCATCTGTGCCTTGAGCGCACGGATCAGCTCGACGGAGCTGGTGCGATAGACCCTGCGTGACATATCCTGAGGCTGATCTCCAGCAATAACCAGAACGGTGTCGATACCATAATCCTGAAATTTTTCCAGCAGAGGGAAAGGCTTGCTCAGGTCGAAATCGATGGCGCGCAAGTGCGGTATGGTGTGGGCAAAGTGCTGTTTGGCCTGGTCGCAGGCATTCCAGCTTCGCAAGGGGAATTTGAGCAGGTCGGGAATGTTGATGGTATCGATGCTGGGGAAGTTCTGCCGTACCAGCTGTATTTCCTGCTGCAAGGTCTCTTGGTCACGCGGCACCAGCTCTATGGAGATTTTTTGCAAAGTCTTGCCCTCGTTGATTGTCATTGATAAGTGATCTCTTGTCATCATAGTAACCCTATCGCAGTAAAGATCACAGCAAAAGCAAAAAAACACACCTTCAACTGGCCGGTCTGGATGAAGCTCGCCATGGTTTCGAATCTCGCGCCATGTTTCGAGTTTCGCGCCATTGGCTGAAGGGGAAAACTCAGATATAATGCCTGAGCAACGACAACCCTTGATTTATAGGAGAACACCCATGAAACACCTTTTCCTCCCCCTGTTTTTGACCTTACTCTTCAGCACTGTTGCCAGCGCTGAAAACGTCTTCACTTACACACCGATCAAGCATGCGACCTTCGTTCTGCAATCCGGTCCGACGACGATTTACGTGGATCCGGTCGGTATGGCTGAAGATTTTGCCGCTTTCCCGGCGCCCGACCTGATTTTGATCACCCACATTCATAAAGACCACCTCGCTCCGGAACTGGTCTCGGCCCTCAAACAGGCACAAACTCCGGTCATTGGACCGGCCACCGTCATAGAGCAACTCGGTTACGGCACAACCATCAGCAATGGGGGCTCGACAGAAGTAGCGGGGGTGTCCATTGAAGCCATTCCTGCCTACAACACGACCCCTGAGCGACTTAACTTTCACCCGAAGGGCCGTGATAACGGCTACGTTCTCAGCAAGGATGGCGTGCGCCTCTACATTTCCGGTGACACCGAGGATATCCCTGAAATGCGCGCGCTCCGCAACATCGACATCGCTTTTGTCTGCATGAACCTTCCCTTTACCATGACCATCGAACAGGCTGCCTCCGCTGTCAACGAGTTCAAACCGGGCGTTGTGATCCCCTATCACTACCGCGGTAAGGAGGGGATGAGTGATATCGACGCCTTTGAGAAACTCGTTGCCGGGACACCGGTTGAGAAGTTGAAGTGGTACTGATGGGCGGTATGAATCAACTTTACTGAATTGTTACAGAATATCGTCGTCTGAGCGGAAATAACCCCGGCCGACAGATTGAACAGCAACCTTCTCTGCGAGTGGGTTCGCAAGAGAAATGGAGGCGTGCCTGTTTTGTCGCACTGATTCGGGTTATTAAGAAAAAATATGAAAAAGCATATTATCGAAGATTATGATTCTCTGAAAACCTACTTTCAAACAATAGATAGACCTTTTTTTGCCGTCAATAAATATCCATACAACACGTTGATCGGCATAGAAAATTTTATAAAGAACTTTGAAATTCTTTCTTTTTTGAATTCAAAGGAGGCAGAAGTTATCTCCCAAAAACACAAAATCGTATTTATTATGGGAGGTCAGTACAGAGGTGAAGTGAGAGGGGAAAGTTACCCGGAACTGGAGTCGATATATCATCAAATTGGAAAGGATGAGAACAGGAAAACCATTTCGATACTAAAAGATGATCAGATACTCAAGCATTTGCAAGGGTGTAAAGAAAAGCCTGTTTTGCTGTTGTATCGGCTGAGCGAAGGGTTGGTCAATGTTTTTAAAGAACATGATTGGACAGTCGTTGGCAGCGATTATAATACAAGAAAGAAATATGATAATAAAATTGCCTTCAATGAGATGCTCGAGGAAACAAATCTTCCGGTCCCGCCGTACCTGATCCTCTCCCAGGAAGACATGAACTATAATCATGTAGCAGAGTCGTTAGGCGATAAAATCGTTATTCAATTCCCAATCTCTTTCAGCGGCTCCGGCACGTTTATCATCCATTCGAAAAAAGAATTTTATACGACAATTTCTTCTGAAAGGTTCAAAAAGCAGAAGGACAAGAATGAACTCGGGGCAATCAAAATAACCAAGTATGTCAACAGGAAACTGTCACCAGTGATTGGGGTTTGTTGCACAAAAGAAGGAGTCGTATATACCGACTTATACAACCAGATCATTGATGCTCCGGAAGTGGTTGAAAAAGAGAAAGGAACAGGAGTCTATTGTGGTAACGAGTGGACCAGCGCAACTTTCCCCGAAATGATCAAGAAACAAGCATATGAGGCGGCAGAGAAGATCGGAACGTACTTAAAAAACAAAGAAGGTTATAAAGGGTATTTCGGCCTGGATTTTATTCTTGATGATGACACAAAAACGCTTTATCCCATTGAAGTTAATATCCGGTTGATTGGTTCTTTCCCTGTTTTTTCAATGCTGCAGGAAATTCACCGGCAGCCATTAATTCAAGCAATACAAATATTACAGTATCTGGACAGGGATGATTATGTTCTAGATGTTGAATCGTTGAACAGAGAGATGAAAGGAACGATGCATGGATCTTACCTGCATCTATATTCTAAAAGCAGCAAGGTCCTGTATAATGAAGGGGAGTTGGAAGCCGGCATCTATCGTGTCGACAAAGGGGGGGAGGTCATTTTTTCAAGACACTCATATTCCCTGATGGATTTGAGGGATGAGGATGAGTTTTTGGTCTCACACGGAGTCCCGCACAAGAATACGAAGTTTGAGAATTATCAGACCGTCGTCGATATAATCACAAAAGGTTCTTTTATGGATATGAATGGTGATACGACCTGTTTTGCAAAAAAAGCGATTTCTTTTTGTTATGAGACCTTGTACTTTAATCCATAAAAATTGCACATAGTTTCAGCCTACAGGGTTTACTTGTGGGTCCTCTGTGCTTATTCCTTTTCTGGAAAGTATTGTCTTCATCTCTTGGTTCGTGTGGGGCCAACTCAATTGAAAATAAACCAGGCAAAGGCCATCGCAGAGATCGGAAACCAGCAGTGTTTTGCTGCGCTCGATTCTGACGGCATCTGGAAGCTCAGCATCAAGAAGTATGTCCCCCTGGTCTGCGTGGCTCTGCATGACGGTTCCGGCTTCCCGTTTGAACTGGAAAAACATTGTCTTCTGGCAGCCGGAGACCGGCTCTTCGAGGAGGATCCTCATACGGCCAAACTGGTTGTTTCTCAACCGATTGTGCTTGCCGGGGCGGATTCCCGCTATTACTACGACCTTAACAGACCCCCCGAGCATTGTGACGAAATGATTGTTTTCGGTCGACGGGTATGGAAGCAGGATGTTCACCCTCTCTCCTCTCTGGCGAAACAAAGACACGAGAAGTTTTATGCGCTGTTCAAGGCACTGCTGAACAAACTTGTCGAGCTTTTCGGCTATTGCCTGGTCATCGATGTCCACTCTTATAACTACTCAAGAATCGATCGTGAGACACCATTGTTCAATCTGGGGACCTCCCGGTTCAAATGGGAGGACGAACATTTATTTACGCGTCAATGGAAGAAGGCCCTGGCAGACACTACATTCCCGGGAGTAAAGCTGCCGTTGGCAGAAAATGATGTGTTTTGGGGCCGAGGTTATCTTTTGCAGTGGGTGCAACGAGAATTTCCCAAAAACTGCCTGACCATGCCGGTTGATATCAAAAAAATCTATTGCGACGAAGTAACCGGGGCCATCAAGCCGCTCCAATTCAGACGTTTGTCCCATTTGCTCAATAAAACCATACAGTCAACGTCGGCTGTTTCCAGGTGGGACACTTGCCCTGCCTTCTTGTCTCCGGGTGAATACTCCGCTGGAGTGGATTGAAGCACCAATGATTATTGACCTCGATGGTTTAATCTCTACGAGAGAGGGCGATCCTTCGCAATGGCCATGCTGCATATTTCCCAACAAATTTAATGATTAAGGGAGAAATGAAGTGAAAATAGCTTTTTTAAGAGACCCCTTGCAAGAGATCGATCCGCTCACCGAAACCACCCTGCTTCTGATGTACGAATGCTACCGAAGAGGGCATCAGGTGTTCTTTCTCGAATTTCACGATCTCTATATCCGTGATAGCAGGGTCATGGGTCGTATGCACGAAATCTTCTCAGACTCCTGGCCTGGACCTGCTCGCATACTGGCAGAGAGCCATCGAATGCGTTGAAATCGATAAGCTGGTCTTCGAGGATGTCGGCGAACTCGATGCCTTGTTCCTAAGATCCCCCCCACCTTTGCAATATGAGGTCATGCAACTGCTCTCTTCCGTGGAAGAACAGGTGTTTATGGTCAATAGCCTGCGTGGCCAGCTCCTTGGCAACAGCAAGCTCTACACGCTCAATTTTCAGGACGTTATCCCTAAAAGCCACGTCTCTCGAGACCCGGTCCGCTTGCGCAAAGTGATCGATGATTTTGGCGGGACCATGGTGATGAAACCTCTGCGAAGTTTTGGCGGGCGGGGAGTCATCAAAGTGAGCTCAAAGGACCCGGAAAATCTCAACTCGTTGCTCGACTTCTATCTCCGCAGCGACGAACCTTACTCTCGTCGTGAACCGATTATGGTTCAGGAATATCTCGATGCGGTCCGTACCGAAGGCGATGTCCGCATTATGATGCTCAACGGTCAATATCTTGGCTCTTATCGCCGCATGCCGCATGGGACCGATTTCCGTGCGAACATCCATGCCGGCGGTTCCGCGCAGGCACACCAGATGAGCGCGATGGAAGAAAATATTTGTTCCTTGATCGGTGATCGTCTTGTCAGGGATGGTTTGTACTTTGTCGGCATTGATGTCATCGGCGGCAAGCTGGTTGAAATTAACTGTGTCAGCCCTGGCGGTTTGCCTCGAATCAACATGCTGAATGGTCTACAGTTAGAAATTGCTGTGATCGATTTCATCGAGGAGCAAGTGTCCGCAAAAATTCACTCGAAGATATCTGAGCTCGATCCGCAATAGTTCACAGCATAACTTGACCAGGCCGCTGTTGGTCAAGGTGGACTGTCAGCGAGGGAGGCGTCATTCGAGTCGGTGAGAACATGACCAATCAGGTTTCCCTGGGCCTGACTCAGACTC
>CAVPPD010000030.1:0-67512 GCA_963707155.1 uncultured delta proteobacterium | reverse complement strand
GAAGTCTTCTTCCGACGGTGTGTAGGAACCGGTCAGCTCCAGGGTATAGGGGGTCGGCGGAGTCCAGGCGCCCTTCAGGAAGAAGGTCTCCAGAGTCTTGTCCTGTTCCTGCCAGTCGCCGAGATGAGAGAGTTCCAGGTCTGACTGGATCCTTTTGTATGAGCCGAGCAGGCCGAACTGATCGTTGACCGGAACATGAAGTTCCACCCCCCCGTCATACTTTTTAAAGCGTGGCTGCTGGCTGAAGCTGTTCGAGTTCTCAAAGTCATCCCGGTCGTCATAGTCGACCTGGAATTCTGTCCAGGAGTCCCGGGTTGTTCTCAAGCTGACCTTGCCACCGAACTCGGCCGATGGCATACGTGTCCTGGCATCGACGACACCACCGACAAATCGTCCATATCGGGCCGGAATGTTGCTGTCGTACACGGTCACGCTGTCAATCAGGTCCTGATGTATAAAGGCCCTTTGCGGATGTCCGGGAACCTGGTCAATGGCGTTCTGGTTGTCTGCCAGGGGGTCAATCAGGCTGTTCAGGCCGACGCCATCGACAGAGTAGTAGTTTTCGTAAGCACGCCCCCCCGAGATTGAAATCCTCGGCGGCAGTATCTCTCCGGCATTTTCGGAGGTGCGCTGCTCTTCACCGATCTGGACCCGGGGCAGGATAGTGATGGTCTCGGTCAGGCTGCTGTTCTTCTGGGGGAGTTGGTGGAGGATGTCGCCGGCGAGTTCAGAGCTGCCCGGAGAGAGTCTCTTCTGCCACTCCGACCACTGTCACCTGTCCCATCGTGGGAATCTCTGTGGTTGTGTCAGTCGCAGCCGTGGAGGTGGCCTCCTGCCCTGCACCCAGGTCTTCAGGGCCACCGGCAGCAACTGCTAACGAAAACGCGGAATGCAACAGGAACAGGATGGTGATGAGTGCCATGCTGGATTTGCAGGTTGACATAGAATCGGGGCCTCACGGTTACTTTGAAGCATTGACAAACGACAGAACAACGTTGCATTCTTGAGATGTTTACAGATGGTGTCAACTTAAAAACCATTTATGGCGTGTTCGACTCGTGCAGCTTGAATACTTTTAAGTCCAGTGGCCTTGCTTAATCAATGTTTGAAAACTTCCCACATCTTTTCAGGCTCCTTTTCTGTCTTGTTCTGTCAACCGGACTGCACGGTGGCCTGGTCCTTTACGACTGGGGCACACCTCCCGCAGGAACTAGCCTGTCTCATTCTCAGGTGACTGTTTCACTACTTCCTGCCGCTGATGTTGCCCTGCCTTTGGAAAACAACATCTCTCCACCTGTGGCAACGCCTGCTGCCCCAAGGGCAACACCTCTCCCGGTGGTTGCTCAGAAATCAATGAAAGCACTACGCTCAAAGAGGCCTGTCCCCGACACAAACGCTGCATCGAAAGATTCCAGGCAGGCGAGGGTTGCAGAAGCAGCCAGCTTGCCAGATGTCGAACCCAGGACAGGCGATTCCTCTCTCGAGAAAGTTTGCCTGCCACCGCAAGGTGAGCCAACCGATTTATCGCATATTTCAGTACAGTCCCGACAGTCTGATGCTGTCGTGACTGGAGCGGTCACAGCGTTAACCGGGAGCGCCAATAAACAGCAGGCGGTGGCATTTCAGCGGGTTGAGGAGGGGGAGGCAAGTTCAACCCCCTTGCATCAGGATCTGGTCGAGGCGGTTCCAGACTATCGCAGCAACCCTTTGCCCGAATATCCCTACCTGGCCAGGAAGAAGCATTGGGAAGGTGTGGTCTGGTTGTTGGTCGATGTCGCTGCCGATGGCTCGGTTGACGAATTGAGGGTGGATCAGTCTTGTGGGCACCGGGTGCTTGATCGAACCGCCAGCCAAGCGGTCAGACGCTGGCAGTTCACCCCGGCCAAACGTGCCGGGCTGCCGGTGCTCAGCCAGGTTCGCGTTCCGGTTCGCTTCCAGCTTGAGGATGATTGAAACTCTGGTCGGCCAATCCAAAATGACTTTTCCTGGGGGAATAATAATTAATTGTAAGATTAGTCTTGCATTATTGATTTCTGCGTGCTAGAAAATCCCACTTCGGGGAGTGGCGCAGCCTGGTAGCGCGCCAGTTTTGGGAACTGGATGTCGCAGGTTCGAATCCTGTCTCCCCGACCATTTAAAAGCGCCAGTAGCTCAGCTGGACAGAGCAACGGCCTTCTAAGCCGTGGGTCGAGGGTTCGAGTCCTTCCTGGCGCGCCACTTATATTGCCTGGAGCCAGGAAGCGGATTCTTCCGTTGAGGATGTTTTCACCCTTGCTTTAGATGTGTTTATTTGTGGTGGGTGTAGCTCAGTTGGTAGAGCACCGGATTGTGGCTCCGGATGTCGCGGGTTCAAGCCCCGTCACTCACCCCATAACTTTCTCGGGCCTGCCTTTTCCCCGTCGACCCCTCAGCATGTGGCGGTTGTCCCGGGAAAAGTCGGGCCTTAATTGTTTGTGAACGATCATTGCGAGTGTGGTGGAATTGGCAGACACGCTAGATTTAGGATCTAGTGCCGTAAGGTGTGGGAGTTCGAGTCTCCCCACTCGCACCAACTCAATATCTCTGCTAAAAAATCTTATCGAAGATGTTGCCGATCTTCCGTGTCGGTTTGACACGGGGTTCGGTCGAGGAAGTGAGGAGCGAACGCATGAATGTCAAAGTTGAAGATGTCAGCAGTATCAAAAAGAAGTTGATTTTTGAGGTTGCCCCGGAGCAGGTCGACAAGGAAATCAGCAAGGCTTACAAGAAAATCGGCAAAAGTGCCAAGATCAAAGGCTTTCGTACCGGGAAAGTGCCCCAGTCGGTTCTGGAGAAGTATTATGGCGCTCAGATGGAGCAGGATGTTCTGACCAGTCTGATCAATGCGACTTACTTCAAGGCTTTGCAGGATAATGATATGCCTGCTGTCGGTGAGCCGAGCATTGTTGAAAGCAGCGGCATCAATAAAGGCGAAGCCTTTACCTATGAGGCCGAAGTGGAAATCAAGCCGGATGTAACGGCTAAGGACTACACCAAGATTGCTCTCGAAAAAGAAAAGTTTGTTGCCGACCCCAAAGTCCTGGAGGACCGACTTGAAGAGATGAGAGCCTCCCAGGCTCAGGTCGAAGTCTCCACGCGTAAAAAAGCCCGCAAGGGCGATTCGGTCGTGATCGACTTTGAAGGGTTTATCGGCGATGATGCTTTTGCCGGTGGTAAAGGCGAAGACTACCTCCTTGAACTCGGTTCAGGTTCTTTTATCCCGGGCTTCGAAGATCAGGTGGTTGGCATGACAGCGCGAAGATGCCAAGGATGTCGAAGTCACTTTTCCCGAAGAGTATGGCCAGGCTGAGTTGGCAGGCAAGCCGGCCGTTTTCAAGGTTGTCCTGAAAGAGATCAAGGAAAAGATTGTTCCCGAGCTTGACGATGAATTTGCCAAAGGCTACGGTGTCGATACACTCGATGAACTGAAGGAGCAGCTGCAGAAGAGCTATGAAGCCCAGGAGACCAACCGGGTTGAAGGTGACCTGCGTGAAAAGCTGGTCGGCACACTGATCGAGAACAACCCGATCGAAGTGCCCGAGGCGATGATTGCCAAGCAGCTTGACTATATGTATGAGAACATCACCAATCGTATGAAGTCACAGGGGCTCACGCCACAGGCGCTGGGAATTACGCCGGAGAACTTCCGTGAGAATTACCGCAAAACGGCGACCGATCAGGTCAGCGGCAACCTGATTCTCGAAGCAATCGGGCGTCAGGAAAACATCAGCGCCGATGCGTCTGAAATTGATGCCAAGCTGGAAGAGATCGCCACCATGGCCAATGCTCCTATCGACATGGTGAAGAAATATTATGCTGGCGCCGAAGCCCGCAGCGGTTTGATGGCGCAGATTGCCGAGGAGAAGGTGGTCAGCTTCCTGCTGGACAGCGCCAAGATCAAAGAGGTCGCCGCCAAAAAACCCAAAGCTCAGAAGAAGAGCGACAAGAAAGCCGAGAAGGAGGACGCATGAACCTGATCCCGATGGTCGTTGAGCAAACCGGTCGCGGAGAGCGTTCCTACGATATCTATTCGCGACTTCTCAAGGACCGGATTATTTTCCTCGGTGGCGGGATTGACGATCATGTTGCCAACCTGATCATCGCCCAGTTGCTCTTCCTCGAGTCAGAAGACTCCGAGAAGGATATCCACCTGTACATTAATTCGCCCGGAGGTGTTGTCACCGCCGGCCTGGCGATCTATGATACAATGCAGTACCTCAGGGCCCCGGTCTCAACCATCTGCGTCGGCCAGGCGGCCAGCATGGGGGCTCTGTTGCTGGCAGCGGGTGCCGCCGGCAAGCGTTACTCGCTGCCCCAGTCGAGGATTATGATCCATCAACCCCTCGGCGGTTTTCAGGGACAGGCGACGGATATCAGTATCCATGCCAAGGAGATTCTTCGCCTGAAGGCGACGCTCAACCGGATCATGGCAGAGCATACCGGCCAGGATCTTGATAAGTTGTCAGCCGATACGGAACGTGACTTCTTCATGGGTAGCGAAGCTGCGAAAGAGTATGGTATTATCGACGACACAGTGACCAGAAAAAACTGAATTCCTTGACTGAGGTGAAGTAGTGACGCAAAAGAGTGGCCATGGTGACCAATTGACCTGTTCGTTCTGCGGAAAAGAGCAGGAAGAGGTAAAGAAGCTGATTGCCGGCCCGGCGGTCTATATCTGCGACGAGTGTATTGAGCTCTGTAAAGATATTATTGCAGAAGAGGCTCAACTCGACGAGGTCCCCCTGGGGGCCGGTCGGCTGCCGAAACCGGTCGAGATCAAGGAGACGCTCGATGACTATGTGATCGGTCAGGAGCGAGCCAAGAAAGTCCTCGCGGTTGCCGTGTATAATCATTACAAGCGCGTTGATGCTGCAGAAAAATCTGGTGATGTCGAAATCCAGAAAAGTAATATTCTCCTGCTCGGCCCTACCGGAAGCGGCAAAACCTTGCTGGCGCAGACTCTGGCCAGGGTCCTCGATGTTCCCTTTGCAATCGCGGATGCAACCAACCTGACAGAAGCAGGCTATGTCGGCGAGGATGTCGAGAATATCATTCTCAATCTTTTGCAGGCTGCCGATTACGACCTGGAGAAGGCTCAGAAAGGGATCATCTACATTGATGAGGTCGATAAGATCGCTCGCAAGTCTGATTCCCCATCAATTACCAGGGATGTCTCTGGTGAAGGCGTTCAGCAGGCACTTCTCAAAATTATTGAAGGCACAACCGCCAGCGTTCCACCTAAAGGTGGCCGAAAGCACCCGCAGCAGGAATTCCTCAAGGTTGACACCACCAATATCCTCTTTATCTGCGGCGGAGCTTTTTCCGGCCTGGAGACGGTCATCGGTCAGCGCGTTGGCGCCAAGACCATGGGCTTCGGTGCCAAGTCCACGCAGCACATTGATCAGAAGATTGGTGAAATCCTCTGTAATGTCGAGCCAGGCGATCTGCTGAAATACGGCCTGATCCCCGAGTTTATCGGGCGCTTGCCGATCGTAGCGACGCTTGATGAGCTGGATGAAGAAGCTCTGGTCAAAATTCTCTGCGAGCCCAAGAACGCCCTCGTCAAGCAGTACCAGAAACTCTTTGACATGGAGAATGTCAGCCTCAAGTTTACCGATGGCGCCCTGGTTGCCGTTGCCAAAGAGGCTCTCAAGCGTAAAACGGGTGCGCGAGGGTTACGCTCCATTCTTGAGAATGCAATGCTCGATGTTATGTATGATATTCCCTCCCAGGACCGCGTCAGAGAAGTCATGATCAATGAAGATGTGATTTTTAAGGGCGTCCAACCCATCGTAATCTACGAGTGCGCCGAGTCGGCCTGATAGAGTCTCTGTCGGTCTTGTTCTCAGCTGAAAGATATTGATATGACTGAAGTCTCAGCAGATGCCTTGCCTGAATCTCTGAAAACAGCGAAATTTCCTGTTCTGCCGTTGCGGGATATCGTGATCTTCCCGCATATGGTGACGCCGCTCTTTGTTGGTCGTCCGCGGTCGATTCAGGCTCTGGAGTGGGCTATGGAGCACGACAAGCTGGTGCTCCTCGTCACCCAGAAAGACCCCACGACCGACGATCCTCTGGCCAATGATCTCTATGATCTGGGCACGCTCGGTAAGGTTGTGCAGATGCTGAAGCTGCCGGACGGCACCGTCAAGGTCCTGGTCGAAGGTGAGGTTCGGGCTCGCCTGATTGATCTGGAATATACGGAGGAGTGCATTTTCACTTCTTTGCAGCAACTTCCTGACCAGGTGAGTGACTCTCCTGAACAGGAAGCGCTGGTGCGCAGCGTCAATAGTGCCTTTGAGGCTTATGCAAATCTCAGCAAAAAGATTCCCGCCGAAATGGTGGCTTCGATTGCCGGCGTGAATGAGCCTGGCCGTTTCGCTGACACGATCGTCGCTCACCTGACGGTGCAGATTTCCGACAAGCAGGAAATCCTCGAGGAAATGGATCCGTTGAAGCGTCTGGAGAAATTGCTGGCGCTTATGGAACGTGAGGTTGAGATTCTGCAGATTGAAAAAAAGATTCGCAATCGTGTCAAGAGCCAGATGGAGCGCAGTCAGAAAGAGTATTATCTGAACGAGCAGATGCGCGCCATTCAGAAGGAACTGGGCGAGAAGGACGAGTTCAAGCAGGAACTGCGTGAACTGGAAGAAAAGATAGAAAAGTCTCGGATGTCAAAAGAAGCGACCGAGAAAGCGAGTGCGGAGCTGCGTAAGCTCAAGATGATGTCACCCATGTCGGCTGAAGCCACGGTGGTGCGGAACTATATTGACTGGCTGGTCTCGTTGCCATGGAAAAAGGGGACCAAGGATCAGATAGACCTGCTCAAGGCGGAAGAGATCCTGGAAGAAGATCATTATGGCCTTGAAAAAGTCAAAGAGCGAATCCTCGAATACCTGGCGGTACAGGCCCTTGTAAAGAAAATCAAAGGTCCGATACTGTGTCTGGTTGGCCCTCCCGGAGTTGGCAAGACGTCGCTTGGCCGTTCCGTGGCTCGTGCCATGGGGCGTAAATTCCTCCGTGTCTCCCTCGGCGGTGTCCGTGATGAAGCTGAAATCCGCGGCCACAGGCGCACTTATATCGGCGCCATGCCTGGCAAGATTGTCCAGGGCCTGCGTAAAGTTGCCGTACGCAACCCGGTGTTCCTGCTTGATGAAGTCGACAAGATGAGCACGGATTTCCGGGGAGATCCCTCTTCGGCCCTGCTTGAGGTTCTGGACCCGGAACAGAACAACACACTTCGGTGACCACTTCCTCGATGTCGACTATGACCTCTCTTCAGTGATGTTCATTGCCACGGCAAATACACTGCAGTCCATCCCTGGGCCATTGCGTGATCGGATGGAAGTCATCCGTATTGAAGGCTACACCGAAGAAGAGAAAGTGCATATCGCAGAACGATACCTGCTGCCAAAACAGCTGGAGACTCACGGGCTCAAGGAAGGGCAGGTGAAATTCTCCGAGGCCGCACTGCTCGAAGTTGTGCGGCGCTATACCCGTGAGGCCGGCGTGCGTAGTCTTGAACGCGAGATTGCCAATGTGTTCCGCAAGATCGCCCGCGAGGTTGTCAGGGCCGGGCAGCTCGGCAAGCGTTTCCAGGTTGGCGCACCGCAGATTAAAAAGTACCTTGGTGTGCCACGTTACAGCTATGGTGTCCGGGAGGAGGAGCACAGGGTCGGCCTGGTCAACGGCCTGGCCTGGACCGAGGTCGGTGGTGAGTTGCTGAATGTCGAGGTGACAATCCTGCCCGGCAAGGGAAACCTGACCGTTACCGGCAAACTCGGTGAAGTCATGCGTGAATCCGCTCAGGCTGCGCTCAGTTATGTGCGCTCCAGATGGTTGGAGCTCGGCCTGGAAGAAGATTTCTACAGCCGCATTGAAATTCATATCCATGTTCCGGAAGGCGCAATCCCGAAGGACGGCCCTTCGGCCGGAATCACCATGGCGACGGCTATTGCCTCTGCCCTGACTGGTCTGGCCGTCGATCAGGATCTGGCAATGACCGGTGAAATTACGTTGCGTGGCCGGGTTCTGGCGATCGGTGGTCTCAAAGAGAAATTGCTGGCTGCTAAGCGAGCCGGGATTCACCGCGTCCTGATTCCTCAGGAGAATGAAAAAAACCTTGAGGAAGTCCCGATGACAATCCGTCGGGCTTTGAAGAATCCGTCCGGTTGCTCACATGGATGAGGTCCTTGACGAAGCGATCCTGGGAAGCTTCCCGGTACCGCAGTCAGAGGCTGATGGCGATTATGCGTTGAACTCAGAAAAATCGGTCCATCATTGATCATTTCAACCAATTATTGCTTGACTGAATTTTGAAGCGTCTGATATAAATAAGTCCGTTTTCAGCAGGGCTTAATCATTCTTTTACGTGTGGAGGTATGTTGTGACTAAAGCCGATCTTGTTAATTCAATTGCAGAGAAGGCGGGACTGAGCAAGGCCGATGCAGAGAAGGCACTGAAAGCATTTACTGATGCTGTTACAGATGCTCTGAAGGCCGGTGAGAAGGTCTCTTTGGTTGGTTTTGGTACTTTCAGCGTGGGCGACCGTGCTGCACGTCAGGGGCAGAATCCTCAGACTGGCGCCAAGATTAACATCCCTGCTGCCAAGGTTCCCAAGTTCAAGGCTGGTAAGGCCTTGAAAGACGCCATCAACTAATTACAGTTTAAGATGCAGTGACATCGGGACCAGCCCTGTTGTCGCTGTAGAAGAAATTGAAAACAGGAAACGTTAAGAAGGGTTTCTCCTTGCACTGCGTTTCCTGTTTTCTGTCTGATGCGGGGCTGTAGTAGAGTCGGTTACAACATCGGCCTGTCACGCCGGAGGTCGCGGGTTCGAGTCCCGTCAGCCCCGCCATTTAAAATCTGGGCGAATAGCTCAGCTGGGAGAGCATCGGCCTTACAAGCCGAGGGTCACAGGTTCGAGCCCTGTTTCGCCCACCAAATTTACAATCGATCGGGGGCTGTAGTAGAGTCGGTTACAACATCGGCCTGTCACGCCGGAGGTCGCGGGTTCGAGTCCCGTCAGCCCCGCCATAATCAAACGAGGCGATTCCTTTCAGAGGGAATCGCCTCGTTTGATTTCTACTGAATTGACATTGGGGTTATTGCTTTATATATTGACCGGATTAACCCTCTGTTTACGCAATGACGCATCTACCCTGTGCTTTTTGTGTAAAAACCAGTGAGAACATCCAAGGAGAAGTCTTTCATGTCCCTTTCGTCTCGAATTCCTTTTGATCGCCCTGGCCATGGTGTGTGCATGGTTCCCTTTAACTGCCATTGCTATTGAACAGGCTGCTGCAAGCAGAAAGCAAGGTGGTGAAGGTCGGGAACCTGGTTATTACCCAAGCGGACGTTGATCTTCGTGCGCAAAAGATCCTGCCGATGCAGGTCAGTTTTCATGGCGGTCTGGATGCTGAGAAGATTGCCGAAATCAAACAGAAGGCTCTTGATGAACTGATTGAACGTGCTTACAAGGTGCAGTATGCGATCGATAATGAGATCTCAATTGACGCCGCTGCCTTTGAGAAAGAATGGCAGAAGAAACTCAGTGAAAATAAACCTTTGGCCGAGTAATGTCCATACCCCCCAGTGCCGCCAAAATCAAAGCAGACCTTTATCTCGACCTGCTCGCCCGCAAGGCAGAATCGGTCGCTGTCGATGAGAAAATAACGGTGACCGACGATAGTGTCGCCGCCTACTATGAGGAGAACAAGTCGAGATATTTCCGTCCCAAGCTGTTCACAGCCAGTCATGTCTTTGTGAAGGTCGATCCATCAGATAATGCAGAAGAAAAGGAAGTCAAACGCGCCCGTGCCGAGGCTCTCCTGAAAAGAGCTCATCGCCGGTGAAGATTTCTATAACCTCGCCTACTACGAGTCTGATGATCGCAGTAAATATGTGGGTGGTAGTCTGGGGGCTTTTCATGCCGGCCAGACGGTTCCTGAATTTGATGCAGCCATTCAGAACATGTCCGCTGGTGAAATCGTCCGGGCCGGTGCGAACCATGTATCGGTTTTCACATCATCAAACTTGATAAGGTCGATGAGGAGCGTCAGTTGAAGTTTGATGAAGTGTCAGCCAAGATTCGCGCCAGCCTTGTTGGTGCTGAGCGTGAAGGAACTCTACGACAATGGATGGCCTCGCTTAAAGAAAAATATCCCATCGAGCGTTTTGACCAGTAGGCAGGCTGGCGGATGATCAGGTCGCTCCCCTTTTTTCTCCTCTGTCTGTTGCTGACTGGCTGCGCTGGATCGATTTCAGGGCCGGTTGCCTGGCAGGATGAGGCTGTCAACCTGGTGTGGCCGGAACCCCCTGATCAGCCGCGTGTTCGCTATCTGCGCAGTTTGTCCGGCCCCGAGGATTTCAAAGAGACTGCCAGGGCTTCCGGAGCTTTGAGCTGGTTGCTTGGCGAGCGTCAGGAAGAACCTTCTCTTGTCGGTCCTTTCGCTGTTGCATCCAGTCGTTCTGGAACGGTCTGGGTGGCCGATAATGTCGCACAAATGCTCTACCGCTTTGATATGAATCGCCGCAAGGTTGATTATTTCCTGAACTTCTCAGGATTGAGCCTCGTTTCCCCGAGTGGTCTTGCTGTGGATGATGAGCGTCAGCGGGTATTTATGGCTGATGCGGGCCACAGTCAGGTGCTTGTCCTCGACTCCGCCGGGAAATATCTCGAAAGCTGGGCGCCACCGGGAGGTTTTAAACGCCCGGCGGGAATGGCCCTGGCCCATGACGGCCGATTGCTGGTCGCGGACGCGGGTGCCGGGGTCGTCTATGTTTTTAATCGCTGACGGTTCGATGGCGACTGAGGTTCGAAGTAAGGCTGAACCCGGACGGGCTCTTTGCGAGGCCTCTGAATGTCGCTGTCGGGCCGAATGGTGAAATTCTGGTTCTCGATGCCTTTTCGTTCCGGATTGAGGTCTTGAATGCCCAGGGCGAACTTCTTGGCACGATCGGGCAGCTCGGCGATGCCGCTGGTTACATGGCACGACCGAAAGGACTTGCCGTTGATCAGGCCGGTCACGTTTTCGTCTCGGACTCGGCATTTGACAACATTCAGGTCTTTGATATGGCGGGAAATCTACTCATGTACTGGGGCAGTGCCGGTCGACAGGCCGGTCAGTTTAACCTGCCGGCGGGTTTGTTTATAGACCACGAAGGGCGACTTTTCGTCGCGGATTCCTACAATCACAGGATTCAGGCTTTCCAGTTGCTTCCGTGATGAGCTTGTCGGGCCGCCTGCATGCGCCAATGGCGTGTTTATTGCAGGTTTTATTTGGAATCAGCCCAAAAAATATCTCTGAATTAACGGTTCAATAGACATAAGTTATGAAACGAAATCTCCTTATTGCATTAGTGCTGGTTCTGACCACGTCATCGCTTTCCTGCGCGTTGTCAATTGCCGACAGTAATAACCTTCACAATATGTCTAATCTCGCAACGCACTCTGGCCCCAAGGCGGCGACAACGCTTGCCGGTGGCACGGACAGGGTTTGTGTCTTTTGTCATACTCCCCATTCTGCTGCCCCCCAGACGCCACTTTGGAACCGACCTGACCCGACAACAGCCACCTTCCAGCTTTATGCTTCAGCTCTGGCGATCAAAACAGACCCTGGCCGAACAGGGTACACGACGAGTGACCCGGCAAAATACCCCAGTGGTGCCTCACGTATGTGCCTTTCCTGTCATGATGGTGCGACTTCCATTGGAGTTGTGCTTGCCGGGACACCCGTCACGATGGAGGGAGGCAGTGAAACCATCACTAACGTTTCTGCGGTGATCGATCTGGCGACATCTCATCCGATTTCTTTTAATTACAACAATGATGTTCTTGCCAATGTGTTGAACCCTGCGAAGCCGGGGGCTTACCAGCTGCCTGATGGTTCTATCGATACTCCTCTCGACGGCTCAGGACAGATGCAGTGTACGACCTGTCATGACCCGCATGAGGATACCCGGGGGGTTTATGGTCTGCCGTTCTGGCGTCATCGGGGCACTGTGACTGATTCTTACTATGATGATGTCTGCAACGCCTGTCATACCGCTCCGACAATCGCATCACCGCCGCCCATTCACAATATTCCTTGAAAAGGCACTTGTTGACGTGAGGTGGGAATCCTGCCGATGGACAAAATGATTATGAAGGTCTGCGTTTTGTATAGAATGCCGCTTGTGTTTGTGCTGTTATTGACACTCTCATGCTTCTTCTTGTCTGTCTCGGAGTCCATGAGCCAGTCTACAACGAGTGCTTCGGGGCAACTGCTGCCTGCTGACGAATCCTCGGGACAGCCTGTAGAAGGCACGGAGGAGTCCTCTCTTCCGGCGGCTGAAACCACGGACCAACCCCTGGACGGCACTCCGGAGTCAGCACCACCAGAGGTGTTTACGAACCGGCCAGCGGGGGACACTGCTGTTCCGCCCTCCCGCAACACGAACCAGAACCAGCCCAAAAACTTGACGCTGCCTGTTTTGCCGGATTTCGAGCCCATGAGCGAACCTTTGGGCAGCAGGTCTACGCCGGTTTCCAACCCCAGGAACCGATCCGGGGATAACAGGTCTGTGCCTGTGTCTGAACCCTCGAGTCAGGTCATGGACAGCAGCTCCGTACCAGTTCCCGCTCAGCCCAGCCAGCCTAAGGGTCGCATGTCTGTACCCGTGTCTGAACCCTCGAGTCAGGTCATGGACAGCAGCTCCGTACCAGCTCCCGCTCAGCCCAGCCAGCCCAAGGCCGGTCAGCCGGTGCCGGTTTTGCCGGATTTTGAGCCCACCAGTCAGCCGGCAAGCGGCTCCTCGGCTCCGTCTTCGCCAACTGCCGGGGCCATGGGCCATGTCCGGGCAAATAGCGGCCTTGGTAAGCTGAAGGGGAGTCACGGTGATCGTTCGGTGATGTCAAAAAGTTGCCGGGCGTGCCATATGGGCATGAAGATGGCTGTCAGCGGGGAAGAAGGAACATGTCTGCCCTGCCACAGCGATGCAACTGCCCGGGCAGAGATGATTGAAAAAGGTTTTTTGAAAAACACCGGCAGCCTCTCCCTGCCGAATATCTTTGCAGAGCTGAGTAAACCTTACAATCATCCAGTCCTGACTATTCAGGGCGTGCATTTGAAAAACGAGTCGCTCCCGGAAGACATTGTCAACGCCGCACGTCATTCGGAGTGCGTCGATTGTCACGAATCTCACGTGGTCGAAAAGGGAAACCCTTATCGTGGTCTCACCGGACGACGAGTCGGCAACTTCATGGCGGACATCTCTCAGGAATATGAACTCTGTTATCGCTGTCACTCCGAGAGCGCCAACCTGCCGGGGAATTCCACCAACAAACACGAGGAGTTCAAAACCACGAATCCTTCTTTCCATCCGGTTGAGGGTGAAGGCAAGAACACCTTTGTTATCAGCCTCAAAGAGCCTTATGTCGCCCAGAAACAGAAACCGAAGGATGTGTCGCAAATCAGTTGCAGTGACTGCCATGGCAGTGATGATCCCAATGGGCCCAAGGGTCCTCATGGATCGAATTATCCCGGGTTGCTGGTCCTGAATTACCAGATGGATGACGAACGCTCCGAGAGCCAGCAGGAGTATGCCCTTTGTTACAAGTGTCATGATCGCATCAGTATCTTGTCAAACGAGAGTTTCCTGTATCACTCTTTGCATATCGAGGGACGTTCTGGGGGTCAGGGTGGAACCTCCTGCTTTACCTGTCACGATGCACACGGTAGTGTGCAGTACCAGCACCTCCTCAAGTTCAACGAAGACGTTGTCTTTGAGAACGCTGATGGTAAGCTGAAGTACGAAGCGCAGGGTTTTGCCGCCCGGCATGGTGCCTGTTATCTCAACTGCCATGGTGTGGAACATAACCCCAAGGAATACTAGTTGATTTATGATAACTTCACATGCACGGCCGGTCCCGAAAGACCGGCCTTTTTTGTGGCCTTGATGACCTCTGCCGAGGGATTTTCGTTCAGTTTTTTTGCCAATTATGTTAAACGTTAAGGCTAATGTCCACGTATCGCTGTAAAATTGGAACCTCTGATGGCCGGGTTCTCGAGAAGGACTTCGAGGCGGTGAGCCGTGAGGCTCTTCAGGAGAGTCTTGAAGAGCAGGGTTTCTTTGTCTTCAAGATGCATAAAGTCTCTTTGCAGTGGTTCTCCAAGGGAGCTGGCGGGGGAAGTTTAAGCGGACGTCGGTTCCTGGCACTCAATCAAGAGATGTTAGTGCTTATTCGTTCAGGCCTGCCGGTTTTACAGGTTCTGGACACGTTGGTTGACCGTATGGAAGCGGGAGGGCTTCTCAACGCCCTGCAAGATATACGCACAGACGTGAAGGGAGGCAGCTCTCTCTCCGAGGCCTTCGGACGTTTCCCGAAGATGTTCCCGCAACTCTATGTCGCTTCACTGCAGGCCGGCGAGCAGTCGGGGGATTTACCAATTACCCTTGGGCGCTATATTGAGTACCAGAAGCGTGTCGAAGCGATAAGAGCGAAAGTGCGCAGCGCGACTTTCTACCCGGCGCTTCTGGCGATTGCTGTGACGGTGGTGCTCGGCTTCCTTCTGTTGTACGTGATCCCGAGTTTTACCCAGGTTTATGCAGATGCGAACATGCAACTGCCATTATTGACCCGCATGGTCATCGCCGTCGCCAATGGTCTGCTGGCGGGTTTGCCTTTCTGGCTGCCGGCACTGCTGATCAGTCTCTTTTTGTTGCGAGCCTACGTGCGTACAGAGAAAGGGGCTTTAGTGATTGATCGGGTCAAGCTGAGACTCCCCTTTTTCGGGGCGCTGTTGAGTGAATATGCTCTGTCGACATTCTGTCGGACTTTTGCAACAACGATGGCGAGCGGGATTCCCATCGTTCAGGCGATGCAAATGTCGCGCAAGACATTGAACAACCGTGTCCTGGAGAAAGAGCTCTCCGGGGCGGTCAACCGTATTCAAGAGGGGGCGAGGGTTTCTGAAGCCCTCGAGCAGACCGGCAACTTTCCGGTGATTGCACTTCGAATGATCGGTGTCGGCGAAACGAGCGGTTCGTTAGTTGATATGCTGACGGACGTTTCGGAGTATTACGAGAATGAGGTCGAACGACGCCTTGATCGTCTCACCACAATGGTTGAGCCATTGATGATGATGACGATGGGGTTGCTGATTGGCGGAATCGTCGTTGCCATGTATATCCCCATTTTTCAAATGGCTGGAACGGTACAGTAGGTTAGGGCCGAAGCATGCAGTTCGAACATCGTAAAATAGGTGAAATCCTGGTCAATATGGGCGCCCTCGCTCCTGCTGAAGTGCGTCTGATCCTCGACCAGCAAGGTTCTTCGGGGCAGCGGTTCGGTGAAGTGGGCATTGCTCGTGGCCTGCTCTCAGATGAACTGGTCGCTCAGGCCCTGGCTCAGCAGTTCGATCTTGAATATGTCGATCTTGATACGATTCTTCTGGATGCGGAACTGAGTGCATCTCTGCCATCCGACCTGCCGATTCGCTACAATTTCATCCCGCTGAAAAAATCCGAAGATGGTCTGGTGATCGCGATCTCTGATCCAACCAACGTAGCAGAACTCGACGATCTTGAAATGCAGCTTGATGCACAACTGGTTTGCCAGGTCGGTGCCCGGAGCAAGATTGCCGCGTTACTGGACAAAAGCCAGAGTTCAAAACAGGTTCTCCAAAATGTTTCCGAAGATTTTAAACTGCAGCTTGTCAAGGAAACGGATAAAGGCGAGGAAGTTCTGTCGATCGAAAAGCTTACCGATGACAGCAGCCCGATCATTCGTCTGATTGATTCGACTCTTTTTGATGCTCTGAAAAAGCGTGCCAGTGATATCCATATTGAAAGCAGTCAAAGCGGCGTTCAGATCAAATATCGTGTCGACGGTGTCCTGTTCCGCGCCACGGAACCTTTGGACGGGCGCTTCCAGGGGCCAATCATTTCTCGTATCAAGGTCATGAGCGAGCTTGATATCTCCGAACGACGCATTCCCCAGGATGGTCGTTTCAAAGTCCGTATGGGAACCAAGTCAATCGACTTCCGTGTCTCCATTATGCCGAGTATCTTCGGTGAAGATGCTGTCATCAGGATTCTCGACAAGGAAAGCATTGCCAAAGATCTTCATGGCCTGACCCTTGATGTGCTCGGTGTGGAAGGGCACGAACTGACACGTTTTCGTCGGATGATTCGTGAGCCGTATGGCATGGTGCTGGTGACCGGACCGACTGGCAGTGGCAAAACGACGACGCTTTATGCGGCACTGACAGAGATTTATAACGAAGAGGAAAAAATCATCACCATTGAGGATCCTGTCGAATACCAGCTGAAGGGTGTTGTGCAGATACCTGTGAACGAAAAGAAGGGGCTGACCTTCGCCCGTGGACTGCGCTCCATCTTGCGTCACGACCCGGACAAAATTATGGTTGGCGAAATACGTGATCCTGAGACTGCCCAGATTGCGGTGCAATCAGCTTTGACCGGACACCTGGTCTTTACGACTGTACATGCCAATAACGTGTTTGATGTGCTCGGGCGTTTTTTGCACATGGGTATCGATGCTTACAATTTTGTCTCCTGTCTGAACTGCGTGGCAGCTCAACGTCTGGTGCGTAAAATTTGCAGACACTGCAAACGGACCGTCACTTATGACCGCCAGGACTTTGTTGAATCTGGACTTGATTACGACCGCTACAAAGATCACACTTTTTATGAAGGCGCCGGATGCCGGGAGTGCAACGGCCAGGGCTATCACGGTCGTACCGCGATTCTTGAACTGCTTGATCTCAACGATGACCTGCGCGATCTGATTGTCAGCAAGGCTCCTGTCAGTCGCCTTAAGGAAGCGGCCCGCGCTGCGGGAACGGCTTTCCTGCGTGACGCTGCAGTGGAGAAGATGCTTAAAGGTGAGACGACCCTTGCAGAAATCAACCGCGTCACCTTTGCCGATCAGGGCGGAGGGCGACAATGAGCCGGGTTTATGTCGGTGTTGATATTCAGCCCGGTGGGCTTTATCTGGCGGCTTTGAAACGCCATCGGTCTCAGACTCAACTGGTCGGGCTGCGTTTTGAGAGCCTGGAGGGGGTTCTGGAGGTCTCCAGCCGTCAGCCAAACATTCGTGATGCCAGGCGTTTCATAGAAGGATTACGACGTGGGGTTGATGCCCTGGCTGGTCAGGAAGAGCGCATTGCTTTGAGCCTGCCTGATCGTGCCGGTCGCATTTATCTGACAGAGGTTGATGCTCCGTTCAAAACTCACCAGGAAGGAATTGATATCCTCAAATGGCGCCTTAAATCAAACCTGCCGGCACCTCCGGCTCAGGTCAAGCTTGATTACCAGGTGCTCGACAAGCGTGAGGACGGGCGCCAAAGCTGCGTTGTCGCGGCGATTGCTCAACCGGTTATCGAGCAATACGAGGATCTTGTTAATGAAGCGCGTCGACATGCAATACACATCAATTTCCATTCACTGAATCTCTATAATTATTACCGCCCGCGTCTCGACCTTGGAGACGAATTCATCCTGGTGGCGCTGGAACACGGTCTTCTGAGTCTCCAGTATGTGGTCGGCCACAGCATCTGTTATCAACGGGTCAGTGAATTTAAGGCGAGTCCTGAGCGAACTTTTCGTGAAATTAACCGCACTCTTGTCGAAGCTTATGACTCTTTTCCGGTTATGAAGAGGTGTGTCGTTATGGCACATGTCGATCCCGGGATGGACGGGGATGTAGACACGCTTCTCTCTGCCGCATTTAAACGTGAGGTTAAATGTCTGGACCCGGCCCTGAAACGTTTCGGCGGTAACGGCAGAGATGGTGGATTGCAACCTGTCGGTTCTGTCCTCGCTGCTTTGGGCGCAGCAGAGCATATGATGTAAAGCCAATGGAAATTAAACTCAATCTTGCCACTAAACCTTATTTGAACCGTCAGCGCATTCGCTTCTGGCTGCTGTTTGGCTGTGTTTTTTTTGCCTTGCTGCTGGCTCTTGATGGCTACTACGCTACTCAATGCTGGAGACAGTTAAGGTTGTTGGACGATCGTTTCGTGGAACTGGGAGCACAGATGCCTGGCGTCCAGGGAGTCACGGCTGCTTATTCCCCGGAAAAGTATGCAGAGGTGAAGAGTGAAGTTGCCCTGGGAAATGAAATTATTGCGGCCGATCAGTTTCGTTGGACGAATTTGTTGACCAGGTTTGAGGAACTGCTACCGGTCGACGTCAGTATCCGCACAATTCAACCTGATTTTAACAAGCAGTCTGTGAGGCTCTCCTGTGTTGCCCTCGATGTTTCGGCGATGACACGCTTTGTCGATAATCTTCTGATATCTGAAGACCTCAGTCAGGCGTACCTGCAGCAACATGGTGAGATTAAGGTTACGGTGGGTGCGGATATCGCAGGAGCAAATTGGTTTCTCTCTGTTAATCAGGGAGGCCTTCTGATGTACCTGAAAGAATTTGCCGGACAGCTGTGGAGTTCTCAGCGAGGTTTGCTCATTTTCCTTGCTCTCCTGATCGGGGTGAACCTTGTCCTTTTCGTTGTCCTCGAACAAATGATAGTCCCTCAAATTGCAGCAAAGGAAACAGCTTTTCTGCAAAAGCAGGGTGAAATTCGCCAATTAATTCGTAAACAGGGTGGTGCGGCGACAAGTCCGGAACAGCTCTACCTGCTGGCCAGCCAGGATATCGCCAAATTTCAGCAGACCGTTCCGGAATACCGTGAATTTACCGGGCTGATCGAGGAATTGCTGATTCTTTCCAACCGGGCTCGTCTGGATATTGCCCAGATCGGTTACACCTCGGAGAAAATGGGAGACATCCCTCTGCTGAAATTCAATCTGAGCTTCAATGTTGTGGGAGATTACGAGCAGATCAAAAAATTTATCCACTCTCTGGAGCAATCGGTGCGTCTGATGGTGATCAAACAGATCAGTTTGCAAAGTGCGGATGATAATGGTGTCAATTTGCGCTTGAATCTGGAAACCTTTTTCCGTCCGGAGACGCGAGAGCCATGAATCGCAAGCGTGTCATTCTTGCAGCGCTTCTGGGAGTGCTGGCTCTCTCTCTGCTCTATGCCTACTTAGCAACACCCAGGCAGGAAAAGGCGCCACCACGGACAGAGAGCCAGCGGGCTCGTGTCCTGGCCAAAGTGACTAAAGAGACTAAAGACCAGACGCTTGAGAGTTCACACGAGCGCATCAACTTCGATTTTTTGTCTCTGGAATTACAAGAGTTCTCCGGCGCACAAAGGGATATCTTCCATTTCGGCAAGAAGCCTTCACCGCGCCCCGAGACGCCGCCGGTACTCCCTGCGCCGGTCGTTGTCGAAACGTCAGTGCAACCGGTCGCACCGATAGCACCGGTGGTGCCATTTGACGTCGTACAAAAATCGTTGGGAGAATTCACCTTCCTCGGTTTTCTTGAAAAAGCCGGGGAAAAGACAGTTTTTCTGTCCAGCGGTGGAGAGATTTTTCTTGTTAAACGTGGTGAAACATTTGGAGTGGATCATGAGTTCCGGGTGGATTCCATCGTCGGCAACCTTTTGAAAGTCCACCATCCCGGTCGTGACAGCCTCGTTGAGATACAATTGATCGAGCAGCAGAAGTTGAATGCGTCCGCCAGTTCACCTGCCCGCCTGGAGCCGAAAGCGGCAGTGTCTGGCCAACCCGATCAACGGATTTTTACGCCGAAGCGAAAAATGCTAAGGCCGTCACCGCAGGACATCGAGAACCCTTTTCAACAAATCATTGAAGAGAATAACCCCGAAGAACGTCAGGAAGAAGTAGCCCCTGCTGATGAGGCTGCCCCGGAGGAAGAAGTCAATGATCCGAATCGATAATATCCGTTTTGCCGGGTGGGTAATTCTGCTCCTTGCCTCACTTTGGTTGGGTGGATGCACCACCTCCATGGAAGCGCGTTCGGCTTTTGAAGAAGCTGAACAGCTTTTTGCTGAAGACAGGCACGACGAAGCGGTTGAAAAATACTTTGAAGCTTCTGAGCTGGAACCGAGCAGCAAGACCTATAAATTGAAAATGATCTCTTCAAAAACCCGTGCCGCTGCTCATCATGTCAGACTGGCGCGCAAGCTTGCATCGGAAGGCAAGCTGTCAAAAGCTATTGCCGAGTATCGTCTTGCACTTGGTTTTGATTCGAGCATAGAAATTGCGGCGCAGGAGCGTGATGATTTGCTCAAGCTGATCAATGCAGAGAAACTGGCTGAAGAAGGAGCAAGTTTCTACGGGCAAAGAAAATTTAACCTTGCACAAAAGGCGATCAAAGAGGCCCTTGCACTGGATGCCAACAATGCGCGCGCCTTGGCCATTAAGGATTTGATTGATCGCGACATGCGTACCGTTGCCATGGACGGAATCGAGCTCGATGTTGCCTCCACCGAACCCATTACCCTGAGTTTCAAGGATGCCAATATCAAGGAAGTCTTCGGTGTCCTTTCTCAGTTGAGTGGCATCAACTTTATTTTTGACGAAGAAATCCGTACCCAGACGATTTCCGTTCTTCTGGAAAAAGCAAGTTTTGCCCAGGCGATGGAATTGATCATGCAGATGAACGGCCTGGACAAGAAAGTACTCAACAGCAAGACGCTCATCATTTACCCGCAGAGCAGGGAGAAAGCCAAACAGTACGAAGACCAGATAATCCAGACTTTTTTCCTCTCCCACATCGATGCCAAGAAGGCAGTTAATCTGTTGCGCACCATGTTGCAACTGCGCAAGATTTACGTGCATGAAGAGCGCAATGCCATCGTTATCCGTGATACACCGCAGGTTATCAAGCTTGCTGAGCAGATTCTGGATGCTGCGGACCGTGAAAACTCGGAAGTTCTTTTTGCTCTGGAGATCCTCAGCGTCGCCGATGCCGACACTCTGGATTTCGGTCCGGAGTTGTCGACCTATGGAGTGGGGGTGGGCTTTTCAAACCCCGGCTCGACAAGTATCCTTGACAGCACTCTCTCCCCTGGTGGCAGTAATGAAAATCTCGCGACCAGTTTGAGCAGTTTACAGACTTTTTTCACCGTTCCGACGGCTTCATATGAATTCAAAAAAGCTCAAGCGAGTTCAGAGGTGCTGGCAAGCCCCAAGATCCGGGTGAGAAACAGAGAGAAAGCCAAAGTCCACATCGGTACGCGGGAACCCAGCATAACCAGCACAGTCACAGACACATCGACGACAGCGAATGTCCAATACATAGATGTCGGTGTCAAAGTCGATATAGAGCCGATTATCCAGCTGGATAATACGGTTGAAGTTAAAGTCGCTCTCGAAGTCAGCCGGGTCATCGAAGAGGTCGAAATCGCAGGAACCCGTGCGTTGACGATTCAGACAACCAACGCTCAAACGGTGCTCACTATCAAAGATGGTGTGCAAACCATTCTTGGAGGATTGTTTGAGCAGGCGACCACAGAGTCTGAAACGACGATTCCCATTATCGGGGATATCCCATTCCTGGGAAAACTGTTCACCAGTTTTACCAATGAGGATATAAAGCGTGAGATTCTTCTTTCAATTACGCCCTATATCGTCAAGCAGGTGGATGTCCCAGACATGGAGGTCTCGACCATCTGGTCCGGTGGTGAAGACAACTTGAAGAGTGGCCCTAATTTCGGCTCCTTTACGCAATTACTGGAGAGTGAAATAGAACTCACCAAACCGAATACTGTGCCTGCGGTAAAACCATTGAAATTTACAATCAGCGAGAGCCAGACACAAAGGCAAAAGACTCAAACCTCGGCGTTAACGGATGAGCCCGTGGCTGTTGAGCCTGCGGTGGTTGAGCCTGCGGTGGTTGAGCCTCGGTGGTTGAACCCGGTGCTGTTGAACCCGGAGCTGTTGAACCTGGAGCTGTTGAACCTGGAGCTGTTGAACCTGGAGCTGTTGAACCTGGAGCTGTTGAACCTGGAGCTGTTGAGCCTGAAGCTGTTGAGCCTGAAGCTGTTGAGCCTGCAGTGCCGGTTGAACGAATGGGGACTGTAAACCCTTTTGAGGAGTTGGTTCCGACAGAGGAGATGAAGGGGCTGGATGAAGTCGCGACTCCCGGTTCCTTAGAAATTCCAGAGAGGGGAGTGACCGTCATCCAATTTGACGGACCGGAACAGGTTGATCTTAATAAAGAATTTGTCGTTATGGTGCAAGTTAGAGATGTCGAAAAACTCTACAGTGCGCCTCTCTTTGTCAGCTACGATCCGGCGGCTCTGGAACTGGTGAATATCAACGAAGGGACTTTTTTAAAGCAGGATGGTCAGCCGACAGTCTTTTCAAGCAGTCCCAACCGTACCACGGGGCAGCTTATTGTCGGTTACAAACAGGGCGCGGGCGGCCAGGGTGCGTCAGGGTCGGGAGACCTGTTCAGCCTTAGTTTCAAGCCGATCACGACGGGAAAAACCAAGCTTGAAATCAACCGGGTCAATTTCCGTAACCCTGCGGGGGTCCGACTTCAGGTCGTTCCTGAGGCGGTCATGATCGAAGTCAATTGAAATTGTCTTGTTACATATCCAGACCTGGAGGCCAACGCGGTCTGACCCTTTTGGAAATGGTCCTGGCCATGGCCATTTTGGCCGTGCTTGCCACGGTGATCGTGCCAATGGCAGAAGTAACCGCGAAACGTGGCAAGGAGCTGGAGCTGCGTCGCTCGTTACGTGATATCCGAACTGCTATCGATCACTACAAGTCTGACTTCGACAGAGCTGTTGAAGAAAAGAAAATTATCGCGGCTATCAACGAAACCGGCTATCCGAAAGATCTTCAAGAACTGGTCGAAGGCAGTGACTGGGGAGGTCTGTACTCTTACAAGCGCAAATACTTGAGGCGCTTGCCAAAAGATCCCTTCGACGAATACGACGAGGGCTGGGGCTTGCGTTCGTACAAGGACGATCCGGACTCAACATTCTACGGTGGTGATGATATCTACGATGTTTATTCCCAGAGTCAGAAGCTGGCAATGGATGGTACTCCCTACAATACCTGGTGAAAGTCTATGATCCTGAAGAATAAAAAAGCTTCGCAGCGAGGTTTCACCCTGATCGAGCTGCTGATTGTCATGAGCATTATTGGCATCCTGGCCAGCATCGTGGTGCCGAATTACCAGCGCAACCTGATCAGAGCGCGTGAAGCGGTGTTGATGGAAAATCTATATCAGATGCGCCGCGCAATCGATGCCTATTTCGCTGACCATATCAGCTATCCGGAGTCTTTAGACGATCTTGTTGCCAACAAGTACATTCGTGACATCCCTCGTGACCCGTTCACCCAGTCCACTGAGACCTGGGAGGAGGTGCCGCCTACGCCGACCATTGAGGGCGAGCTCGCCGAGGGTGGTCTGGAAAATGTTTTCAGCGGGAGCGACCTGGTCGGTTTGAATGGTATCCCCTACCGGGACTGGTAGGAGCTGGAGATGATTCAGCTCTTCAATGTCTGCAAGGCTTACCAACGCGATCAAAACGTTCTGAGCGATGTGACCCTTAAAGTTGACAAGGGTGAATTTGTCTATCTGACCGGCCCCTCTGGCGCAGGCAAGTCGACTCTGCTCAAGTTGCTCTACTGTGCTGAACGTCCTACGCGTGGCCAGATTCTGATCAATGGGCGTAATATCACCCGATATGGTCCTGCCCGTATTCCATACCTGCGCCGCAACCTCGGTATCATTTTCCAGGATTTCAAATTGCTGAAGCGGCGCACAATCTTCGAAAACGTTGCTTTCCCGCTCGAGATCCGGGGTTGCAAGCGTTTTGAAATCAGTAAAAAGGTTTATCAGGCCCTCAAGAATGTTGGACTCGAACACCGGCTGAACCACCACCCTTTACAACTTTCCGGTGGTGAGCAGCAACGGGTTGCTGTGGCGCGTGCCCTGGTGGTTGATCCCTTGATCCTGCTCGCTGACGAGCCCACCGGCAACCTCGACCCGGATGTGACGCTGGATATTATGGAGCTGTTTAAAAAAGCCAATTCGCGGGGGACCACGATTATCATGGCAACTCATGATCGTGGCCTGATCCGCCAGTTCCCACGTCGTATTGTTGCTCTGGAGGGTGGCAGCCTGGCCATGGACGATTTACCCCTTTTCAGGGGCACAACCGAAATGACGGGACGGCTTTGATGTTTTTGCGTACTGGTTATTTCCTGAAACGTGCATTGCGAAACATGTGGCAAAGCCCGGTGTTGAGTCTGGCGTCTGTCGGTACCGTCGCCGTTGCATTGGCTCTCCTGGCCTTTTTTACCATCGCCGTCTTGAACGTTCAGCAGTTGACCGCGTCTTGGAATGAGAATCTCGCCATTGTTGTTTACCTTGAGGATGTCCCGGATGACAAGACTGTCAGGGCATGGGTCAAGGACGTTGAGAGCTACCCAGAAGTAGCGAAAGTCACATTCATCTCACGCAAAGATGCATTTGAACGTTTCTCCAAACGTCTGGGTGACGATGCCGACCTGGTTGCGGGGCTCGGTCCAGAGATATTGCCTGCGTCTCTGGAAATCTCTCTCGCCGACGATTGGCATAGTGAATCAGCACTCACAACTGGTTGTAGAGCGACTGCGTAAGGACCACCGGTTTAATGATCTGCAATACGGTCAGGGGTGGTTGGAAAAGCTGGAAGCCTTTCTTCTTTTGCTGCAGAGTCTCTGGCTCAGCGCTTGGAGGCTTTCTGGTCTTTGCCGCCCTGGTCATTGTTGCCAATACGATCAAACTGACACTTTATGCCCGTCAGGATGAACTCGAAGCCATGGCCATGGTTGGTGGCACCTCTCTCTTTATCAAGCTCCCATACCTGGTTGAAGGGACTCTGCAAGGCCTTTTGGGTGGACTGACCGCCCTTGGTTTGAGTTTCCTGGTTTTTCAAGTCATACTGCAGAAAAGTCTGGGCAGCCTGCTGCTGATTACCGGAATCGACACGATTCATTTCCTGCCCCTGTCCTGGCAGGGGCTGCTGGTCGTTGGAGGCGGTTTGATTGGTCTCTTTGGCAGTCTTTTTGCCTTGCGTAAATTCGTTCGCTTCGGGTCCTCATGAATCCATTTTCGGCAATAATTGGCCGAGGATTGTGCGGGCTGATGATTCTTTGCCTGGTGATGCAAGCAGCTCCCGCAACGGCCGCAGACGAGGAGCTGAAGGCGAGTCGCGAACGCCTTGATCAGATTCAACAGCAGATTTCGAAAACCCTCAAGGGCTTGCGTGGGAAACAGTCCGAAAGCGGAATGCTTCTGGAAGACCTTGACCGTCTCGATGAAGAGACGCGCCGAATCGAGCGGCTGGACAAAAAAAGCAAACGGCAATTAGCAGAGCTCACAGGGCGTCTGGAAAAACAACGCCGGGAACTTAGCCAGATCGAAGAGCAGAGAAGTGCAACGGAACGGCAAATACGTCACCGTCTGGTTATCCTCTACAAAACCGGCGAGGTGGGATTGATCAAGGCTCTGCTCTCAGAAACTGAAAGCCCGCGCGACATCGCTGAAAAATATGCCTTTTTGTCGAGAATGGTCCGGCACGATCGCGAGTTGCTGGCGCTCTATCGTCAACAGACCGAAGAACAACGCGCAGCAGTGAGTGAGCTGGAAGCCTTGCGCAAGGAACAATCGACCGTTGTGCTCCGTCGCAGCAAGGAGCAGCAAGTTTTGAAAAAGGCGCAAGACAGTAAAAAGAATCTTCTTGGCCGAGGTGAAACAGGATACTGAACTTCTCAACGGGATGCTGCAGGAGTTGCGTGCCAAGGAGACTCGCCTGAACGAACTGGTCAAAACACTTGAAACGGAACAAACGCAACCCTATACTGAAACATTGGGCGGGCTTTTACCGCAAAAAGGGCGCTTGTTGTGGCCTGTCCCCGGTCAGCTCAAAGTCGGTTTCGGTACCAGCCGTCATGGTGAACTCGGAACACTTATAGAGAGCCATGGCTTTGATATCGAGGCCGCCGTGGGGACCCCTGTGAAGGCAGCGGCCAACGGCAAGGTGATCTTCGCCAAAAGTTTGCGTGGCTACGGCAAACTGATGATTATCGACCATGGCAGTAAATATTATACGCTTTACGCTCACGTCGCGCGTTTTACCAAGCAGATAGGTGATACCGTTACCGCTGCCGAGGTTGTTGCCTACTCGGGGTACGAAGGCCGTGACGCCGTTTACTTCGAAATTCGTCAGGGTGGCAAACCTATTGATCCTGCCGACTGGTTAGAGCCACGTTAAAGTCTGGAGGTCAGAATGTTCGGCAACAGGTGGTCTTTTCTTCTACTGTCCCTGACAGTGCTTATCGTGCTTAGCCTGTTTTCATTTGAACGTCTCGAGGTGGCGGAGGTGAATGCGGCCACCGATTATCAGGAGTTGCAGCTATTCACTGATGTGCTGACGATCGTCAGGCGCAGTTACGTCGAAGATGTTGCGGTCAAAGACCTGATCTACGGTGCGATCGATGGCATGCTCTCGTCTCTTGACCCGCATTCCGGCTTCATGTCTCCCGAAATATACAAAGAGATGAAAGTCGACACTCGGGGAGAGTTTGGCGGACTTGGCATTGAAATCTCCTTGCGTGATGGTCTCCTTACGATTGTTGCGCCGATTGAAGACACGCCAGCGTCACGCGCCGGCCTGGAAGCGGGTGATCATATCCTGAAAATTGAAGATACCTATACCAAGAATATGGAAATCATGGAAGCGGTGCAGTTGATGCGTGGTGCGCCAGGGACATCTATTACGATCACCATCATGCGTGCGACATTTGAAAAGCCGCAGCCTTTTACCCTGGAGCGCGAAGTTATCAAGGTGAAGAGTGTCAAGTCAAAGACCCTCGAACCGGGTTTTGGTTATGTTCGTCTGACCCAGTTCCAGGAGCATTCCGGAGAAGACCTCGACAAAGCCCTGGTCCAGCTGCGCGAGGAGAATGGTGGCTCTTTGCAGGGATTGATCCTCGACTTGCGTAATAATCCCGGAGGGCTTCTTGATCAGGCCGTCGAAGTCTCCGACCAGTTCCTTTCGGAAGGGTTGATCGTTTATACCAAGGGGCGAGAGGAGGATGCGCAAATGGAGTTCTCCGCGACTCGCAGCGGAACCGAACCTGATTATCCGCTGGTCGTATTGATCAATGGCGGCAGTGCCAGTGCTTCAGAGATTGTTGCAGGTGCACTGCAGGACCATGGTCGTGCCGTGATTATGGGCACTGCGGAGCTTCGGCAAAGGATCTGTGCAGACGATTATCCCCCTGACCGATGAATCAGGACTGCGCTTGACCACGGCGAAGTATTACACGCCTAACGGGACGTCTATACAGGCCCGTGGCATCATCCCTGATGTTGAGGTCCTGCAGAGTGAGATCAAGGAAGTGAATGAGTTCAATCACTTTAGAGAACAAGACCTGAAGAATCATTTCGACACGGAGAACAACGGAGAAGAGACCGCCAAAACAGACAAGACCTCTCTTGATGAAGAGACTCGCAGCGATTTTCAGTTGATGCGCGCTCTTGATCTTTTGAAAGGTTTTAAAATCCTTCAGGGGATGAAGTCAGCCTGATCTTTTGGCTCGCCGGTAAGGACTTACAATGACGAAGCGAACCAGGCGGCGCCGCTCCAAGAAGCGGCGCCCTGATTTTTTTCAAAAAAACCGTTTTCTGCTGCTTTTGATGGGGATCACCGGGTGTGCAGTGATCGGGTTGATACTCTTCGCCCGAATGGAAGAGGCTCCGCAGAAACCTGCTCTCCCACCAATCACCAAGCCACCGGTCGATTACAGCAAGGAACTCCGTGCAGAAGTTGAGACACTCCTCTCGGGGCTCAACGTTGATGGTGGGACCATTCTGCGGGAACCGGGAGAGACCCCTGCCCGCTACACCCTTGAAGCGAACTTGCCGACCTCTGACCAGATTGCCGATTTTCAAGGGCGCTTGAAGCGTTTCCCGGGCGATTATACGGTGCAGCTCGGGCGATCTCAATTCTCTGGTCGTTGAGAAAAACGGCGAGCCGCAGATTGTGCTTATCTTTACTCCGCCCGTCCAGGACATCCCAACCGGCCCTCTTCTCACAATCATTATGGATGATCTCGGGCGAAGTACTTACACGGCTGAGATGCTACTCTCGATCTCTGAGAAAGTGACCTTTGCAATCCTCCCTGACGAGCCGCATGCTGCCCAGGTTGCGGAGATGGCGCACGCGGCCGGTCGTGAAGTCATGCTGCATACGCCGATGGAACCGCAGGGATATCCTGCTGTCAACCCCGGCAAGGAAGCGTTGTTTGTCAAATACAACGACGCCGAAATACGTCGTCGCTTTGACAGCCTGCTCGCCAGGATTCCCCACGCCTCGGGGGCCAATAATCACATGGGTTCCCGTTTTACCGAGGATGCAAGAGCTTTGTCAACAGTGATGGAAAGTCTCCATGAAAAGAACCTGTTCTTTATTGACAGTCGAACCACCGGCCGCTCCCGGGCACCTGAAGTGGCGCGGCAGCACGGAGTGCCGACGATGAACAGGGATGTCTTCCTCGATAATGTCGCTGACGTTGACGCTGTTATTCGAGAAATCCGCAGGCTGGAAGGCAAGGCTCGCAGGCAGGGCATGGCGATAGGGATCTGTCATCCCTATCCTGAAACCCTGGAGGCCTTGCGGAAAGAGCTGCCCGGTCTGGCAGCCCGTGGTGTGACCGTTGTCCCTGTCTCCGTGTTGTTACAGCGACAGGCCTTGGCTCAAGGGAGCTGAGAGCTGATCCTGGTCATAATGGCGGAAAAGTTTGCATAGTTCTGGTCATAGAGGACCTCTTCCGGGAGGTCTGAACTGACTTTACGCAGCAGCAGGAAGGTGTCTTCCAGGCGGCCTTGACTGTCAAAGAGGGTCCTCTCGAGTAAAGGGAACAGGTCCGAGCGCTCCTTTGAAAGCAGGCGCTTCTCGAATTCCTGAAGCTCGATGGTTTTGTGGGACACTTCAAGGCCGTTATCGTCAAAACGATAGAAGGAGAGCTTCTGCTGGTAAAAGTTCCGGGTATGGGGCGCTCGCTGCAAAAGGAAGTAGGAGCGCTGGGCTGATTCGCGAAACAGGTCCCAGATTGGATCATGTGCCTCAATGGCACGTTTCGCCCCGTAGAAATAGCGAAAGACCAGGCTGGTAAAACATTCTTCTTCAATAAAACCGGAGACCTTTCGGTCGGAGCTCTGGGCAAAGTAACCTGCAGCATCAATCTGGCCGCTATTCACGAGCGGCCTGCCGCAGACCAGGCAACCGGTTGCCAGGTTTTTACAGCGCATTTCGTAGGCCGTCTGGTGCTCTTCCTCAGCATGGGCCATGTCATTGCGGTACTCATCTAGGCGGCGTGACTCGGCGTCGATAAAGTTGAGGTAGACCTGGCGCGCAATCTGAGTCATCTGCACATGCACAGTCGTGTGACGACCGTGGGTGAGCACCGGGTACATCTTCCCTTCGGGGTTGGTATTCAGAGATTCCACTTTGGGGCTTTTGGCGATAAACCCTTCCATGCAACGATAGCCCCTGTTGATTGCGTAGGCTTTCAGGAGTTGATGCAGATTGCTGAAAGGCCCTTCGTAGTGGATGCGGGCGTCCACCAGGCATGGCAGGATGCGTAAAGGTCGGCGGGAGAGGTTTTGGACGCCGAAAAAATCAGAGATATGCTGGCAGTTGTCGAGAGATGCCGCATCTTTAACCGGCACAATCACCCGGTCTGCGGCATAAAGAGCATTCTGGGTGAAAATGTCGAGGTCGGGGCGCGTGTCAAGAATGACGATGCCATCGAGACTGGATTTGGCGAGAGCCCTCGCCAGAGCAGTCGGATCATCAAGCTCTCGCCGCAGTGGACCGAGCTCATTGCTTGAAGGAATAAACTGAACTCCGTACTGGCCCATCTCAACCAGATCATCAGGATTGCTGCCCGAGAAGAGATCACTGACATCACCGTTGGCCGGCTGTCGGTTAATCCGGAACATCTGGTCTACGGAAAAGTGATTGTCAAAGCTGAACAGGGTCACCGGAAGATCCTCGTGAAGGGCCTTCAGGTAAATCGCCAGGTTGGTGGCAAGGGTGGTTTTGCCGACCCCTCCCTTTTCGCTTGAAATCGTGACAATGTACGGTGTAGACATAGATCCTCTCCGTTGCTCCAACGTCGCCAATATATAGGGGTAAACAGATGAAAAGTCAAACAAAAACCACAAGATATAGGGTGCTTCGGGCGTGACTGATGTGTCCAGAAAATTAACTGTCAGCGCTCTGGTCCATTTGCTCCAGGAGGTTGTGGAAACCAACTTTGTCTCGGTGACGGTTGAAGGCGAAATCTCTAATTTTTCGAATCCCGCGTCTGGGCACTGGTACTTCACACTCAAGGACAGCGGATCCCAGTTGCGAGGGGTGATGTTTCGCAGCCGGAATCGACTGGTGGAGACCCCTCCCCGCGACGGCTCGCAGGTGGTTTGCTCCGGGACCGTCACTGTTTATGTCGCGCGTGGTGAGATGCAGCTGGTCGTTGACAGTATGACTCATGCTGGACAAGGGGATTTGCAGGCGGCTTTTGAAGAGCTCAAAGGGAAACTCGCCGGCGAGGGCCTCTTCGCTGCAGCTCGCAAACGTCCCTTGCCGGCCTTCCCGCAATCGATCGGAGTTGTCACCTCGGCGACCGGTGCGGCGATTCATGACGTCCTGCAGGTTCTGCGGCGGCGGGCTCCAGACGTGCGGCTGCTGCTGGCGCCGGTCCGTGTCCAGGGGGATGGTGCCGCCCGGGAGATTGCCGAAGCGATCAAAGATCTCAACCGTTACGGCGGACTCGACGTATTGATTGTTGGCCGGGGAGGTGGTTCCCTTGAGGATTTGTGGGCCTTTAACGAGGAGGCTGTCGCCCGGGCTATTGCCGACTCAGAAATTCCCGTTCTCTCGGCAGTCGGTCATGAAACGGATTTTACCATTGCGGATATGGTCGCCGACCTGCGTGCCCCGACACCGAGTGCTGCTGCAGAGCTCGTCGCCAAAAACCGCCAGGATCTGGAAGCACATCTCGATCATCTCATCATACGCTTACAATCCTGTCTCGACCAGTCTCTGCGCATTATCTCCGAGAGGCTTGCCGGTTTTGAAGGCCGGCTCAAGTTGATCGCCCGGGATTTTGCTGCTCTGCCTGACGAGGTGACTCGTCTTGAACAGAGGCTTTCCCTGGCCAGGGACGCCAGAATGAGGCATTACAATGACCTTCTGGGTCTCCTGGCTGGTCGTCTTCAGGCTCTGTCACCCCTCTTGCAGCTTGAGCGGGGCTACGTGATCGCCAGCCGCGAAGAGGGTGGTGTCGGGCTGCTGTCAGCGACGGAACTCGAACCGGGTGATCGACTCTGGCTGCGTTTCTCTCACGGTCGGGCACGCACACGGGTGGAGGACGTCGATTCGTGATTCGCGTCGCTCTGCTGATCCTCTCTTTGCTGTTCACCGCTCCGGCCTGGTGCGGTGAGCTGACATTGCTCTCTCCCCGGATTCATAATGGCGAGGTCGCTGTGCTGCGCTGGCAGGGAGAGCCCCTCTCGTTCGGTGTTGTACGCTTCACAGATAAAGTCTTCTATCTGTATCCGGACCCTGAAGGAGCCGTGGCCCTGTTGCCGGTCGGCCTTGATGTCCCTGCTGGCGATTATCCCCTGTTTGCCTCACTGGCTGATCTGCAGGGGCAAACCACGGTCGTGGACTTGATGCTGCGCGTCGACCACAAAAACCGTCCATTGGAACACCTGACGCTACCGGATCGTATGGTGAATCCGGTGAAAACAGATGTCGCCAGGATCGAGCGTGAAGCAGCCCTCATCAATCGGACCGTTGGTTTGAGTTCACCACGTTTATGGACGACGTTCGAAAGACCCGTTGCTGATCCGGTCAGTAGTGTCTTTGGCAAACGCAGGCTGATGAATGGTGAAGCAAAGTCACCGCATAGCGGTACCGATTTCAGAAGTCCGGCCGGAGCCCTGGTGAGCTCCGTCAGCAAAGGACGCGTGGTTCTGGTCGCTGACCTCTTCTATACGGGCCGAACCGTTGTTGTCGATCATGGCGAGGGATTGTTCTCCATCTATGCCCATCTTTCAGAAGTGCTGGTGGAGGAAGGTCATGACCTTGAACTCGGCGATAAACTGGGAAAGGTTGGCAGCACCGGTCGGTCGACTGGAGCGCATCTGCATCTTTCTGTCAGGCTTTTGGGTGAGCGGGTTGATCCTCTTGCATTGCTCGATACTTTATAATTGGCCATTGAATCGGAACACAAGTCTCCCTTTCGGGGTGAAGTCGCTTGACAGAATGGCAAGGGCGTGGTGTTTTACATGACAAAGGGAAAAGATATGCCGAAAGAGATGACATTTGAACAGGCCCTGAAGGGGCTGGAAGAAGCTGTCGCACGCCTGGAGAAAGGCCAAATCCCCCTGGATGAAGCTTTGGATGCTTTTGAAGCAGGCGTACAGAGTGCGAATGTGTGTCGTAAAAAGCTGCAGGCTGTGGAAGCGCGCATAGAAAAGCTGACGAAAAATAGTGACGGCTCTCTGACCACAGAGCCGTTCGGTGGCAATGGAGATCCGGACTGAGCTTTTTTATGGAATTGAAAGATTATCTGAATGAACGTTCGGTTCTGGTTGACAGGGCCCTGGATCGCTGGCTGCCTCGGGAAGATGTTTTGCCCCGCTCGCTGCACCAGTCCATGCGTTACTCCATTTTCGCGGGTGGGAAACGCTTGCGGCCAATCCTGATGATCGCAGCGAGCGAAGCGGTTGGCGGGTCCGCTCAACAAGTCATGCATGCCGCGTGTGCAATGGAGATGATCCATACTTATTCCCTGGTGCATGACGACTTGCCAGCCATGGATAATGATGACTTCCGCCGTGGTCGACCGACCAATCACAAGGCCTACGGTGAGGCGACGGCCATTCTTGCCGGGGATGCCTTGTTGACAGAAGCCTTTCGACTCCTTGCTGATGCCGACGCAAACCGTTCAACGGAACCGTCCGCAGTGCTGAGGGTGATCGAGCTTGTCGCACGATTTGCAGGCTCTCAAGGGATGGTCGGCGGGCAGATCGTCGATATGGAGTCGGAGGGGCAGGAGGTCGATTTCCCGACCCTGGAGTATATCCATACTCACAAAACCGGTGGACTGATTCTGGCTTCAGTCCAGGTCGGAGCCATCCTGGGCGGAGGCGACGAGGAGCAGATCAGAGCGTTGACCCGTTTTGCCGGTGCCGCCGGTTTGGCTTTTCAGATCGCTGATGATATCTTGGATGTGGTTGGTGATCAGTCGGCGCTAGGCAAGGACGTTGGCAGTGACCAGGCCCGTGGCAAGGTCACTTACCCCGCTTTGCTCGGGCTCGCTGAAGCGCGGCAGAGGGCTCAGGAACTTTGCAGCCTGGCCGTTGATTCTCTCTCTCCTTTGGGCGCCTCTGCGGAACCCCTGCAGATGCTGGCCCGCTACATTGTTGATCGAAACTCTTGAAGCGATAGACGTGGTGAATATGTCTGACATTTTGAAGCAGGAAGATCCCATCGCAGCAATGAAAGCGCTTCCCGAAGCGGAATTACCGCAGTTAGCGGCCGAGTTGCGGGAGGTTATTATCAGAACGGTGGCCAAGACGGGTGGCCATCTGGCCAGTTCTCTTGGCGTCGTCGAGCTGACCATTGCTCTGCATCGGGTCTTCAACTCGCCGAAGGATAAAATCGTCTGGGATGTTGGCCACCAGGCTTATGCTCATAAACTGTTGACAGGTCGCTTTGACCGGTTCGAGACCCTGCGTCAACTGGATGGAATCAGCGGCTTTCCAAAACGCGAGGAGAGCCCCCACGATTGTTTCAACGTTGGTCACTCCAGCACCTCGATTTCCGCCGGCCTTGGTATGGCGACAGCGCGCGACACTCTGGGTGGTCACGAGAGGGTTGTCGCTGTCATCGGTGACGGTTCGTTAACGGCCGGATTGGCCTTTGAGTCACTGAACCATGCCGGCCACCTTAAAAAGAACCTGCTCGTTATCCTGAATGACAACGAAATGTCGATTTCGCCGAATGTCGGGGCCCTGTCCTCATTTTTCAGCAGGCAGCTGACCTCAGACTTTTTTGTCCGCCTGAAGCGCGAGACGGAAAACTTCCTCGACAGTGTCCCGAAAATCGGCAAAGATCTCAGGCGCCTGGCAAAAAAGGCTGAAGAGGCGGTGAAAGGGTTTCTGACGCCCGGCATGCTTTTCGAAGCCTTCGACTTTGACTACGTCGGGCCGATCGATGGCCACAAGCTTGAAGAACTGGTACAGACTCTGGACAATATTACCCATATGGACGGACCGGTTCTGATGCATGTCGTCACCAAAAAAGGCAAGGGTTTCCCCCCTGCTGAAGAGCATCCGCATCTCTACCATGGTGTCGGACCGTTTGACCCGGTCACTGGTGAAATCAAGAAGGGCCAAAGTGCCCCTCCCAGTTATACCTCTGTGTTCGGTCAGACTTTAACGGAGCTGGCAGAAGAAGATGAGCGCATCGTGGCGATTACCGCGGCTATGCTCGAAGGCACCGGGCTGAACACATTCGCCGAGCGTTTCCCTGAACGCTGTTTCGATGTCGGGATCGCAGAGCAGCATGCGGTTACATTTGCGGCGGGCATGGCGACTCAGGGCCTCAAGCCGTTCCTGGCCATTTATTCGACTTTTCTGCAAAGAGCTTATGATAACATCCTGCACGATGTCTGTCTGCAAAACCTGCCGGTGACCTTTGCCCTTGATCGTGGCGGTCTTGTCGGTGCCGATGGCCCCACGCACCATGGTGTCTTCGATTTCTCCTACCTGCGACATATACCGAATCTGATGATCATGATCCCGCGGGATGAAAATTATCTGCGCCACGCTGTCGCAACGGCATTAAATTTTAATGGCCCGTTCGCTTACCGTTATCCCCGCGGAGCCGGAAGCGGAGTTGACACCGGTGTCGCCATCTCCGCTCCCCATCGGGCGAGGCGAAAAGCTGCGGGAAGGCAAGGACGGGGTTATCTTTGCCGTTGGCGTGATGGTCGCGGAGGCTTTGTCCGCGGCAGAAATGCTCTCAGCCGACGGTCTTGAAATCGCAGTTGTTGACCCGGTTTTCCTCAAACCACTTGACAAACAGTTACTGGTTGCCGAAGCGCACCGAACCGGCTTCGTGTTGACCGCAGAAGAGAACGCCCTTCAGGGCGGCTTCGGTTCTGCGGTCCTCGAACTCTTTTGTGAAGAAGGTGTCAAAGTGCCGGTGAAACGAATCGGTCTGCCGGATAAATTCGTTGAGCAGGGCAGTCAGTCTGAATTACGGCAAAGGTATGGTCTGGACGCTGCAGGCCTTGTCGCCACCATTAAGGGTGCTCTGGGAAAATAATCAGAAAACTTAATGGAGAAATGATCGTGAACGGAAGACATAAGATGTTATGTCTTCCGTTTTTTGCTTTTACGCCTTGATGTTTAAGCCTTGCTGCTTTTGCCCTGCCTCTTCAGCTGATGAATAATCCCAGCTTTTTCCAGCGCTATTGCGGCGTGGTGTGCCAGCTGCACCAGGAATTGCAGGTTCTGATCGGTGAATGGCTTGTTCTCAGCGTGCCCGAACAGGATCATCACGCCGATGGCGCGATCGCGGTGATAAAGTGGCACAGAGAGCAGCCCCGGGTCACTGATCAGGTGCTGCTCGTCTGCGGTGACCCTGTCCAGCATGTAGGCAGGCAGGTGGTCAGGTACGACCATGGGGCTGCCGCTGCGGGCGATATCCAGAAGCAGCCCCTCGGGGAGTTTGTCAGGGTGCTTCTGAATGAAGTTTGCAGAAATGCCGCGACTCATCTTGATGCCAAAGTGGTTACGACCGTTACCGCTGATCAACGCAAGCAGGCCCCTCTGGGCGTGCAAATCACCGAGGGCCGTGTCAAGCAGGCGACTCAGCAGATCTCCGACTTCAATGGCCGAGTTGATCGTTTCAATTGCTTTACTGAGAGCTGTCATCATGGTCAGGGACTGAGCCATCTCCTGGTTGCGATGTTCCAGTTCGGCCAGCAGGACCTGATTTTGTATGCGCAGATCAATTTGAGAGAAGGCGCGATCAATGACGTTAAATAGAATCTCCGAGGTGTCGATGGGGCGGACGATGAAATCAAAAGCTCCATGTCGCAGAGCCTGTAAAAGGCTGAATGAAGAGGCATTATGGGTGGTGAGAATCACCTCGGTTTCCGGGTGTCGCCGTTTGACCTCCTGGAGCAGGTAAAGACCGCTGCGTGTCGGCAGCTCGGTCTCTGTAATAACCAGGTCTGCAGGTTTTTTCCGGATCAGTTCCAACGCGGCCTCTGCGGTCTCCGCCTCGAGGACAGCATCTTCCCTTTCCAGGAGCATGGATTTGAGGTGCAATCGACGCTTGGTGACATCGTCGACAATCAGGATCGTGTGATTCTTGATTATCATGATTGGCTGGTTCCCTTGGGAGTGTCAGAATAATGAGTCGCTGCTTTTGTCCGCTCTTGACATCTTTATGTTGCAAGCCGGAGACGTGGCTACCTTAAGACGCCTGCTTTCACCATCAGGTACAGGAAACGATAGACTTCGTAGTCCATCATTGAAGATCCGATGCAGATATCATTGATCGTGGCTTGGCCGTCAATCAGCGACAAGGTCGCTTCCTGCTGTGGAGAAAGGCCGACTTTCTCAAGTTTAATTCGACCCTCTGGTGTAAAGTTCAGGGCTGTGTTCAAGTTGGGCAGAGCCTGGCGAATTGCAGTCCACTCTGATTTGTGGTGAGAGGCTTCACGGATCAGGTTCGTGATCTCAAGTGAGACACTCTCCTCCGGCGGCAGCGAACCATCGCAGGCGAAGATCTGATAGCGTCCCTCGGGGAAGAGAATCAACGAATAGATTGTCACCTTGGCCTGGCGGGTGAGGGCCTGTCGAAGTCCCGACAAATCAATCAGGCCGAGTTTCAGCAGTGCCTCTCCGAGGCGCAATCCTGGCTCCTCACTGATCAGAGCCATTCCCCGGTCCCGTTCCTCACTGGTCACCAACTCCTCGCGGACCAGGAGGCTGCCGAGCTTATCCCAGCGTACTCCGGATGCTGAAGCTGACGAGTTCTGAGTCAGGGCCGATGAGACCTGGCCGCCAGCAAAGTGGACCAGTTTCTCGCAGGAACCCTTGGTGACTGACAGTATCACTGGCTCCGGCATGTCAGCACATTGTTTGAGCAACGCGGGTACTTTTCCGGGGCCCAATCGACCCGCTTCAATGACAACTTTTTCACTGTTTGATGTCATGGCCGGTGCTGCGGCAGGAGCGGGGGGGGCGACATGGTTGAGCATTATGTCGCTGGTTGGCGCCTCTTCCGGTTCGAACGTTGATTTTCTTCTATTCTGCCAACGTAAAATAAACAAACTCACCTTTAAAAGAATGGCAAGCAAGAGCAGCAGAGCAACAAAAATGAGCCATCTTTTGCTGGGCGCTGCCTTCTGTGCGGCTGTCTCGGTTCGATTGTCCTGTTTGCTGAGAGGCTTCTCCTGCTTGCTGACCTGGGGCTCGACGGTTTGTTCATTCGTTTTTACCGGCTTGACCGGGCTCTTCAACTCAGGTTCAGTCTTATCTTGAACCCGTGCTGCCATTTCTGGTTGTTCTTTTTTCCCAGGTGCTGGCTTGTCGGGAGCCTTCGCGGCGATGCTTACGGCCGTTTGGGATAAAGAGCTTGTTTCGTTCTTAAGAGGTTTCTCGTCCTGCACAGAAACCGCAGATTTTTGCGCAGGTTTTTGCGGCGGAACGACCTCTTCTCCTTGAGTTGGCCTTACCTTCTCAGTTTGTTCTGCTCTTACTGCGGGAGAGGGTTCCTGCTTAAGGGGTTGTGGCGGCAGAGGAGCCGGTTTGGGTGCCCTGCGTTTGAGAGGTTCTCCAGGCATGGAAACCCCGGCCAACCCCAGCGTTGCAAACAGTTTGTGACCGCTGTCACTCTCGTCTGTGTGCAGAAAAGCTTTTTGGAGCTGATTGGCCTGATCGCCACTCAGGTTGTTGCGCGTCACGAGTGCCAGCGGCGGGAAGGAACTGTCATTGGCGTGGAGGTCGGCGAGGTGTTTCAATGCCCCCGCAGGTTGCTGACTGATGAAGCTCTGCGAGACGATGGCAGCGTCGATCTCCTGAAAACGCATGAGCCAGTTGATGATGGCGGCGTCATTGTCAAAGCTCCGCAACGAGACCTCTGTACCGGTCAAGGCCTCAAACTTGGTGCTCAGCTCGTTGAGTGTGTGTTGATCGATTTCTGAGAGAGGGGCAACCGGAGACAATCCGACCAGAACACGTGCATACACGGGGATGCTCAGGGTCACCAGCATGATCACAGAACACAGACATATCAGAATTGCTTTTTTCATAATCCCCGGCAGAAAACAATGCGGTCATTCGATGGTGTGTCTGCAAGAATCGTCGACGCGAGAAAGTGACTCGTTTGAGATAAGCTAAAGTTTTAGAATAATAGCGAATACCGATGGTCGAGACAAGCGCTATTCGGTCATATCTCTGGTCGGTCGCCATGGGCTCTTTTTCTATAGAAAGAAAAAAACGCGAAAATGACACCCGTTGAGATGCAGATGCTCCCAGCCAGTGCCAGTTTGTCTCCCGGATCGCGATTGATCGTCAGCAGGCTGTAGGTCTTGTATAGCGGCTCCGTGGGGCGAAGAAAGAGACCGGCCTCGCCCAGTTGTCCGGGAGGTTGCTCCCGCAGGAAATACCAGCCGTTCCAGAGGGTTGCTCCGGCGGGACTCTGTATGGTTATTTGCATGGCTGGATTATTGAGACGGTTGCCTGTCTGCAGAACCCGACCCTGGCTGTTTCTTCTGGCATCAGGTAACAGCTTGTGAACGACCATGCTGGTTCCTGATGTGATTGGCAACCGACTGCCGACGGTGAGGTCAACAAAGCCACGATCCGGAGTCTGAAAACGGAACCCCTGCAACTCCTGCCCGAAGGAGCTCGGCAGGATGACCAGGCCGTTGTAAATGAGCGGGTGGTTGATGCGTACCAAAGCCTTGGCAACGAGCTTATCCTCTTTCCAGAGAGAGACCCGGTTCCTCATGTCCAAGGGACGCCCCGATGGCTCGATCTGTGGAGTAAACTCCTCCAGGGCCAGTGTATATCCAGGCATGTTGGGGACCGCAATCCGTTCTCCAGGAAACATGCGGTGCGGTCCCGAACGAAAGCCGTAGATGCTCCCCCAGGCGTAGGCGATGACCAGCAAGATGAAACCGGCATGGATAAGATATTCACCGGTCTTGCGCCAGCGCGCCCTGATCTTGAAACACCAATCGATCAGACAACACAGGGTGTTGATGGCGAACAGGGTAATACACAGACCGCTTAAAGGAACCCAGAAGACCATGCCCGGCGCTTGTGCCCACGCCCTGGGCAGCCACCTGCTCATGACCTCTTCTTCCATGCCGGAGAAGATCTCGGGATTGAAATGCATGACCAGCGAACCACCCATAATCAGGATGGTTGCTGCTGAAGCGAGGGCGATGGCGAGCTTCAGGGAACAGCCAAGATCCCAGAGCTTCTGTAAGAGCGTCTTCGATTTTTGGTCACTCGTATACATAAGCTAGCCTAGTGTCCATCCGGAAACTTCGGATGGGCACGCTGCAGTTTTCGATCTGGAAACGAGCAATTTTTCGCAATGTCAAGGAAATCAAGGATTTGAGCGGAGGCGTAGCGCTTTACGCCGCACAATCAAATCCGCCGATTGACGCAGAGATTGCGGAAAAGGGCCGTTCCCGGACGAAAACTAGTCCAATGGGTGGTTGCTTTCCAGCAACAGGCCGATACCAAGATATGTGAAGAGAACGACCCCAAACCCGGCGATCGAAAGCCAGGCGTAAACGCCGCCCTGCCAGCGACGGATGAATTTGGCATGACACATCCCTGCGTAGAACATCCAGACCAGTACCGACCAGACGCTTTTGATGTTCCAGCTGAACCAGTGTCCCCAGGCAATGTGCGCCCAGAGGCTGCCGGCGATCATGCAGAGGGTAAACAGTCCGAACCCGAGGAAAATAGCTTCTTCGTTGATGCGGCGCAATGTCGTCAAGTCCGGCAACATCTCGCTGTTCAGACGAGCTTGGCAGAGATAGAGTACGCCGATCGAAAAGGCCATGGCAAAAAATGCATAGCCGATAAAAGAGAAAATGATGTGCAGGCTGAACAGTGGCGTGTCGAGGGCAGGGATCAATGGTGAAATGCTGGTGTCCCTGGGCAAAGCTCCTCCCAGCAGGACAAGGTTGAGCAGCATGACAAAGAGGCCTGTTGCCCTTATCCGGTAACGCAACTCGAAGTAGAGGTAGATCAGGGCGAGTGCCCAGCTGAAGAAGAAGAGGGTTGCAAAAAGGTTGGTGACCGGCAGATAGCCCGCTATCCACCAGCGCTGCACCAGGAGCCCTGTGTGCAGCAACACGCTGACTGTTACCAGGATCAGGGCTGCTTTGGCGATGATACCGCGCCGGTAGACAAGGTGCACCAGGTAGCCGACAGTCGCTGTCGCGTAGGATATGAAGAGCAGAGACAGAAGTGTTTTTGACATGGTTCTCGCTGGGCCAAAGGGTTAATTTTTATAGAGCAGAAGCTAACACTATCACATGTTTAACCCAAGCGAAAAGAGTTGTAAACCATGACCGTGTTGAGGTTGACAAGCCCGTCCTGCAGTGGTAATTTCTTTGCCCATGGACACCCACCTTTACTCCGTGCGCATGCGTGGCTCACGCCAGGGTTCACATATTACCGGCGCTGAGAGAGTCGTTCCTGAAGCTTCTGTCAGCGAAGTGACTGCGGCTTTGATGGCTCGTGCGATGGCTGCGACCGGTGGCCCGGCTGATGAAGTTCATTGTAACGTGGAACGCGTCGAGGCGACAACTGTTCACTATGCACAGCTACCGGTTGTGTCCACCTGTCAGGTCTCCGATTGGCAGGAGGGCCGTCAGGCAGCCGTATGCCTGCTGGTCAGGGCCGGTATCCAGGTCGAGGTTGCCAGCCAGGCGGTCCAGTTGCTGGCTGACGGTGCCGGGCCCGGAGGTACCGTCATGCGTGGAGCCCTGCTTATGGATGCAAAAACCGCAGAGCGTCTGGAGGACGATCCGTTTCGCGGTGTCAGGGTCTCCCGGATGGATCTGGCTCCTGAATTCCGCTCAGCCCTGGAGCAGCAGTTGATGTCGCATGGCCTTGGTCATTCTCGGGTTCTGGAAGCACTGGTTTTGGCTGGCAAGGTTCTGAGTGCACCTGGAGTCATCGCGGAGCTCTGCTGGTCCGACGACCCGGATTACACGACGGGGTACGTCGCCGACCGGCAGCATGGATATCAACGCATTTCTGAGCTTAAATCGATTGGAGATCATCGTGGTGGCCGGGTTTTCTTTATTGACCGGGCGATGGTTTCAAAAGAAGAAATGATCGATTACCTGGAACGTCAGGTTGTTCTGTTTGATCGATGTGGAGCGATCACAGCACCGGAGAAATGGGTACCCTGATGAATGATTGGCAGCGTGACCTTGAAGAGCTTGAACAAAAAGGGCTGTACCGTTCTCTGCGGGTGGTTAGGGGTGGTCAGGGCCCGAAAGTAAGTATTGACGGCCGTGAGGCCCTGTTGCTTTGTTCAAACAACTACCTTGGTATTGCCGGACACCCGGCCCTGATTGATGCCATGGTTGAAGCGACCCGAAGGCTTGGTGCCGGATCCGGTGCCAGCCGACTGGTTTCAGGCACCATGCCGACCCATGCTGAGCTCGAAGAACGCCTGGCCGCTTTCAAGGGAACCCCTGCGGCCTTACTCTTCAACTCGGGCTACGCCGCCAACACAGGGATTCTCCAGGGTTTGTTCGGGCCCGATGATGTCATCTTTTCTGACGAGCTCAATCATGCCTCGATTATCGATGGCTGTCGTCTGGCCCGAGCACGCACCCTCGTTTACCCCCATTGCGATACTGACGCGCTTGCCGAACTTATGGAGCAGGAGAGACCAAACCGTCGAGGCCGCTGGTTGATCGTGACTGATGGCGTGTTCAGCATGGATGGTGACATGGCTCCCCTGGCCGCACTCTGTGACCTGAAGGAGAGGCATGATGCCCTGTTGATGGTGGATGATGCCCACGGTACAGGCGTGTTGGGTAGAACGGGCAGGGGAACGGCTGAACATCTCGACTGCCTGGAGCGTATCGATTTGCACATGGGAACGCTCGGCAAAGCGCTCGGTTGTGGGGGAGCTTATCTTGCTGCACAACGTGCGGTGATTGACACCCTGATCAATCACAGCCGCTCCTTTATTTTCTCCACCAGCCTGCCGCCAGGAGTTCCGGCCGCAGCCATGGCGGCTCTGGATCTGGTTGAGAGTGAGGAAGGCCGGCTGCTGCGCGAAAAGCTGGAGCGCAACCGTATGCAATTGGCAGGGTTGCTGACCTCGGCCGGTATGGATTTGCTGGGCAGCAGCACGCAGATTATTCCGGTGCTGACGAGAGACCCCGGGCCGACGATGAAGATGACCGCCAGGTTGCTCGAAGAGGGGATCTTCCTGCAGGGCATCCGCCCGCCGACTGTTGCCAGAGGTCTCTGTCGACTGCGCGCGACGGTCATGGCCAGTCATGATGCAGTTGACCTCGAAGATGCCGCAGGCAAGATTGTCTCTGCGTACAAGGATTTCTCCGCGTGAAATCCAACAGCTTTCAACTCCCGGACGGACGCCAGTTACGTTGGTTCGAAGCGGGCCAGGGACGGCCCCTCGTGCTACTGCACGGCTGGGCCATGTCTGCGGCCGTTTTCAGCGAGCTGGCCGCATTGCTCTCGTCCGATTTTCGTCTGCTGATCCCGGATTTGCCAGGTCATGGTCACTCGTCTCCTCCTTTAAAGGCTGACCTTGAGACGATTGCCGCTGATCTGGAAGCCTGGCTGGAGACGGCTGTCAAAGGCCCTTTCGCGCTGCTTGGATGGTCTCTGGGTGGCATGCTGGCGCTGCAGATTGCCGCCCGCAAATTGTCGCCTGTTGATCGACTGCTGTTGGTTGCGACGACACCCCGATTTACTCAAGATGAAGCCTGGGAGTTTGGTCTGCCCGCTGTTCAGGTCCGCGCCCTGGCCAGAAACCTGGAGCGCCGTTTCGAAGCGACCCTGGCTGATTTTTTTATGTTGGCTTTTGCCGGAGAAAAGATATCGGCCGAAAGACTGCGTACGATCAGAACTTTTGCCGTGAGACAGAGCCCTGTGCCTGAGCGTGGTGCAGCGCTGGGCTTTCTCAGCCTGCTGGCCGTGCATGATCAACGTGCGAACCTTGCAGAACTTCACCTGCCTGTGTTGCTTCTGCATGGCGACCTGGACCAGATCACACCGATTTCTGCAGGGCGCGCACTGGCGGAGATGCTGCCGCACGGAGAACTCCTCGAGTTCCACGGTGTCGGTCATTGTCCGTTTTTAAGCCAGCCGCAAAAGACCGCTGCCAGCATCCTGGAGTTTTGTTGATGGTCCCGGTCAAGGCGATAGATAGCAGTCACATGCGGGATAACTTCTCGAGCCATGCCGAAGATTACGACCGTTATGCTTCAGTCCAGAAGCGTGTCGTGGAGTTGTTGTCTCGCAAGCTGTCCGGCCCAGGAAAAAAGACTCGGGGGGCTTCTGGATATCGGCACCGGCACCGGCGCTCTGGCAGCAGAAGTCCTTCGTTTTGACCCCGGGCAGAGACTTGTCGTGATGGACATTGCCCACGGCATGACCCTGGCTGCGGCAAACAGGCTCCCTTCAGCTCATGCCTGTGACGGCGATGCCAGGTCTTTGCCTTTTACCAATCGACAGTTTCGCCACAATTGTTTCAAGCTCCGTTTACCAGTGGGTTGACTGCCTGCCGTCGGCGTTCAGTGAAATCACAAGGGTCCTCGAGCCTGGTGGAATTTTTGCACTGGCACTTTTTGGAGAGAAGACCCTTTTCGAATTACGGTCTTCGCATCGTCAGGCAATACTGGAACATGACGGGAGACGGTCTTCACATGTACAGAGCTTCCCGACACCAGGTGAAGTTTCTGCTGCACTGACTTCGGCCGGATTGTCCTGTCGCGACCTGTGCAGCAGCATGGAAGTTGAATATCATGTCGATGTGCCCGAACTGCTGCGTCAACTCAAACAGATTGGTGCCAGTAACGCTGCGTCAGATCGTCCACGTGGATTGGCTTCCCGGCGTGTCATGCAGTCAATGATGAAAATCTACGAGAACAATTATCGAAGCGTTGGAGGCTTGCCGGCAAGCTATGAAGTGATTGTTGCCGTTGCCGAGAAACCGGGCGCGTGACAAATGGCGATAAACTTTTTGAACGATAAAAATGGAGGCACCAGTTGTGTGCCTCCATTCATAATGAGTCCCTTAACGCGTCTGACCTGTTTCTTTCGATGGTGACGCTGGATTTTTTTCTTACGGGCAGGCAAATCCTTCCATCAATGATTCAACCATTTTTCGGGCTTCTTTAGAGGTCACTTGATAAAACACTTCAACACCATCACGTTTGCCTTCGATGATCCCTTTGTTCTTGAGTAAAGCGAGGTGTTGAGATACGGTCGCCTGCGGTAATTCAAGACACTCCCAGATTTTTTTGACATTGCAGGACTGGGACATGAGGCCGGCGACGATTTTCAGTCGAACCGGATGACCGAGTACTTTTAAAATCTCTGCCTCACGATCAAAATTAATGGACTTGTCGAATTCTATCTCTGACATAATTAATCCTTTTTGGAAAGTTGAATATATGGATATTATTCTCAGCGCAGAGAATAAGTCAAGTCATTCGTGAAGTAATGCGTCTTACTCTCGACACCTGGTGGCTCAGGTATTAGACTGAACATCCTGGACATTTGCCTTGTGATCGCGATTCGTAAGAGCTAAAAGACGGAAAATTTAATGAGTAAGGATCTCTGAATGTTATTTGGTGCAATTCTCGTCCTGGCAGGTTTGCTGCTGCTCTATTACGGAGCAGAATATCTGGTGACCGGGAGCTCCCGGCTGGCCCTTTCCTTCGGTGTCAGGCCATTGGTGGTCGGGCTCACTGTGGTCGCGTTCGCGACCAGCATGCCGGAGCTTATGGTCTCTCTGTTCGCCTCCGTCCGGGGGGCATCATCGATGGCCGCCGGCAATATCATCGGTTCCAATATCGCCAACATCGGTTTGATTCTCGGGGCTGCCGCTCTGATTACGCCGGTTCTCGTCGCCCGTTCCACGCTGGTTCGCGAAGTACCGATTATGGTTGCCGCCTCCATTGGTGTTTATCTCCTTGCCATGGATGGTGAGATTGCCTTTTGGGACGGGCTGGGGTTATTCCTGTGCCTGTTGGTGTTTCTTGTCTATTGCTTGATGACGGCGCGGAATCCCTCGATTCCGGACGATGGTGAGGTTAATAAAGCCATCAGTGACGCCTCTAAGGGGCGCGGCAGAGACATTTTCCTGGTTGTGATTGGTATGGTCGGCCTGGGGATTGGTGCCGAGTTGATGGTCCGTGGTGCAGTCATGATTGCAACCCTGCTCGGGGTGTCTGAATTGATTATTGGTCTCTCGATCGTTGCTGTGGGCACCAGTTTGCCGGAGTTGGCGGCTTCAGTGATGAGTGCATGTAAAGGGGAAATGGATATCAGCGTCGGCAACGTGATTGGCAGTAATATTTTCAACATTCTCTTTGTCCTTGGGATCTGCCCGATGATTCAATCGATTACGATTGAACCGAGAGTCCTGAACCTTGATTTCCCCATTATGCTGGCTTTTTGCGCTCTTCTGGTTGGTCTCTTGACCATGATGTCGCCGCGACTGCAGCTGGATCGCAAACGTGGTGCCCTGCTGTTGGGTGCTTATCTCCTTTTTGTCGTGAGCCTTTTTCAATGAGAGGTCGAGTTCTCTTGTCGGGGGTTTTGGCCTCTGCCCTGTTTTTTCTTGCTCCTGTCTGTGTGGGTGCGGAAAAAGCGGGCGTTACAAAACCATTTCAGCAGCTGGTCGGTGAAGACTACCTCTACTCCATCGATTTCCTCTTCTTCTCAAGGCTGGCGGAAGGCGAACTGCGATTATCCGAGACCGACCAGCCGAATGTCTACCGCGCAGAGTTGATCGGACGCACTCTGGGGATTGCCTCCTGGCTGGCAGGGGACCGCACCCAGACTTATACCTCAACGATGCAGCTGACTGCGGATGGCTCTTTGCAAAGCATTGAACACACCGCCCGGATCGTCAAACGCAAATGGGGCAAATGGCAGATTCGGGGGCGCAGCCACCGCTACGATTATGTCCAGGGGAAGGTCGTCGTGGAGAAATCGAAAGAAGATGAACTCCACTCAAAGAAAGAACATGCGATCCCTGAAGGACTTCATCCTGTTGACATGTTGACCGCATTCTACAACCTGCGGTCAGGCATTTACGGTCCCCTGGTGCGGGGTGCGAAGTTTCTGATCCCAACTTTTTCCAGTAAAGGCTTTGTTGATATAGAAGTGGACGTTTTGACCCCGGAGCTACAGGCAAAGCAGAGTTATTTCCCTGCTCACGGGCTGCTTCTCTCTGTCAGGCTCGATCCGGAAATATTTGAGACAGGTGGTGGCGGTCTGTACGCCTGGCTCAATGACCAAGGCATACCTGAACGAGGCATCGTGGAAGATGTGATCGGCATGGGTGACGTACGTGGGGCGCTGGATATGGAGGGTTTATGAACCGAGGAGAAAGGATCTTCGTTGTTGGTCACCGTAATCCGGACACTGATTCTATCTGCAGCGCCATCGCTTACTCAGAGCTGTGTCAGCGCAGGGGCGCAAGAATGTTTTCCCCGGGCGAACAGGTCACCTCAACCGCCAGACGGAATTTGTTCTTGATACGATCGGTCAGGCCCCACCGGCTCTTCTCACCGATGTGTATCCCCGTTTACGGGATACCCTTGATGGTCAGCCAGCGGTCATCGATGCTGAGGCGCCGCTCATGAAGGCCCTGGATCTCATGCGTCAGCGTGACATCCGGATGTTACCTGTTGTCGACACCGATGCACGACCACTTGGAGCGCTGATTCTGAAGCGGCTCACCGAACATGTGTTTCTGCCCCGCACAGGTCAGTCTATCCGTCAGGTCCTCTCTTCACCGGTTTCAATCATGAGCTGCCTTCAGGCTTCGGCTGTTAACCTCTTTGAAGAGACACGCACCGACGAGCTTGACCTGTTTGTCGGGGCCATGTCGGTGGAGAGCTTTCAACAGCGGCTGTCAAAAGTCGACCCGCGACGAATCGTTGTTTTTGTCGGTGATCGAAGAGACATCCAGCTGAACGCTATCGAGACAGGGATCCGTTTACTGGTCGTGACTGGCGGACTGACTATTGATGATGATCTCGTAATATTGGCCCGCGAAAAGGAAGTCTCGATCCTGTGCACCCATTTCGATACGGCGACCAGTGCGCTTTTGGCGCGGATGTCTACACCCGTTCGTCTCCTTGCTGATGCCGATGTCCCAAGGGCCAGCCTGGATGACCGACTCGACGAAGTTGGCAAGGTCCTGATGCGCAGCACTTCGCCGGGAGTCCTGGTCCTTGACGGCGACGGCCTGGTGCGTGGCGTCGTGACAAAATCCAACCTGTTGAGACCGTCGTCGCTCAAGTTGATTCTTGTCGACCACAACGAATTGTCGCAGGCCGTGCCGGGCGCCGATCAGGTGGAGATTCTCGAAGTGATTGATCATCATCGCCTGGGAAATTTTCATACCGACGCACCGATTCGGTTTATCAACCAGCCTCTTGGCAGCACCTGCTCGGTCGTTGCTACGCTTTATCGACAGGCCGGAATTGAGCCTGAAGCCAGGGTTGCGTCACTTATGCTGGCCGGACTGCTCTCCGACACGGTTTTGTTGAAGTCGCCAACGACTACGGATGTGGATCGCGACCTGGTCTGTTGGCTGGAGAAATGTTCAGGTCTTGACTCAACGGTCTTTGGTCGGTCAGATATTTCAGGCCGGCAGTGCTCTGGCTGCTTATCCAAGCGTAGAAGCTCTCTTGACCGCAGACTTCAAAGAGTATGCTGTCGAAGAACGTTGCTTTGGCGTCGGGCAGGTTGAAGTGGTTGGCTTCCAGGAGTTCGAGGCGCGCAGGGGAGAGATTTTGGCAGGCCTGGAATCCCTCGCAAATAAACGCAACCTGGGATTGGCTGGTTTGCTGGTGACTGACATCGTCCAGCAGAACAGTCAATTTGTGGTCCGTGGCGACAGGGACCTGATCGCGGCGATCGGCTATCCCCAGATTGATGCGGGACGCTTTGAGCTGAAAGGGGTTCTGTCGCGCAAGAAACAACTGGTTCCGCATCTCCTGAGAGCATTTAAGGCGAACTGATAATGACGCGAGAATGCTCTGCGCTGAAATACTGCCGGAATAAATCAGTCGATTTGTTCTTGTGGAGTTGAAAAAAAGATAAAAAAGACCCCGCGTAAGGAGGGGGGGGATACGCGGGGTCCATAGAGCTCTTCGGCTTGCAGGCAATCGAAGAGTTGAGTTGAATATATCAAAGGCAGATATGTTTGACAACTAAATTTTGAGAAAATTTTGAGAAAATAAGTGCGAAAAGATGCTAAACTCTCACCACGGTACACTTTAAATCATTTTTGAGAAAATTAAACAGGTGTGATTCTGTGCTTGCTGTGTCTCAGGCAAAGCGTCTTTTCTTCTGGCACTCTCCTCCCCTGTGTTGAATCACGGAGTAAGTAACGGCTTATGTTGAAACTTGACTTGTTTTTAACGTTTTGAAAATAGTGGCGTCAAAATTGCAGAGAATCGCTTGTGACGTCTTTGCTAACATGCGCTGGGACAATGGGGTTTTTCTTGCCAGCAAGTTCTTTTAATCTTATAGACATATAGACATCAGCGAGAGACTTATTATGAAACCAAACGACTCGGACATCCCTAGGTTTTAGCCTGGAGTCAAAGGAAGAGTTAAGCCTGGCGTCGAAGCGACGCATGCTTCGAAACAACGACTCAGGCTTTACCTTGGTCGAGTTGATTGTTGTCGCCGCAATTCTGGGAGTTTTGGCAACTTTAGCCATGCCTGCTTATAATAAATTTATTGAGAACGTTAAGATCACGCGAGCGATTAGTGAAATTCGTGCGATCGAAAAAGACATCCTGGCGAAGGTGATCGATACAAATGCTCTTCCCAATTCTTTGAACGACATTGGGCGCGGTACACTAAAAGACCCCTGGGGCAACCTTTATCAATACTTGAATATCGCCAACGGTGGGGCTCCCAGGGAATTGTTTACCGAGTTGAACACGGATTTTGATCTTTACAGTCTTGGCCCAGACGGTTTGACCGAGCAGGTCATTTCCGCTGCGAACAGTTTGGACGATATTTTGCGGGCAAGTGACGGTAACTGGGTTGGGGTTGCGGAGAATTTTTAGTGATGTCTATTGTCTCTTCTATGGGAATCATATTGTCGCAGAATGAGCGGGTCCTGTTACGGCCCCCCTTTATAAAGGTGGTTGAATCATGAGGTGCCCTTGTCCAAAGTGTGATGTCACAATAGAAGTGCCTGCGCAGGTCATTACTGCTGACGGCAGCTCTCAGCGTTGTCCCGAGTGCAATGACAAGTATTGGACTCGGCAGGAAAAGTTCATGCTGAGAGCATACAAGAAGCAGGGTCGGGTCTATTGTTTCGGTTGCGGGCATGAACTTGGCGGTGAACACTATTGCGTTCAATGCGGCAGTTTGTGCCCCGATTATGCCATCGTACAATCAACCAGGTTTGTTGCGCAGAAAAAACAAAAGTCAGGGTTAAACTTCAGTCTTGCTCGACGGCCCAAATCCGCAAAAGTCATTGCTGTCTCCCAAGGATTCTTCCGTAGAAACAACCTCAACATATTGCAGAAACGTCGACCGACAGGCGTTGGCTGCTATACGCCGGCTTGGCCGTCCTTTTGCTGGCTCTGACCGGCGGAATAACCAAACTTTATTTCGATAACAAGGCGGAACAGGAGTATTCGAAGAAGTTTCTCGTCGCTCTTTACGGGATCAAGTCAGGGGCTGACTTGAGTCTGGAAATGATTGAGAACACCACCTCCGGGTGGCAGGAAGTGGTGGAGACGTCCAATATCGCCCCTCGCACCAGCAAGCAAGATTTGGACAAGCTGGTCAAGGTCAAGGCGAGGATAGATCAGGCCATGGAAAGCCTGAAAGAATCACCGGAAAAGTTTGTCGAATCGAAGAATAAATTAAGTCAAGCTTTACGGCCTTTACGAGGCGATCTATGCACTCAACACCTCCGTGCCAACGTCGCTCGACGTATTTATCGCTGACGTTGAGAAGGCAAAGAAAAACTTTTTCAGGGCCGCAATTGATCTGAAAAGCACCATGCCAGAAGTCATGCTCGAGGAGTTGAAAACTGCAGTCATTAAATACAAGAATCTTGGTTTTCTGGTCGAGGGCTCATGACCGTTTTCGGAGGCCCGTACTTTACGGACATGCGCATATGATGACGCATAATGGGTGTTGGTCGCTGACAATTTATGTCATTTCCTCGGTGATTGATTGCAGATGCTTGTTCTTGGTTCAGGATTTGCTCCTTCGTTGTGAGAAATGATGCAAAAATATTATAAAGAATTTGGTCATCGTTGCCTTCGCAGTTTGAGTCTTGGGGAACGGGAGAATTTAAAATTATGGGGGCGCTTCTGCGGATGGGAGCTTCGATGTCATATCAATTCTTAAGATAACCTCAATCCTGAAGAAATAGTGAAAGTTCCAGAAATAGTTTTCTAAATTTACTCTCCATTTGCTGCCCATTTCCACAACCTTCAGAAGGATGTTAGATCATCTATAGATAAATGTTGAGGTGGATAGATAAAGAAAAAGCCCCCGATGATCGGGGGCTTTTCTTTGTAAATGGTACGAAGGCCGGAATCGAACCGGCACGGCTAGAAGCCATCGGTTTTTGAGACCGACGTGTCTACCAATTCCACCACTTCGGCAAAGCGGACTGCATTATAGGGTTTCATGTCGGCGTGGTCAAGAGTTAAGAGGAACGAAAAAAGGGTTACGCAGATTGCGTAACCCTTTGATCTTTGGTGGAGCTAAGCGGGATCGAACCGCCGACCTCTTGAATGCCATTCAAGCGCTCTCCCAGCTGAGCTATAGCCCCGAACAGGTGCAGATTTATAGCAGAGCGGTACAGGGAGTGTCAACTGCTTTTTTGTCGCTGTGCTGCCTCCAAGGCCACTCGCTGATGTGTCAGCTTTTCTTGAATTCGCTGTCGCTGCCGAGGTGCTGCGGAAGAGGGTGAGCAGCATTTTGAAGCGTTTGACTGCCTTTGACTTCGTGAGAGATGCCGCCGGGCATCAGGACGATTTCTCCAGCAGTGACAGTTGACCGGAGTTGCCGCCGATGATGATCTGTGCCTCACCATCGAGCACCTGGACGAAAGCATGAAAGGGTACCGTGTGCTCTGACAGGGCCTGGCCGGCATCAAAGCTGAAAACTGTCAGCGTGCCGGTATCGTGCTGCAGCAGGGTGCGACTGACGACTGCGCCGTCCTGATAGGGGGTCATCTCGGCCAGGGTCGTAAGCTTTGGCCGGATCTACATGAATTTGGGCTGGTTGTGATGGACATAGATTTCCTCCAATGTTGTAGTGTGTTGGAGTGCAAATTACGTCGAATTCGATGCTGTTGGCGTTGACCGGCGTCAAGAGTTGGGCAGAAACTGAGACAGGATTGACTCGACGTCCTTTCATGGTAAGGCTCGACTAATTGATCTCTTGCCAGAGCTGCTCGATATCGCGAATCAGGCCCAGGTGCTCGGCGTTGTTGATCGCAAAATAGAGTGAGCCGAAGGTGTTCTTCTGGTCACCAAGTTTCACGTAGACCAGGGCGGCATGATAAAGCAGCAGGGCCTTCTGGTCGGCGCTTCTGACCGTTCCAGGGCTTTGTTGAGCAAGGTGATCGCCTGATCGTACTGGCTCGCCTGGTAGTAAAGAAATGCTGCCAGGTCGAGCTTTTCGATGCTCTTTCGCGGCATCCGCTGCAGGAGCTCTTCGGCTTCATCGAGTTTGAACAGGTGGTTGGCGTCGATCAAGGCCAGGCGGTGCATGATCTGCAGATGGTCCGGGTCATCCTCGGGGACCATCTTGCAGGGCTTGCTCATAGGTGCGTGTGGGCTTCTTTGTCCTCGTCAATGCGTTCGAGAATCTCTGCGCGGCGCAGGTAATAGCGGCCGACCGTCGGGTCTTTGGCGATAACGATCGCATACTGCTCTGCCGCCGCCGCGTAGGCTTTGCTCCTGACCAGCTGCTCCGCACGACTGATCACATCTTCAACCGGACGCGGGTCGTCTTTGCCGGAACGCTGCCACAGCCGCCAAGAGTGAGAGCCTAACATAATGCCTGAGAAGCATTATGACTCTGGTCATATGAAAAATACGGGGCACTGCAGTCCTTTCCGTCGAGGGACTGACCATCTCTAGAGAGTGATGCCGGTCAGTTGAAAAAGTGCTTCCTGGTACTTCTCCGAAGTTTTGGTGACGATCTCGTCCGGCAGCGGTGGCGGTGGTGCCTGCTTGTTCCAGTCGAGGGTCTCCAGGTAGTCGCGCACAAACTGTTTGTCGAAGCTTGGCTGCGGGCCGCCCGGCCGATAGAGCTCCTTCGGCCAGAAGCGTGAGGAGTCAGGAGAAAGCGCTTCGTCGATCCAGATCAGGCTGCCGTCTGCCATGTGCCGAATTCAAATCTTGGTGTCAGCGATAATGATCCCTTTGTCCAGGCAAAGTCACGGGCACGACAGTAAATCTCCAGGGTCTTGTCACGAACCTGCTCGGCGATCTCCTGACCGCAGAGCTCTGACGGTCTCTTCAAAAGAGATGTTCTCATCGTGCTCGCCGAGTTCTGCCTTGGTCGACGGAGTGAAGATCGGCTCGGGAAGGCGGTCGCTCTCGAGAAGACCTTCAGGCAGAGAGATGCCGCAGATGCTGCCGTGTCTTCTGGTACTCTTTCCAGCCTGATCCGGAAACGTAACCGCGGACGATGCACTCGACCGGCAGCGGCCGCGCTTTTTTGACCAGCATGCTGCGACCTTCGAGCTGGTCGCGGTAGATGTGGGTCTCTGCAGGGGAAGTCACTGACCTCGGTGGCGACAATGTGGTTTGGAATAATGTCGGACATCAGGTTGAACCAGAAGATCGAAAACTGGTTAAGAACCTGTCCCTTCTTCGGGATGCCTTCATTCATGATGACATCGAAAGCGGAGAGACGATCGGAGGTCACGATCAGCAGATGCTCGCCAAGATCGTAGATGTCGCGGACTTTGCCGCGATTGACCATGTTTCAGGCCAGGCATGTTGGTTTCGAGAACGATAGCAGCTCACGATGTTTTATTTCTCCTTGTTCAACATGTCTTGGACGCGAGGTGCAATCTGAATGGTTGCTGCACTGCGGAGTTCTGTCGAGGCGGTTTTCGACGGCCTCGTTCTGCTTGCGGCTGAGGATCGATTTTCTGCAGCTCTTCGCGCTTGGCTTCATCCAGCAGGGTAAAGTCGGCAGCGATACGTTCCTTGACCTCGGCGACAACGAAGCGGTTCTGAATTTCGAAACAGCTGGTCAATAGCAGTCTGCATCGTCGTTCAGCGCAAAAGCAGCCGTGAACAGTTCCTCTGAAGAGCCAAGGCGAGGGACGAAGGGCTGTAAGTGCGCGTGAACTCACCGGTCTCCTCGACCTTGTACTTGGCTTTCTTGGCCAGCTTGCCAAGGTTGCCGCCATCGACCAGGTCAGCGACCAGTTCCTCGGCCGCAGCTCTGGGCCAGCTTGGCAGATTCAACGGCCCGGTAGGATGCCGTCACCAGGTCCTTGACCTCGGTCAGCTCCGGAATATGGCTGGCAATCCGCTCTTTCAGGCCGAAAAGAATGACCCCGTTGTCGGTGACGACCGGTTTGCCAAGGTGTTCTCTTCAAGGAGATGGGCGGCGTTGATGATTTCTTCGTTGCGGCCGATGCCGTCGATGTAGCCGTCACGGGCAAAGGGACCCGTTTCTTTCAGGCCGAGTTCGTTGGTTGTTGCTGCTGCCTTAAGATCGCCAGTTTTGCGATTGATGTTGTAGGCATCCATCGCTTTTTCGAAGGCCAGTTGCTTGGCTTTCTCCTCGCGCAGCCCTTCTTTGACTTCGTCCATGGCTTCTTCCAGGGAACGGACGCCTGGTTCGGTGTACTCTTCCACTTTGATGATATGGTAGCCGAAGGTCGTCTCAACCAGGTCGCTGATGTCACCGGGATTCATGCTGAACGCTGCTTCCTCGAATGGCTTGACCATTGAACCGCGGGTGAAGTAGCCGAGGTTGCCGCCATTGACGGCACTGGCCTTGTCGTCGGAATTGATCCTGGCCAGTTCGGCAAAATCTTGACCGGCCTTGGCTTCTTCCAGAAGCTTTTCGGCAAAAGCACGTTTCTCTTCGCGGATCTTTTCATCTGTCTCTTCATCGACCTTGATCAGGATATGTGAGGCTTTGATCCTTTCGAGAATCTCGAACTGATCAAGGTGACGGCGATAGAACCTCTCAAGCTCGCTCTCCTCGAAAGTCACTTCATCGAGATAACGCTGTGGCTCGAATTGCAGATAACGCAGGGCAACCATTTCCGGGGTGCGGAAGACTTCCTGTTGCTCCTTGAAATAGGCTTCCAGAGCTTCATCGGTCACTTTGACCTTCTCTCGAAAGACGCAGGTGTCAGGCTGACAAAATTGAGGTTGATCTTCTCGTTGTTGTTGCGAAACTCTTCCTCGATGTCGGCATCAGTGACGGTGATGCCTGACTGGAACTGCTCACGGACCTTGTCAACGGTCAGTTCGCTGCGTTGCATCGCTTCAAACTCATCACTGTTCATGCGCTGATAGGCCAGAACCTGCAGATAGCGCTCTTTGTTGAAGACGCCGTTCTCCTGAAAAGCCGGGATCTGTGCGATGGCATCGACCAGCTCCTTGCTGCTGACATCAATCTGGAGACGTTCTGCTTCATCCTGCAGCAGCATCTGATCGATCAGGCTGTTGAGCGATTTCTCTGCGAGCTTCAGCTGCTTTTCCAGGGCCGGGGTGAACTGGTCCTGGTAGATGTTCTGGTAGAGCTGGTAGAGATTGCTGTAGGTGTTCTGGAAGTCGTTGTAAGAGATGGCCTTGCCGTTGACCACCGCTGCTTCAGCGGTCGGGTCGTCACCGCCGGGTCCTCCGGGTGCGGAGAGCATGGCGTAGCCGATGACAAAGCTGAGGATGATGATGGCAAAGGCCAATTTGATGATGATTGATTTCTGTTTGTTGCGAACAAAATCGAGCATGAGTTGAGGTTTCTCCTCGAGGTGTTTTTGTGTCTTTCAGGAACAGGGCCGAATGTTAGACAATCACCTGTATAAATGCAACAGTTTTTCCTTTTATCCCTTGAAAAGAGGGGGGGCTTTTGCTAGTGTTAACAACATTTTCCCCGCTTTATCGGGGCTACTTTAACTCTAAAAGGAATTGCCACTCATTATGGTCAACTTGTTTGATGCAATATTAGGAATGTTCTCCAACGATCTGGCGATAGATTTGGGGACTGCGAACACTCTGGTTTATCTCAAGGGTAAGGGTGTTGTTGTCAGTGAACCGTCGGTCGTCGCGGTACAGAAAGATTCGATGGGGCAGAGGAAAGTCCTGGCGGTTGGCACCGACGCCAAGAATATGCTCGGTCGTACCCCCGGCAGTATTGTCGCCATCCGCCCGATGAAAGATGGCGTCATTGCTGATTTTGATATCACCGAAGAAATGCTGCGCTACTTCATTCGTAAAATTCATAACCGCAAAGCTCTGGTTCGTCCCCGTATCGTTATCTGTGTACCCTCCGGGATCACCCAGGTCGAGAAGCGTGCGGTCAAGGAATCTGCTGAATCGGCCGGAGCGCGTGAGGTCTACCTGATCGAAGAGCCGATGGCTGCGGCGATTGGTGCCGGTCTGCCGATTACTGAAGCTTCCGGCAACATGATCGTCGACATCGGCGGTGGAACCACCGAGGTGGCTGTTATCTCGCTGGCCGGCATTGTTTACGCGAAAAGTGTTCGGGTCGGTGGCGACAAGATGGACGAAGCCATTGCGCAGCATCTCAAACGCAAATACAACCTGCTGATCGGCGAGCGCACCTCGGAAGCGATCAAAATTCAGATTGGCAGCGCTTATCCTGAATCCCCTTCTTCGCCGTCAGAGAACTGGGCGGAGACCATGGAAGTCAAGGGTCGTGACCTGGTCAGCGGCATTCCCAAGACCCTGGAGATCGGTGCCCAGGAAATTCGCGAGGCGCTCTCTGAACCGATCAATGCCATCGTCGAGGCGGTGCGTATTGCACTGGAACGGACCCCCCCAGAGTTGGCTGCCGATATCGTCGACAAAGGAATTGTCCTGGCCGGCGGCGGTGCACTGTTGCGTAACCTCGATCAGTTGCTGCGCGAAGAAACCGGTCTGCCGGTGGTCATTGCAGAAGACCCTCTTTCCTGCGTTGTGCTGGGCTCCGGCAAGGTTTTGGATGAACTCGATCTGCTCAAGCAGGTGACGGTGACCTCCTGACCGTTTCCGGGAAACTCTGTCATGAGTATACCCGGGGCTTCCCGGGATAAAGTCTGTGACAGCTATGATTCTGCAGCATTTGAAGAGGGCCTTACGCCCTCTTTTTTCGTGGAAATGAAGCATGTGGGAATGGTGGCATAAAAATAGACCTCTGCTGCTCGGTGGCGTACTGCTCCTGGTCGCACTGCTCTGGTACTCGGTCAATCTGCGCAAGCAGGACGAGACGAACTTCCTTGAAAGCGTGGTGCTGCTGGTGACCGGCCCGGTGCAAGCCGGCCTTGACAGGGCGATTAACGCAACCGTCGACATCTGGGGGCATTATCTCTACCTGGTAGACACCGTCGAAGAAAATCGGCAGCTGGTAGAGGAAAACCGGACCCTGCGTGCCGTTCTGACGCAGAGTGACGAAGTGCGTCTGGAGAACAGACGTCTGCGCCTTCTGCTCGATTTCAAGGAAGAGCAGGAGATTGACACGCTGCCGGCCCGGGTGATTGCCGAGGATGCTTCCAGCTGGTTTCGTACTGTCACGATCGACAAGGGCAGGGAACATGGCGTTACCGAAGGGATGCCCGTCGTCGTTGCCGAGGGTGTCGTCGGTCGCGTCGTGCGTAGCAGCCCACGCTTCTCGAGGGTTCTGCTGATAACCGATGCTTCCTCGGCCGTTGCGAGTCTGCTGCAGGATAATCGTGCGCGTGGTGTCTGCCGCGGACAGGGGGAACAGCTGGTTTTTGATTTTGTTCTGCGCCAGGAAGAGGTGAAGATCGGCGACCGGGTCGTGACCAGCGGTATGGGCGGGGTCTTCCCGAAGGGGCTGGTCGTGGGTCATGTCAGTCGTGTCGATCGGCAGGAGTTCGGACTTTTTCAGGCGATTGAGGTGACCCCCTCGGTTGATTTCTCCCACCTTGAGGAAGTCCTGGTGCTGTTGCGGAGTCTTCAATGAACCGCACTCTGATCTACTTGGCCATGGCGGGGGTCGCCGTCGTTCTGCAAACGGTTATTTTCCCCGTGGTGCTGCAAGGGTATTCTAAACCCGATCTCTTGCTGATTCTTGTGATCTACCTCGGGTTGCACGAGGAGCCGCGAAGGGGCGGTCTTATCGTCTATCTGCTGGGGTGGGGATACGACGGTGTTGCCGGAGGGTTCCCGGGTCTCAACGGATTTGTCTTGTTCGGTATTTTCCTCGCTGTTCGTGGCATCGTGACCAGGGTGAACACTGAGAGCTCGCCACTGCTGCTGCTGTTGGTTCTCACCGGCACGATGCTGCAGTTTGTTCTGCTGGCGTTTGCCCTTGACTTTTTCAGTCAGACGACGCGTGTTTGGCCACAAATGATGTGGCAGATGCCTCTGCAGCTGCTGCTGAATTTTATTTCCGCCCTCGTCCTGTTACGTTTAACCGTCTGGCTTCAGCGTACCTTTATGCCTCGCAGGGTCCTGCCCGGGCTGCGCAAACTTGATAGCCGATATGAGTCTTAACCCGTCTCCAGAAGAAACTCCCGGCCTGCGCCGTCGTTTTGTTGCCTCGTCACTGATTGTTATCGGTGTATTCTTTGTCCTGGCTCTACGCCTTTGGTATTTGCAGATTCTCGGCGTTGACCATTACCGCAACCTCTCCGAACGTAATAGAATCCGTCATATCGCTATCCAGGCCCCACGGGGGGCCATTTTTGACCGTCACGGGACACTGTTGGTCGATAATCGACCCGCTTTCACTGTCTCCGCCTTGCGTCAGGAAGTTGGCGACCGTGACCAGCTGTTTGAAGATCTTGGCGAATTACTCGAAGTCGATGTGGAACAGCTGAAAAGAAGTTGGCAGGCCGGAGAGGGCTTGCCGCGCTACCGGCCACTCCCTCTTCTCAAAGATGTTGGTCGCCAGTCGATGGAGAAAATTCAGGAGAATTCTGTCAATCTCCCTGGAATTCTTGTCGAGGTGAAGCCCTTTCGAGACTATCCTTTCGGCGACATGGCCGCTCATCTTTTCGGTTATCTCGGTGAGGTGACGGAAGAAGAGTTGCAGGATCCAGAGTTCTCAGGTTACAGCTCCGGCGAGATGGTCGGCAAAACTGCTCTGGAGCAGATGTTCGAAGGAAAATTGCGGGGTACTGCAGGGCAAAAACGAATCGAGGTCAACGTCAGAGGGAGCGAACTTCGTCAGCTGACGACACGGAGCCCTCTGCCCGGACAGCGTCTTTACCTGACGATTGATGCGATACTTCAGCAAGCGGCAGAAAAAGCTCTGGAGGATAATGCGGGAGCTGTCGTCGCGCTGGACGTTAACAGTGGTGAAATCCTGGCTTTCGTGAGCAGGCCGACCTTCGACCCTGCCCTGTTCGCACGCGGAGTCAATAATGACGAATGGCGTGAACTTATCGAGAATACACAACACCCGATGACCAACAAGGTCTTGCGTGGTCAATACCCACCAGGCTCGACGTTTAAGATGGCGGTGGCGCTGGCGGCCCTCGAGGCGAAGGTCGTGACGCCGGAGACTTCGGTCCAGTGCAATGGCAGATTCAAACTTGGTAACAGCTATGAATACCGTTGCTGGAAGAAAAATGGTCATGGCCTTGTCGATTTGCATAAAGCGATCAAGGAAAGTTGTGATGTCTGGTTTTACCAGGTTGGCCTTGAAACAGGGATCGACAGGATTGCGCATGCCGCGCAGCAATTAGGATTGGGGCAATCGACGGGGTTTCCGTTCGGTGGTGAACGCCCCGGGTTGATCCCGACCAGGAGCTGGAAGAAAAAGCGCTTCGGTACCAGTTGGTATAATGGCGAAACTGTGATTACCTCGATCGGCCAAGGTTTTGTCCTGGCAACGCCTCTACAGCTTGCATCGATGACCGCAGCTTTGGCCAATGGTGGTACGGTCTGGAAGCCGCAGATCGTTCAAAAAGTTGTTGATCTTGAGGGGCAGGCCGACTGGCTGCTGGCGCCTGAAAAACTCATGCAAGTGAACTGGTCTGAGAAGTCTCTGAGCGCAGTGCGAAAAGCCATGGAGGCCGTTGTCAATGACGTCGGAGGTACTGCGTGGCGCAGCCGCATGGAGACAATCCGGTTTGCTGGCAAGACGGGAACTTCCCAGGTGGTTCGACGCAAATCAGACGAAGAGGAAGAACAGGAAAAGGATGACGAAGCGATCCCCTATCAATACAGGGATCATGCCCTGTTTGTCTCTTATGCCCCCGCAGACAAGCCGCAGATCGCGGTTGCGGTGGTCGTTGAACATGGAGGTCATGGCTCAAGTGCCGCAGCGCCTGTTGCCAAAGCCGTATACGAAGCTTATTTCTCCAAGGCAGCTGATCACAATGATACGCTTGCCGGGGCAACAACGGAGGCCGATTAATGTTTGATAGACGCCTCGTGACGCACTTCAATTGGACTTACCTGCTGCTGATTTTACTGATTTCAGCACTTGGCATCGCCAATATGTTCAGCGCCACCTCTTCATGGACGACAGCTGCTCAACCTGTTTATCTCAAACAATTCTACTGGCTGGGGTTCGGTGTCCTGATCGTTGCCTTGATCTGCCTTTTTGACTATCGCCACCTGGAATATCTGAGCTTCCCCCTGTATGGTGGCAACCTGCTGCTCCTGTTGCTGGTCCTCGCTGTTGGCAGAACAAGTATGGGTGCCACCCGCTGGATCAGCCTGGCTGGCTTTAATGTGCAGCCAAGTGAAGTCATGAAGATTGTGATCATCATTGCTCTTGCACGATTCTTAAGCGAAAAAGAACATCTACGCGGTTTTTCCCTGCGCGAATTAATCGCACCCGGCCTGATCCTCGGGATTCCCGCCCTTCTGATTATGAAACAGCCGGATCTGGGAACAGCCCTTCTGGTGTTGTGCATTGGTGGAACAATGGCTCTATTCGCGGGAGTTCAACGTTCTTCCGTTGTCTTTCTGGCTGTGTCGGGACTTGCCGCCGCCGGTGGCGGATGGTTTTTGCTGCACGATTACCAGAAACGGAGGATTCTGACCTTTCTCAACCCGGAGCAGGACCCGCTTGGTGCAGGTTATCATATCATACAGTCGAAGATTGCCGTTGGCAGTGGTGGCTTCGGTGGGCAGGGCTTCATGAAGGGAACACAATCTCAACTGTCCTTCCTGCCAGAGCGTCACACGGATTTTGCCTTCTCGGTTTTTGCCGAGGAGTGGGGGCTGCTCGGCTGCTTGTTGCTGTTGACGCTTTACTGCCTGATCGTACTCTGGGGGCTGCATATTGCGTTGCGTTCCAGCGACCGTTTCGGTATGTACCTTGCCATCGGTGTCTCGGCCATGTTCTTCTGGCACATCGTCGTTAATCTCGGTATGGTGATAGGACTGCTGCCGGTCGTTGGCGTCCCTCTGCCACTTTTTTCATATGGTGGGACGAGCATGATCACGACCATGACCGGCGTCGGGGTTCTCATGAATGTTGGTATGCGGCGGTTTATGTTTTAAATAGTTTTAAAAACTGCAGCGTGCCCATCCGAAGTTTCTAATATAGTTGACACGTGTAAACGTCGTGTTCATTTCATTATGAATAAATGGAGGTTTTGTGAAACAGGTCGGTTCATTTCTGATGCTACTGTTTTTTTTGACAAGTGCCGTTTCAACAGTTTTTGCCTCCCAAACGGACGAGGCACTGCAAGCTTTTCAAAAAGGTGATCTCAATAAAGCCGTGGATCTGTGGTTGTCTGAGGCAAACGCTGGCGACAGCGAGGCTCAATATATACTGGGGAGCTTATATTTTGAAGGCAGGGGTGTCTCTCAAAACTACACAGAGGCAATGAGATGGTTCCAGGCTTCCGCTGAACAGGGATATGCTCTGAGCCAAAACGCTCTGGCAAATATGTATTTTTCTGCCACGGGAGTTGACACTGATTACACCCTGGCTGCTCATTGGTGGCTTCTTGCCGCTGAACAGGGGATTTCGGACTCGCAAAATAATCTCGCTGTTGCATACAGAGATGGCCTTGGCGTTACGAAAGACCCAAAGGCCGCGATCCGGTGGTTTGAAAAAGCCGCATTTCAGAAAGATATCGAGGCAATGATCAGTCTCGGCGGTGTCTATCATAACGAAGGGAATTCTGAGATGGCCTATGCCTGGTGGTCTGTTGCGAGCAGCATAGGCAACGAAAATGCAAAAAAGAATGTGGCGATCCTGGATGGTCGGCTGACTCCTGAGCAAATCAAAAGCGCGAAAGACGTTGCCAAAAAATTATCTCACCGGGTACATTATTGACATCTCATGGCATGGCTGGGCTCTCTCCATTGAGAGCCCGGCGTCAATGATGCCTTCAGGATCCAGGCTGATTTAAGCCCCGTTACAAGTTAAAAACTCATAACGTGCCGGCATGCCGGACAGATCCTCTCGCCACTTGTCTCGTCTCTGTTATAATGGCCCTGTGAACCTACATCCGGCAAAATTCTGGGAAGTCGCAGACGGTGGCAGGGTGCGCTGCAACCTGTGTCGGTTTCACTGTGTGATCACAGCGGGGCGGCGGGGGCGTTGTGGCGTTCGGGAAAATCGCGAGGGGAGCCTCTATTCTCTGGTTTATGGGTGCGCCGTAGCCGAGAACCTTGATCCGATCGAGAAAAAGCCCCTGTACCATTTCTGCCCTGGCTCACCCGTCCTGTCGATTGCAACCGTGGGTTGCAACTTCCGCTGTCTTCATTGCCAGAATCACCAGATTTCTCAATGGCCTCACGAACATCCCGGCATCCCGGGCACAGAGTTGACCCCGTCGGAGGTCGTTCGACATGCCCTGGAGAGTGGCTCGAAAAGTATTGCATACACTTATACCGAGCCGACGATCTATTTTGAATATGCGTTCGATACTGCAGTCAAGGCGAGGGAGGCCGGGCTAAAAAACGTTTTTGTTACCAACGGCTACACAACCACAGAGGCTCTTGAAGCGATTGCTCCATATCTTGATGCCGCTAATGTCGATCTCAAGGGATTTACGGATCAGTTCTATAAAGAGGTAACCGGCGCCTCGATCGATGGTGTACTTGATTGCCTCAGGGACTATCGACGGCTCGGTATCTGGCTCGAGGTGACCACCCTGGTGATTCCGGGGCATAATGACAGCGAGGAAGAGTTGCGGGGAATTGCGACTTTTATCGCCGAAGAACTTGGCCCTGATGTTCCCTGGCATCTTTCTGCTTTTTATCCGACCTACAAGATGCTCGATCGGCCGCCGACACCTGTCGCATCCTTGATCCTCGCCCGGAACGTTGGTCGCGAGGCCGGCCTGAAATACGTCTATCTGGGGAATGTTGATGACCCTGGAGGTGGTGATACGCACTGCCCAGGTTGCGGCAAGACAGTCATCCGCCGGCAGCGTCTTAAACTCGTCGAGACAGAGTTGACCGACAATTGCTGCAACCATTGTCGCTACCGAATTGCCGGCATCGCTCTTTCCTGAGAGCCCTCCTCTCGCTGTTCATCCCTGGAAACCTGGCCGTCTGATCGCTGAAGCTGCGGTATGTTCATCGTCTCTAGTTCTGAGCTTGTTTCAAATCAGAACCGGTAGCCGACACTTAATGCGAACAGGTAAATGCTCGTATCATACTCACCGTTGGCCGTGCCGATGACAACCGACTCCCCGGCAACGCCGCTCGCGACAGCCGATCCCAGCGAATCACCGATATTATTCTCTTTGTCACGTGTCTCGCGATACTCGTATCCGAATGAGCCCGAAACCACCCATTGACCGACGCTGAAATCTGTGCCGAGACAGAACAGGTGAGCATCACTGTCCGGGATCAATGGCTCAAATGTTGAACCGGGAACAGCATTCTGGCCGTACAGGTATCCGGCATTTAAAGCCATCGTCTCAGTGAGTTGATACTGACCCCCTATATTGTAGGTCCAGGTTGACTGCCAGTCGCGCGGGATGGTTTGTGAGGTTTGAAAGAAAACGGGTGTTTCCAGTTCGACTCTCAGTTCGTCAGTGGAATCCCAGTCCTCCCAGCGCAGGCCGATTTCCATCACCAGGTTTTCAGTCAGCTGTGCTGCGACGGCTGCCACTGCCTGCTGAGGCAGGTCCACATTCGCATCGCCTTTGGTGTTTGGAAAAGCAGAGGACAGGAGGGGGCTCACCCCGGTGAGTTTGACATCAGCTCCATCAATATCAAATTCGACTTCGCTGCGATAAGCTGCCCCGAAAGAAAGAGTGTCAGTCAGTTTGAACAACAGGCCGAGGTTGTAGCCGAATCCCCAGTCATCGCCCTCGAACTTCTGCTCGATATCGTTTAAAGGGGCTGCGAGAGGAGGCAAGGGGGCGCCCAGATTCTGTAACATCAGATATGCTGCGGTCTGGTTGACCTTGCTCTTCAGGGTTGAATCAAGATAGATGGCCGAAACGCCGGCAGCAAGCGAAACACGCTTGTTGACTCGCCAGGAGATCACCGGGTTAATGTTGGTGGTAAACAGTTCGGCTTCGGTGCCGATGTAACGGCCCTCGTAATCTTCATCCCACTTGTTTGACAGGCCGAAGGGGAAGAAGACCCCAAGGCCCGCTGTCAGCTGCTCATTGAGTTCGTGGGTCAGGTAGAACGTGGACGGGACGTTCCATTCGGTATCTGCTTCTTCGTTGCCGCCACTCACTAGGTCTATTTCGCGATCGGCGTAAATTGCCGTAGTGCCGACCTCAACCTGGGTGCCGGGGACATCGTTGATCAATGCCGGGTTGAAATAGACAGATGACGGCCCGGTTGTGTGCGCGACGACCGCATTTGCCTGGCCGAGACCGGATGCTCCCTGGGTAAAGACACCGTAGCCTGCGGCGAGTGCTGTTGCCGTTATCAATGAGCAACAGGCAGTCAGTAACAGTATGCGAAGTTTCATGGAGCCTCCTGAATCCGGGGTCCGGGGCGGGATGGGCAGATTTGATCCTTTATACGTCCTGCTGAAGTGGTTGTAAAGATTTAGTCGTATTTTGCGTGGTACAGACAGGAAGCCCCCGGCCATTGTTGCCGGGGGCTTCCTGATCGAGAATGAGCATGTTAGAAAAAATAGGAACCTGCAACCATGATACTCGCCAAGCCGACGACCCTGACGATCAGACGTCTGAGCACCTGATCGGCAAAGTCACAAAAAAAACGATGTGACATCCCCCTCCTCCATTGATGAATTTTAAGGAATCTACCACAGCATTTGGTGCCCTTCAATAGTTTTTGGTACATATTTGGTGGTTTCTGCGAAAATTCTTGTATTAACCTTTAACCCTGACGATGGTTTATGAAAATGTCCGTGTATAGAGCAGGGCATGTTGATAATTATCTTTGGAATCTGGAATTAATTTGCTAGCCTGACTACCGGGGGGCATCTTAAATTGACGGAGACTGTCTTGACAAGCCAACCATATTTTCCAGAAAGCGAACACGAAAGAGAAAGACTCGAGAATAAAACCGATATTCAGGCCGTTGTCGATCAGGCTCGGTGGGCCGGGATCGAACCCGGGATGAGGGTTCTCGACGTCGGTTGTGGTCCCGGAGTCACAACATCAGCCCTTGCCCAGTGTGTCGGTGAGACAGGCAGTGCTGTTGGTGTCGACCGTTCCGAGGAAAGAGTCGGATATGCACAAGATAAATACGGGCAGAACAACATTACTTATGTCTGCCGTAATTTCTTTGACGATTTAAGCGACCTGGGCTCGTTCGATTTCGTCTGGATACGTTTTGTCCTCGAATATTTTCACAAGGAGTCATTCCAGTTGCTCGCACACGTGGCCAACTCCATCAAGCCCGGTGGCCTCTTCTGTCTGGCCGATCTCGATCAAAACTGTATGAACCATTACGGGATGTCCGGGCGACTGGAGCAGACGTTTCAGCAGATTGCGGAAGCACAGCAGGTGAAAAATAATTTTGACCCTTTTGTCGGCCGGAAATTGTTCACATATCTGCACGACCTCGGTTTCCAGGACCTCCGGGTCGATGTCAGAATGCACCATCTGGTTTTTGGCGAGTTGTCGGAATTCGACAGGTGGAATTGGTGGCACAAGATCGAACTGGCAGGTCGACGTTCCGGTTTAAGCTTCGCGGAATACGAAGATGGCTTCGCCGGCTTTGAGCGAGAGTTCATCGAATATTTTACAGACCCCCGTCGCTTTGCCTACACTCCGCTCATCCTTGCCAGGGGCCAGAAACCGCCTTCAGGTTAATGAACCCTGCTGCTCTCAGGGAGGTATTGCTCAAGGTATTCTTCCAGGAATTCCTCGCTTGTGTTTTCGAAGCCGGTCAGTTCGACACCATAGCCCTGCGGGTAGAACGGCTTGGGACGATTGTCCCCCTTGTTGGACCATGCTACGCGTCCCGAAGCCTCAAGTGGTTTGTCCTGACCAGGCAGATGGAGTTCCAGTCTGATGAAAACACCCTCCTGCAAATTCTCAGGGACGCTTACGTAGAGCCCTTTCATGCTGATGTCATGAGCCCTTCCCAGAAGGGCTTTCTCATCGGTGCAGACTTGTACCGGTGATTGTACCGGGATACGCTTCGACCTGATTGTGCAGCTATTCCCACTTCCGGCTCCAGGGTCTTGCGGCCCCCCGTTGTAGTGACGTTTGTAGTAACGGATGAACGCTTCGACAATGTCTCCATCAAAAGACGTGCCGCTTTCTTTGCGTAGCAACTTCACTGCGACTTCGACGGGCATCGGATTACGGTAATGACGCTTCGAAGTGATTGCTTCGAAGAAATCGGCGACCGCAACGATTCTCGCACCAAGCGGAATCAGCTCTCCCTTTAACCCCTGAGGATACCCGGATCCGTCCCACTTCTCATGGTGAGAACCGGCAATCTCGGGGACGTCAATATATTTTCCCTCAAAATTGATCTGCCTGAGTATGTCGCGCGTCTGCAGTGTGTGCGTTTTAATGATTTCGTACTCTTCGCTTGTCAGTCGGCCCTCTTTTTTCAAAATCGAATCAGGGACACCGATTTTACCGTAATCATGAAGCAGGGCCGCAACTCTGACGCACTCCCGAAATTCGAAATCCAACTTCATCTCATCACAGATGCCGACCGAATATTCGGTCACTTTTTCACTGTGTCCGGCAGTCATCGGATCGCGTGATTCTATCGATGCTGCGAGTACCTGCAAGGTGGAGCGGAACTCCTTATCCTTAGCCAACAGTAACTCGGCGTTACGGATAGCGACTCCAATCACTGGCGCAATCCCCATAAGCAACGACTTGTCCCGCTGCATGAGCGGGCGACTCGATTTAAGGTTGTCGACGGCGAGGACCCCGACACTCTCCCCTTCACAGATAATTGGACAGCAGACAAAAGATTTGACGTTCAGGGCTTTTGCCAGGTTGACGCTGTGAGTGGAATGCCGTCTTTCAAACATTTCAAAATCATCAACAAGGAAGGGAACCTGGTTGTTGAACGCCTCGACAAAGACACCGCGTGAGGAAGATTTGTCCAGGCTGAAGCTTGCCTTTTGTAAAAGGTGACGATGTTCATCGATGTGCCCGAACCCGGCCCGGTATGTCAGCTTGGTTTTCGACTCATTGGCGATCAGGATCATGCCACGGTCAAAGTCCAGACGATTTTCCAGGGTGCTGACGATCTTGATAATAACCTTGTCGATTGAAGATTGCAGGCTGATGGCATGCCCGATTTCGCTCGTCAGCATGGCGTTGTTGTAGTTGGAGTCCAATTGGTTGATGAGCTGGTTCCTGGATCTGTTCAGATGGTCGATACTGGCAGAAATCTCATCGAGATTGGCGCCAACTGCAAAGCGATCCAGGAAGAGGTAAAGGCATATGGATGTCGGTATGGAGCCAAACAGCCAATGCGGGTTTGTGAGTAAAAAAGGTAAATTCAGGAGAGGCAGAAGGATGATGGAAATGTTCCTCCAGCGTTTCATCAGGGCCGAGTGGGAAATATTCCATTTGACCACATATCGGCAATGGTACCCCCCGTCAAACATACATTCTGGATGCTCGATGGAAAGCAACTCGTAGTGGAAGGCCTTGACGGTCGCTTCGAAAAGTCCTTTACGGTTTTCGCACTGGAATGA